>DATFSK010000074.1:0-110506 GCA_035262645.1 Terriglobales bacterium
TCTCCAGCAGATGGGCCGCGGTACGGATGCCGCCCGCCGCTTTCACGCCAATCTTCAGGCCCACCACGCCGCGCATGAGCGCAACGTCAGAGGCCGTCGCACCGGAATCCGCAAGCCCGCTGGAGGTTTTGACGAAGTCCACGCCGGCTTCGGCAGCCAAGGCGCAGGCGAGGATCTTCTCCTCCTGGGTGAGCAGCGCATTTTCCAGGATGAGTTTCAGGAGAGCTCCTTGACGATGCGCCAGCTCTGTAAGGCTGCGCATTTCAGTTTTCACCGCCTGGCGATCGCCAGATTTCAGAGCGCCGATGTTCATCACAATATCGAGCTCATGCGCGCCTTGCCGCAATGCGTTCTCCGCTTCGAAGAGCTTGGTAACTGTGAGGTTGGCTCCTAAAGGAAAGCCGATGACGGTACCGACTTTGACATCCGATCCGCGTACCTCAGCCGCGGCCAATGCCACGTTGGCTGGGTTCACCATCACCAGGTGAAATCCATAATGCACTGCCTCGTGGCAAATCGCGGTAACTTGTGTGCGAGTGGCGTCCGGTTTCAGCAGGGTATGCTCGATCAACTTGGCGGCGCTGCGCCAGTCATTAACAGGAAGGGCCGCTATTCCGGCGACTACAGGCGAATACACTGACATAGCCAGCTTAGATTCTATGCCCCGTCTGGGTTAGTTTCCAGCACACAGATATCTGGCAGATTACGATATCGCTCGCCAAAGTCAAGTCCATAACCCACGACAAATTCGTCGGGAATCTCGAAACCAACGTAATCGGCCTCGATCGGCTCGGTGCGGCGCGAGACCTTGTCCAATAGGGCAGCAATTTTGAAGCTCTTCGGCTGGTGCGCGTGAAGAAGCTTCTTGATATACGTGAGAGTCAGGCCGGTGTCGAGGATGTCCTCCACCAGAATAACGTTCCTGCCGGCCATGGACTCGTCCACATCTTTCACCAGCTTCACTTCCCCGCTGTGCTGCTTCGCATTTCCGTAACTTGCAACGGCGATGAAATCGAAGCTGGCGTCCAACTCGATCTGACGGGCCAGGTCGGCAAGGAAAATGGTCGCGCCTTTGAGAACGCCGATCAGGACGACAGATTCTCCAGCGAAATCGGCGGTGATGCGAGCAGCCATTTCGGCGACTTTGGCCGCGATTTGCTGGCGCGTGATGAGAACTTTCAGTGTGTCCACGGAAGGAATTCGCCCCCGGGGCAAAACTGGATGTTAGAGAAAGACGCAGCCAAACTCAACTTTCCCTGATGGCTTCCGGCGGTAGCATTCGGTTATCATCATCGGCGCTTCCCCAGTATCTGGAATCAACGAAGAGGCTGGTAATGAACACCCGTGCTCCCCGATCTCTGTTGCTTGTCGTCCTGCCTTTTCTGATCCTGCCATCGTTTTCGCGTGCGGCTGACTCCAGATCCGGCGCGGAGGAAGCCCGCACCGCCCGCTATTTTGAAAGCATCCGCGACAATCCCAACCTGCTGCTGGCATTTCTAAGCGAAATGCCGAAGGGCGGTGATCTGCACATTCATCTCAGTGGCGAAGTCTATGCGGAATCGTTGATCCGCTGGGCCGCCGAAGCTCAGGATTGTGTCGATCCTAAAACCACGACGCTCACCGCCGGCCCGTGCACGCCGCCACGGCGACCTGCGGGCGAGGCCCTGGCTGATCCTGCGCTCTACAACCAGATGATCGACGCCTTCTCGATGCGGAATTGGAAATACTCCGGCCAGTCGGGACACGATCATTTCTTCGACACCTTTGGCAAGTTTTCGCAGGCCACGCAGGACACGACGGACAAAATGCTGGCCGAAGCCGCTTCCCGCGCCGCTTCGCAACACGAGATCTATCAGGAGCTAATGGTCACTCTGGAGGGGCAGCAGGTCGATGCCCTCGCCGGGTCACAGGGATGGGATCCTGAGTTCGGCAGTCTGCAACAAAAGCTGATCGATCGTGGACTGCCCCAGCTCCTCAAGGCGGCCAGCCAGCAGCTTCGCGCCGACGAAGACGCACGTGACAAGATCCTGCATTGCGGGTTACGAGACGCTGACGCGGGCTGCCAGGTGGAGCAACGATTTCTGTATCAGGTGGCAAGAGGCAAGCCGAAGGAGATGGTGTTCGCCGAAATTTTGGCTGGCTTCCTGATGGCGGGAGCCGACCCCTCGATGGTCCCTCCCGACCCGCATGTGATCGGTTTCAATCTGGTGATGCCCGAGGACTGGTACGTCCCCATGAAGGACTTCTCCCTCCAGATGCAGATGATTGACTTCCTGCACCAGCGCTATCCCAAAGTGCACGCCACGCTTCACGCCGGCGAGTTGTGGCAGGGCCTGGTACCTCCTGAGGGACTGCGATTTCACATCCGCGACGCGGTTGAAACCGGACACGCCGAGCGCATCGGTCATGGCGTCGATGTCATGTACGAGAGGGACCCGATGCAACTTCTGCATGAAATGGCAGACAGAAACGTGATGGTGGAAATCTGTCTCACCAGCAACGCCGTCATCCTGGGAGTGAGTGGTAAGAAGCATCCCCTGAGCGAGTACATTCGCGCCGGCGTGCCAGTGGCGCTGGCCACCGACGATGAGGGCGTGGCTCGCTCCGACATGACGCAGGAATATCTTCGTGCCGCAGAAGACCAGAAACTCGACTATCTGCAATTGAAGAAGATGGCGCGCACCAGCCTGGAACATGCATTCATCCCCGGTGCGAGCCTTTGGCGTGACGGAAAAAACTTCGTATTGGCGAAGGAATGCGCTGCCGACGTCCCCGGCACGAAACCGGCCTCATCCGTGTGTCAGGCGCGGCTTGATACCAGCGATAAGGCACGGCTGCAATGGAAGCTGGAAATGCAATTCCGGGAATTCGAATCGCGGTCCTGGACTGCTGCGGGCAAGAACTCGCTGCCCGCACGTGAATAAATGGTTCCTAATGCTTGTCGCTCGCCGGCTCCGCGGCTGGTGTTGAGGCAGCGGAGGAGGTCGGCGGCGGCACTCCGCTCATCACCCACGCCGTGTACCACATGTCGCGCAGCATACCAGCCCCGGCAGCTAGCCGCTGGCGAATAAACTCAATCGAGGTGTCATTGCCCTTTCCCTCCAAAGCCCCCTCCTTTTCCAGCCTATACACCTCGTCCACGTATTGATGCGAGTCGTTCAAAAACTTCAGGTAATCATGGAAGGGATCCATCAGCAAACGGGGCTTGGAGGGCACAAGATTGGCGAATTCCAGGCGCTTCAGGTTTGCATTCACGAACGTCGTTTCCATTTTGCGATGAATGCCGCGCGAGGTGGTGAAACCGTTCGGATTCGCTCCAATCCAGCCGTCCAGGTGGATGCTGGTATGCAAGGGATTCGCACCGTCGCCCACATAGTGTCCAAGCCATCCGGCGTAGAAAATGGCGTTGGCTTCAGCGAAGTCGGGGTTACGATGATCGCGCAGCGCGGCGCGATACTCGCGGAAAGCTACGATCAGGCGCTCGAAAACCTCAATCGTGATGTATGGCTGCAAGCCGACATTTTCCGGCAACAGATCGTCCGGATGCCCGGGTGTCTGCTCGCGTTTGGCCTCCAGGGCGCGATAGAAGCTGTAACGGTCCGGCGGAAATTCCATGCCTTCGACTACTTCAAGGTTGATGTAGTGGTCCGGCTCCTGGGAGCGCTTCAGCGCCAGTTCCGAAGCATCACGCCAGCGGTCCGGCTCGGGCGCGAGATAGGCCAGCTGTGCACCGGCGTTACGAAGAAACGCTGGAACGGAGTCCGGCAGCTTCTCCGCCGCAACCCGGTTGATAGCGCTGTGGCCTTCGTTGCCCCATGGCCATGCCGGTGAGATGAGGCCGACAACTATCAGCAGACAGATCGCAGCTCGACGCAAGTTCGTGTTTACCTCCAATGCACACACATCCGCATTCGAGTGTAGCCGGAAGGAGCCCAGAATCACCACGCCCGCCAGGAGCACACCCGAACCGCTACAGCGGTTTCCGACCGTACACCTCCCAGCTGAGATGCTGGTTTTCACTTTGTCGCTAAAGCAGCCTACCTCTGGACTGTGCCGATCGCTTTGACGTATTCGTGCAGCGGCATGCCGAAAAAGTCGGTTATCCGGCCGGAGGGGCGATACCCATGTTTCTCGTAGAAACGCATGGCGCGACGTAGCGGTTCGGTCGTGTCGAGCGTGATTCGCGCGCAGCCTTGTTGCCTGAGATGCGCCTCCGCGCTCGAGAGCAACCGCTCGGCAATCCCGCGGCCAAGCCACTCCGGAAGCACCGCCATGCCGCGGAGATGGCCTTCCGCAGGTGATGCGAGACCGCAGGCAATCGTGCCAATCACCTCGCGCTTGCCTGTGATCGCAATGAGCACGCGCATGGAGTTCAGTCGGGCGTTCAGCCTTTCGCGAGTCAACACCGTGTCCAGGTAGGCATCGTGAGTGTAGCGAGTGCGATAAGGCTCGAAGGCTGCGGCAAGACAGTCAAGGATGCCGGCGACATCGCGCCGTGTGGCTTGCCGGACGACTACATCCTCATGCGTACTCACAACTTCAATTCCCAGGTCTCGGCGGTAAGGTCGTGGCCGAAGCTGTGATGCCACTCGCGTCGGATGATGCGGAAGCCGGCCTTCTTGTAAATATGACGCGCTGCCAGCAGAACGCTGTTGGTCCAGAGCAGGACCTTGCGGTATCCCGCCCGGTGCGCAAATCGGACACACTGTTCTACCAGGCGCTGTCCAATACCAAGGCCGCGTGCCGTCGGTTCCACCAGCAGCAGCCGCAGCTTAGCTATGGTCGCGCTGCTGCGCACCAGGAAGACGCATCCCAAAATCTCGCCGTCGCGTTCGGCGATCCAGCAGTGCTCACGACGGGAGTCATAGTGTTGAATGAACTTGGCGGCAATCTCCGCGACAAGCGCTTCGAAACGTTCATCCCAGCCATATTCCTGCGCGTACAGAACGCCGTGGCGATGCACGATCCATCCCATGTCGCCGGGACGGTGCGATCGCAGCCAATACGGCTCGCGGCTTTGCTTTTCCGGCGCGAGGATCTCTTCCATACTATGCATGGCCCGCAAGAGATGCTGCCGGCGGGCAGGAGATAGCCGGGCCAGCAGCGCGGCGACGTCTTCGTTTGCGCCCGCGTCGAGCGGGGCGAAGACCTTGCGGCCTTTGCGTGTCAGCGAGAGCAAGGCCTGGCGCGCATCTTGATGCGAAGCAACCCTCTCGATCAATCCCTGTCTGCGAAACGATTGCAGCATGCGACTGAGATAACCGGCATCCAGCCCCAGCTCGCGCGTTAACTCCGTGGCCGTAGGGTTCTGGCGGCGGTTTAACTCGTACATCACGCGCACTTCGGTCAGGGAAAAGGGGCTTTTGAGAAGACCCTCCTCCAGCACGCCAATCTGGCGTGTGTAAAAACGATTAAAGCGGCGTACAGCGGCGATGACCGAGGGTTCGATCCGTGGTAGATGCGCTCGCGCTGGCGGGGTTCCCATGACCAGGCCTCCGATTTAGTTGATAAGTACAACAAATATAGTTGACTAAGTCAACTATATAGAAACAAGCGGCCACTCAGAAAAAGGAAAAGCCCAGCCACCCGGCTGGGCCTGAAATTCCATTGAAAAGTCGTTTACTGCGTTCGCGTCACGTTGCCTGCTTGCGGGCCCTTTTGGCCTTCGACGATCTCGAACTCTACCTGATCGCCCTCCTGCAAACTCTTGTATCCTTCAGCGTTGATCGCGCTGTAGTGCACGAACACATCTGCGTTGCCGTCGTCACGGCCGATAAAGCCGAAACCTTTCGCGTTATTAAACCACTTCACGGTCCCTTTCAATCTCACTTTCCTTTCCTCCGGGCAGAGCCCTACAGCACCCCGCCTTTAAGAGCGCTGGTCTTGATTTGCGTCCATCAGGTTGAGCCCAGAAGCCAAGCTTGCGGATAGGAATTCTCCCCACGTGACGATTGGCACGCTGTTCGGAGCCTGCGTGGAACTGCTTATCCTAACTATGCCGCCGTTTCGTGGTGTTGTCAATAGAGTATATAGTGATGAGCCGCATTTTTAGAGGATTTTTCGACATCCTCTCCGACACGAGTTACGGAAAATAGCCTAGTTCGTAGCAACACTTTAGTCTTAGATCAAAGGTTCCCCCGCCGGTGTGCTTCCGAGAGCCACAACACGCCGGCGATCGCCTTCCCGTCATGAATCTCTCCACCAAGAATCATCTCAATGGCTTGGGAGAGGGGAACGAATCGGCATTCGATGCGCTCGTCGTCTTCGGGTTCGGCGACTCCCGCGGTGAGCTGGCGTGCGAGGAAGAGCATCATGGTCTCGTCGAGAAATCCGGGGCTGGCATAAAACGATAGCGCGAGCTTCCACTGCCGCGCGCGATAGCCGGTCTCTTCCAGCAACTCACGTTTGGCTCCGGCCAAGGGCTTCTCACCAGGATCGATGCGGCCGGCCGGGAGTTCCCAAAGATAGTCACGGGCTGCATAGCGATACTGACGCTCCAGCAATATCCTCGGCTCGTCACCCCTCTCGTCGACCGCGAGGATAACCACCGAACCGGAGTGGCGCACGACGTCACGCTGTGCCGTAATGCCGGTGGGCTCGTGGACTTTGTCAGACGAGACACTAAAGACCTTGCCGCGGTAAACAATCTTGGAGGAGAGTACTTTGAGACGTGGCGTCCTCTTTTTCGGAGGCGCGGATTTGCGAGTTGGCATGTGACCACTATAAGCTGGCCCATCGAACAACATCGCCTTCGCTATCTGTAGCGAAGAGCGAACGGCGAACAAGCGAAGAGCGATTAAGCTACTTACACGTATTCACCCCGCGTTCGATCGCCGTGCCCTCCTCATAATCGTTCCAAGTTTCAATCATCAGGAACG
This sequence comes from Terriglobales bacterium, assembly GCA_035262645.1. Classification (GTDB taxonomy): domain Bacteria; phylum Acidobacteriota; class Terriglobia; order Terriglobales; family Acidobacteriaceae; genus Bog-257. The sequence goes on from DATFSK010000074.1 coordinate 6,879, forward strand.
GAAGAGGCCGTTGCTGATCGTAGTAGCGGCGGAACAGACGCAGCGTATCGCTGAAGGTTCGTCCACAGCGCCCATCCATCTTCCGGTTCTGCGTCCAGCTCGCTTTGGAATCATCAAAGCCGGGCCAGGCCGCGCCTACGGCAATCTTGCCGGGATAGCGAGTAATCATGGTTTTGTAGAAGTCGTCGAGATAGTCTTCGCCCCAGTTGTTGCCGCCCCCGTGCCAGCCCTGTTTGCCGGGATTAACCCAGGCGTAAAAACCATCAAACGCATCGGCCACATCCGGCCGAATGTCTTTCATCAACAACAGCGGCGGATTCTCCCACGAGTTCACCGTCTGGCGAACGCGGTTCCAGTCCGTGTGGCCACCCTTTGGGAAGATGAAAATCATCGGCCGGCCGTCGTAGCTCAAATAGTTGTCCCGAGGAACCACGGCGCGCGGGCCGATGTAATGATCGTAGGCATATTGCAGGTCTGCAATGACGACATCAGTCTCCGTTGCCGGATCGGCGTCGTCCTCGTCATACATCAACGCAACCTTGAAATTGTTCTCGGCTGCGACCTGCTGCATCAGTCCATAGGCTTTGTCTTCGAAATCGTGGTGCTCGCCGTACCAGTTGACAACGAAGGCCGTGATACCCAGCTGCTTCGCCTGCGCGATCTGGTTTCCGAGGACAACCCGGTCCTGTGACGAGTAGCTAACGTTGATGTGCCCGGGACGACCAAACCACGGCAGGTAGACCGCGACCATCGTCGGCTCACCGCTGCCTCCCACGAAGCTGTTGGCCGCCAGCGCTGAACGCACGTCGGTGCGATGACATCCCGAGCTGACGAGCAGGCTTACGAGAAGCGCCGGCAGGAGAGACAGGCGCAGATAAGGTTTCCAATGGGACATGGGAGTTGTACTTTGAGCCAAACAGCTTGGATGGGAAATAGGCACGCGTCAGTTGCCAGACAAGTGGCTAGTGATCGGTGGATAGTGGCAGATCAGAAATGCCTCGACCTCGGTCGGGATGGTCCTATCACACTGACGCGCCGCTCCGCTAATGCTGCGCGCACATCGTTTTCACTGGTCACTGACCACCAGCCACTAGCCACTGATGTATCGCAGAAACTGCTGCGGCGAGTTGTCAAATCCCGGGAAAACGGTGCTCAGATGCGAGTTGCCGAGATGAAGTGCAACCGCCTCGCCTATGACGCGACGAAAATCGGTGGTGAGCGCCAGATCGCGGCCTTCATTGAGCTGTACCGGGTCGAGCCCAGGCCATCGGCCATAGACACGTCCACCGCGCACCGGACCGCCAAGAACGAACATCACGTTAGCATGGCCGTGATCGGTGCCGCGATTACCGTTCTCGCGCGCGGTGCGGCCGAATTCGGACATCGTAATGATGATGGTGTCTTCGCCGAGTGCGCCCAGATCGGTCCAGAACGCGGCGATGGATTGCGAAAACTCACGCAGCACGTTGGCAAGCTGCCCTTCAACCGCGCCCTCGTTCACGTGGTGGTCCCAGCCGCCGATGTCGGTGAAGGCAATCTGCACGCCAAGGTTGGCCTTGATCAGTTGCGCCGTCTGGCGCAGCGCGTCGCCGAAGCGGCCCTTGGGATAGTTCGCCCCCGGAGCGGCCGTGTAGCGTTGTGGGTCGGTAGACTTCAGCATCTTCACCGCTTCGAAGGTTTCCTGGCCGGTGCCGTGCAGCACAGCGTCGACCGACTGCGCATACATCGCTTCGAAAGTGTTGCCGAGAGGAGCAGCCGCGGGATTCCCCCCGGCGATGGAGAAGCCGTTGACGTTGCTGACCGCAATCGCAGATGCCTTGCCCGAGAGTATCCGCGGCAACGAAGTACCTAGCGCGACAGCGCGAAACGGGACATCGTTCGCGGCGCTCTCAGTCTGCAATGTGCGATTGAGCCAGCCGTCGGTGGTGCTCTTCACCCCGGGCGTGCCGGATTCCATGTAGTCCTGCGCGTCGAAGTGCGAGCGCGTCGTGTCCGGTGAGCCGGCTGCGTGAACGATCGCGAGATGCCCCTGCTCCCAGAGCGGCTTGAAGGGCGCGAGTGAAGGATGCAGTCCGAAGAAGCCGTTGAGATCGATCACTTGATTGCGCGGGGTACTGATGCTGGGGCGCATGGCGTAGTACGACGGCTCCCCGTGTGGCACGACAATATTGAGACCATCGGCAGCGCCACGCTGAAAGATAACAACGAGGCGCTTACTCGACGACCCGCTGGCTGTCCCCCACGCCGCACGAGTAAGGAACGACGGAATCGCAGCCGTGCCAACAAGCGCCATGGCACCGTTTTGTAGAAATACCCGTCGAGTAAGCATAGGAAGCAATTAGCAATTAGCAATTAGCAATTAGCAATTGGCACTCAGCAATCGGCACTCAGCAATCGGCACTCGGCACTCAGCAATCGGCACTCAGCAATCGGCACTCAGCAATCGGCACTCCGCACGCCGTTGTTGGTCTGGATTCGGCACAGTTAAAAAGTTTGCCCTCATCTTCCGTGCAATTGCACAGAGACAAGCGCCCTGGGCGCAAAAAATCATAGCCCCGCCCTTCAGGGCGGTGTATGTGCCATAATTCGTCCGGAGTCCCCCGGGGACGACACAAGCCTTCGCGAAAGAGGTTGACTGAGACCTCATCTCCTTCACTTCCTTTGAAACTCCGGCGAGCCGAGCAACAAACCTGCAATGATGTTCACGTTCGGCAGATGATTCGAATCTTGTCCTCCGGCCACCACTTGCGGACTCACAATGCGCTCCTCGATCGTGTCGTGCGTCTGTTTCGACACATCACCTGCCAGCAGCGCTTCTTCCAGCTTCAGTTGCACCCGGTATGGATCCATCGCCTCACCCTGCGTAGAAGCCAGACCTGTTGCCGCCGGCGGCACGGCACCTGTTGCGGGAGTCCCGCCTCGTATTGGTTTTGCCGCCGCACTTCCATTGGTTCCGGAATCCGTGGGCGCCGATTTCAGGCTGCTGTTTGCAGCAAGCAACGACGGACCGCTTGCTGAGCTCACCAACTGCGCCAGATCAAACATTGTCCCCGGGATTTTGTTCGTCGCCAGCGCCAGTCCGAAGTTCATGCGATCAAGCAGCGCCGCGGAATTGACCCAGACCTCGGACTTCGTCGAATAACCTGTTGGAGGCTGACAACCGTACATCTGCTGGCCCATTTTGTTAAGCGTCAGCAGAAGCGGCTGAGGATCGACAATCTGAGCCTGTGTCGCTCGCAATGACGAAGCGACGAACTCGAACGGTGTCTTCACCCGCGCACGATACGCCTCGGGTGCCCAGAACTCGGGGGAGCGGAACATCGTGACCAGCACTTCGCGAATGTCGCCATCGCTCTTGAGAAAGGTCTTCGACATCGCGTCGATCAACGCCTGCGGCGGATTGTCGGAAACGAAACGCTGCGCAAGCTCAGTCGAGATAAAGCGCGCCGTCGCCGGCTGGCCCGCCAGCAGCTTGAGCACCTGCAAGCCTTCGCCTTCGCCGCCTTCCTTGATGCGATGTCCGAGCACGCTCTTGTCGCCCGGCTCGTGCAGACGCGGGCGGAAGATAAAGCCACCGCTCTGCTGCGGCTGATCGAGTGTCCAGCCGGTGAAGACGCGCGCGACTTCGGTGACGTCGTGTTGCGTGTAACCGCCGTTGACACCAAGCGTGTGCAGCTCCATCAACTCGCGCGCGTAGTTCTCGTTCAGGCCGCTGCGGCGCTTCGGCTGATTGCTCTGCGGGCTCGCCTGCGGCGTGCGCTGCTGATATGCTCCGCCGGGAAAGCGCGCCCACGGCCCAGGACGCATTGGGGCATTCGCGCGAGCGGGGCGTCCCAGGGCCGCATCGGAGTTCGGACCTTCGCTTTGCCAATTGTCGAGATAGAAGAGCATGGCCGGACTCTGCGCGGTGGCAATCAACAAGTCTTTGAATTTGCCGAGCACATGCGGCCGGATGACGTCACGTTCATACCCGGTGACGAGGTAACGGTCGCCGCCCTTGCCGATATAGACATTGAAGTGGTTGAACCAGAAATCGGTGAGCACCTCCTCCAGTTGGCGTTCGCTGTAGACGGCGCGCAGCAGCTTCGCCGATTGCACTTCGCCGTCGATGACGGCCTGGGGATGATTCAGTGCGACCACCGTCTCAGCCTGCTCCGGCGTAAGGCCGGCCAGCAGCCCCTGCCGCTTCGGATATGGAACGCCTTGCAAAAGGTCATGCTGCTCGCCGACGGGCAGGCTCAAGATGCGGCTCATGCGCCGCGGCGGCGGCAGCAGGATCAGCTCATCAACCGCACTGTGCGCTTCGCGGCGCTCAATTTGCCTCTGCGTTAAGTCGCCCGGCTGCGAATTGCCGGTGGCAGCAGTCTCCTGCGCATTCTGCTTCTGTTCCTTCTTCTCCTCGACGCGATCAATGGCTGCGACATAAATCGCGTGACGATAAGGATCGCGCGGCATCGGTATCTTGCCATCCATCGCGGCTTTGGCTACGGGATTGGGAGGAAACGCCAGTACCATCTCGTGGGTGCTCATCTGCAACGTACGATAGGCCGCGAGCCGCGACTGCATGGCGGTGTTGTCGATCTTGTCGGGATGCAGTTGCAGGTCGATCCACTTGTCGACGCCCATCGCCATGACGGCCTGAACATCACCGGGACGCGGCCCGAAGGTGAGCCGATCAAGTGCATGGAGCGCGTGCTTGGGGTCGTTAGCTGCCCGCGATGGTTTCTGCTTCTTTGCGTAAAGGCTCACCGCCGCTAGTAACGAGAGCAATGCAGCGAGGCAGAGTTGGCGGCGGCTCATGCGATCCTTCTCGTGATGATGTTTATAAACCGGAGCGTGCGGGAAAGTTGCAGGAAGAAGTTTGTAGCGCCGGGCTCCAGACGGGCTGTCGCGCGAGTCTCTGACCCGCGCGTTTTTCCTGACATCGATTGCGACATCGCAAGCCTGACTGTCCTCGACAGATAACGCGGAGACGTGGACGTCCCCCCGACAGCCGGTCTGGAGACCGGCGCTACCCTTTAGAAGTAGTCCCGCAGCCGGCCGAAGCTTGTGACCTGCAGCAGCCTTCCATTGCCGATCTCGGGCTGAAGTTCGGCGCGCTCCAGCATCCAGGTGTTGCGGTGCGGGACGAAGACGGCGTGCAGTCCGGCCTCGAGTGCGGGATTGATGTCGGAGTTGGGGCTGTTGCCGATCATCCAGGTCTGCTCGCGAACCAGCGCATATTTTTCGACAAGCGAGGTGTAGGCGCGCGCGTTCTTCTCCGCGACGACTTCGATAGCGGTGAAGTGCTCCTTAAGACCGGAGCGCTCGAACTTTCCTGTTTGCTCCATGATGTTGCCTTTGGTGACGACAAACAGATGATGCCGCTGCGCCAGCTCAGCGAGGGTTTCAGGGACGTCAGGCAGGAGTTCCATCGGGTGCTCAGCGATGGCGTAGGCGATGCCGTGAATCGCTTCGCGCAACGCGGGCGTAAGTTGCTCGACCGATAGCTGCTCAAAACACTTCACCAGCGCCAGCGCAAAGCTCTGCATGCCGTAACCGTGCTGGCGAATGTTTTCGCGCTCTACATCGTAGAGGACCTCGCGCACCTGGTCGGGCGTGTGCTCGTGATGATTCAGGAACGAAATGAAGTTGGCGATGGCGCGCTCGAAATAGACATTGTTTTCCCAAAGCGTGTCGTCGGCGTCGATCAGGAGATTCTGACCGGGCGCAGCTTTGGAGTGAACATCGCTGGGCATTGACCGAATACTACCGAGGCTGGCGGGCGAAAATCAAAATCATCAGAAGCTAGAAGCTACGTCACTCAACTAGAATCGTCTCATGAGGATCCTGCTGTTCAGCGGTAAGGGCGGCGTGGGTAAGACCAGCCTTGCGGCCGCAACCGGCGTCAAGCTTGCCCAACTGAAATATCGCACGCTGGTGATGAGCATCGACCCGGCGCACAGCCTGGGCGACGCCTTCGATCTCGACACCGACCTCTTCCACGTCTCCACCGCCGACCCGCTGGCCATCAACGACCGCCTCTCCATCCAGGAGCTGAACATCCAGAAGGAGATCAAGCGCCACTGGCAGGAGATCTCTTCTTATGTCAGTTCGGTGCTGCGGACGACCGGCATCAGCGGCGTTGAGGCCGAGGAGCTCGCGATCCTGCCCGGCATGGAAGAGCTGAGCGCGATGATGTACATCAACCAGTACCGGCGCGAGAAGCGCTACGACGTCATCGTGCTGGATGCAGCGCCTACGGCCGAATCAATGCGCTTCATCAGCATGCCGACCACGCTCGACTGGTACATGAAGCACATCTTTCCCTTCCAGCGAAACCTGCTGAAGGCGGTGCGGCCCATCGCCAATCGGGTTGCGCCCTTCGAGCTGCCGCCCGACACCTACTTCGGTAACATTCGCGATCTGTTCCAGAAGCTGGAAGGCGTCGACGAGATCATGGAGGACCCGCAGACTACCAGCGTGCGCCTGGTGACCAACGCCGAGAAGATGGTGCTGCGCGAAACGCAACGCGCGTTTGTCTACTTCTCGCTGCACGGGCTGACGGTCGACCAGGTGGTGATCAATCGCCTGCTTCCGGCCAAGGTTTCGGACACATGGTTCAACGAGTGGCACCAGACGCAGGACACCATCGTGCACGAGATCGAAGAGTATTTTGCGCCCGTTCCGGTCAAGCGAGTGCCGCTGTTTTCGCACGAAGTTCTGGGCAAACAGCGTCTGGAAGAGCTGGCGCGGGTGCTGTATTCTGAGCGGGAAGACCCGGCGTCGGTGACGCGCACGGAGAAGCCGTACACCTTCGGTAAAGAAGATGGGCGGTACGAGATTCGCGTGCTCCTGCCGTTCGCGACGAAGGGCGAGGTCGAGCTGTTCAAGAAGGGCGATGAGCTCGTCGTGCAGATCGGCAGCTTCCGCCGGCACATTGGATTGCCGCGATCGATGGCGGCGCTGTCGCCGTCGCGCGCGCGGCTGGAGAGCAAAGTTCTAACGGTTGAAATGAAGGAGACAGCATGAGTCCCCGGAAGACGCAATCAACTACCACGAACGATCAAGTAAGTTATGAGCGCTGCCTGTGCCGCGAGCTGGTCGAGACGGTGCGCGAATTTGTTGGAATTTCGCCAGCCGTAAAGCAGCACCTGTCGAACTCGCGCGTCGAGTTCCTGAAGGCGATCCGCCAGGTCATCGACGAGCGCATCGATCATCTGTCAGGACAGGGCCAGCGAGGGACAAAGGTCGCGGTGGAGTAGCGGTATGATGCCTCGTCAGCGGGCTTCGATGCCCAGCTGATGTGTCAACACCCAGCGTCGTCTCATCCCGCCAGGATTCTCTTGGTGATTCCTTGCCACCACGCGGGATTGACTCGCCACATGTAGACCGCAGCACTTTGCAAAAGGATCATTGGCGGCAGGGCATAGTAGTAAACCTTGTGGACGCGCCCATCCACCATCCAATCCCGCAGCATCCCGAGCACGATCAGCAAGTCCAAGCCGGCATAGAAGATGTTGTGGTTGAACCAGAAATCGAAGCGGCCGATCGCGGCGTCCATCAGCACGCATGTCGCGATGAAAACAAGTCGCCGATGGTACTCCGGCTTCTTTCGCCAATAAATTGCCAGCGCCATGCACGTTCCAAAGACGATCATGTCTTCGAACGGAATCGACACGAAGGAAGCGACGTCCTTCATGTGGAGGACGTTGACATCGAAGCGGGTCATAACAACCGTAATGGTGCAGCCCAGGACAACCATTAGCGTTGCCAGCCCGGCTCCAAACCAGCCGAGAAAGCGGTGCACGCTGACTTCGCGCACCCGCACCAGCGTCGACTGCGCGATGAAGAAGACGATCCATGTCGAGAAGGCGGCGCCATGTATCCACAAAAGCAGTGGCCGGGGAGGGTTTGCATGGAAGAGGCTGGTGTTGACCGTATGGCTGAAACCCCACACCACTAGCCCGGCCATCACCAGCGACATGCAAAAGTAGAAATAGCGGCTCAAGAAGATCTTGAGCTGTTTCGTTGGGGCTGCCTTCTCAATCCGAACAGCGACTGCCGCGTTTCCAGTGGCCACAGAACTTTCCCTTTCAGAGCCGCAAATGGGAGTTTTTGCGTGTAGTGGTTTGCAATCGTAGCCTAGTACCAGGTGATTGTCATGATGATTAGTGGGGCTGGCTCGTCAGCGCTACTCGGTTCCCTGCCGGAACGAGACCGACTCCCACGCGCCATCTGCCACGGTGGTCTGGTGACGTAGGATGTAGAGGTTGCCGTCACCTTCGGGGACCTTATAGAAGACTTCTCCGGGTCGTACCACTGGCCCAGCAAGTCTGCACATCTAGGAAAGCGGCGGCAGGCCGGCCTGCACCACCAGTTGCCGAAAGGCGGGATCATCGTGCAGAAGCGCCAGCGGCACGCTGATCCGTATGGACGCGAGCGCAACCTCGTGCCGTTGAAAAGAGGTGCGGAGATAACGAAGGGCTTCTGTCTTGTTCCCCAGGCGACCGTAGCTTTCCGCGACCGCAAAGGCCGGCATACTGCCTCCCTCAAAATATGCTTTCTGCACGCGCAGAATGTTCTGCAACATTTCCTGCTGTCCACCGGAACGGTAACCCTTCTCGGCTGCGCTCACGATGGCCATCTGATGAACATCACCTGACAAGGCGGCTGCCTTGCGGGCCTCGTCGAGATATTTGGGATAGTCCTGGTCGTCGAGGTAAATGTAGGACAGGTACTGATGGGTCGAGAAAAACGCGGGTTGAGATGCCGCTACCTGCTTCAACAACGAGATGGCTTGCTCCCTGTCACCGTTAATAGCCAGCATGTGGGCCTTATCGGCGAGGATCGGGGTGGAGGCGGGATCGAGCTGCTGCGCGCGGTTGATCTGCTCCAGCGCTTCCGGCAAACCCCCCAGGACCATGAGGAAGGTGGCGTACCAATGGTGCGCCGTCACGTAGCTGGGATCCAGTTCGATGGCGCGGCGGAATTCCTGTTCCGCCTCCTTCGCCTCCCAGTTCCAATAGAAGGTAACCATGGCCAGAGCATTGTGGGCTTCGGCGGAGGAGTCATCGAGCTCTACCGCCTTGCGCGCGGCGAGCAGCGCCTGGGGAAACGCCTCCTCCGACGGCATGGCGGCAAATTCGCGCAGCAGGATGTAGCAATTGGCCAGTCCTACATAGGCCGGAGCATAGTTGGGATCGCGGGCAACGGCTTGATTGAAGTAGCCCACCGCGCGGTTTAAGTCAGCGGGAGTTCTCTTGTCCCAGTGATAACGGCCTTGCAGGTAAAGGTCGCGGGCTGCGGGATCGACGCCGGCCACGCGAACGCTTCCCGGCGCGGATGCACTCGCATTGGCTGAGGTGGGGGATGCGGCCGCTTCACTCGCGAGAACCGGTTGCGAGCTTCGCCGCCGATAGGCATGCAACAGGCCGACGCCGACGAGCGCCGCAAGGATCGATGCCGCAGCAAGGACCTGAACTTTCCATGGACGAACGCGCCGGGGCGCAATCGCCTCGACGGGTGCCACGGGCCGGCTGCCGTGCTCCTGCTCCAGCCGAGGTTCTTCCATGGGAGCGGGCGAGTTCATCCACTGCGTCAACTCATCGGTGAAGGCGAAGACGCGCGCCCCCGAACTCTCACGGAAGCGATGGACGGGAAGGCCCTTCTCCTTCTCCAATCGCTTGACGGTACGCTCGTCACGGTCGAAGTAGGAGGCGATCTCTTTCCAGGAGTCCAGCCGCCGATTTCCGCGCGGCACCTCATGTATGCCCTGCTTTGTCACGCATCGTCCTGCTATGTCTCTTGCCCGCCCCGCACAAGAGACGTGAAGATGAGCCCACAAATTTACCGCTGTTTTTTGCCATTGTCATCATTGTTGATTGATCGCAACTGTTGACGCTCCGCGCGGGATTTTCGGAGCGTCACCTATCGGGGACAATGCTACCCCGAAGTCGGCAGACGACTCCCCACGTGGGTGGGGTCAGCGAATATGTCATTACCTTGGAGAAGCCTGTGACGATCCGACTTGGTTGTATCGCAGCCGCCATTCTGTGCCTTAGCGTGACACTCGCCGCGCAAACCGCGTCCACCCCCGCGCCTGACAGCGCGTCGGTTCCCAAGGTCATCAGGTTCAGCGGCAGCATAACTGTACCCGCCGACAGCAATGCCCAGGGCGTGGTGCTTGCGCCGGGCGCGGCTCCTACTCATGTCGTCGCGATCACCTTTTCGCTCTATGCCGAGCAATCAGGCGGAGCGCCGCTGTGGTCGGAGGTACAGAACGTGCACGTTGATTCGGCCGGACGCTACACCGTGCAGCTCGGAGCCACCAAGCCGGATGGGCTCCCCATGGACATCTTTACCTCCGTGCAGGCGCAGTGGCTCGGGGTCCAGCCGCAGGGCCAGGCGGAACAGGCAAGAGTGCTGCTGGTAAGTGTGCCGTACGCCTTGAAGTCGGGCGATGCCGAGACCTTCGGTGGCTTGCCGCCCTCGGCGTTCATGAAAATGCCGTCGGTGGACGGGACCAGTGGCTCAACGCAAACTACCGGGAGCACGGGCAACACCGGTAAGTCGGGCGGGGGAATAGACACGGTCATAAACTGCGTCAACGCTGCGACTGGTTACCTGCCCCTGTTCACCCAGACACGTCCGCCCAATATCACCATCTGTAACTCCGCGATTTACCAGAATCCTACGACCGCAAAACTCGGAATCGGAACGACCACTCCGGGCGGCAAGTTCGAGGTCATCGACAACAATCCCAACGATGTCGATCACTCCTTCGTGATCAATGCAACCACCAACGTCGGTACCGCGGCCGGTGTCTCCGGACAGAACTTTGACACCGTCATGGGTATTGGCGTGACAGGCCACGTGCAAGGTGCGAGTGGCACCGGCGTCCTTGGGTTCCATGACAACTTATCGGGATTAGGCGCTGGAGTGACAGGTCTTACCAACAGTTCCAGCGGCATGGGCGTCTCCGGCATCGCCAATACGGCAACCGGCTCAGCCTACGGCGTATCTGGAGCCAGCGCGAGCAACGACGGCATTGGCGTAATCGGTGTCGTTACCTCGGGCGGCGCGCAAGGCCATCAATCCTTTGGCGTAGAGGGCCAAGCGCACGATCCGAACGGGGCGGGTGGAAGCTTCGCCAATCTTGCCAGCTCGGGGAAATCGGTTGGTATGTCAGCTATTACCGATTCTTCGACCGGGACGGGTGTGTATGGCGTTGGTCTCGGTGCTAGCCAAACTGGGCAGATGTTTGGAAACCTCACCACTGTGGGCGTCTGGGGCGACGCTGCCAACGGCATCGGCATCTTCGCTACATCGGACGACTCAACCGCCCTGTTGGCGGTAAACAATTCACCAACAGGCGCTGCCCTCGGGGGTGTCAATAAGTCCACTTCCGGCGTAGCGGACGGAGTAGCAGGCACAACCGTCAGCCCTGCGCAGAATGCCAGTGGTGTATACGGCGAGGCAATGGCCGCCACGGGCGCTACTAACGGTGTGTTTGGACAAACCGACAGCAGCGACACCAACGCTGACGGAGTCTACGGCAAAGCGACGTCAACCAGTGGCAGTGCCAAAGGCGTTTACGGAGTCACCGCAAGCAAGAACGGCACGGCCATCTATGGCATCGCCACGTCCACCGATTCATCCGGCTCGGCAAATGGTGTTTATGGCCAGTCCGCCACCGGCATCGGCGTGTATGGCTACAGTACATGGGTTGCCGCCGGCGTGCTTGGCGTGGCAAATGACAATAACGCCGATTGCTGCAGTAACGGCGTTTTTGGTGCCAACCTGTCGACCAGTGGCCATAACAACGGAGGAGAGCTAACCACTGCGAGTCCTGGAGGAGTCGGAGGCATCCTCGAAAATACCGGAGGCGGTCTCTCCATACTCGCCAGAGTCAACTCGAGCCAGAACTCGTTTTGGGTGGACGGCGGCGGTAATGGATGGTTCAACGGCGCTCTTCAAGTCAATGGTGGCGGCAGCAGTTTTGGCGGCGCCGTCACGATCAATGGCAATCTCCAGATCAATGGCAACCTGAGCAAGTTGAGCGGCTCGTTCAAGATTGACGATCCGCTCGACCCCGCCAACAAATATCTGTCGCACTCCTTTGTCGAATCTCCGGACATGATGAACATCTACAACGGCATCGCACGCCTCGATGCGCGCGGGCAGGCGTGGGTCGAGCTTCCGCAATACTTCGAGGCGCTCAACCGCGACTTCCGCTATCAACTGACGTCGATTGGCGCTTCGCAGCCGCGCTTGTACATTGCGCGCGAGGTCGGCGGCAACCGCTTCAAGATCGCCGGGGGCAAGCCGGGCGCCAAGGTCTCCTGGCAGGTCACCGGCATTCGTCAGGACGCCTGGGCCAATGCCCACCGCATTCCCAACGAAGAGGACAAGCCGCTGGAGAAGCGCGGCACGTATCTTTATTCCGAGCCGTACGAACAAGACAGCAACAAGAACGCCAGCGCGATGCTGCAACACTGATGAGGGTGGCCGCGCCTCGCGGCCATCTCTAATCTCTTCCCTGGCGGAATGAGACCAGCTCCCACACGCCCTCCGGCGTGGAGGTCTGCTGGCGAAGGATGTAGAGGTTGCCGTCGTCGGCGCGGACTTTATAGAAGACGCTCTCCGGGTCGTACCACTGGTCAAGCACCTCTTCGACGATGTATTGGCGGCCGTCCATGGAAAAGCGGGTGGGCCGCTCGTCGGCTTTTCGACCGGAATAACACTCCACATCGAGCTTCATCGTATTTATATTGTCGCTCAAATCCCGCCATATTTTTCTCAATCTAGCAAGTACTTTGTATGATAAAGTCTACCTGGACGTTCCCTGGAACGTGCTTCGTTAAAGGGGTGGACGGCGTGACAGTCCGCAATAAGCGTGAGGCGTTCGATTCCTCGCTGCCTTCATTGCAAGCGACTGAGCCCTATGCTACTTTCAAGAATGATCCGAGGTACGCTTTGCGCGCTCAAGTGCCCGCTGGGCTAAACCGCAAAGAGGCCGAGATTTACTCCCGCCTCGATCCGGAGCGGTTGCCCCACCACATCGCCATCATCATGGACGGGAATGGCCGCTGGGCCAAGCGCCGCCATCTGCCGCGCATTGCCGGACACCGCTCCGGTGTGGCTGCCGTGCGCTCCACGGTTGAGACGGCCGCTCGCCTGAAAATTCCTGCCCTCACGCTCTATTCGTTCTCCGCGGAAAACTGGAAGCGTCCCAAGGGTGAAGTCGAGTTCCTGATGAACCTGCTGCGGCGCTATCTGAAGATGGAATTGCCGACGCTGATGGAAAACAACATTCGCCTGCAGTACATCGGCCGTCAGCATGAACTGCCGCAAGAGGTGCAGGAGCGCATGTCGTGGGCGCGCGAGATGACCGAGCGCAACAGCGGCATGGTCCTGACCCTGGCTCTCAACTACGGCTCGCGCACCGAGCTGGTCGACTGCTTCAACGCCCTGGTGCATGAGGCCTCGCGCAACGGCGGCATCGAGCACCTGAAGGTCGATGAGCGCTCCATCGCGCGCCATCTTTATACGCACGGCCTGCCAGAGCTCGACCTCGTCATCCGCACCAGCGGCGAGATGCGGCTGTCGAACTTCCTCCTGTGGCAGGTGGCTTACGCCGAGATCTACGTCACCGAAACGCTGTGGCCCGACTTCCGCGGCACCCAACTGCTGGAAGCCATCGAGGCCTTCCAGAAGCGCGAACGCCGCTTTGGCGGGCTCATTGGCGACAACGGACACCTTTCGTGAAGCGCGTCCTGACTGCAGTCATCCTGATTCCAATTGTGGTTGTGGTGCTCTTCCGGGCGCCGCTATGGTTGTTCGCGCCGCTGGTGCTGGGCGTGGCCGTGCTTGCTGCGAGGGAGTACTTCGACGTCGCCGCGGCGACGGGCTTCCGCCCCATGCGCGGGTGGGGCTATGTCTTTCTTGCTTCGATTTTTGTCGTCAGCTTTGCCGGCGCCGGGCTGCTCGAGGCCATGCAGAGCGTACAGCCGCATGTTGCGCTGAATGCAGCATTCGGCGTAGCGCTTGTGCTGACGGTGGTTTCGCCCTTCGTTTTGCTGATCGCGGGTCTAAGTCGCGATCCGCTGTCGCAAGCAATGCCCGACAGCGCCGTATCTTTTCTGCTGCTGCCGTACGTCGGGATTTCATTGGCTTCGACAATCCTGGTGCGAGCGTCGATGAACGGCGCGCTCTTTCTTCTTTTTCTGATGCTTCTGGTGTGGAGCGGAGATATCGCCGCCTATTACGTGGGAAGGGCAATCGGAACTCACAAGATGGCGCCGCGAATCAGTCCCGGTAAGAGTTGGGAGGGAGCGCTCGCGTCCGTTGTCGGCGCGATGGTAATTGCTGTACTCCTGTTCCGCTACATACAGCCAATTTACGCATTCCTTAGGACATTGCGGCTGGAGCCGCAGGCGGGCCAAAGCTTGTCGGTGATGATGCAGCGCGCCGACTTTTCACGCGCTCCCCTTGCGCTCGTGATTGCATTTGCCGTGTGCGTTAATGTCGCCGCGCAAGTTGGCGACCTGGTGGAGTCCATGTTGAAACGCGGCGCTGGCGTTAAAGACTCCGGCTCGCTGCTGCCTGGACATGGCGGGGTTCTCGACAGGATTGACGCGCTACTGTTTGCGGCGATTGTGGGCTGGCTGTTTTATTTTGGACTGTTGAGCAGGTATTTTCAGCCGGGCACCACGGGATAAACAGATTCTGCTCGATAATGTTTTACCAAGGCCTTCTGCATTTCATCCCTTGCCTCACTGCAATAACCCAGTCGTCGTGCTACCCTTTTTATTTGCCTTCCAACGACTTCATGTACCGCACACCCGCGTTGAATCTCTCTCGGAGCCAATCATGTCATCCCATACTCAACCTCTAAATTCATTGCTGAAGTGCGCAGTTTTTTGCCTACTTTCGGTCGCGATACTTCCCGCGCAAACTCAGGAAAGCCAGAAGCCTGAAACGCACGGCATCAGCGTCTCCGACATGGACCGCTCGGTTAAGCCGGGCGACAACTTCTTCCTCTATTGCAACGGTGACTGGATCAAGAAGACCGAACTGCCGCCCGATCGTGCGGGCATTGGTGTCTTCACCAAGCTGGCTGACCTCAGCGACAAACGCACTGCCTCGCTGATTGAAGAGATCGCAAAGAGCAATGCCGCCGCCGGTTCCAGCCAGCGCAAAATTGCCGATCTCTACAACTCCTACATGGACGAGGCCGCGATTGACGCCAAGGGCCTGACGCCGTTGGAGCCCCACCTGAAGGCCATCGCTACCGTCAGCGACAAAAAGCAACTTGCCTACGCGCTCGGCCAGACGTTGCGTGCCGATGTCGATGCCCTGAACAACACGAACTTCCATACGCCGCACCTGTTCGGCCTGTGGGTCGCGCCGAGCTTTAACGATTCGGATCACTATGCCGCCTACCTGCTTCAGGGCGGCGTGCAATTGCCCGATCGCGAATACTACACCGCCGACAGCGAACACATGAAGGAAGTGCGCAGTAAGTACAAGACACATGTCTCGGCAATGCTGAAGCTTGCAGGATTCAACGACACCGATGCTCGAGCCGACCGCATCATCGCGCTCGAACACGCGATCGCGGAGAAGCACTTGACGCTCGCCGAGAACGATGACATCCACAAGGCCAACAACACCTGGAAGCCATCCGACTTCACATCGAAAGCTCCCGGCCTGGATTGGGCCGAGTACTTCCGTGGCGCGGGACTCAGCCACGTAGACAGCTTCATCGTGTGGCAGCCCTCGGCGTTCGCCGGCGAGTCAGCATTGGTGGAGTCGACTCCGCTGGAGACGTGGAAGGACTGGATGGCGTACCACCTGATCGAAGAGTACGCGTTCTATCTGTCGAAGCCTTTGGCGGATGAGCGTTACGCGTTCTTTGGCGGAGTCCTCTCCGGCACGCCGCAGCAGCGCCCGCGCTGGCAACGCGGGGTCGCAGTCGTGAATCGCCAACTTGGTGACGACGTCGGCAAGCTATATGCGCAGCGCTACTTCCCACCGGAAGCCAAGGCGCAGGCGCAGGAGATGGTCGCAAACATTATCGCGGCATTCCGCAAGCGCATCGACGCGCTCTCGTGGATGGATCCCAAGACGAAGGCTGAAGCGCAGGCCAAGTTGACTACGCTTTATGTCGGCATCGGCTATCCCGAGACCTGGATTGATTACTCGGCTTATGAGGTGAAGGCGGGCGACATCTTCGGCAACATCTGGCGCGGCAATCTGTTCCAGTATCAGCGCCAGGTGGCGCGTTTGGGCAAGCCGGTCGATAAGCATGAGTGGTCGATGACGCCGCAGACGGTGAATGCGGTGAACCTGCCGTTGCAGAATGCGCTGAACTTCCCCGCGGCAATTCTGCAACCTCCGTTCTTTGATCCGCAGGCGCCGGCTGCAGCCAATTACGGCGCGATTGGTTCCGTTATTGGCCACGAAGTCAGCCATACCTTCGACACTGAAGGCAGCGCCTTCGACTCGAAGGGCCAGGTGCGCAACTGGTGGACACCTTCCGACCTGTCGCACTTTGAGGCGGCAGCCGCGAAGCTGGCGGCGCAGTACGACGCCTACAGCCCGTTTCCCGACGTCCACGTGAATGGCAAGCAGACGCTGGCGGAGAACATCGCCGACGTAGCTGGGCTTGCGGCTGCCTATGATGGATACCAGGCGTCGCTCGGCGGCAAGAGCGCGCCGGCGCAGGACGGATTCAACGGCGGGCAGCAGTTCTTTATCGCCTTTGGCCAGGCGCACGCGATAAAGATCCGCGACGCAGCCTTGCGCCAGCAGGTAATGGTCGATTCACACTCACCCGGGCAGTATCGTACTGACACAGTACGCAACATCGATGCGTGGTATCCGGCATTCGATGTTCAGGCGGGACAGACGCTGTACCTCGCTCCTGCCGAGCGCGTGCAGATCTGGTAGTAGCACTGGGGAAAAGTCCGAGCGGGCTGAGGCCCGCTCGGAATGAATCGCGCCGACATTGGACTGTTCTACCGCGCGGTTCTCGATTCCAATATTCCGCTGTGGAGCTGTCGTTCTGAGCGGCGGCTCTAATGCTTTCCGGAGTAGTACGCTACCATCCCAACGAACATGCTGCGGCGGCCTGTCTTGCGGCAATCGCTGAAACCTGCTTGCTCCATTAATCTCAGGACGCGCTCTTCTGTATTGTCTTTGAGGCGGTCTTTGGGGTGCGAGATGCGGAGCAGAAAATCGTGCATTCCACCCTCGTGAGCTTCAAAGTCACACAAGTGAAACTCTCCCCCGGGCTTGAGCACGCGATACACCTCTTTTAAGAGCGCTCCCTTTTGCTCAGCGGGAACATGGTGATACATCAACGAGGAGAAGACGCGGTCGAAGATTCCCACCGGGTACGGCAGGTGGTCTCCAAAGCCCTGGTCAAACTGGACGGAGACGCGCGCCCTTCCTGCTTTGCTCCTGGCGCTTGCTAGTGCTTTTGGATCGGGATCCAAGCCCGTCAGTGCGACGCCCGGATGAAGCTGCTTGGTGAGTATGGCCAGGGTGCCGGTACCGCAGCCGACATCGAGCACGTTGTGACCCGGCTGCAACTGTGCCTGCTCGACCAGCTGCTTGCGGGCCGCTTCCCCGCCGAGAAGTTTCACGAACGGATCGTAGAGGGGCAGGAGCCAATCCCAACCAGCAGCGGGAAGAAAGCTCTTTTCGGACTTGGTGTTCACCGCAGATTCGCTCATGCCGGCCTTCTGGTTCTCGCGTTGAAGTACTGAACGAAACGTTACTATGCAAGATGTTGCATCCGCGCCGAGGATTCTGTCGAGCACAACATCGTGACCGCTGTTCGACCCTCCTTCGGCGCCCTCGATTCTTCACCCTAGGATCGTAACCGTTACCTTCGTGCTTTTTTCTGTTCCTTTCGTAGCAAAGTCGCTGACTTCCCAACGCAGACATGATCTAATTCGAACTTAGGTCAGGGGTTGACGCCTTAGTACCGGATCGGGCATGGTTCCAACCACTTGGCCGGATTTTGTGTCGCGTCGGAGCGTACCTGCATCCAACTGGTCAAGACGTTTTGTTACGAGCGGTCAATCTGAAGAAAGTTTTCCGTTCGGGCAACTCTGATCTAGTGCTCTTTGAGAACTTGTCGCTGCAAGTTCAGCGCGGTGAAATGCTGGCAGTTGTCGGCGAATCGGGTACCGGAAAGAGTACCCTTCTGCACATCCTCGGAGCGCTTGATCGTGCTTCTGAAGGTGACGTATACTTCGCCCAAGTTCGCTTGGGGAGCCTTTCCGAGGAAGATGCGGCGGAGTTTCGCGGCCAAGAGCTCGGCTTCGTGTGGCAGTTTCACTACCTGCTGCCTGAGTTTACCGCCTTGGAAAATGTTGCCATGCCTTTGCTGATGCGCGGCACGCGGCGTGGCGAGGCGGAGCGGCAAGGCCTCGAGTGGTTGCAGGAGGTAGGTTTAAGGGACCGTGCGAATCATCGGTCCGGCGAGTTGTCTGGTGGCGAGCAGCAACGGGTAGCGCTGGCCCGCGCGCTGATCACCAGGCCCAAGGTCCTGATGGCCGATGAGCCAACAGGTGACCTCGACAACCGGACAGCGGAAACGGTTTTTAACTTGATCGCAAGGCTACATCGCGACTATCGTCTCACCTCACTCATCGTCACGCACAATTTGGGGTTTGCGCGGCAGTGCGACCGTGTTCTCCGCCTGGAACGCGGCCGGGTGACTGAGGTGTCTCCGCAGTCGTTGTCGGCATGATGACAACACGCGGCGATCAGGCGGGTTTGTAAGAGTAAGGGCTCTGGGCTAGCAGAAGTCGGCTCCATGCGCCATTTCGGAGTCGGAGGCGAGGGGGAGAGTCAAGGTAACGGAGTTCGGCAGGAGAAAAAAGTCCCGCCGCGCTCTTGGAGAGGTTCCATGTTTGAACGGTACACGGAAAAGGCGCGGCGCGTAATCTTCTTTGCGCGCTACGAAGCCAGTCAGTTCGGTTCTCCATACATCGAGACGGAGCATCTGCTGCTTGGCCTTCTGCGCGAGGACAAAGCGCTCACCAATAGGTTCCTTCGGTCCCATGCCTCGGTCGAATCGATCCGTAAACAAATCGAGGGTCACACCACAATTCGGGAGAAGGTTTCCACCTCGGTGGACCTGCCCCTAAGCAATGAATGCAAGCGTGTGCTTGCTTATGCAGCCGAAGAGGCCGAGCGGCTTTCGCATAAGCACATTGGTACCGAGCATCTGTTGCTGGGCCTGTTGCGCGAAGAAAAGTGCTTCGCCGCTGAAATCCTGCACGAGCGCGGATTGCGGCTGTCGTCGATTCGCGAAGAGCTGGCGCGCACCTCGCAGGAGAAGGCGCAGCCTTCGCAGCGTTCGCGCGAGTCGTCGCTGCTATCTGAATTTTCGCGTGACCTGACGCAGGCCGCCATGGACAACCAGCTCGATCCGCTGGTTGGGCGCGATGGCGAACTGGAGCGAGTCATCCAGATTCTGTGCCGCCGCACGAAGAACAATCCTGTGCTGATCGGCGAGCCTGGCGTCGGCAAGACCGCGATCGTCGAAGGCCTGGCGCAGCGTATTGCCGATGGCGAAGTGCCGTCGTTCCTGGCCGACAAGCGAATCCTTGCGCTGGATCTTTCACTCATCGTCGCCGGCACCAAGTACCGCGGCCAGTTCGAAGAGCGGCTCAAGACCATCATGAAGGAATTGATGGAGTCGCAGAACGCCATCATCTTTATCGACGAGCTGCACACGCTGGTCGGTGCAGGATCGGCGGAAGGTTCGCTGGATGCGGCGAACATCCTGAAGCCTGCGTTATCGCGCGGCGAGATCCAGTGCATCGGCGCGACTACTCCGGCCGAGTATCGCAAGTCGATCGAGAAAGATCGATCCCTCGAGCGGCGCTTCCAGGCTGTGAAGGTTCCGCCTCCGAGCGAAGCCGACGCGGTGAAGATTCTGTTCGGCATCAAGGAGCGCTACGAGAAGTTTCACGCCGTCAGTTACACCGACGATGCGATCACGTTCTCTGTCTCGCACTCAAACCGTTACCTGCCTGACCGCTTCCTGCCGGACAAGGCAATCGATTTGGTGGACGAAGCCGGCGCGCGTGTGAAGCTTCGCCAGACTTCCCTGCCCGAGGACATCACCGAGGTGCAGAAGCGGATCAAGTTCATCGTGCATCGCATGGAAAACGCCATTGCGAACCACGAGTTCGAAAAGGCCCGCTTCTACTCCGACGAGGAGCGCAAAGAGCGCGAGAACCTGCGCGCCCTGCGCGAAAAATATCACCTCGATGAGTCCTCTACTGGCGTGGTCGGCCGCGAGGACATCGAAGACGTCGTCTCGCGCTGGACCGGCGTGCCCATCGCGTCGATCAAGGAAGAAGAAAGCCAGAAGCTGCTTCGCATCGAAGAAGAGCTGCACAAGCGGGTAATCTCACAGGACCGCGCCATCTCCGCGCTGGCGCGTGCGATTCGCCGCTCGCGTGCCGGGCTGAAGAGCCCGAACCGGCCAATCGGCTCCTTCCTCTTCCTCGGCCCCACGGGCGTCGGCAAGACCGAAGTCGCCCGCACCCTGGCGCAGTTCATGTTCGGCAGCGAGAAGTCGCTGGTTCGCTTCGACATGTCCGAGTTCATGGAGAAGCACTCCGTGTCGAAGCTGATCGGCTCGCCTCCGGGGTACGTTGGCTACGAAGAGGGTGGCCAGCTTACCGAGCGCGTGAAGCGCGCGCCGTATTCGGTCGTGCTGCTCGATGAAGTCGAGAAGGCGCATCCCGATCTGTTCAACATCCTGTTGCAGGTGTTTGAAGATGGCCAGCTCACCGACGGGCTGGGCAACACGGTCGACTTCAAGAACACGATCATCATCATGACCTCGAACATCGGCGCGCGGCACTTGCAAAAGCGCACCGGCCTGGGCTTCCAGTCCGAGCATGAGGAGACGATCTCGTCGAAGGTCGAGGACATGGTGCGCAACGAAGTCAAGCGCACCTTCAATCCCGAGTTCCTCAACCGGCTTGACGAAGTGATCATCTTCAACGCTCTGACCGAGGCCGACCTGATCCAGATCGTCGAGCTGATGGTGCAGCAGCTGAACACCAACCTGGCGCAGCGCTCGATCACTGTGACCGTGACGGAAGAAGCGCGCAAGTGGATCCTCGACAAGACCGTCGTCGATCGTACTTACGGCGCTCGTCCGCTACGGCGCGCGTTGCAGAAGTACATCGAAGACCCGCTGTCGGAGGCGCTCATTCAGGGCACCTTCCAGCAACGTCCCGCCTTCATCGAGGTCTACCTCGACAAGGACCAGCTTTTCTATCGGCCCGTTGGCGAGGAGAAGAACGAAGGGGTATTGCTGTTCAGCAACTAGCATCCAACGATCTGCTTGGTTCTTAAAGGGGAGCGAAATGCTCCCCTTTCTGTTTGGGTCGCATCCCGAACCGCAGGCCCGCGTGTTGCGGCACTCGACCCGAAGGTCCTGCATGCGAAGGCTTCCCGTTCGTTCTTCGCTTCATCCAATCGTTTGAGGATCAAACATGATTCGCAAACTCTCCTCCGGCCAGTACCGCGTCTATTCACGCAAGAAAAACCCCAAGACCGGCAAGCGCCGGAACCTCGGGACGTTTGCCACGCGCGAAAAGGCGGAAGCGCACGAGCGGGCGGTGCAGTACTTCAAGCGGCACTGAGCGGGGCGCGGATGTCCCCGCGACGCCGAGCTGGGGTTCGGTGGTACTCGCGCACCAGATGGCTTGAATGTCATCCTCACGTCCAACCTTAAGACCCTATAATTGTTACAAAACTGTTGCATCAAAATAACTGTTGAAGCTTGGCAGGACACCGCTGCGCTTAATCGGCTCGAGGCAAGTGTGCGACTTCTGGTAGTTGAAGACGACTCCGCAATTCGAGAGTTTCTCCATCGCGGCTTGAGTGAAGCCGGATACCAGGTGGACACGGCCGTGGACGCCACATCCGCGTTGGCGCTGGCCGGGGAAGAGGTCTACGACGGCTTTATCATCGATCTTGGCCTGCCTGATATGGACGGGCTCGACCTGATCAGCCGCTGCCGGGCACAGGGACACTCGTCGCCGGTGCTGATTCTGTCGGCGCGGCGCTCGGTCGACGAGCGCGTTCGCGGACTGGAACAGGGCGGTGACGACTACCTGACAAAGCCGTTCGCCCTCGCCGAGTTGCTGGCGCGGGTTCGCAACCTTCTGCGGCGCAGCGCGCCAGGTCAGCCGGATGCCGTGCGCCTGCGCGTGGCCGATCTGGAGCTTGATCTGGTGCGGCGCGAGGCGCGCAGGGGCAATGACATCCTGCAACTAACCACTCAGGAGTTCGCCTTGCTGGAGTATCTTGTTCGCAACGCCGGACGCGTTGTCACGCGTACCATGATTCTCGACCGGGTGTGGCGGATGCGGATCGATCCGGCGACGAATGTTGTGGATGTGCAGATCTACCGCTTGCGCAACAAAGTCGATGTCGAAGGCAAGCGGGCACTGATCCACACGATTCGCGGTGTCGGTTATGTTCTCAAGGAAGCATAGTTCGCAGGGGCACTCGGCGGCGTGGCGCATCGCCATCTGGCCCACGGCGGCGTTCGCCGTCGGCAGCGCGGTGGCGTTCGCGATTATGTACTTCCTCATCGCCGGCGACATTCGCCAGCGCAGCGATGCCTGGCTCAGCGGAGAAGCCGAGACGCTCGCGGACGTTTCGGCCAATACGCCACGCGATGCACTGTATGACACGCTGGTGGGCGAGGTCGCTGAACTGGCGTCGCGTGAGGTACCCGATGCCGATGACTCCAAAGGTGGGCATCAGAGTTCGGTCTTCTTTCTGCAAACCGCGCAGGGGCAGGAGCCCATTTGGGTCGGACCTAATCCCAAAGGGCGGTTCATCGCTGCCATACAGGGGGCCCAGCTCGAGCCCGGTTCGCCAGGCAATGTGCAGGTGGAGGGCTGGAAGAAGACGTTCCGCGTCGTTTATAAGCGGCGACCCGATGGAGGCGGCCTATATCTCGGCTTTGCGGATGTGAGTGGCGCTCGCATGCTCGATCGCTTGACCGAACGCTGCCTGCTGATCTGGGCGGCAACGGTCCTCCTCGGATTTCTCATTACCTGGCTGGCGGCTTATCGCACCCTGGCGCGCGTGGAAAGCATCAGCGACGCCGTCTCGCGAGTGGGCAGCGACGATCTGAGCAGCCGCCTGCCGCAAGGCCCCTATCACGACGAAATCACGCGCTTGTCCAGCACCTTTAATCGCATGCTGGACCGCATCCAGTCCTCGGTGCACCAGATGCGTGTACTCACTGACTCCGTCGCGCACGACCTGAAAAGCCCCGTGACCTCCATTCGCGGCAGCCTTGAAGTCGCGCTCTCCAACGGGACCGAGGGCCAGTGGCGCGAGCGCGTTGCCGAGGCCATTGATGGGCTGGACCGGCTGGCGCAGCTGCTCAATACAACCCTGGACGTCGCAGAAGCTGACGCCGGCGCTTTGCAACTGCGTAAGGAGCGCATCGACCTTTCGGAACTGGTCCAGCAGGTGGTGGAGCTCTACCAACCGGCCATGGCCGAGCATCGCCACGATATCGTTACTGATTTGCAAACTGTGTTCGTGGAAGTTGACACGTCGCTTTTGCATCGCACCATAGCCAATCTGCTGGACAATGAAATAACGCATCTTCCACCGGGGTGCAGGGTTACTGTTTCTGTGCACCCAAGTAATGGAGAGGCGGAGTTAGTCGTGGCCGATAATGGGCCGGGCTTTCCTTCGGAGTTGCGGGCTCACGCCTTTGAGCGATTCGTAAAAGGCGAGCACTCCTGCGGGCACGGATTGGGATTGGCATTTGTAGGGGCTGCCATTCAGGCGCACGACGGCTACGCCGAGGTACTCGAAGCGCAAGGCGGCGGCGCAAAGATTGTGCTGAGACTGCCGATGGCGGAAGTGCTCAGCGAAAAGGTTTAGTGGGTAAGAATCTTTCCGACAATTCGCCATGAGGCTCTGTTGTTGGCAGCAGTGTGTGTACTGTGCTCGATGAGCTTTGCCGGCGCGGATTCAGTAAGTCGGGATCACGCCGCGAGTCTGGAGACTGCGCCACGGCTGGAGACCGGCGCTACTCTGCTACCTTTCGGCCGCTGCCATTCCGGTGCTGGTCAGCTTGCCTACGGCATCGATCCTGATGTCCACGTGATCGTCGACCTTCAAGAACAAAGTGCTCGGATTCTTCATGCCCCATGCCTGATAGGGTATGGAAAAATCTGATTTGGCCGTGACCTCGCCGTCGTTGGCCTGCACAGGGATGGATAGTGTTATTTCATGATCAGCGCCGTGGATGTGGAGGACTCCATTGACTTGAAGAGTTGAGGTCCCTTGGGGAGTAATCTTGCCCAGAACGCGCTTGGGGAAGAAACTGATTTCCTGATAGCGCTGGCTTTCCAGAACATCTTTGTGCATTTTGTTGTCGCGCGACTGATTACCGCTCTCACCGCTTGTCGCATCCACCACGATTTCACCGCTGGCATTTCCCGAGCTGGAATCGAAGAGGATCGAGCCGCTCTTCAACTTAAACGTTCCGTGAACAGTGTGAAACGTAGCCCCCAGCGTCCAGTCCACCTGCGATTGCGCGGAATTGAGCGTGACTTGTATTTGCTGCGCGAAAGCCGCGGCATGGCATAGAAGCACTGCAACAACGGCTGTGGTGGAATTCTTGAAGGTTCGCAGGATGGTTATTTTCGAGTTCACGGACGTGCTCTTTCTTGCAAAACAAAATTTGGATATCTAGAATCCGGCCCGGTTTTTTTACATTAAGTAGGACGACAACAACCGGGAAACGGTTTGTAAACGTTTCGTCAAGCCGCCAATAATTGCCACCCCAATGCGATGCCAAGGCGCAAGCCGAATTCGCGCAAAGGCAATGCCCCGGTATGGAGATCCAGCATGCGCGCGAAGGCGGCGGGATCGCTCGCAAGTGCGTGCAACGCCCGCCGCCGCAGTGCGGGATACCGGTCCATGGCCAGCATCAGGGCCGACATAAGTCGCGGACGACGCGCTATCCGCCGGTGCGCTGCCTGATATTCCCGCAGGTCGCCTGCACGCAATGCATCAGCCAGGGCCAGCGCCTGCCGGAATGCGAGCGACAACCCCTGACCGGTGACGGCATCGATCGAGCCGGATGCCTCACCCGCCAGCGCGATGTTTTGCGATTGCACTCTGCCGAACTCGCGCGTGGTGGTCAGCGCCCCCAGGTAATCTTTCTCCGGCGCGACATTTCCCAGACGCTCATGCAGGGCAGGAAAACGGGCAAGTGCGTGGTCAAATCGGAGCTGTCGGTGGCGCGTGACAAAGGCCACGCAGATTTCGTCCTGGGACACTGGCGTGACATACATCTGTCCACAGTCGGCCCAGTGCACTTCAACCTGGCCGAACCACGGCGCGACTTTGTAATGCCGTCGGAAGCCGTAGCGGCGGCTGGTGCATCGGCCGTGATCGAGGCCAGCCAGGCGGCGGAGCCTGGAGTTCTGCCCGTCGGCACAGATTAGCCATCGGTAGCCTGTGAACTGTCCGTTGATGCAAAGGCCTTGGCGGGTGAGCCCGGTGATTCGGGCCTTCCATCGCAGCGAAACGCCAGTTTCTTCCGCGCGCTGCACAAGCAGTTGATGAAGGGCCGTTCTCCGCATGCCATATCCCACAACGTGGGAGAATGCAGCTTCGGCCCGCGAGTGTTCGTCGACGAAACTAATACCGCGGAAGGGAGCGGCTATTGCCGAATTCAGCGTGATCCCCAGCTCGCGAAGGGCCGCCAGCCCCTCGGGCATGATGCCTTCGCCGCAAGCCTTGTCGATGGGCGGCTGCGCGCAGTCCACGACAGCTACGTCGAAGCCTGCCTGACGAGCGGCAATAGCGGCTGCGAGTCCCGCCGGACCGCCACCGGCGACGAGAACCTCGGATTTGCCCTTTGCCTCCAGCATCAAGACACCAGCGCAGCAACAGCGGCTGCCGTGTAGAAAGCGAATCTTCTATCGACAAAGATGAGGCAGCTGTCCGATGAGACGGCACGAATTCGAAAACGGTTTGTAAACGTTTGGTCACGACGGCGGCCGTAGGGATCCCGTCCTGGGGCGTTATCACAAAGCTCTTCGATGGAGCACGGCGACAGAAAAACTGCCTGACGGATGTCTGTAGCCTCGATTGCAGCACAACCGCTCCGGGCTACGAGAGCCTCCGATTCACCTATAACCTTGGGCATTCACCTACCAGCGCAGCAACACCAACT
The DNA here is from genome assembly GCA_035262645.1 of Terriglobales bacterium. GTDB lineage: Bacteria > Acidobacteriota > Terriglobia > Terriglobales > Acidobacteriaceae > Bog-257. The sequence continues at coordinate 33,133 of DATFSK010000074.1, forward strand.
CGGCGCAGAAGCCGGGTCCCATAGCGGCAAGGATGCTGTAGCTGCCTGAGGGGGGGCGTCGCAGATTCATGAATTGTTCTAGTACTAATAACACCGAAGTGGACGACAGGTTTCCCACTTTGCGCAAAGATTCCCATGAGGCATCAAGCGTGCCTTCGGGTAATTGCAGGGATTCCTCCGTCGCTTCCAGAACCTTCGGACCGCCAGTGTGCATGATCCAGCTGGAGATGTCGCTGCGACACAGGTTATGTCGCGCGAGGAAAGCGTCGACATCCGGAGCAAGATGCTGGCGCACCATTTCAGGCACATCCGGTGACAACACGATCCGGAAGCCGTTCTCGGATATGTCCCAACCCATCACATACTCGGTGTCTCGATAGAACGACGAGGTGCTGCCCAACACCCTGGGACCAGAACCTCCGCGCTCGTCCCCGGCAATAATGACAGCGGCGGCGCCGTCGCCGAAGAGGCCGGACGAAATCAGATTCGGGACGGAAACATCCTTCCTCTGCCAGGTGAGCGAGCAGAGCTCCACGGAAATCAGGACCGCCACCTGATCGGGGAAGGCGCGCACATAATCGGAGGCGCGCGCAATTCCCGCTGCCCCGGCCACGCAGCCAAGACCGAAGATCGGGTTACGCTTGATATCGGTCCGCAGGTTCATGCGATTCACCAGCCGCGCGTCGATGGACGGGCTGCAAATCCCGGTGACCGAGACGAAAAAGATGGCGTTGAGGTCCGTCTCGCACAGCCCGGCACGGGCCAGGGCGCGACACGTAGCCTGTTCAGCAAGGTCCTCGGCGGAGTCCATCCACGCGTTGTTGGCTTTTCCCCATGTATCCAGATCGTCATAAGCGTCGATGGGGAGAGACAGATAGCGGCCATCGACCCCGACGTTTGCGTGCAGACGATCGAGGACCTTGGGGTTCTCCAGTTGGTCCACCCAGTGCCGCTTCAGTGCCGCGGCAATTTCTTCCTGACGATAGTAGTGACGCGGAAACGCACTCGCTACGCCTGCGATAAGAGGCATCGTTTCATCTCTTCTTTTCGGGTTGTATTCACCGCCAGAGAGGATGATACGTCAATGTTGTCAGACTAGCGAGCGCAGATGAAACGACAATTTCCCTGCCATGACAACTCGGTCATCCGTGGCGCAGCAAAAGTTGAGACCCCGCGCGTGCAGCCCTGGGTCGCGACGATATAATGCACTCCCAATGAATTGGAGCCCCGCTGCCATCATTCGCTGGCTGTTCGACTCAAAGGCGGGCCTTGCTGACCGTCTGATCCCACGCTGGATCTTTCTGCGGGCGCTGGGACTTATCTATTTCGCAGCCTTCTTCGCCCTGGTGTTCCAGGTCCGTGGGCTGATTGGAGCGGATGGAATACTTCCCGCCGGCGAGTATCTGGCGGCGGTGGCGCGGCAATTCGGATCAAGTCGATTGTGGTTTGCTCCCACCTTGCTCTGGCTTTCCAGCGGCAATCACATGCTGACGGGAATCTGCTGGGCGGGAATGATCGCATCCCTGCTGCTGGTAGCCAATGCGTGGCCCCGGTTGAGCCTGCTGGTCTGCTTCGTCTGTTATTTGTCATTTGTCGCCGCGGCACAGGATTTCTCCGGATATCAGTCCGACGGCATGTTGCTGGAGGCGGGATTCATCTCGATGTTTCTGGCGCCGGCTGGCCTCTGGCCGGGATTGGGCCGCGCGACTCCGCCTTCCCGCGCCAGTTTCTGGTTGTTGCAGTGGGAGTGGTTCCGGATTTACTTCGAATCGGGCGTGGTGAAGCTGGCAAGCCATGATCCGGAGTGGCGGCACTTCACCGCGATGGACGACTACTACCAGAACGGTCCGCTGCCGACATGGGTTGGGTGGTATGTACAGCATCTGCCGCACTGGTTTCAAGCGTTCACTACGGGCGCTACCCTGGGGCTCGAGCTCGGACTGGTGTTCATGATGTTTTTGCCGCGGCGCTGGCGGATTGTCTGCTTCTTCATTGTGACGGCGTGGCAGATTCCCGTGATCCTTACTGCGAACTACACGTTTCTGAATTACCTGGTTCTGGTGCTGGGCTTCCTGCTGCTGGACGATCGGTTCATGTTGCGAGTCATGCCGGCCCGCTGGAGGGGGCGGCTGTCGCCGGCAAGTCCTCCCAGTACAGCGCCGGCGGCGGAAGAGCCTCAGATCGTCAGCGAGGAGCCACAAAAGGCGGTTGAGCGCCCACGGCCACGCAATCCTCATCCCGTTGTCGCTTTTAAGCTGGCAGTGATCAGTGTGATTCTGCTGTGGATCTTTTACATCACTACGACGCTCTTGCTCCTGCTCCTGTTCCCTCACCTGCCCCTGCCAACGTCGCCCATTGCAGCCTTGGAACCTTTTCGGATCGCCAATCGCTATGGGCTGTTTGCGGTGATGACGCGGGGGCGCTATGAGATCGAATTCCAGGGCTCGAATGACGGGCAGACTTGGACGCCCTATCCCTTCCGCTACAAGCCGCAGGCGCTGAACGAGAAGCCACGGATCTACGCGCCCTATCAGCCGCGCTTCGACTGGAACCTGTGGTTCGCGTCCCTGGGGTCGTGGCGCGAGAACCTGATTGTGCCCAGTACCGAGGAACGACTATTGGCAGGAGCGCCGGATGTGCTCACTTTGTTTGCGGGAAATCCTTTCCCGCAGGAGCCGCCGAAGCAGATGCGGGCTGTGCTTTGGCAATACTGGTTCACAACGATGGCGGAGAAGCGTGACACCGGAATGTGGTGGAAGCGGAAACTGCTGGGCTTATACGCGCCCGTGCTGGAACGAGAGCCTGACGGGAAGGTCGTGGTCGTAGAGTGGCCGGAGCCGCTGCCGCCGCATTTCTAGCGGTGCCGTTGTTTTGCGCGCCCCTGCATACGACCTGACAATTTTCCGCTACTTCGCTCCGTGCTAGTGTTGATGTTGCCCCAATAACGTCACATCGGATGAAACGATTCCTCCTCATTGTTCTGGTTCTCGTTGTTATCGCGGTTGTGTTCTTCGCGAAGGCGAGCAGCTATCTGGTCGTCAACAATCTGCAGAAGTCCGATGCCATTGTCGTGCTGGCCGGCGATGCGGCTGACGACCGTTATTACCGAGGGTTAAAGCTGCTTCGCGAAGGCTACGGACACAGCATGTTACTGGACGCAACCACGACGATCACCTACGGACACTCCTATACGGAACTGGCAGCCGATCTTGTAACGCGTACGGCCGGGCAGGATGCTTCGCGCGTGATCGTGTGTCCCATCGAAGGCGACTCGACGAAAGAAGAGTCGACGCAGGTGGGTGCCTGCCTGGCGACGCTGCAACCGGTGCCGCACTCCGTGCTGATCGTCACCGACAACTATCACACGCGCCGGGCGCTCTCGATCTTCCAGAATCGGCTGCCGCAGTATCACTGGAGTGCAGCCGCAGCCGATAATCCTTACCTGTTCGGGACACCATGGTGGAAGCACCGCGAATGGGCGAAAACGTATTTGATGGAATGGCAGAAGCTGATCTGGTGGGAGCTGTTTGACCGCTGGCGGTAGTGAGTGGCCGGATCGCGCGGGACAAGGCCCGGAAGGCGGCGTAAGACGCTCAACTATGTTCGAGTGGGGAGCTTCGGATCCGGTGAGTGAGCTTCGGCGATCGATGGGCGATAGGAAACATCCTTCCAGAGAGTTGTCGGCTGAACGAAGTAGACGCGCACGGCGGCGAGCGAGGCGGCCATCAGCACAACAAACGTTCGTATCGGAGACGTCAGCTTCTTAAGCGTTACACCATCCGGCACAGCGGTATCGAGCGCCGCCAGTCCATAAAAGAGCGCCTGGGCCCACGCTGCCGCGGCACGCCAGTAAGGGGGCAGGCCGATCGTCGCGAGCGCCGCCGCGATCATGCAATACGGAATCACGATGCGTCCGTACTTTGCGGAGAGAAAGTGCAGACGCATCCGGTTTCGCGAGCTCAGCAGTTCAGGCATGATCTTCAGCATCTGATACAGGCCAGCCTGCAGACGGACCTTGCGCCGGAACTCCGACTGCAAAACAGTGGGGAAGTCATACATTGTGGCAGTCGGTTCCATAAGGATTCGGTAACCCTTGAAGAAGGCGATGAGGGGCTCGTATACGTCATCGAGGAGCGTACCGGGCGGCAGTGGCACCCACAGCGAGCGGCGTATGGCGGCGAAGGCGCCGCTGTAGCCGAAGGTCGAGTCGATGCGAGTCATGCGCAGGCGGATCCAGTGCTCGTACCGCCAGTACAGGCTGGTGGTCGACTCCTCGTGCGTTTCGCCTTTCACGATGATGGTCTGCGGGCTGACAGCGCCGACTTTGTCGTCGCCGAAGCAGGCGATGACGTTGCGCAGGCAGTTCGCGTCGAGTGTCTGGCGGACGTCGTTGAGCACAAGGATCTCGCCCGAAATCAAAGGCACACCGGCGTTGAGGGCCGCGGCCTTCCCGCCGTGCGTCACGCGTAGAAACTTCACGCCTTCATCGGCGAAGCCGCGGGCAATCTCGTCGGTGCGATCGGTTGAGCCGTCGGAGACGACCAGCACCTCCATCAGCTCCCGGGGATAGTTCTGAGCGAAGATCGCCTTCAGCTTGCGCTCAAGGAACTTCTCGCCGTTGTAGACCGCGATAACGAACGAGACGGTGCGCAGCTTGTCGTCCTTGCGGACGGGATTGTCAACGCGTTTGGCGAGCCAGTTCAACAGCAGCGGGTAGCCGATCAGGGCATAGAAAGCAACCGCACAGGTGGACAAAAATACCGCGATCGAGACGATCTTGGCAAGGGACAACGTCATCGCAGCTACTAAGATACAGGAAGCGTTAGGCAGTGACTCGTGCCTTTCTTCCCTGCCGAACCTGGAATGTATCGTTTCTCCGCTTCGTTTCATCTGATACTTGGTTCCCACAGCCGCTTCTAATTCTTACCTTATAAATCTGGAGAAAGAGATCATGAAAGTTGCCGTCGCGAAGAAGCCGAATGCTCCTCTCGTCATCGAAGAGCGTCCCATTCCCGAGCCGAAAGCGAACGAAGTTGTCATTAAGGTCCGAGCTTGCGGCGTGTGCTACAGCGATCTGGAAGTGAGGTCGGGGCACTTTCCATTTGCCTCCTACCCTGTGGTTCCAGGACATGAAGTCTCCGGCGTGGTGCACAAGGTTGGGCCTGGCGTCAGTTGGCCGAAGGTTGGCGATCGCGTAGGCATGCCGTGGTTGTTCTCGGCGTGTGGCCATTGCGATTTGTGCGTTCAGGGCAAGGACGTGCTGTGTCTGGAGATGACGGTGACGGGAGTCAATCGCGACGGGGGATACCAGGAGTACATGCTCGCTCCGGCGCTTTTTGTCGCACCGATTCCGGACAGCCTCGAAGATGCGTACGCCGGCCCGCTGATGTGCGCCGGCCTCACTGTATTTAACGCAATGCGCCAGGCGCGATACGAGGCGGGCCAGAAGGTTGCGGTGATCGGCCTCGGAGGACTGGGACACCTCGCAGTGCTCTACGCCAAGGCGATGGGCGCGCGTGTTGCCGTTATCTCGAATACGCCGGACAAAGAAGCCGAGGCGCGCGAACTGGGGGCGGAGTACTTCATCAACTCGGGCGCAAAGAAGACGGCCGATGCTTTGCGCGAGTGGGGCGGTGGCGCCGACATTGTCCTGGCGACTGCTCCCTCGATCGAGGCGGCAACGGAAGCACTTCCCGGACTGGCGCCGGATGGGACGCTGGTGTCGATTGGCGTGGGACCGGGAACAATAGCGGCGGCGCCGATGGACCTGATCGGCGGACGCAGGAGGTTGATGGGGTCGCCTTCGGGCAGCCGGCAGGACGCCCGCGCGACGCTGAAGTTTTCTGCTGCGAACAAAGTGGTGCCGCGGATCACCAAGATATCGTTGGAGGAGGCGAATAAAGCGCTTGACCAGATGGAACAGGGGAAACTTCGGGGACGGGCGGTAATAATGTTCTGATATTGACCGTAGCCCCTGGCCGTTTGCGCGGGTCCGGAGACCCACGCTCAAGCTGAGTTCCCCGGCGGCGGTACATCAAAAGGCGCCGTTCAGTCAGGCAGACCTATTTCGCCAGCAACGACTCAATCTTCTGCTGCAGCGCGTTCATATCGGCCGCGCCCACGTACTTTGCTGCGATCCGCCCATCGCGGCCGATCAGGAACGTTACCGGCAATCCCAACACGCCGCCGTACGACTCCGCCAGAGCCGTCGTCCCCATCCCCACGGGATAATTCATTTTGAACTGCTGATAAAACTCGCGCACCGGCTTGGGATCGTCGTCCATCGAGATGCCAACGATCTGAAATCCCTTGGGTCCGAGCGTGTTCTGATAGTCCACGAACTGCGGAATCTCACCCCGGCAGGGTGTGCACCATGTCGCCCAGAAGTTCAGCAGCACCACTTTGCCGTTATAGTTGGCGAGCGCAAGCGGCTTACCGTCCAAATCCTGCAGGGAGAATGCGGCTGCAGCCGAATCGAGCGCACCCGGCCGGCCCCCTTTCGCGCTCGACTTATGCCGACCAGCTTCGTACACCGCCACTGCAATCGCAATGACAACAATCAGCAGAACAATTTTTCTCATTCGAATTTATTGGCCTTTGATGGTGGGATAGCCTTTGTCGACCCAATCGCTCCCAAAATTGTTCGCGATGTACAGCACCTTCAGGTTGCTGAATCCCATCGCGTGCAATTGATTGTAAGCCGGATGAACGTTGGGACAATGGCTCCAGGGACAACAACCGCAATACAGAACAATCGACGTGTTACGGGGTAGCGGCTTCACCCGCGCCCGCAGCCGTCCCAGTCCTTGCCTTTCCGCGGCAGCGCCGATGTACTCCGCCCCGGGAATGTGCGCCTGCATGAAGAGCAGCGACGGACCGATATTCAGCACCAGCGGCTTGTCTTTGCCGGATTGCAGCATCTGCAGCAGCTCTTCCGAGGTGACCAGCGCCGGGCTGCCGGGCGCCAGCTCCTGGCCGCCGGACGAAGACTGGGCAGCTGCGGTGGCAGATGCCAAAACGATGAGCGAGAAGATTAGCGCCACGCAAGATAGCTTCATGGTGTCGTTTCCAGATTAGCCGATCAACGCGCCCCGGCCAACCTCGAGCCCTTGTGCTCGCTTACAATCAAAGGCAGAGATGGAACCGGAACGGCGCAGTTCGACGAGCGCGGCAACGGCAACGATGCTCAAAGGCTCGCTGCTCGGCATCATCCAGCACGATGTATGCGAGGAGATCCGCCTCGAAGAGTTACGTGAGATGCTGGGAGCGCGCCGGGTCGAGCCCAGTTTCAAGCACGCCACCCCTGAGCACGTGCGCTTCGAGAAACCTCCGGTTGTCGAATTTCTGGAGCCCGTAACGCTCGCTGGCGGCGAGAAGTTGATGCCGCAGGTCAAGTATTACGACTACGGCGTAATCAGTGTGCTGCTGGAGTTCAGGTTCGAAGCCGATTGGGAAGGCCTGGTGCAACTGGCCGCGCGCTGGGTGCCGAATGCCGCGCTCGAGCAGCAGGCGCTGGAGATCGTTCGCGGCCGTCTAAGCAAGATTCAGCCGGCTCTCGAGCGCCCGTACGAGAACTGGCTGACTGAGGATTACTACATTTTCTTCCTCAACGAGGTGCCGGGTAATCCTTACGGACACAACTTGGCTACAAGCCGCGCCTCCGAGATCGCAAAAATTCTGCGTGGCGAACAATCGGCCTTGGCCGGCATTATCTACGACGATGTGCTGCAGTCCAGCGTCTTCTACTATCCCAACGATCTCGTGACCGTGGGATGGAATGCCGCACTGGTATATGACACGCCGGCCTCGGCCGACACCACGATCCAGATCCTGGAATACGTCAACTCGCAGCTGCTCGAGTTTCGTCACTATGATGAGTGGCTCACGCGCGAACTCGACGACGTCTACCGTTCACTGAAGCAGCGCGCCGGCATCTGGCGACGCTGGAAGATGCGCAGCGAGGCGCTGCGCCTGAACGGCATCACGGTTGAAATCACCGAGCTGGCCGAACGCTCGGAAACCGCCATCAAGTTTGTCAGCGATATGTACTCGGCGCGTCTGTACCGGCTGGCAGCGGCCAAGGTTGGCGTACCCGAATATAAGAATCTGGTAAACGAAAAGCTGCACACGGCGGAGAGCCTCTACCGCTTCCTTATCGACGAATTTCACCAGAGCCGCGGCTTCGTACTTGAATTGCTGGTCGTCATCATCCTGGTGATCGAGCTGATCTTCCTTTTTCGTGGTAAAGGATAGTTGGCTCCGCAGCCGGGTTGACCGCTGATTCCTGCCGGGCGCACAATCGCAGCCGTATTTGTGGGCCGCAACACGTCGCCCCGATTCATGTTCCCCTCCCACTCATCGCTAAAAATGGATTGAGTGGGGTGCCCACATTCATCGCTGACCGATCCCAGGAGGTCCCGTGCCACGCTCCCGCAATGAATTGAAAGAGCGGCTCGACCGCTATCGCCAGATCAGCCTCAGCGTAACCGGCAGAAAGTCCGGTCGGACCATCTCCCGGCCAGTATGGTTTGTAGCGGAAGAGGACGCGCTTTATCTGCTACCCGTCGCAGGTTCGGATACCCAGTGGTACAAGAACGTGCTGAAAAACCCTCGCGTTCGTATCTCGGCCCGAGAGGAAGAAACTGAGCTCCGCCTTGTGCCGATCAGCGATCCTGAAGGGGTGAAGGACATAGTCGAGAAGTTCCGGGAGAAATACGGCGCCGGCGACGTGAAGAAGTACTACTCGAAGTTCGACGTGGCAGCTCGAGCGAAGATATAGGACGGCTGCGGTGAGTCGACCCGAGCCCTCTTGCCGCCTTTCCCCCGTAATGAAGTGTTTACAGTTCGTCGATGGTTCTAGTGGGGATTCAGATGCCAGAGGAGAAGCATGCAATGACCCTGGACCGATTTACCAAAGCGATGCTGGTCGTGATAGCAATTCTGCTGGGGATTCTCGCGTTTCGGCCGCTGGTTCAACCATCGCCGGTGCGGGCGCAAGCGGAAGAAGGCTACCCGTTCTATGTTGAGCCGGGCTACACCATGATCCGCAAGCCCGACGGCACTGCACAAATGTACGGCAAGGTCGTCATCGATATGCGCAACGGAGATATCTGGGGCTTCCCCACGCTCAGCCAGTCGCCTTATCCGATGGACCCGTCCCAGCCGAAGCCGCCAAAGTCCTCGCCCATGTACTTGGGCAAATTCATGTTCAGCGAAGCCGCAAGGTGAAAAGCTGCGAGCTCTGAGCCGCGAGCTATTAACCTCCGGTGTGCAAGCTGAAGCTTTGGATGGAGTTCCCCTAGGGCATCGGTGAGAGGTTTGAGTTCAAACAGACAAGCGGCAGAAACGAATCCTGCCGCTTGAGCTAATTGCTAATCACTAATTACTAATTGCTTCTTTACAACAGCTCCTCATTCCAGTTCTGCAGAAACTTTTTCACCTCATCCATGAACTGGTCGGCGACCGCTCCGTCGATGACGCGATGATCGTATCCGATGCTAAGGTGCATCATCGACCGGATGGCGATCGAGTCGTTGCCATCGCGGTCGGTCACGACCACAGGCTTCTTCGTGATCCCGCCAACGCCCATGATCGCCACCTGCGGCTGGTTGATGATCGGCAGCCCGAATTTCGCGCCGAAGATGCCGGGATTCGTAATGGTGAAGGTGCCACCCTGCACCTCATCCGGTTTCAGCTTCTTGGAACGAGCGCGCTCGCCCAAGTCGCTGATGGCGCGCTGCAGGCCGACAAAGCTGCGCTCCTCGGCACTCTTCACCACCGGCACGATCAATCCCCAATCCAGGGCGACAGCGATACCGAGGTTGATCGACGCGTGATAGTGAATGTTGTCGCCCTCGACAGAGGAGTTGATGATGGGCCACTTGCGAATGCCGTGGATGACGGCGCGCGCGAAGAACGGAGTGTAGGTCAACTTGTTCCCGGTGGCCTGCTCGAACTTCGCCTTCATGCTCTCGCGGATTCTGACGATCCGCGTGACATCGACTTCGAAGATGCCATGCACATGCGCGCTGGTGCGCTTCGACATGACCATGTGCTCGGCAATCTTCTTGCGCATCACCGACATCGGCACAACTTCGCCCGGCGTAATGCCGCCAACCGGCTGCAGCGGAGTAGTGACAGCGGGCATGCTGGGGGCCGGGCCTGCCGGTGGCGCGTAGGAAGGCGCAGGCGGTGCGCTCGCCGCGGCAGCAGGCGCGACCGCTCCGTGCTTCGCGATGAATGCCTCGATATCGTCTTTCGTAATTCGTCCGCCTAAGCCGGTGCCCGGAACTTTCGTCAGATCGACGTTGTTTTCCTTGGCAATCTTGCGGACCAGTGGGCTGGAGCGTACGCGCTCTCCGGCTTCGCTCTCCTCTTCCACATGGCCCTGCTCTTGGAGCGCCAGAGGCGCGGTCTTTTCGTCGGCAGAGGAATCGGCGGAAGCCTTCGACGCCGCTTTGGGCTCTTCGCCACGGGGAGGCTGTGCCGCCTCGGCTTGCACGGCGCGCCCGCCATTACCGCCGGCCGCAGGCTTGGCAGGCTGCGAAGCTGTGGGCGCCGGAGCAGAAACCGCGGCCCCCTCTTCCGCGATCGTTCCAACCACTGTATTCACCTGGACCGTGTTGCCCGCCTGCACCTTGATGTCCTGCAACGTGCCGGAGGCGGGCGCGGGAATTTCGGCGTCGACCTTGTCGGTGGAAATTTCAAACAGCGGTTCGTCGCGCTGGACCTTCTCTCCCGGCTGCTTCAGCCACTTGGTGATTGTCCCCTCGAAAATCGATTCCCCCATCTGGGGCATGATGACATCTGTCGGCATATTCTTCCTTCCCGCGGGATTTCTGGTTGGAACTCAACACTGCAGCAAACCTTTGATTATATCGCGAGATGACACGTCTTTCCGGCAGGTCGAGCCCCTGCACTAAGCTCTCGTGTCTGATTCAAGAAGGAAGAAATTTCGCTGAGCTTCGATTGGCAATGTCTGCAAGCCGAACGCTATTCTGAAAACTGAAGCCTGAACAGATCAGTCAGATGCGATTGGCCGCGCTCTTCCACGGCACGCGCTACCGCCTGCCGGATGCTGTCGTTTGCTGCATAAGGGGCCAGGGCCTCCAGCACATCGGCGGCGACTTGCTGGTTGGCAGTGCGCAGTTGCGAATACAGGAAGTCCAACGATTCGTTCAAACGCGACGCCGCGAGAGCGGCCAGGACCACTTTGCGCAAGGAGCGGTTCACGGTGCGCTCGAACTTTTCCTTCAGAAGATCGGCAGCAGTGGGCAGGCGCGACTCTCCCAATGCCCAGATTGCCGCTTCGGCCGTCGTCTCCTCGTGATGGTCGATGTACTTGGCCACGAACGGGAGCGACTGCTCCGGGGCGGCAGTGAGCAGGCCGGAGAAGCACTCGCCGAGGACCTCCGGCTCCTCGTCACCGGTCAGTACCTTCAGTCGAAGCAGGAGCGCACCAGCATCGCCGCCGTTGAGGGCCAGCGCGCGGACCGCCCCCAGCCTCGCCGGCGGTTCGGGATCGACGAGCAGAGGCACAACTTCAAGCATGGCATCGCGAGAATTTGTCCGCAGCAGACCTTGCGCGCACATGCCGCGCATGGCCGCAGCGGTATCAACGGGCGGGCCGTAGGATGCTTCGTGCTGTACATGGTGCAGGCCGCGGAGGTAAACCTCGGGTGAGCTGTAGTCCAGTTCGTAGAGCGCGGCGATGATCTCGGTTGTGGCGGCGCATCGCTTGTCGAGCTTCTGCGGGTCCCTCATTAGCCGCTCGAAGGCGGCGACCAGATCGGCGATGACTTCGTTGAGGTGATGCTCACCCGCGATTTTAGCGGCCTTGGCGACGACGAGATTGGAGCGGCTGGCAAGATATCGCCGAAGATCCGCGGCAGTCGGCGGTGAGGCACTGTTGCGCAGGGTGCTCAATTCATTCAGTGCTTTTTCGACGGGATCGGATTTTGCCATATCAGAACACCGGCGAGGCGGCCTTCATCTCCTTGCGGAAGCGCCGCGCCTCCGGTGAGAACAGGATCGCGGCGGCAGCCAGAATGCCAAGCGCAATTCCGCAGGTGACGCGCAGGGCTGCATTGCCCGGCACGAAGCGGAGTATCACTCCCATGATCACCGCAGGGAAAAGATACATCGCAGAACGCCAGGTGACGGCACTGCGCCCGGTAACGAACTGGAATGCCGCCAGGGCGCAGATGAGGTAGAGCAACTCCGTCGCGGCCGTGGCCAACGCTGCTGCCGTGAAGTTATGTTTTTGCAGGAGCACCAGATTGATGGCGGCATTCACCAGCAGAGCTGCGATGCCAATTTGCAGAAGGAGCTTTTCACTGCGCTTTGCCAGCAGCGACGCGGTCAGCACGGTCGTGATGCAAACCATGCCAAGCGCAATCGCCAGCCAGCGAAGAGCGTCAATACAGGACAGCGCTCCCGCAAGATAGCGGCCGCGATACAGAAGCTGTAGCAATTCCCGCGCCAGCAAGCTGCCGCCGACCAATCCACAGCCGCCCAGACCGAGCGCGAAGTTGCAGGCGCTGCGCACCTGACGCACGAAGCGCTCGCCATCGGTGTTGGCCAAAGATGCCAGCACCGGAATCATGGGCACCATCAGCAGCCAGGGCAAAAGCAAGAGCGGATTGATGGGGCGAAACGCCGCAGCGTACGCTCCTAACTCGGCCTGGCCGCGGAGTGCGTAGACGAAGAAGACATCGCAATGAAAATAGATGGTGTAAACCAGGCTGGCGAGACCGAACAGCAAAGCGGGTCCAACGAAGTCCCTCAATCCGCGTTCGCGGAAACCAGGCTTAGGATGATAGCCGAGCAGGCGGTCTGCCATCACCTGCGTGAACAGGAGGACCACCGCCTCACGGATCACCAGCAGCCAGGCGAAGCCGGTTCCCGTGAGTTCGAGGCGGTTGAACAGAATGCTTCCGGTCAGCACGATGACACCGCCGAGCAGATTCAGCAGCGCCAGCCCTCCCTGCGCCTGGCGCACCTGGAAGACAGGATCGAGCGCGGCGGGTTCGGTGAGGAGAAGAACAAAGCCGACGCCCAGCAGGATGGCGCGCTGGGCCTCCGAGTTCTGAGTGAAGGCGAAGGCGCACATCGCGAGGGCCATGACCAGGCCGGCAACGCGGCGGTAGGCCATGAGGCCTTCAAGAATGGGCTTTTCGCGGCGCGGGTCGGCAGCGATGTCACGGGCAGCAACGTTGCTCAGCCCAAGATCGAGAAACTTGCGCGCCAGAATAAAGATCGTGCTGACGAGGGAGAAGAATCCGAAGGCCGCAGGCGAGAGAGCGCGCGCCAGGTAGACGGTGATGATCAATGCCAGACAGAGCTGGCCAGCCGCGCTGCCGAGGAGAATCGCCTGGGCCGCGCTGGGGCTGCGAGGGCTCGGCATCGTGATGCCGTAGCCCGCGTCCGAGACTCCGATCGGCGGCGCTTCAGTGGGAGGCGATGAGCTGGCGCGAGTGGGTTTACCGCGCGCAGCTTTTCTATTGATCTTCTCGGTTCCGGGCATGATCTCCCGCTCCGAATAGTACATGGCCGCTCTGCCTGCGGACTATACTTTGCTCCGCATGGATCGGCGATCGGCACTGAAGGCGCTTGGCATTCTGGCGGGCACAGCCGCGCTGGAGGGCTGCGCCGCAAAGCATGTGGCCAGTGCCGCTCCGCCTGCTCCATCCGCGCCGCCGCTGCTGAAGCTCCCCAAGGTGAAGGTCGAGCCTGATCGTGAGATTCGCACCGTTGTTGGGCTGCGGCCGTTTCGAGCTTCGGGATTTGTGGTCAGCGCCCAGAAGCTGGATGAGAAGCTGGTCGTACACAATTACGGACATGGCGGAGCCGGCGTCACGCTGTCGTGGGGAACGGGCGAGTTGGCGTGCCGCGAGGTGGATGCATCAAACGAGAAGAATATTGCGGTGCTGGGCTGTGGCGCGGTCGGACTGGCGACGGCTCGGCTGCTTCAGGAGCGCGGTTGCAGGGTTACGATCTACGCCAAGGACCTGCCGCCGAATACAACTTCGAACATTGCCGGCGCGCAGTGGTTTCCCGTCTACGCTTACCAGCACGATCGCATTACGCCGGAGTTCAAGGCGCGTTTTGTCGAAGCCTCGCACATCGCCAATCGCCGCTATCAGCTCATGGTGGGCTCCCGCTACGGTATCCGCTGGCTGCCGAACTACTACTTGGACGAGCAGCCCGTCCCAAACGGCGGACTGCGCAGTCCGGAGAGCCCCATCCACGACCTGCTGCCCGAGATGCGTTATCTCGAACCATCCGAGAACCCGTTTCCCTTCCCCTGGGTCCTTCAGATCGACACCATGCTGATCGAGCCCAACCGTTATCTACCAGCCATGATGGATGACTTCCGCATTGCCGGCGGGCAGATCAAGGTGCAGGAGCTTCGCAATGTTGCCGAGTTGCAGAGTCTGACGGAGAAGGTGATTGTGAACTGCACTGGTCTGGGCGCGAAGGCGCTGTTCGGGGATGAGGAGCTCACCCCGGTGAAAGGCCAGCTGACAATCCTGCTGCCGCAACCGGAGATTGAATACTGCACGCTTCCTCCCGAGCTTTACATGTTTCCGCGCACCGATGGCATCCTGCTCGGCGGAACGCATGAAGAGGGAGTGTGGACGCTGGAGCCGAATCTCCAGGCGAAGCAGCGGATTCTGGCCGAACACGCGCGCATCTTTCGCGAGATGAAATGAAGTTTGTGCGGAAAATGAAGCCGGTCTAGCGCTTCCTGGCTTTGCCTTCCAGGAACGTGCTCCAGTTATCGCCGTCGGTTGACAGCTCGAACTTCAAGTCATAGCTTTCGGGCGCCTGAACCTTCATCGTCATTTTCTGCTGGACATCCTGGCCGTTGTAGTCAGCGTGGCTGGTCCAGAGCCAAGTGCCGTTGCTGAGCTGTCCGCGTGAGACCTGGTGACGGCCCTGGCTGTTGAAGCCGTCGAAGGTGTAGGCTTGCTCGCTCGCGTCGTAGCCCATGATGTAAGTTTCTTTTCCGAAGCCGCCGAGTGAAGGCGGCAACGAATAGTCGGAGCGGCCGATGAGGAAGAAGTTGCCTGCGAGCCAGTCGACAGCGTCGGTCGAGGAATACGGTCCGCCAGCACCCCATGGGCCCGGCGGGATGATTCCCTCGATATTCCAGGTTCCGATGAAGTAGGCGAGTGCAGATAGTTCAGGTGCCGGCTTGGAGGGGCTTTCAGCCAGGACGTCGAGATCCTTGTGCTCTTGCATATTGCCTCGCTGCGCGGTTTTGAAGATATCAGAGTGTCACCGGTTGAAGCCGGCTTAAGCAAGAAAGGAAGGGCCTAAGACACTGGCCTAAAGGCCAGCCCTACCGCTCAGAAGGAGAAGAGCATTTGCAGGTCGATTCGACGGCTCGCGGAGCCGGAGGAGAACGGCGCTCCTTCCAATGAGTTCGAGGTGCCGAACAACGATGAGTCGAGGTTGCCGACAGGCGAGGCATAGTTGATGTTATTTAGCAGATTGCGCGCGCTGACGCTGAAGGTCAGGTTGTACTTGTGACTGGTTTCAGAGCCGAAGGTGAACGGGCTGCCCACACCACCGCTGAGACCGCGGGCTCCCAAGCCTCCGCCGTGACCGCCACCGCCTCCGTGACCACCAGGTCCGCCCATGCCCCCGCCGCCGGCCCGCCCTTCCAACTTAGGACCGAGGCCGAAGGTCTTGCTCAATCGCAAATTGAGCGTGAAGAGAGCTGGGCTTCCACCATAGTTAACGGGCGTAATGGTCTGCCCCGGAATGGGCACGGTGTTGAAGGTGCCGTAAGGCGTGACCAGGACTTTGCCTCCGGGACCTGCGGTCGACGCAAGCGCGGGCCGGTCGTTGAAGATGGAATCGCCGTTCAGGTCCTGGCCCACGATGATGTCGAAGGGCGCGCCGGACTCGGCGATGATGAACGGGCTCAGACGAAAGGCGTACGGCAGCGAAATGCTCCCGCCGACAAGGAAATGATTGCGAACATCGAAGGCCGCGCGGCCCCAATCCTGCATGGGATCGTAGGAGTTCATCACGAACATGGGCGAGCTGCCACCACCACCGCTAAAGAAGCCGCCGAAGCCTCCCCCGCTGGAGGAGACGGCAATCGGTCCGCCGACGCCGAGATCGCTGTTGGCGAAGTTCAACGAGTAGAAGCCGAAGAGCGAGAGCTTGTTTCCCGCGCTGACACGGAAATTGGCGATGAGCTGGTTCTGCTCGAACTGGCCGCCCGAGTTGTACTGATAGATGTTGTCGGTGCCGCCGAATGGCCGGACCCCGCTGGTTGGGTCGGAGGGATTGTAGGTGCCGGGCAAGGGCGCGTTGGCGTTGCGCAGAATAAGCTGATGAACCCCGCGCGTGTTCAGGTAGGTCACCGAGACGGTGGCGTTCTTCGTGACCTGCCGTTCGACGCTGAAAGCTGCCACCATGTTGTACGGCACGTGAAGGTTGCTTTGCACCTGGTACATCGTCGGCGAGTTGGTGGCGAGGCCTGAAAGCTGCGCCGGTGTGGGGATCAGCGGATAAAAGTTCGGATTGGCGACGACGTATTGCTGCTGTGTGGTGCCGTTGAAGCGCTCGGCTTGCAGCAGGTAGTCGTAGGAAAATCGGTTGTAGAAGATTCCGTAGCCCGCGCGGAGAACCGTCTTCGGCGCAGTCTTGCTGCTTCCCAGTCCCCACGCGACGCTCACCCGGGGCGCCCAGTCGCCCTCGTAAGGAATGCCGGTTTGTGTCTCATAGCGCAAACCGTAACTGAGGGTGATGTTGGGGCGCAGCTTCCACTCGTCCTGCGCATAGAGGCCGACGTCGATCATCGACACGTCCGAGAGCGGCACTCCAGCGACCAGCGTGAACTGGCTCGCACCGCCGCCCATGGCGCGAATCTGCGCCGGCGTCAGGCCCGCCGCAATTCCGTTCTCGGTGATCTGGTAGGCGGTGAGGGAAGAGAAGTTGTAGCCGCCGTTGAAGCCGGAGTTTACGTTACTGGAGAGGAGCGTCCCGCGCAGCCGGCCGCCGAACTTGATGAAGTGCTTGCCGTGCGCGATAGAGGTAAGGTTCTGGAGTTCGTAGTTGTCCTGGTTGCTATAGACGGTGCCGCTGGAGCTGCCGCCGCCGGTGAAAGCGCCCTGCACGTACAGCGTAGGATCGGTGCTGAGCGGCAGCTGGTCGTCGCTGTCGCGGATGTACTGGAAGCGCGTCTCGTTGACGATGGTCGGACTGATGATCTGCGTATCGGTGATCTGCACAGTGTTTTCCGTGCTGTGCGAGTTGTAGCCGACGGAGGGCAGCGAGAATTCGCCGATGCCTGCGTTGTCCTGCGTGTTGCGCGAATACTGGTAACGCACTGTGAGCGTGTTGTTCGGAGTGAACTGGAAATCGACGCGCGGGTTGATGTTCAGTCGCTTCGAGGGGCTGGGGACGGTGGCGTTGTAAGGCGTGACGACGTTGCCCGGGCCGAGTACCTGCGCCACGATCACGCTCACGTTGTCGATATCGCGCTGCTGTGCGGTGAAGAAGAACGACGCCTTCTTGCCGAGCGGACCGCTGACATTGCCGTTGAAGATTTCCGAATAGTAGCCGGGCGTCTCGGTGATGAACGGGTTCAGCGAGTTGAACGCCGATGAGTTGCCGTTCAGCATGAACTGGCCGTGGTACTTGTCGGTGCCGGGCTTGGTGAAGATCTCGATGCGGCCGTAGCCGAGCTTGTCGTACTCGGCGGAGAAAGGATTCTGGTTGATGCGGATCTCGCGGATCGCCGACTTCGGCGGGAGCTGTCCCGCGGTGAAGCCGTCGACGTAAATCTGTCCGCCGTTCGGGCCGGCCGACGGGCCGGCGAGAGCTTCCAGTTCCGATTGCAATTCGTCGGGATCGTCGGAGAGTGCGTCGAGGTCTTTGCCCTTAAGGACAAGCGTGCCCGCACTATTCTCGGGGCTGACGCCGACCGTCGGCGAGTTCTCCTGCACCTGGACATGCTGCTCTTCGACGGCGATCTGTAGCTGGATGTCGAGCTGCTGCGTTTGTCCAGCCTGGACCTGGACCTCGGCTTCGTTGTCGACCGCGAAGCCCTTGGCGACAGCGGTGACGTTGTAGGCGCCGGGCAGGAGGCCGTTCACTTCATACGTGCCCTGATGATTCGTCTGGACAGTGATGGCCTTGCCGCTGGGGCCCGTCACAGTGATCGTTGCCTGCGGGATCACCGCGCCCGATGGGTCGGTGATGCGGCCGCGCATCGAACCCGATCCCGTTTGTGCGGCGAGCGAGACTGTTAAGAAGCAGATTAAGCAGACAGTGGCACACGAACGCATGGGAAGTATGACGACCTTATAAGAACATGAAGCGCTATTTGTATTCCCTTACTGCGAATCTCCCGTTCCCATATTTGCTCCGGCCGAGAGGTTCCAGGGTGACAGGATCGTACTCGCCGTCGCGGGTGAGGCGGCGGCCAGAATCGCTTCCACTCCGCTCAGCAGAATGATCACTTGCGAGGGCGACTCGGCGGTGCCTTCCGTGGCAACGATCATCACGGCATCGCCTTTTTGCAATTGACTGATTTCTACTGTCGGCAGGCGATTCAGCATGCGCTGAAAATCCGGCCCGCCGCCGGGACGTGGGCCGCCCTGACCCATGGCTCCGGTTGGTTTTGCATCGCCGCCTGGCGGGCGGCCGGACATCGCGCCACTACCGCCCGGCCCACCAGCCCCAGGCGGGGTTACGCCTTTCAACCGCATCGCAATTCCCTGCGCGAACATCGCCGGCAGCTGATGCATCTGCGAATCCGGGCCGATCTTCAGCGTCACCGGACGCTTGTCGGTGAGATCGGTAACGGTGATCGTATTGTTGGCCGCATCGGCGGAAACCACCGCGCCGGGAATACTGCGAAAAGTCCCGGAGACGATCTCTGCCGCGGTCATTTCCTTGCCGTCTTCGCTCTTCGTGCCACGCGCGCGAAGCTGATCGCCGATTTTGATCTGCGCCAATGTTCCGGGTTTGGCGGCGTCGAACTTCACGGAGTCGGGAGCATAACGGCGGATGATGGTGTCCTTCGTTACCTGCACGGAAAGAGAGCTTGCTCCCAGTGCTCCGGTCGAGACGGTGATCGTGCTCGCCGCCAGATCGACGGCTTTGACCACGCCGCCGATGCCGTTGCGCTGCCACTCCTCGCGATCGTGCTCCTGCTTCTCGGCAACGTCGGATTTCTTCATGATGACGACGGAGCTCGCCGTCAGAGATTTGTCGTCGTCCGAGGGCGTGCCGCCGGCGAGCATGCGATCGCCGACCTGGATATCGGTCAACTGGATCGGAGTCGCGCTCTTCAGGTCGGTCTGGCCCGGCGCCATCCGCAACAGGCGCGTCGCGGGCTGGAGCGTGACGTTGATGTCAGATCCGGAGTCGGTGGTCAGGGTGACGGTCGAGCCGTTGATCGATTTGATCACGCCGACGACGCGGCTCTTCTTCGGCGCCGATTGCGAAGCGTCGGACGGTTGCGCAAGTGAGAGCTGTGCAACGCACACGCATAGAAGCAGTGCGATGACAGCGGTCAAGTTTCGTGATCGGCCACACATTTCCCATTACTAACTAAACATAACGCGGTGGCTGAAGGTGTTAAGAAAGCATAAGTTTTGTAAATCGCTGGAATCGAGTATCTTCGACTTCAGTTCACGCCGATAAGGCCTTTGTTGAGCGTTCTGCGATCGGCTTTAGCCGACGACACATGACGCCGGGGTAGAGCCGGCCTTCCGACCTCTGTCCGAGCTCTCAATTTGGCAGCTCAAATTTCGCTGTGCTCCGCGCACGCTCCGTGGTGAAATAGGGCTTTCCCCGGCCAATCCTGGAACTATCGCCACGGTTTTTCCGTATCAGGGATTCAGAACACAACCATGCAACTGGAAATCACCGACCTCTCCAAGCGCTACCCCAACGGGACGCAGGCGTTGCAGGGCGTCTCGCTTACCATCCCACAAGGCATGTTCGGATTACTTGGCCCTAATGGCGCGGGCAAGTCGACTCTCATGCGCACGCTGGCAACGCTACAGGAAGCGGACACCGGCTCGGCGCGGCTTGATGGCATTGACGTGCTTCAGCAGAAGGACGAAGTCCGCAAGCTGCTCGGATATCTCCCGCAGGAGTTCGGGCTGTATCCGAAGGTCACGGCCGAGAGCCTGCTGACGCATTTCGCGACATTAAAGGGGATTGAGAACGCGGGCGAGCGGCGCGATGTCGTCCATGCGCTGCTGCGGCAAACGAACCTGTGGGACCATCGCAACAAGCCGCTGGGCAGCTTCTCTGGCGGGATGAAGCAGCGCTTCGGGATCGCGCAGGCGCTGCTGGGAAATCCGCGGCTCATCATCGTTGACGAACCCACGGCGGGTCTGGATCCGGAAGAGCGCGTGCGCTTCCACAACCTGCTCAGCGCCATCGGCGAGAACATCATCGTGATCCTTTCCACCCATATCGTCTCAGATGTAAGCGATCTTTGCCGGAATATGGCAATCATTCATCAGGGACGCGTGCACGCCGCAGGCGATCCGACTGCGCTAGTCGATGCTCTGAACGGCAAAGTGTGGAAGAAAGCGATCGCGCGTGCGGAGCTGGCAGATTATCAGCAGCGGTTTCGCGTGATCTCGATGCGGCTGTTCGCCGGCCGGACACTGCTGCATGCCCTCAGTGATGAACAGCCTGAAGCGGGATTTGAGCCGGTTGTGCCCGATCTGGAGGATTTGTACTTCGCGACGATCCGCGGCTTCTCGTCGGGCGTGGTGAACTGACGCATGCTCGCGCGCATCTTCCTTTTCGACTTTCAGCAGCGGCTGCGCCGCGTTTCCACGTGGGTGTACTTTCTCGTCTTTTTTGCGCTGGGCTACTTGTTCACTTTAATGTCGGGAGGCGCCGTCCCGGGCAGCAGCGTCGACTTTGGCACTGGCGGCAAGGTGCTGGTCAACTCGCCTTACGCGCTGAACTCCATCATCACCTATATCTGCTTCTTCGGGATCGTCATTACGGCGGCAATCGCCGGACAGGCGACCTACCAGGACATCGACAGCAACTCCGCCGTCTTCTTCTACACCGCTCCGATCACTAAGCTCGACTATCTCGGCGGACGCTATCTCGCCGCATTCGCTGTGCAGGTGCCGATCTTCGCCAGCGTCGGCCTGGGCGCGTGGGTCGGCACGCTGATGCCATGGATCGACAAGACGCGACTCGGCCCGCACATCACGGCTGCGTTCTTCCAGCCCTACTTCATCAACGTTCTGCCCAACCTGCTCTTCCTGACGGCGATTTTTTTCTCGCTGGCGGCGCTCTCGCGGAAGATGTTGCCGGTGTATGTAGCGAGCGTGCTGGTGTTGATCGGATACTTCGTGGTCGGCCAGACGTCGGCCAGTTCGCTGGCGGTGAGCGTGCGTGCGGCGCTGGCGGACCCGCTTGGCGGCGCGGCCATCGATCGCATCACGCGCTACTGGACTCCGTTCCAGCGAAACAGTCAGCTAATCCCCCTGCAGGGGATTCTGCTTGCGAATCGCGCGCTCTGGCTGGGCGTCGGCGCGATCTTCCTGGCGTTCACCTATGCGAAGTTTGCCTTTGCCCATCCTGCCGAGAAGGCGAAAAGCCGCGCCACGACCGATGAAGCCGACGAGAAGCCGATAGCCTCGCCGGCGGAAGCGCTGCCCATCGCGCATCCTGCGTTTTCCACCGGCGCTTCCCTGCGGCACGTCGCTTCGCTGACCGCGATCCAATTCAAAGAAACAACGCGGAACGTTTTCTTCCTGGTGCTGATGCTGGCGGGATTTCTGTTTTCTGGGCTCTCAGCTGCCGGCATCAATAACCCGCAGGCGAACCGTACCTGGCCGGTGACGCACCAGATGCTCCTGATGGCCACTGGCGGCTTCGCCATCTTTGCCTTCGCCATCATCATTTTCTATTCCGGTGAGCTGGTGTGGCGCGAACGGGATGCGCAACTCAATCAAGTGATGGACGCTTTGCCTTTGCAGCGGTGGGTTCTGTTCTGCTCCAAGCTGTTCGCCCTGATGCTGGTGCAAGTCCTGATCGTACTTCTGATCATGGGCGCCGGCATGACCGTGCAGATCGCGCAAGGGTATTACCACTTCCAGATCGGCCTGTATCTGCGCGACCTCTTTCTCCATCGCCTGATCGGGCTGTGGATGATCTGCGTGTTGGCAATGTTTGTGCAGACCATCGTCAATAACAAATATCTCGGCCACTTCGTGATGGTGCTGTATATCGTCGCGACCATCGCGCTGCCGCCTGCCGGATTTCAGGATTATCTCTACCGCTTTGCGGAGACGCCGCCGGTCACCTACTCCGACATGAACGGCTACGGGCCGTTTCTGAAGCCGATGGTGTGGTTCCGGATCTACTGGGCGATTGCCGCGGTGCTGCTGGCGATCATCACCAACCTGCTGTGGGTACGGGGAACGGAGAGCAGCTGGCGCGTGCGCATGCTGCTGGCGCGCGAGCGCTTCTCCCGCGCGACCCTTGCAGGAGTGACGGCATGCGTGGTGCTGCTTCTGGGCGTCGGCGGATTCATCTTCTACAACACGCACATCCTGAATCCCTACCGCACGACGTTCAAGAATGACGAGGCGCGCGCGCAGTACGAGAAGATGTATCGGCAGTACTGGCCGTTGCCCCAGCCACGCATCACCGACGTCAGCATGAGGATAGACATTTACCCGGAGAAGCGTTCGGTCGCGGTGAGCGGGACGATGTGGCTGGAGAACAAAACTTCATCGGACATCGATCGCGTGGCTATTACCATCTGGCCGCAGGACCTGACGCCGCTTCCTATGCCGCAGGTTCGCGTCGACAAGCTTGGCTTCGTTGGCGGGCAGACAGCGCTGATCGGAGATGCCGCGCTTGGGTTCTATCTGTTCAAGCTGCCTGCGCCGTTGCCGCCGCATGGGCGCATCCAGATGGAGTATGCGCTTGAGTACGACAATCCCGGCTTCGAAAACTCGCAGCCTGTCGGCGATATTGTGCACAACGGCAGCTTCCTGAACGACCGGTTTACGCCCTACATCGGATATGCGCAGGAGATCGAGCTGACGGACGACAGTACGCGCCACAAACACGGGCTGGAGAAGGTGCGGCGGATCCCAAAGGTCGACGACGTTGCGGCACGGCAATATAACAGCGTCAGCTTCGACGCCGACTGGATCAACTACGACGCCGTCGTCAGTACCAGCCCCGACCAGATTGCGATCGCGCCAGGCTATCTACAGAAGGAATGGGTGGAGAACGGGCGGCGCTACTTCCATTACAAGATGGACGCGCCCATCCTGAATATTTATTCCATTCAGTCGGCGCGCTATGCGGTGCGGCGCGATCGGTGGGACGGCGTGAATCTGGAGATCTACTATCAACCGGGACACGAGTTCAATCTGGACACGATGATGGCAAGCATGAAGGAGACGCTGGCGTATTGCACGGCGAACTTCAGCCCATTTCAATTCCATCAGCTGCGCATCATCGAGTTCCCCGGTTACGGGACGTTTGCCGAATCGTTCGCCAACACGGTTCCCTTCTCCGAGTCGATCGGCTTCATCACCAAGATCAGTAAGAAGCCGGATGCAGTTGACCTGCCGTTCTACGTAACCGCGCACGAGACCGGACATCAGTGGTGGGCGCACCAGGTGATCTCGGCCTATGTGCAGGGCGCGACCTCGATCGACGAGACCATGGCGCAGTACACCGCGCTGATGGTGATGAAACATCACTTCGGGCCGGAGTCGATGCAACGCTTCCTGCGCTTTGAACTGGACCAGTATCTGCGCGGGCGGGCGCAGGAGCGCAACGAAGAATTTCCGCTGTACAACGTCGATCCCAATCAGGGCTACATCCACTACAACAAGGGTGCAATGGTGATGTATGCCCTTCAGGACTACATCGGCGAAGACAAGGTCAATGAGGCGATCCGCGGGTTCCTGAAAGAATTTGCCTTCAAAGGCCCGCCGTATCCCACCTCACTCGATCTGGAAAAATACTTCCGCCAGGTCACGCCGCCGCAGTATCAGTACCTCTTCGACGACATGTTCCTCAACATCACGCTGTACGACAACCGCGCCCTTTCGGCCGATTATGTGCAGCGGGCGGACGGGAAGTACGACGTCAACCTGACGGTCGAGGCGAAGAAATTCCGCGCCGATGGGCGCGGGCAGGAACACTCGATTGCGGTCGACGATCTGATCGACATCGGCGTGCAGGACGCGGATGGAAAGTATCTGTACCTTGCGAAGCAGAAGATCGATCAGGAGCAGACGAATGTCACGGTGACGGTGGACAAAGTTCCGGCACGGGCGGGGATCGATCCGGTGGACAAGCTGATCGATCGCAATCCCGATGACAATGTGGTGGCGGTGAAAAAACAGTAGCGAAATGATGCGGATTCGGAAGGCGCACGCTTGGATTTCGAACATTTTGTGAGCAGTTGAAGAGGAGCTGACTCATGAGGAATCTCGCCATCGTAGTGTTTTTTCTGGTGAATGCCGTTTACATATTTCCTCAGAACTCACAGCAGTACGGCGCCTGCACCGGGAAAGCAAAGGCGCAACCGGAGCTGAATGCGTGCGCCGCTCAGGAAGCCGATCGTGTCGATGCGAAGATGAACGGCGTTTACAAGCAGTTGCTGGCAAAGGCTGGGAGCGACGCGAACGACGTCGCGAAGATCAAAGCCGCCGAGAGGACGTGGCTGGCCTACCGCGACGCCTACATCGAGGCAACGTATCCGGCGACAGACAAGCAGGCCGAATATGGCTCCATGTATCTCATGGATGTGAATCTGCTGCGCGCGAAGCTGACACAACAGCACATCGCGGATCTGGAAGAGCTGTTAAAGCAGTATTGAGAGCCGCTTCCCTCATCGCGTCTCCATTTTTCGTCAACATCCTGTCCTGGGGTTGTGGAACCTCGCCTCGAATCTTCTGCCGAACGAATCTCATCCATTGCTCTTATCGGGCGCGAGTCCCGCGCCGGAAGGAGTCATATGGCAATACAAAAGACGTTCAAACTTGGCGGTGATCTGGACGTAAATCGTCTGGGATTCGGCGCGATGCGCCTTACCGGCAACGGCATCTGGCGGGAGCCCACAGACATCGACGAAGCAAAACGCGTGCTGAAGCGGGCGGTAGAACTGGGAGTGGATTTTATCGACACTGCCGACAGCTACGGACCGGAAGTAAGCGAGCGTCTGATCGGCGAAGCACTCTCGCCCTTTCCGAAAGGACTGGTGGTCGCGACCAAGGGAGGCTTCGTTCGCACCGGCCCGGACCAATGGACCATGCTGGGCAAGCCGCAATACCTCGAGCAGCAAGTCGAGATGAGCCTGCGCCGGCTGAAGACGGAGGTGATCGACCTGTGGCAGCTGCATCGTATCGATCCCGATTACCCGGTTGAGGATTCGCTCGCGCCGATCGCCAAGCTTCAGAAGCAGGGAAAAATTCGTCATGTCGGCCTCAGCGAAGTGAAACCTGACGAAATCGATCGCGCCCGCAAAGTGATAAAAGTTGTCAGCGTGCAAAACCAGTACAACGTTGCCGATCGTCGGCATGAAGACGTCCTGCAATATTGCGAGAAGCATGGCCTGGCATTCATACCGTGGTTCCCTGTCGCGGCGGGAAAGCTGGCACAGGCCGGCGGGCCACTGGAGCGGATCGCAAAACGGCATCTTGCGACGGTATCGCAGATATCGATTGCCTGGCTGCTGCATCGCAGCCCGGTGATGCTGCCGATTCCCGGCACGTCGAAGGTGAAGCATCTGGAAGAAAATATGAAGGCGGCGCAGATTTCGCTCTCCGCTCAGGAAATGGGGGAGATTGAAACGGCGGCTGAAGGTATCGCTGCGTAAGCGGCACGGACGAACCGCAGATCCCTCGGCTGCACTCGGGATGACAATTAAAGAGGAGGGCGGCGTCAATTTAATGAGGCCGGCGGCGTCCGTTCCCGCGCACGATTACAGATTCAGCTCGCCACCGCGGGGGCCGAGACGCGGCGCGGCAGGAGCTCTCCGATGCGGCGGATTTGGGCGCCTACGCTGCGCAGCTTCTCTTCGATGTGTTCGTAGCCGCGGTCGATGTGGTAGACACGATCGATGATCGTCTCGCCGTCGGCTACTAGAGCGGCCAGCACCAGCGACGCCGAGGCGCGCAGATCGCTGGCCTGCACCGCGGCGCCGCTCAGCGGAGTGTGTCCGCGTACCACGGCGCGGCTGCCTTCGATCTTGATGTTTGCGCCCATGCGCACCAGCTCCAGTGCGTGCATGAAGCGGTTCTCGAAGATGTTTTCCGTGATGACGCTGCTGCCGTCGGCCTGGGTGGCCAGCGCCATGTACTGCGCCTGCATGTCGGTGGGAAATCCCGGATACTCCTCCGTCACCATGTCAGCGCTCTTCAAGGGGCCGTTGCTGACCACGCGCACCGACTCGCCGTTCGCGGTCACGCTGACGCCGCATTCCTCCAGCTTCTGAAGGAGCGCGTCCAGATGACGCGGGTCGCAAGCAGTGACGGTGACGTCGCCGCCGGTGAGTGCTCCGGCAACGATGAACGTTCCAGCTTCGATGCGATCAGGGATGATGCGGTGACGCGCGCCGTGCAGCCTTTCCACGCCGCGAATACGAATGGCATGCGTGCCGGCACCCTCGATCTGCGCGCCCATCTTGTTCAGCAAAGCGGCAAGGTCGACGACCTCGGGCTCGCGCGCGCAGTTCTCCAGAATCGTCTCGCCTTCGGCCAGCGTGGCAGCCATCAGCAGATCTTCGGTGCCGGTGACGGTGATCTTCTCGAAGACGACGCGTGCGCCCTTCAAACGCTCAGCTCGTGCCTGGATGTAGCCGTGCTCCTGCGTGATCTTCGCGCCCAGCTTTTCCAGTCCTTTGAGGTGCAGGTCGATGGGACGCGCACCGATAGCGCATCCGCCGGGAAGCGAAACACGCGCCTCACCCATGCGCGCAAGCAGCGGCCCCAGGACAAGCGTGGAAGCGCGCATGGTCTTGACCAGCTCGTAGGATGCTTCGGGATTCACCAGGTCGCGGCAGCAGATGGTGGTGCGATGTTGTGCGCGGCCATACCCGAGTTCCACTTCGGCGCCCATCGCGGAGAGCAGCTTGCGCTCGGTCTCGATGTCGCGAACCTGCGGAATGTTTTCCAAGATGACCGGCTCGTCGGTGAGCAGGGCCGCGGCCATGGCGGGTAGCGCGGCGTTTTTTGCGCCACTGATACGCACCGTGCCCAGCAGCGGATTGCCGCCGCGAACTACGAACTTGTCCATCGGATGATGTCCTAAACCACCAACACTACGGACGCCGAATCGTCGAAGCACGGCGTTACCTCATTGTACGAGTAAATTGGCCAGGGGTGCTGCGGGTGCTGCTTACCTTGGGATGCGCGGAACCGCGCCCGAAATGACCTGCGGAGTATAAATCATTGCGGGCTGTGGAAAAGTCCAAAATTGGGCCTGCATTGCGGGCGGAGTAGGCCCCGAGACAGGCTTCGTTGGGAGGCGTCATCGTCCGCCGGCTTACGGCCAACGAATCGAGCGCTGCTCGGCGGAACATGGCCCACGAACTGCTCTAGAATCGTAACGTGGCACCTCGTAATCGCAATGCAGCAGCGGATACACGCGGCTCTCGCGCGACCGCGCCTGGCCTTGAAATCCTGCGCGCGCCGGTGTTCGCAGCCTTGCCCTGGCTGATGCATGGATTCAGCACGCGGCAGGGTGGCTCCTCGAGTTGTTATGGAGGTCACACGCTCAACCTCGGTGTGACGCCGGACGACACCAAAGAGAATGTCGAGCACAACCGCGCAGCTTTCATCGATGCGGTACAGGCAACCGATCAGCACGCTGACCACTTGACCCTGGTGCAACTGAAGCAGATTCACTCCGCCATCGTGCATCGCGTCAAGGCGGCGGCTCGCGAACCGCTTTCCGGCGATGGGCTGATCAGCAACACGCCGGGGATGCTGCTGGCGGTCAAGACTGCCGATTGCGTTCCCGTCCTCGTTGCCGACATCAAGCGGCGTGTGGTCGGCGCCTTCCATGCGGGATGGCGTGGCACGGCGGCACGCGTCGTCGAGAAAGGCGCGGGTGAGATGCGGCGTCAGTTCGGCAGCCTGCCTCGCGATCTGCGCGCCGCTATCGGACCCTGTATTCGACGGTGCTGCTATCAGGTTGGGCCGGAAGTGCGCAGCGAGTTTGAGTCGCAGTTTTCGTACGCCACTGATCTCTTCGAGGAAGTCTTCGACTCCAATGCCATACACGTGCGTTATCCGCTACTGTTTTTGAATCAGCGCGCGCCGGGGCACGGCAATCTCGGCCCGGAGATCCACCTCGATCTGGTGGAGGCCAATCGCCGGCAATTGGAAGATGCCGGCGTGCGGGAGGAGCACATCAGCGTCGTCGACGGCTGCACCGCTTGCGACACGACCCGCTTCTTCTCGCATCGCGCGGAGTTCGGGAAGACGGGCCGCATGATGGCCGTCATCGGCATCCGGCCGGACTATTCCTGCTGACCGCGATTGCAAAAACCAGCCCGGAGCACGAACTTTGCTCCGGGCTTTTGTGTTCTCCGCACCCTGCACACGAGCGCAGCGCTGTCTTTAGCTGGTGTGATGCGAATGGTGATGGCTGGAGTGATGATGGTGACTGTGATGGTGATGGCTCGATGCGAAGGCAGGCACCGACAGCAGCACCGTCATGACTAGAAGCAGAGGCACAAACTTTTTCATGCGCGGGATTATAAAGACGAATTTCCTGGCGCCAGCATTGTGAACACGAAAGGAACCACAGTCGCTAATGGAAAAACGAAGGACGAGGACCGAATGGTTTGGTCGTCCGCCAAGGTCCCGAGATGTGGCATAAAGGTGCTGATTTGCGGCCGAACTGTACAAGACTTAGATGACATCGGGAGATGGCACCTGCGAGGGCCGCTTGCGATGCTCTTGCATCGCGCGGAAACGGCCCTGGAATCGACGAGCGGCCGACCGGCCGACTCAGAGTTCGTTGCGAGGAATCGAGAGGCTATAACCGCCTCCAAAGGCAAATTCCCGATTCGGAACTGACTGAGGCGCAAGGAGTTTGTTCCCGAAACGGGAGAGCCGCCCAGTTCCTGGTCACGGTCAAAATTCGCTTCGTCATCGTGCGGACGATCGCCACGCGACGGTCACGAGAGATCCGGCTGTCCCGTCGCCGTCACGACCATGGCCCATTCCTCGTTAGAAAGCCGCTTGCGTTTCGTGGTCGCCATGGGGATCGGCACGTGGATGAAGACACTGTGCTGCAGGCCGACAATCATGTCGGTCTTTCCTGCCATGGCGGCATGAACCGCGTGCCGGGCAAAGGAATCGCACAGCACGGAATCGACGGTCGAGGCCGGCACGCTGCGGATGTAGTAGCTGGGATCGAAGTAGCGGATGACGACCGGGAAACGCTGCACCGCAAAGTGGTCGCGAATCTTGTGGCGCAGGAAGAGGCCGATGTCGCGATGCAGCAGGTTACCTGAGGCGTCGCGCTCTTCCATTGGCGGCATCAGATGCTGTCCTGCGCCTTCGGCAACCACGATCACGGCGTGCCGCCGCTCCAGCAAGCGGCGATGCAGCAGGGCAAGCAGACCGCACTCCCCTTCCAGCTTGAACGGCACCTCGGGAACGAGCGTGAAGTTCACCTCCTGGCTGGCGAGGGTCGCGCCGGCGGCGATGAAGCCCGAGTCGCGTCCCATGACCTTCACGATGCTGATGCCGTTGTGCACGCAATGCGCTTCGACGTGCGCTGAGTCGATGACGTCCTTCGCTTTCTCGATGGCCGTAAAGTAGCCGAAGGAGCGATTGACGAACTGCACGTCGTCGTCGATGGTCTTGGGGATTCCGATGACAGATATCTTCAACTTGCGCCGCGCAATCTCTTCGGCAACGGCATGCGCGCCGCGTTGGGTGCCGTCGCCGCCGACGGTAAACAGCACATTGACGCCGCGGGCTTCGAGAAAATCGACGATGATGTCAGCGCTGACCGGGCCGCGCGAGGTGCCCAGCAAGGTGCCGCCGAGCTGGTGAATGTTGTTGACCAGGTCGGCATTGAGCCACATCGGAGGGGCGGACGCGTCGGGCGCAAATCCGGAGTAGCCGTAGCGGATACCCATCACGGCGGGCACGCCGTAGTGGTAATGAAGCTGGAGATAGACGGAGCGGATGACGTTGTTCAGCCCGGGGCAGAGGCCGCCGCAGGTGACGATGGCGACCTTCGTCTTCGCGGGCTCGAAGAAGAGATGTTCGCGCGGGCCCGCGAGCTCGAAGTGCTGCGTCGCGCCGTTCAGTTCAAGCGGGTTGCGGTAGTGCATCTCGTCGAGGATGAACGTTGCCTCGACTGGCCCGAGCGTGTCCAGGCGCAACGGCGAGCGCACTTCGCGCGGCCCCAGATTCGAGATGGCGATTTTTTCCGTCACCTGCTCATTTCTTCTTCGGCTTCATCAACTGCCACGCCGAGTCCGGCAGCCGACGCCCGATCATGCTGAAGCTGCTGGAGCCGGCCAATACCTCGCCTCCGTCCATGTATACCATCTCGCCGTTGATGTACCCGGCCGGATCGCTGATGAGGAACGCGCCCAGGTTCGCAATCTCCTCCAGCGTGCCGAAGCGATGCAGGGGGTTGTGCTCCAGCAGCGCCTTCTCCAGTTCAGCCGTGGGCAGCAGGCGCGAGAACGCTCCCTCGGTGCGGATTGCGCCGGGAGCGATGGCCACAGTGCGAATGCCGCGCCCACCCCACTCGACGGCCAGGCTGCGCATCAACGCCACCACGCCGGCTTTGGCGACCGCGCTCGGGACGACGTAGGCCGATCCGGTGTCGGCATACGTAGTCGCGATGCTCAGCACGACTCCCTTGTGTTTGTCCTTCAACCAGCGCCGCCCGCAGGCCAGCGTCATGTTGATGGTGCCCTTCAGCACAATACCGATGACCGCATCGAAAGCGTGCTCGGAAAGCTCCTCGGTCTTGGCCAGGAAATTTCCCGCCGCATTATTCACCAGCACATCGAGCGGCCCGCCGGCCCACAGCTTCTCGATCATCGGCTCGACGTCTTCGGTGTAGCGCACATCGCATTTGAAGCCTTCGATGGCGCTGCCGGTGGAAGCCGAGAGTTCCCGGGCAGCCTGCTCGACGACTTCCGCGCGCCGACCGCAGATGTAAACCGTCGCGCCGAGTTGCAAAAAGCGCTCGGCCATGGCGCGGCCGATGCCCGTGCCGCCGCCGGTGATAAGAATGCGTTTGCCCTTCAGGAGATCGTTGGTGAACATGACGTCTTTTCCGGAAGGGATACGCTAACACGTGCAGTAAGCGGATGTCAGTGCGGAGCGGACTGCGTGCCGCGTCACGGTCATTTCGATACTTCACGCCTTAAGTATTCTGCGACGGCAGCGCCGCAGTGCGCAGCTACCATGTCTAAACATCGACTTGTGACCTCAAGACACTAAGGGGCACGCGAGTAATTGGTGAGCCCACGTCAAGCTCCCTGCAAATATTTCTACAAGAAACGGGACATCGATTGAGTTAAATCTATGAAAATGCGGTTCTGTTTTGGGAATTGCGGCTATCGTTTGTCGACGTTTTGCGTAGCCAATAACTTAGCGCTGCACTAGAGTTGTCTCATGTGGCATTGTCATTGCAACTATAAGTACGGAAGCAATCCAAAGTAGCTTGTAGTTGAAAAGGTGCTCTCTGTAGCGCGCCCTCCCAAGTCCTCTTATTACTCTTCTCATCCATAAGGGGCTTGAGCCTGCAGCGCACCTAGCTTGCTTGGTTGCCACACTCTACTACACATATCGTCCATGGTTGACCGATCACGGCCGCTAAACGACCGCTGGTCAACGATACGGTGAGCGATCATAAATCTCAGAGAGGATTCATCTATATGAAAGGAATAAACCGTTACTATGGCATCTTCGCCCTGCTGGTGATTGCGGCAGTGATGGCGCCGTCCCCGATGGCGCAATCGCTGATTTCCGGCGATGTCACCGGCACGGTGACAGATCCAAGTGGAGCGGTGGTATCTGGGGCAACCGTCACACTGAAAAGTGATGCCACGGGTGCAACCCGCACCGCCACGACAACCCCACTCGGGACCTATCGGTTCTCCCTGTTAAGTCCCGGCCCCTACACGATTGAGGTGACGGCCTCAGGTTTCAACAAGGCGGAAGTTAAGTCAACGGTAGCCGTCGGTCAGGCCGCGCTTGCGGATGTGAAGATGGCACTGGGCGTTGCTACCCAGACCGTGGAAGTTACTACCGCGGCTCCGCTGGTGCAGGCCGAGACCGCCGATCTGTCCACCGCCTTCAGCCAGTCGCTAGTGAGCAACTTGCCCAATGGCGGCAATGACATTACTTTCATCGCCCAGACCGCCCCGGGCGTCACCATGCAGAATGCCGGCGGTTACGGCAACTTCAGCAGTTACGGCCTTCCTTCCACTTCGAACCTGTTCACGGTCAATGGCGAAAACGACATGGATCCTTACCTGAACGTGAACAACTCGGGTGCGACCAATATGACGCTTGGCCGCAATGAGATGCAGGAAGCCACTGTCATCAACAACGCCTACTCCGGTCAGTATGGTCAACAGGCGGGCGCTCAGGTCAACTATGTCACCAAGAGTGGTAGCAATGGTTACCATGGCAATGCTATCTACTGGTGGAATGGCCGGGCGATGAACGCTAATGACTGGTTCAACAATCTCTATGGCACGCCGCGAGCGTTTGCCAATAACAATCAATGGGCGGCTTCCTTCAGCGGACCGATCAAGAAAGACAAACTCTTCTTCTTCGTCAACACCGAAGGACTGCGTTTCATTCTGCCGGCCAGCGGTGCAGTTTATGCCTGGACGCCGGAGGCGATTTCGGCGATCACCAGCAACATCGCCACTACTCAACCGGCCTCGCTGCCGCTGTATCAGAAGTATTTCCAGATCATGCAGGCGGGTCCGAACTACGGAAACTTTAGCTCGTTCGAACCGGGCTGCGATATTCCGGGTCTAGGCGCAAGCGGTTGCGTCGGCCAGTATCAGGCCAACGCCAATCAGCTGGGCAACGAGTGGATTCTGAGCGGACGCGTTGACTACAACGTGACTGACAACGACCATCTGTACTGGCGGGTCCGCATGGATCATGGCACCCAGCCAACCGGCGTCGACTTCATTAACCCAGCGTTCAACGCTTCCAGCAATCAGCCTTCCTATGATGGACAGGGACAGTGGAACCACGTATTCAGCCCTAATGCCACCAACCAGTTCATCTATGCGGGCAGCTACTATCGGGCCATCTTTACCCAGGTAAACCCTGGCCTGTTCCCGCTGGACGTTTTCGGCTACGGTTTCAACCTAACCGACCTTGGTGGGCCCGCCAATAGCGGCGGGGTTGCCAACTTCCCACAAGGACGCAACGTCACCCAGTATCAGTTCGTGGATGACTTCTCCTGGATCAAGGGTGCGCATGCTCTCAAGTTTGGCGCCAACTTCCGGCGGTATGACATCACCGACTACACCTTCAGTGTTTTGAACAACCCCTATGTTTACCTGGATGACCCGCTCAACTTCTACAACGGCGTCTCCTATATCTATCGTGAGCGGGTTCCCTCCCGGGCAACTCAGCCGGTGGCGATGTGGGGCCTGGGCGTTTACGCACAGGATGAATGGCGCGTAAACAGGAGCCTGAAGCTGACCCTGGCGGTTCGCTTTGAGCACAACTCCAACCCGGTTTGCCAGCTTGATTGTGCTTCGCAGCTGAACGGCAACTTCTACAATCTGGTGAACTCCGGCGCGATCACTCCTGACACGCCGTACAACCAGTTTGTCAATGCCGGCCGGCACCAGGTGTGGCAAGGCACGGATGCGCTTAATTTCGCACCACGCGTCGGCTTTGCCTGGTCTCCGAATGGCAACGAGAAAACCGTGGTACGTGGCGGCTTCGGTTTGTTCTACGATGCTCTGCCCGGCACTCTGGCTGATCCCAGCATGCGCAACATGCCTGGATTGGTCGAAGTCCGGGTGCCCGGTGGCATGTGGGCCGATCCCACGGTAAACGGCGCGCAGAGTATTGTTATGACATCCGCCAATGCCATCATGACCGGCTTTCCGCAGGGCGCTTCCTACAGCAGCCTGAAAGGCGACCTGGGGAGCCTCTTCCGTACGCCGGCATACACCAATTTCCCGTGGCTGAGCACTCCGTATTACGAGCAGTGGAGTTTGGGTGTCCAGCAGGCGATTGGAGACAAGACGTCCCTCGGCCTTGGCTATGTGGGCAACAAGGGTGTCCACATTCCAATCCTGAACTACCCCAATGCCTGGGGAACCGGCTATGCTCCATTCCCGGATACACCGCCGGCGGTGAACTTCAACACCGTAAGTCAATACACCTCGAGCGGTGTCTCAAACTACAACGGTCTGACGGCATCATTTAATCAGCGTCTGACCTATGGGTTCACGGTCCAGGCCAGCTATACTTGGAGCCATACTATAGACGAGGTATCCAACGGTGGATACGGTGTCTATTACAACGCCAATAGCTCGCTGAACAATCAGATCAATCCCTACTGTTTGCGTTGCAACAATTACGGTAATGCCGACTATGACATTCGGCACTCCTTCAACGCCAGCTACGTCTGGCAGACCCCGTGGAAGTTCAGCAACACGGCCATGAACTACGCCTTTGGTGGCTGGGTCCTGTCGCAGAACTTCTTCGCTCGTTCGGGATTACCCTGGACGGCCATGGATAGCAATGCTTTTGTTGGCAACTATGCCGCAGCGAATACCACGATTGCGGATTGGGTTCCGGGCGTTCCGCAGCAGCAGAGCTGCAGCAACGGTCTGAGCGTTTGTGCCAACATCAACGCTTTCACCACTGCGAGCAGCGCATTTCCGACCCAGCGGCGCAATACCCTGCGTGGGCCCGGAATGTTCAACTCGGACTTCAGTGTCAATAAGAACTTCAAACTGACGGAGAGAATGAACTTCTCCTTCGGCGCGAACTTCTATAACGTCTTCAATCACCCGAACTTCCAGAATCCATACTTCACGGACATCCAGTACGGAGCAGGGACCTTCGGGACAATCAACGCGATGGCGACTCCGCCCACTGGGCCCTATGGGTCGTTCTTCGCCAATCTACCTTCCGGACGCATGATTCAGCTTCAGGCCAAGATTGTCTTCTAGCTGATTCCAAGTCTCCACCATCTCGGCGGCTTCCTCGCGAAGCCGCCTTTTTTCGCTTGATCGGTGTAATCCATAAAAACCAGCAGCCACGGCCGGTGAGACACGATGCCGTGCGGCCTTCACGGCGTAAACATGCTAGGACGTGAAAACTTAGGAGGGTGAGTTTGATTCGGTGCGGTGACACGGAGACATGTGATATCCGTCACCGAAGATTATTCTTGCCCTTAGCATACTGGTAGAGCACGGTAAAACTCTAATTAAGCTGGCCCTGCTCGTCGCTCGTCTCGTATTCCCCCTCATCGCGAGAACAAGCGGCTGGTGGGGCTCATCTTTTTGAGCAAGGGCAGCAGCCCTCGACGGTAGCAGGTCGGTACTGGAGGCCACGCAATAAAATCACGAACCCCACACGCAAAGGAAGGATACTCAACTTTCAAAGGTGTAACTACTTCTGTCCTCCATTTAAGCTCGGCGACTGAGCTCGAAGTTTCACTTGGTTTGCTATCTCGCTTGCCAGCTCAACCTGCAGCTCAGTCACATCCTCGAAGTCCCGGAGATGGTGCTCGTAGCTTTCAGCCCACAAGTGTTGTTCTGGTTCAGCTTTCACCAGCTGTACTGTCACGCGGATGTGTCCATTGTGGCGAAGCACCGATCCCTGAACAATGGCGTCCACGTGCAGTTCTCTGGCGATCTGCGGCAGGGTCTTGTCGGAATGCTTGTAATGCATAACCGTCTGTCGCGAAATCACTCGCAGGGGGAGGGCCCGGCCCAGTTCAGTGATCAGCTCTTCTGTCATGTCGTCAGCCAGATATTCTTCTTCAGGGTTGCCCGAGATATTTTCCAGCGGCAGGACAGCTAATCCACTGATAGCCGGGCTGTGAGCGCGCCCCAAAGACCTCTGTCGCAGGCCGCTCTGAATCACTGCAAAGACGAGCGCCACGATCACTGCCGCCACAAGCGCAACCGTCCACTTACGGCGAGAGGTTTTCGGCGGGCGCCCTTGCGGCGCCAGTTCTGTTACTGGCGCGATGAAACGATATCCGTGCCTCGGAAGAGTTTCGATGAACCGAGGATTATCGGCAGAGTCCCCGAGCGCTTCCCGCAACCGTTTGACGGCCGCATTCAGGCTGTGCTCGAAATCCACAAAAGTAGCGGAAGACCAGAGCCGATTTCGCAATTCCTCGCGGGTGACGATCTCACCGCGGGAGTTCAGCAATGCCTCAAGAACTTGCAGCGGCTGCCCGCTGAGGTGAATGCGGATGCCATTCTTGCGCAGCTCTTGTTGGCTGAAATCGACTTCGAATGAGCCAAAACTAACAGCCTTAGTGGCCGTCAGGGGATGATCGGGCACCACAATGGACGCGCCAACGATGGGATCACGGTCTGGCATGTGCTACCCACAAGCAAGCGTTATGCTGCTGCCGACGCCAGGAAATTCCGGCGAGTAAAGCATAAAGGCACCAGTTGAACGGGAGCTTATCAATTGGCGCTGGTTCTCTCCGTTTTACCAACCCATCTAGCAGGCAAGTTCGCCGAGAGTCTAAGCACGCTTTTTGATAACAAAGGCTAATTACAAAACTGCGGATGCTGTGAATGATATGACAACGCTCTTACGAACAACGCACGTCGTCCACTGGTAGGTCAGGTTTGGGAGCGCTGTATCAGGCTTCAGTAATGCGCCGTCTCAAGCATGGACCTGGCCTGAAGTTTCCATGCTGGATGGTAGAGATGAACTCCAGCTCTACTGTTACTTAGATGGCTGGCCTTCTATGTCAGTATCGGTCCGGAGCTTCATCACCATTTCACTCTCACAGTTCTCGTTTTGTCAGTGATGGCGCAATGATTTTTTATCTTATGCGCTATAGGTCTTTCGTTCCTGCTGAATGCGGCATCTATGTGCCGCAATAATTCAGTCCCTACGCGCCTGGTTTTCTCGCAAAGCTGACTTCTCTGTGTTTCCGTTGTTATGCCCACACATTGGTCTGAAGCCACTTAGCAACGGGCTTCGCGTGATCGCGATTCCATTCTGGTATGCAGGTCTGCTCGCCGATCGGCCGGACTGTGTGAATGGGTAAGGGCGCCCATAACGGTACGCCCTTGTGAAAGCTTGACGGCACAGCTTTGCGCTCTGTAACTCTCAATCCTGATGCCATCACTGCTGGGCAACGGCCACGGCATCATTGCTCTGAAGAGCAATGCTGCTCTCGGCATTCGTCGGCGTGCAGTTATGCACTTGATAGTCCCCTGAGGTCCAAACCTGCGACAGAAAATACTTGTCGCGATAGCGATTGAAGACCAGTTTGTTGTTCGCGGACTCGGTCGTCGTAGGAGAAACGCTTACGTGTACCAGTGCAATGGCATTTCGATCGCTGGTCCTGAGCATGATCCAGCTAGGATTCATGACGTGTAAAACCTCATACTGCCCCGCGGGAAGACTCATGCCACCGGCAGTAAAGTTGAATGGCACATTGAC
Organism: Terriglobales bacterium; assembly: GCA_035262645.1. Taxonomy (GTDB): domain Bacteria; phylum Acidobacteriota; class Terriglobia; order Terriglobales; family Acidobacteriaceae; genus Bog-257. The sequence continues at coordinate 70,800 of DATFSK010000074.1, forward strand.
GGTGAGTATCTGTCTGTCCGACATCTGTTGCGCCGGCAGGGACGCAACGAAGCACAGAACGACGCCTAAGCAGAGCACCGCCATCATGATCTTGTTCTTCATAACGCCTCCTTTGGAAGCTGATCGCCAAGCAGCTTCCGTGATGCTCGGCTCATAGTCGTCCTAATCGACCGATGAGTTCAATGAGCCGGGGGTGAAATGAGGGTGAAATCGAGGTGATACTGCAACGTCTTCTAGGATCGGGAGTTGGAGGCCTGTAACACATATAACAGCCGCGCAGAACCCAGCCTTGGGAGTGAGGGACGGAGGCATGCACAATCCGATTTGGTTTTGGGCGATGTTAATCCCATGCGCTGGGACCGCAAATGAGCAAGTAACCCGCCCCCTGTCTGTCGCCGTGGAAGTGGAGCGTACGCGGCAGGTCAAGAGTTGGCGCACTGCATGGCGTACGCTTAGCGAGAAAGCAGGGCGAGAAGGGTTCCGATTCCACGACCTCACCCACTGTGCCATCGCCCGGCCCGTAGAGAATGGGCAGCGCGACTCAGTAATCATGGCTGTCGCCGGACACGTCAGCAGACGGATGCCGGAGCGTTACGGTCAGGTTCGGATGGAAGCAAAGCGGGAAGCGATGGAAGCCCTTGCCGTGAACACTAAAACGGCGGGTTACGACACAAGTCACGACACAAAACCCGATGCGGTGACTTCTCGCCCAATCTAACTTGTTGAGGGATTTGGTGGACCTGGTCGGGATCGAACCGACGACCTCTTCCATGCCATGGAAGCGCGCTCCCAGCTGCGCCACAGGCCCACTCGCGAAGGACGGCGCTGCTTGCAGCGCCTTAAATATTTTCTCCCAGCAAGGTGCCGTAGTCAAACGCAGAGCGCTCACGCTGCGCGGCCCCCGGCTTTCCCTTATGATGAAGAGATGCACGCTATGGTCGGGTTCGACCAGAGTGCTGAAGCGCCACGTCTTCTCAGTCAGTTCTCATGATCACACTGTTTCAACGGGCTGATCGCCCGACTCCAGCGTCCCACTCGTTGCAACTCGCTCAGCCATGCAAGCTCCGCCTCCCGCGCTGTGTGCTCCTCTGCCTGGCGCTCGTGGCTTCCTGTTTCGCGCAGAACACGCGTACGTGGGAGCAGTCGAAATACGAAGAATTCGAAAAAGGCACGGCACACGGCGTCGCCATCGGTAGCGACGGCACGCTCACCCTGGCGCCCGCATTCACCTCGCTTTACACCTCGCCATCTACTTATCTCTGGGACATCGCCTCCGATTCCGAAGGCAATGTTTACGCGGCCTCCGGTTCGCCCGCGCGCGTCTACAAACTCACGCCGGATGGCAAGGCGCGCATCATCTTCGCCCCGCAAGAGCTTCAGGTGCAGGCGCTGGTGGTTGACGCCGGCGGCGCAATCTATGCCGCTACCTCGCCGGACGGCAAGGTCTACAAGCTGACGCACGGCGGCCCCGCACCGGGCAAGTCTCCGGAGGGCTCGCACACCACGGCGGAGGTTGCTGCCGCGCAGGAGGGAGCGCAACTCGGAGAAAAGCCGCGGCCTTCCGTTGAAGTCGACCCCAGTTACAGCGCGACTGTCTTCTTCGATCCCAAGACGAAGTACATCTGGACTCTCGCCCTCGACCGCCAGGGGCAGCTCTACATCGGTACCGGCGACCGCGGCGAGATTTTCCGCGTCGACCGCAGCGGCGCCGGCAGCCTCTTTTTCAAGAGCGATGAGGCCCAGATTCGCGCCCTGGTCTTCGACAATCGCGGCAATCTCATCGCCGGCACCGACGGCAGCGGCCTGATCTATCGCATTTCGCTGCAAGGCGAAGGCTTCGTGCTCTACAGCGCGCCGAAAAAGGAAATCACGGCGCTGGCCGTCGATCGCGAGGGCAACATCTACGCCGCCGGCGCCGGCGAGAAGCGCGGGGCGGCCCCGAGCACGACCCCTCCGGCATCGACGGCCAACGTGGCCGCAGGCGCGCCTCCTTCGACATCGACGTCAATCGCAACACCCAGCGCGCCGGCGGTTTCGCCGCCGGTCCTCAACGTCGTTCCCAGCGTCACCAGCATGGGTGGATCGGAAATCTACCGCCTCTCGCCCGACGGCTCGCCGAAAACCATCTGGTCATCGCGCGAGGATCTCGTCTATGCCCTGGCATTCGACCAGCAAGGGCGATTGCTCGCCGGCACGGGGAATCGTGGAAAGATTTATGCGATAACCGGTAACCAGTACACGGATCTGGCCGAGGCCAGCGCCAGCCAGGTGACCGCCTTTGCCTCCGCGCCGAAGGGCGTCCTGTACGCCGCCACCAGCAATCTCGGCAAGGTTTTTCGCCTGGGTCCCAGCCTGGTGAACGAAGGCGCCTATGAAAGCGATGTCTTCGATGCGAAGAACTTCTCGCGCTGGGGACGTGTCGAAGTGCGGGGCAATGGCAACTTCCAGCTTTTCGGGCGCAGCGGCAACGTCGACAATCCCGACCGCAACTGGAGTCAGTGGAAACCCATCGATTTGCAGAAGGACCTTCCCATCGACGCTCCTTCGGCGCGTTACGTTCAGTGGAAAGCGGTGCTCCAGCCTGCTTCTCACCCGCCCATCATCGACAGCGTTCTGGTCAACTACTTGCCCAAGAACGTCGCCCCGGAAGTGGACAATGTGACGGTAATGGTCGGCTCGCGCGTGCCTTCGGGCACACATACGGATAGCGAAACTTCCGCTGCCGGCGCCTATGAGCCGCCCATTCCGACGGTGAAAGATAAGCGCTGGATCGCGGTGAGGTGGAAGGCGCATGACGAGAACGACGACAGCCTTCTCTACGACGTTTACTATCGTGGCGATGGCGAGACGCGCTGGAAGCTGCTGCGCTCCGGCGTGGAAGAGCGGTACATCAACATCGATTCCGACGTCTTCCCCGACGGCGGTTACACGATTCGTGTGGTCGCCTCCGACGCGCCGTCGCACTCCGCCGAAGACGCGCTGACTGGCGAGGCGACCAGCTCACGCTTTGAGGTCGACAACACTCCGCCGCGCATCGAATCGCTGAAGGCGAAGGTCGAAGGCAATAAGATCCACGTCACCTTTCACGCCGTGGACGGCTTCTCGCCTATCAACCAGGCCGAGTACTCGATCGACGGTGGTGATTGGGAAACGGTCGAACCGGCAGGACAGATTTCCGATTCGAAGACGGAAGACTACGACTTCCGATTTGCCCTGCCTTCAGAAGCGGACTCTCAGAAAAGCTCTACCGACAAGCCGTCAGCCAACTCCAATCCGCTTTCTCAGGAGCACACCATCATCGTCCGCGTCTACGACCGCTTCGACAACATGGGCGTCAGCAAGGTTGTAGTGAACGGGACGGCAGGTCAATGAGAGCCTGCGATGGGCCACGCCTGAAAGCGCGCGCCACCCGGCCGTTGTAGCATCTATCCCGTGAGCCTGCACGTCGCGATCGACACCCTCGGCTTGCTCGCGTGTTCGGTCTACTGCACGATCCCGCTGTTCTGGCTGCTTGTTCATCCATTCGTCGACCGCTGGCGTCGCCGTGGCCGTCGGGCGTATGCGCTCATCCTTCCGATCTGGGCGCTATTCATCCTTGTCGCCTTTGTCATCGTCTGGCCAATTCGCTTCGCGCACTTCTACACGAACTGGTGGAGTTGGCTGCCCGGCGCGGCGCTCTTTATCACCGGCTTCTCCATCTATTACGCCGCCTTTAAGAGCTTTGATCGCGCCCAAGTCTCTGGCCTGGCCGAGCTCGAGCCAAACCAGCATCGGCAGCAACTGGTCACGACGGGCATACGCAGCCGTGTGCGCCATCCTATCTATCTCGGCCATCTCTGCGAGATCCTCGGCTGGTGCGTGGGCACAGGCCTGGTCCCCATCTATGTTCTCGCAGCGTTCGCCGTCATCACAGGGCTCGAAATGATCCGCATCGAAGACCGCGAACTCGAGGCGCGATTTGGAGAGCAATATCGCGCCTACCGCCGCAATGTCCCTGCGGTAATTCCGCATTTGCTCAGGTAAGGATTACTGGCTTCGCTAAAATGAATTGCGAACTCTGTGTCTCGGTATCTCTGTTGTTAATTAAGACTTCTCGAGCCGCGCATGCAATTTGAGCTCTTCATAGCCGCACGATATCTGCGAGCGAAACGCCGGCAGGCCGTTATCGGCGTCATTACCGTGATCTCCATCGTCGGGGTCGCGGCGGGCGTCGCCTCGCTGATCATCGCACTGGCCATCAACAACGGCTTCCGCCAGGACCTGCAAGACCGCCTGCTCGGCTCGACCTCGCACATCAACCTGCTGCGCGTGCAGAGCGACGGCATTCGCAACTGGGAACCGCTGCTCGCGCACCTGGAGCAGCAGCCGCACGTCATCGCCGGCGCCCCTGCCATCTACGAGCAGGTGCTGATCTCGCGCGGTGCTCGCGCGCAAGGCGGCATCCTGAAGGGCATCATTCCGCAGGACGAGCGCAAGGTCAGCACCATCCTCGACAGCGTGAAAGACGGCTCCGCAACGCCTCTGGCTGAAAACGCCGAGCCTTCTTCGTCCAGCGCGAACCCTCAACCCGCCGCTTCCCTGCCTCCCATCGTTCTCGGCAAGGACATGGCCGACGAACTCGGCGCGACCGTCGGCTCCATCGTCACCGTCACCAGCCCGCAAGGCGAGCTCACGCCCTTCGGCATCGTGCCCAAATACAAGCGCTTCAAAGTTGCCGGCGTCTTCTCCTCCGGCTTTTACGACTACGACAACACCTGGGCCTTTATCCGCCTCTCCGACGCCCAGCATCTTTTCGATCTCACCAACGTCGTCTCGGTGCTGGAGCTCAAGGTCGACGACATCTACAAAGCCGGCGAGATCGGCCAGCAGCTTGAAGCCGAAGCCGGCAAAGGTTTCATGTCGACGAATTGGATGGAGCAGAACCGCGCCATCTTTCGCGCCTTGCGACTGGAACGCGTCGTTACGTTTATCACCATCGGGCTGATTGTCTTCGTGGCCGCGCTCAATATCCTCATCTCGCTCATCATGATGGTCATGGAGAAGACGCGCGACATTGCCGTGCTGGTCTCAATGGGCGCCAAGCGGCGGCAGATCCGCCGCATCTTCATGTATCAGGGGATTCTCATCGGGGTGATCGGGACCGTCATCGGACTGATCGCAGGATTTGTGCTCTCGTGGGCAGGCGGACACTACCATCTATTCTCGCTCTCAGCAGAGGTCTACTCGATCGACTACGTGCCATTCGCACCGCGCCCGTGGGATGGTCTGCTTGTGTCGCTGGTCGCCATCGGCGTGTCTTTTATCGCCACACTCTATCCCTCATGGTCCGCCGCCAGCGTGCTTCCGGCCGAAGCACTGCGATATGAATAACGACGAAACAAGTGCATAAGGTACGATTAGAAGGATTTGCCTTGTATCAGGGCACGACTGAAGCCGTGGGGTACGAACTCAAAGTTATGCATCCCTCGTCTCGATGTGAGCGCATCATCGGCATCACCGAAACAATGTGCTTGAGAACTGTGGCGTCCCTGCGGGACTCAACAACTATCTCCAACTCTACCCAGGACCCCGCTTCGCTCCGTCCTGGGCTAAGCTGTTCGCCGCGCCTACGGCGCTCGGTTACAGGCATTCGCAATCCGCTGCCGAAATGGTGTACTAGTTCTCGCGCAGAGTTCTCAGTCGTGCCCTGACACAAAGCAGAAGATTACAGACGACCAATAATGAAACGCATCGCCATCCTGGGCTCAACCGGCTCCATCGGCCGCAGCACTCTCAGCATTGTCGAGAGCTTTCCCGACCGTTTCTCCGTGGTCAGCATGGCCGCGGGCAACAACGTCGAACTCGCCTTCGAGCAGGCGCGCCGCTGGCGTCCGCAACTGCTCTCGATGGCTACTGCCGAAGCCGCCAACCAACTCGCCGACAAGCTGAAGAAGTCCGGCCTTGCCGGCGATATCCGGGTCACCCATGGCTCGGCGGGCACAGTCCAGGTCTCGACTCATCCGGACGCCGATTTCGTCGTCTCCGCCATCGTCGGTGTCGCCGGACTGGAAGCGACTTACGAAGCCGTGAAAGCCGGCAAGACTGTCGGGCTGGCCAACAAGGAGTGTCTGGTCGCTGCCGGCGACCTCATTACCGCTGAAGCCCGCCGCCAGAGCAAGCCGCTGCTTCCCATCGACAGCGAGCACAATGCCATCCACCAATGCATGCGCGGCGGACGCCGCAACGAGGTCCATCGCATCTGGCTGACGGCCTCGGGCGGTCCATTTTTTCATAGGCCGAAGAACGAGTTCTCCAATATTACGGTGGAGCAGGCGCTCAACCACCCCACCTGGAAGATGGGCAAGCGCATAACCATCGATTCTGCGACGCTGATGAACAAAGGCTTTGAGGTCATCGAAGCATGTCGTCTCTTCGACATGCCGCCCGCGCAGGTCAGCGTGCTGATTCATCCCCAAAGCACCATTCACTCGCTGGTCGAGTTCGTCGATGGCAGCCTGCTTGCTCAACTCTCGGTCACGGACATGCGGCTGCCGATCCTTTACGCCCTGACCTACCCCGATCGCATTGAATCGGAGCTGCGCTTCCCGGTCCAGGAGCTACGGCAGCTCGACTTCGCTCCCGCCGACTTCGACAAATTTCCTTGCTTACGTTTAGCTTACGAGGCAGTCGAAGCTGGTGGGACCAAGACCATCGCGCTGAACGCGGCTGACGAGGTGGCGGTGGCAGCATTCCTAGAAGGTGCTATTGGTTTCCTGGATATTCCGGCTACAATAAAGACGATCGTTGGTGAAACGCCCGCCCACGTGCCCGAATCTATAAAAGAGGTTTTGGAATTGGATGCAGATGCGCGCCGGCGCGCGCATTCAGCAATCAGCACTCAGCATTCAGCGCTCAGCCCGTGAGGCATTGAGCGCGGGACGTGAGCCTGCGATGTTGGGTTGGGCTCGTAACAGATTGTAAGCATCAGGTTTTGCAGCAACCGCGATGGCTGAATGCTGACGCCTGACTGCTGACGGCTAGGTTTTCAAGAGGTTTATGGAATCGTTTCTTTATGCAGTGATCTCGACGGCGGTGGTGCTGGGGATCATGATCCTGATCCACGAGTTTGGGCACTATGCGGCCGCGAAGTCGTTTGGGGTTCGAGTCGACGTCTTCTCGATCGGCTTCGGCAAACGGCTGGTGGGCTTCCGCCGCGGCGAGACCGACTACCGCATCAGCGCGTTACCGCTTGGCGGCTACGTCAAGATGGCTGGCGAAAACCCGCTTGAGACCCGCAGCGGCGCGGCTGACGAGTTCATGTCACACCCGCGCTGGCAGCGCTTTGTGATCGCAATTGCCGGTCCGGCCATGAACATCCTGCTGGCCATCGGGCTGCTCACCGGCGTTTACATGGTTCACTACGAGCGCCCGCAGTTCTTCGATCAGCCCGCCGTCATCGGCTGGGTGCTCGACAACTCCGCCGCCGCCAAGGCCGGCATCGAGCAGGGTGACCGCATCGTTCGCATTGACGGCACCAATAATCCCACCTGGGAAGACGTCATCCTCAAAGTGATGATCAGCCCCAAGCAGCCGGTTGATATCGCTATCCAGCGCGGCAACGACATCCTTGAGAAGCAGGTCAAACCCGAGCTCCAGGGCCAGGGATTCGACGAATACGGCAGCGTGGGATGGCAGCCGGAGCAGACCGTGGCCGTCACCGAGCTGGTGCCGAACATGCCGGCAGTAAAATCTGGCGTTCAGGTCGGCGACAAGATCGTTGCCATCAACGGCACGCAAATGCGTTCCGTGTTCTCCATCATTCACTACCTGCAGCAGAACGGCGCCAAGCCGGTCGACGTCACCCTGGGCCGAAAGGGCCAGGAACTGCACTACACCATGACTCCCGAGCTGACCGACGAGAATGGCCAGAAGGGATACCGCCTCGGGTTCCTGCTCGCCGAGCCGACAACGGTCGCAAAGCTCTCCTTCCCCAAAGCCTTCAAGATGTCCCTCGAGGAGAACAAAAAGTTCTCGCTGCTGATGGTCGATCTCATTCAGAAGCTGGTGCAGCACAAGGCTTCCATCAAGCAACTGGACGGACCGATTGGCATCGCGCGCGCTTCCGGCGACGCTGCCCGTCAGCCAGGCTGGACTCCGTTGCTCGGATTGATGGCGATGATCAGCCTCAACCTCGGCATCGTCAACCTGCTGCCGATTCCGATCCTCGACGGCGGCGTGATCCTGCTGCTGATTGTCGAATCGCTCATGCGGCGCGATATCAGCCTGCGCATTAAAGAGCGGATCTACCAGACCGCATTCGTATTCATCGTGCTGGTGTTCGTCGTCGTCATCTACAACGACCTGATGAAGGCCCTGCCCGGTCTGGCGCAGCGCCTGCCATAACAGGCCAGGAGTTCGAATCAGGGGCGCTGCGGCGCCCCTTTTGTTTGCTGTGGGATCCGGTAGAGCGGCCCTTTAGCGCCGCGACCTCCCAGCGGCTTTTTTAGGAGCAAGGGAGGCGGCCCGTAGGCCGCTGCGCCTTGGGTAATTAGATGGTTAATACTAACCTTTGCCCACAAAATACGACTCGCTGTTTGCTTCGTGCGCCAGCCCCGCACTAGACTGACTCAGGGCCTTTGGACGACGCCTTTATGGCTGCCACCGTTTTTCGCCGCACACATCAACTCACTAGTGTGGAGATCCTCGACCTCAGGCACTTCTCGTCCGTCGACATGCGGCCGTTGCTTGAGGAAGAGGTTGAAGTCTGGGGCACACAGCTTTCCTGGGACTACCGCAGCTCGGCCGACATGATCCTGCGTTACGTCGACGCCAAGATCCTGCCCGGATACGCGGCCGTCGAGCGCGGCCATGTTGTCGGCTATTCCTTCTTCGTCTACGAAGGTGGCAAAGGCGTGGTCGGCGACTTGTTTGTCTCCTTGCGCCGCGGCGACGCTCGCCTCATTGAAGTGCAGATGGCCGAGCACGTCATCGAGACGCTACAGCAATCCCCGGGCATCCACCGCGTCGAAGCACAGTTACTTACTCATCTGGCAGGCGACCTGGCGTCGGTTTTCTCCTTGGCCGGCTTCCATCGTTTTCGACGCTTGTTCCTCACCCTGCCGCTTGATGGCGGGCCTGCTCGGCCCATGCGCCTGCCCGAAAGCATACAAATTCGTCCCTGGGTTGAACTGGATTACCAACCGGCGGCCACCGTAATCACTGCTTCGTACCGCGCTCACATCGATTCGGAAATCAATGATCAGTACCGCACCCACGGCGGCTCCATTCGCTTCCTGAACAATATCGTCCGCTTTCCCGGCTGCGGCGTCTTCGATGCGGAATCGTCGTTCGCCGCGGTTCACCGCCCCACCAACGCCCTCGTCGGCCTGATTCTCTGCTCGCGCGTGAAGCACGATGTCGGGCATGTTACCCAGGTCTGTCTGCTGCCGGAATACCGGCGCCATGGCATTGGCGAGAACCTGCTGGCCTGCACCGCCAACGCTCTGCGCAGCCGTCGCTGCAATCTGCTCACATTGACGGTGACAGAGTTGAATCATCGCGCCGTCGATCTCTACAAGCGGCTGGGATTCGTAGAAACGAGCGTCTTCGACGCCTTCGTGTGGGAAGGCTGAAAGAAAACGCGCTCACCTTCAGGTGAACGCGTTCGTTTGTCGTGCGATGCTTCCTACTGCGCGGGCTTCTCGGACTTCGCAGCCATCGGAGCAGCCTTGGTATAGGTAATGGTCATCATGGGTTTCAGCGAGTTGGCATCCGGTCCGCTTGCCATGCTCATGACAAATGAAGTCGGTTTGAAGTCAGAATAGGTGAACTTCGTCATCATCTTCTGTCCGTTCATTTCGCTTTCCATCATGCCAACCAGGTTGTCCCCTTCCCACTTGGTCGTACCGCTGGCATCGCAGCCGCCGGGGGTCATGCTGTCGCACCAGACGCCGCGGTAGAGCTGCGCTTTGGGATCCCACCAGAACGTTCCCGTACCCGCGAAGCTGCCCATCGTGCCGGTGGAATGATAGGCCTCCATCAGCGACATGTTGCCGGGTCCGGCTACGAGTTTTGCCGTCCCCTTACCGCTGCCTCCCTTCGGCATCATCGGGCTTGGCTCGACCTTCTCGGTCACCGTCCAGTTCCCCGACATCATCTTGATCAGCTTCGTCATTTGCGGATCAGGCTTCGGTGGCGGCGGCATTGAGCCTTGCTGTGCGGCCATCTCGGACTTTGGCTTTGCTGCCTTGCCATTGTCCTGCGACATTAAAACGCCGCTGACGATCGCCACGCATGTGATCAGAACAACTGCCTTTAGAATGGTCTTCATTGCCCCTCCTCAAGAGAAAATCCTGCGACAAGAATCTTATACGAAGGAACACCATGGCTGCACGGCCCGTAAGCGCCTTGGTGGCCGTCCCAGCCTTCGCTTGTCCAGGGCGGGGCGCGTAACCGCATTCGGCCGCAATCCGTCACACCTTTTCTGACTCTCGAGGCAAATGCGGTGTCCTCTACCTAACCCGTGATATAGTTTTTGATGGTTATACCGAGCACGAAGGAGAAGAGCATGTCCGCAATCCAACGCATCCTCAATCATTACGATGACGCCCTCAGCGGCGAACCCTGGCATGGCGATGCCATCTGGCAGGTCCTGGACGGGATCTCCGCTCATCAGGCAGCTGCCCGTCCAATTCCGGATTTCCATACCATTTGGGAAATCGTGATGCACATGACATTCTGGGAGGGTGTCGCAACGCAACGCCTCGCCGGCCGGCGGGCAGGTCTGGTGGAGGAGCTCAACTTCCCTGCTATGCCCGCGCTCACGGAAGAGAATTGGCGCAGGACGCTGGACGAGTTCCGCGCATCGAATCGCGCCTTTCGTGAAGCTTTTGCCAGGCTCGATCCCGCCAAGCTCGACGAGCTGACCGCCGCTGGCAAGCGCACGTTCTATGGCGAGGCACACGGCATCCTGGAGCACCACATCTACCACATCGGACAGATCGCGATGCTGAAGAAGATCACTGCGTAACCCCCGCCTTGAGGCGTATCTTTGCGTCATCCGCGGTGCCGGGAAATGTCGCGTCCTCGTTTGTAATTCCGCGGTACAGGGTGCTAACATCCGGACTCGCGAGCTTTTCATCGCGAAATCGCTCTGGCACGCCTTTGCAGGCGTGTCTGGGACGGCAAGGAGGCCACATGTCGGATCGTGACGGCAGCAGTTTTTTATGGTTTCTAGCAGGTTTGGGCATTGGCGCGGCGGTGGGAATCCTCTACGCTCCGAAAGCCGGAGACGAGTTACGCCAGCAGTTGCGTGAAGCTGCCGAAGAAGGTCGTGAGACCGTAAGGCAGCGCGCGCGGCAGGCTCGCGAGCAGGCAGGCAGCTGGGCGGAGAAGGGACGTGACTACCTCAGCCAACAGAAGGACCAGATCCGCTCGGCTTACGAAGCGGGACGTCAGGCCTATCGCGATGCCACCAGCCAGGACGCCGGAGGCACCACGCCCAACGTGCCGTAAGAATTGCGCACGGGCCGATTCCAGCGGCTCTCCCAGAACTTTCGCTGGAATGGTGTCTGCGGGATGCTTTGCCACCTTGCGCTTGCAACACCCGCATTGCGCCAGGCATCGCTTGAGAGTGCGTTGAGATTTGCTAGAGTTGACGGTCCTTAGGTACCGGGTGCTATGGATGACAAGTTGACCGTGTTCACCGCGGTGATCGCGGCGTGCGTTGTGTTACAGACCATTGCGCTTATCGCGGTGGCTTTCATCGTAACCAAACTGCGCGGCCGCATGGAAACGCTCGCCGATCGTATCGAAGATACCACCGGCACCCTGCAGGTGCGCGTGCTGCCGGTGCTCGACAATGTCAAGAACATGCAGCAGGAGGTCAAGGCCTTCCTGGACACCGCGCGTCCTAAGATCGAAACTGTACTGGATAACGTGACTCGCATGAGCACCACCGCCCGCGGCAATGTGGAACGCCTCGACAGCACGGTCAACGATGCCATCGATCGCATCCGCCTGCAGGTGATCCGCGGCGATGAGATGCTGACTCGCACCATGGACCGCATCGAGGAAACTTCTGAAAAGGTGCAGCACACGGTGATGTCGCCGGTGCGCCAGGTTTCCGGAATCGTGCACGCCATCAGCACAGGTGTCGGCAGCTACTTCAACCAGCAGAAGCGCCGTCGCAATGGCGGACCGTCGGACGAGATGTTCATCTAGTGGCTAGTGATCAGTGGCTAGTGGTCAGAAAATAACCAAAGAGCAGCAATTTCGCTGCTCTTTCTTGTTTTGGGCGGAGCGCACGAGCTACTTTGTCATGCCGGGCATCGGCACGATGTCGGTGTTATGGAATGCGCTGATCAGCCATCGTCCTTCCTGCTCCACAAAAACGCCGGTGATGAGTCCATGACGAACCTCGGCGAACGGCACTCCCGGCGGACTGTCGTGGCCTCTCATCTCCCATTTCACATGCGCCAGCATGATCCCCGGGCCTAACGGCCGGAGAGAGTAGTCTTCCTGCCGTATGCTGCTGTTGCGAAAGATGGTGCGATGAATCGCAGCGTGCTGTGCCTGAATCGCCTCCCGTCCATGCCAATGCATTCCCAATACATTGACGAAGTCGGCATCGTCGGCAAATTGCGCGGCATAAAGCGTCATGTCATGGCTGTTCCACGCTTCGATCAGGCTCTTGAAAACAGCTTCGATTTGCGTTTTGACTTCGGCACTTGTCTGGGCGCCAATTTCCACGAGAAGGCCTCCTGAGAAGTAACGGCAAATCTAGACGATCCAGCCCCCGCCAACAACCACATCGCCGTCGTAAAACACGGCTGCCTGTCCGGGGGTGACCGCGCGCTGCGGCTCGTCGAACGTAACCACTGCCTCGCCATCGGGGCCCGGCTCGATCACTGCCGCAGCCGGCTCGTGACGGTGGCGGATCTTCGCCTGCACGTGAATAGGCTCGCGCAGATCGTCAATAGCAATCCAGTTCAGGCGGTTGGCGCGGAAACTTCGCGACAGCAGCTCGTCGCCGCTGCCCACCACCACCTCGCGCTTGTCGCCGCGAATCTCGATGACGTACAGCGGTGAACCAGTGGCCATGCCGAGTCCCTTGCGCTGGCCCACGGTGAAATTGTGGATACCGCTGTGTGTGCCGACGACCTCGCCGGTCGTCGTCACAAGCTCGCCCGAAGTATCGGGGAGCTCCTCACCCTGCTCGTCCAGGTAAGCGTCTAGAAACTGCTTGTAGTCGCCGCCGGGGATGAAGCAAATCTCCTGTGAGTCCGGCTTCTCGAAGAGGCGCAGGCCGGCGCGCTTCGCCTCCTCGCGCACGTCAGGCTTGCGCATCTCTCCCAGAGGAAAGCGCGTGCGGCTCAGCTGCTCCTGCGTGAGGCCGAAGAGGAAGTAGGTCTGGTCCTTGCTGCGATCGGCCGGGCGCTTCAGCAGCCAGCGTCCGCTGCGCTCGTCGAACTCGTTACGCGCGTAGTGGCCGGTCGCCAGAAGTTCCGCGCCAATCTGACGCGCCGTGATCAGCAGCTGATCGAACTTGAGATGGTTGTTGCACAGGCTGCATGGGATGGGCGTTCGGCCGGCAAGATACTCGGAGACGAACGGCCGCACCACATCGCGCTCGAACCGCTCCTCCTGATTGACGACGTAGTACGGAATCCCGAGCGTCTCCGCGACCCGGCGCGCGTCGTACACGTCATCGATGGAACAGCAACGGCCTGTGACAGTCTCGGGCATGCCGTTGTGCCCGGCGAGGCGGCGCTGATTCCAAAGCTGAAGCGTCAGCCCCACAACATCGTACCCCTGCTGACACAACATCGCCGCGACGGTGGACGAGTCCACACCGCCCGACATGGCAACGGCAATGGTGGTGTTCAGCATTCAGCACTCAGCGTTCAGCACTCGGCATTCAGCACTCAGCATTCAGCCGCCTGCACTTCAGCGTTCAGAAGTCAGCAGAGCTGTCCCCTCGGCCAGCGACCTGGCCCTTCTTATTTTGTCATCCCGAGGAGGCCTGTAGGCCGACGAGGGACCTGCGGTCCGGCTTTAGTCGTTAGCTGACGACCGGCAGCCGCCTTTTAGCTGACAGCAGCTTTCTTGTATACCGGGCTGATCTCCCGCAGCCGGGCGACAACTTCCGGCACCAACTCCAGCGCGAAGTCGATGTCTTCCACTGTCGTCTGCTTGCCGATGCTGAAGCGAATACTTCCGCGCGCGCGCTCGGGCGGCAGTCCCATCGCGGTCAGCACATGCGAAGGCTCAATCGCTCCCGAGGAGCAGGCTGCGCCAGTCGAGATCGAGAGTCCCTTCAGGTCAAGGGCAATCACCATCGCCTCGCCTTCAATGCAATCAAAGCTGATATTCGTCGTGTTCGGCGTTCTTGGCGCGCCTCCGCCATTCACAGCGACCTGCTCCACGCGCCCCAGAATCGTACTCTCCAAGCGATCTCGCAAGGCCTCGATCTGCGTAACCTTGCCATCGGTAAAGCCCAGGCGCGCCAGCTCAGCCGCTTTACCCAAACCGACTATGCCCGGCACGTTCTCCGTTCCCGCACGACGCGAGCGTTCGTGCCGGCCACCGTACAGCAACGGTTGCAGCAGGGTTCCCTTCCGCACGTAGAGCGCGCCTGTCCCTTGCGGCCCATGAATCTTGTGGGCTGAGATCGTCAGCAGATCGCAGCCAATCTCCTTCACATCGATCGGCGCCTTCCCGGCCGCCTGCACCGCGTCCGTGTGGAAATACACATCGGCCTCGGCGGCGATCTTGCCGATTTCGTTCATTGCCTGCACGACGCCCGTCTCGTTGTTGGCGAACATGATGCTGATCAGCTTCGTCTCGGGCCGCAGCGCGCGTCGAACATCGTCAGGATCGACCATCCCGCGTCCATCTACCGGCAGGTAGGTCACCGTGCAGCCCATCTGCTCCAGGCGATTGCAGGAGTTCAGCACCGCATGGTGCTCGATCGCCGAGGTAACAACGTGATCGCCTGGCGTCACCATTCCGAACAGTGCGAGGTTATCGCCTTCGGTGCCGCCGCTGGTAAAGACCACCTCCGCCGCCCGGCAGTTCAGCAGCTCTGCGACCTGTTCGCGAGCATGTTCCACGGCAGCGCGCGCCTGCTGACCCTGCTGGTGAATTGACGACGCGTTGCCGAACTTCTCCAGAAAGTACGGACGCATCGCCTCCAACACTTCGGGAAGCAGCGGAGTTGTCGCGTTGTTGTCCAGATATACCCGGCGCATGGCTCTACCTATTCTAGCTGTTTTGGTTAGATTCCATGCGGCTGGAGAGCGATTCTTGGCGCGAACCGCTCCCGACCGGGGACCGCCTATTGGAAGAACTCTGTCATCTGCGACGCACTGCCCGCGCCGTTGGGAATGGTCTGCACGCCAAGCGCGGTCATGCTAAGCCCCAACAGACTGCGATGATCGTAGGTCACGGTTCCCTGGTAGCCCACCTTCACACCTGTTCCGAGCAGCACCGTGGCGACGTGCCCTCCGCCATTGGTGAGGTCATCGCGCGACTCGTCGGTAGTCAGAATCAGGATGCCGCTCTGTTGGAATTGCGAGTTGTTCAGCAACTGAGGCAGGTTCGACGATAACCAATTATCGGCAGCTGCCACTCGCACGCTGACATCACAGTTCATGCCACCGCCGGGGCAATCATGCGCGTCGTGCTCTGCGTCGGGCACGATGAAGGAATAGGCGGGCAACTGTCCCGCCGATAAATCTGTGGGCAACTGCGAGAAATCAACGATGTTCAGGTTCAGCTGCGAGGGCGGCTGAACATCGGACAAATACGAAATGGGATTGTGCCGCCGCAGGTACGGGTAAACATCGCCACCGAGATAGCCTTGCGAGGGCAAACTCTGCGCGTAGACCTTCCACGATTTCGCCACCAGGCCGAGTTCGCGCACCACGTTGTCGATGGGCACTGTTCCGTTGAAATCGTCATCGGTGCTGTAGGGAACGCCCGTCGTCATGATGAAGTAGTTGCCGATCGAGGGGTGGACATCAGCATAGTACTGCGTCGCCAGGCCGCCCTGGCTGATGAGACCATTGATGTATGGTGCGCTCGAGCTGCCGACTACATCGCTGTAATCCAGATTCTCCAGCACCACGATCGCGACATGCTGCACCTGGGGAATTCCGCCGCCAGTGCCTCCGCCGCCACCACCACCTGATCCTCCGCCGCCGCCCCCTGACCCGCCAGAACCGCCCGACCCACCGGAACCACCGCTGCCAGATCCACCGGATCCCGACCCGCCGCTACCTGAGCCTGAGGATGTAGTGTTGCTGGTGCCCCCGCCGCAGGCAGCCATCAGTAAAAGAAGTAACACTATGCTTCCAGCGAGAAATGCGCGGACACGCTCCGCTCGCAACGCCATCTCTGCACCTCGCGAAGTGAGATGCGGACTCCATATTTCGGGGTGTCGGCGGCGCCCGGTTATCTATGTCAGTTACATTACAAATATGCCAAGACCGACATCCAACTCGCGGCCTGAATTTCTCGTCACCTTAGGTCCCGACGAGGACCCCTTTACACTAGAATCGCTGTTAGCGGCGTGGCTTCCGGTGTCGTGAAAACCAAAACGAAGAAGAAAAAGAAGGTAACTGAGGGCGAGCAAACGGTCTCCAAAGCGACGCTCAAGCTTCGTCTCCTGAAGCGCCTGAAGTGTACGCTCAAGTACGAGAAGCTCGCCTGGAATTGCGGCGCACAGTTCGTGGCAGGCGTGGATGAAGTTGGCCGAGGATCTCTCTTCGGGCCGGTTGTCGCCGCGGCGGTGATTTTAGATCCCGCCTATCGCATTCGCGGGCTTAGAGACTCCAAACTGCTGGACCGCGAGACCCGCGAGAAGTTGGCGCCGCGTATCCGCGAGCACGCGCTGGCGTGGGCTGTCGCTGCCGTCGACGTTTCCACCATCGACCAGATCAACATCTATTGGGCCTCCAAGCGTGCTCTCGAAGAAGCTGTGGCCATGCTCACTTTGCGTCCCGACCACGTACTGGTGGACGCCCTGCGCATCAACTGCGACTGCGGGCAAACCCCCATCATTCACGGTGACGCCCTCTCCGCCTCCATCGCCGCCGCTTCCATCATCGCCAAAGTCGAGCGCGACGCGATGATCAGCGCCTGGGACCCCGTCTTCCCCGGCTATGGGCTCGCCTCCAACAAGGGCTACAGCACGCCAAAGCATCTGAAGACCTTGCGCGAGAAGGGACCGACGCCGCTGCATCGCCTGTCGTTTGCGCCGGTCTGGACGTCATCCGCTCCGCAGGAGGTGCTGGAGTTCATGCTGGAGGAAGAAGGCGCGGATGCCAGTGCGGCTGCGGCAATCGCTGAGGACCTGGAAGTGGCGCCGTGATCCGTAGCGGTATTGAGAATGCCTATAGCGTTTTCAAAAACTGTTTAGCCTCTTCGAGCTCCGGAAACAGCCTCTCCTCCGCTTGAAACTCCGGCCCGTGGACGCAGCGCCGGCTTCCGCGCAGCTTCACAGGATGCTTCAGGTGCAGCATCTCGTGATAGACAATGTATTCGACCGCATAGCGCGGTACTCGCGCATGATCGAAGACGCGACTCACGACGATCGCGTTGTGCGCAGGATCGTAATGCGCCAGGCTGTTGCGCGCCCGCACGCGGCTCCAAGTCATCTGCGGCCGCGCCAGCAATCCGTAAAAAAACTTCTGATTCAGCCCCTCGAAAACTTCATCGAGGTCGTAGGTGAGGCCGCGCGCCGAGGCGATCTGCTTTCGTCCTCGCACCTGCCGCAACAGGTGCGCCTTGGCTGCCATATCGTGACTGGAAACGTAACGACGGTATCGAGTGGAATGCAGAGCCTGAATCGGTTTGCGATAAATCTTGGCCAGCAGGATATGAGCAATGGCCTCAAGCACGGTCTCCGGCGAACCCTCCAGCAGGTCGGAGATGCGGACGTGTACCACGTCCTGACGCAGGCGGATGGTGCTGTTGACATTAGTGAAGGCGTAAAACTCCACCCGAAACTCCGGAATGGGCGCCCGCAGACGGAGCTCACGATAGGTCCGCTGAAAAATCTGTTGAAGTTTCTCGCGCAAGTTGTTTCTAACCTAACACGAGCGCCCGTGACAGCGTCCGTCGCCGGTTGATGAAACAGGTACTAAGGTTTCGGTGCTATTGAATTGCCCGCGACCGTTCTGCTACTTTCACGCAAGTAGTTCTGCAGTAAACAATTGAAATGGGCCGCCACTGGGGGAAGTTTGGCGGCCTTTTTGATTTACCCTCAGTCCCGACGCTCCGTGTAAACCTTCGTTAATTTCTTTTCCTTCGCCAACTGGTTCTGCTCCTGCAGTTCTTCGCGGGTGTCCTCACCCACATCTTTCACGGCGTCGTTGGCATTGGCCAGCGCAAACGAGTACTGGTCGAACTCCTCCGGCGGCGCCTTCTCTTTCAGCTGACGCAGCTTGAATTGCCATTCGCCGTCAGCCTCGATCAGCAGGGTCAGGCCCTTTCGCATGTCGGCCTTGTGCGAGGCATACATCTCAACGTTGTCTCCGATCTCGTCCAGCAACGCGGTGAAGTCTTCCAGCAGGTCGTGGATCTTTTGCGGCCGGTCCTTGGCGTTTTTCGTGTCCGTCTGCAACTGTTCAATCGAGTTGATGCGGGCACGCGCAAACTTGGTCATCACTTCCAGGCGCTTGTCGGGCCAGTCAGCGGCCTCCCGCATCTCGTCGATTTCTTTTTCGTTGAGCGGATCGCGCCGCTGCGCCGCGCTGCGCGTCACGCAGCCGAGCAACAGCGCGCCGAGAAACACTGCGCAAGCAACTCGTTGGCGTCTCATGATCTCCCCTTCGGCTCCGCCTGCGGCCCCCACATCCTTACCATCAGGTCGGAGCGGATCTGCTCAATCTCTTCGATGGCCTGGCGCACCGGCGCGCGGTCTTCGAAGGCAAGCGATTCTCCGATGTCGTGCATCCGCTCGGAAAGTTTTCGCAGCTTGATCTCCGTCTCCTTCAGCTGCTTGCCCGATGAGGTGGCCGCGTCCGCACCCTTGCGCGCATAATCGACCACTTCTCTGATTTCCGATTGTGCCTTGTCCACCTGCCCGTCGGTAAAAAGCATGTTGGAGCTTTCCAGCTCCAGGTGGGCGTATTCCATGCACAGCTTGGCCTGCTCTCCCCCATGCGCGGAATCGGCTTTTGATTTCAGTTCCCCCGCTGCCTGGGCAGCGGCCAGGGTGGCACCCCCGAATAGTAAGAGAATGGCTGCGAAGTGAAGGCAGGTGCGCATGGCTACTTCTTCACCCGATATTTGTCGGCGTGCTGCGGATCGAGCGCGATCAGGCGGTGTCGCGCTTGCCACTCCTGGTCGGGCGACTTGCCGCCATCAACGGCCAGGAAGTGCTGATAATTTTCCACCGCCTGCGGTATGGCTTTCAAGTTATCAAATGTGGTGGCGCGCAGGAAGTAGGTTGCCGGGGTCTCCGGCAGGTACTTCGCGCGATAATCCAGCGCCTTCAGCGCCATGGGATAGTTCTTATTCGCCGCCGCCACAACAGCGAGGTTCTCATATGCCTCGCCCATGTCCGGTTTCAGCTTGATCGCCAGCAGCAGCTCTGGCTGGGCCTCGACATACTTCTTCTCATACATCAACACAGAGCCGAGCGCGAAATGTGCGTCGGCGTTCTGCGGCAACTTCTGTACAGCGATGCGAAACTGCCGCTCCGCCTCGGCGGCATTGCCCGCCTTGACATAAAGCGTTCCCAGCCCAAGCACAGCGTGAGGATCGTCGGTACCACCCTGCAATCCCGCCTGGAACTGCTGCGCCGCCTCGTCATTCTTGCCTTGCGCCGCCAGAACACGCGCCAGCTGCGTGTGCGCGGACGCGTTCTCAGGATCAGACGCCAGCAATTTGCGCAGGATAGCCTCAGCGCTGGAATAATTCTTTTGCGCGATGTAGACGTCAATCAGGCCGGTGAGCGCTTCTTGCGATTTCGGGTCGAGTTCGGTGGCAGTCTGATACTCACGGGCAGCCGCATCGAAACTATTCTGCCGGCTCAGCAATGCAGCGGCGGCGAGATGAGGCTCCGGGTCCTTGGGGCTGAGCTTGGCCGCCTGGGCATAAGCTTGCAATGCCTGTTGCGGATCGGACGCCGCTTCGACTCGCCCCAGCCCGAGCCAGGCCCGCGTTAGTCCTGCGTCAGGATTGCTCGAAGGCTTGAGCTCGGTCGCGGCTTTGAGATACTTTGCGGCTTCAGCGTTGTCGCCCCGCTTAGCGAGCAGCAAGCCGAGGTTCAGGTTCGACTCGAACACATCCGGCTTGACCGTAACCGCCTTTCGGTAGGCATCGATCGCCTGCGTTTCGCGCTGCGTCGCTTTATACACGTATCCCAGGTCGAACCATGCGCGGTAGCTATCGGGAGCGGCGGCAATGGCCTTCTGCAGCCAGGATTCAGCCGCTGCGAAATCGTTGTGCTGCATCGCGTCTTCGGCCTGCGCAATCTGCTGCAAGGTCGCGTCTTCCGGCGACGTCTCTTCAACCCGGTGATGACGGATTGTCGGTTTGCTTTCCTGCGAGGACGCCAGGGGCACACCGATGGCGATAACGGAAGACAGGATCAGCACGAACGCTGCGTTTCTATCGAGTTCCATCGAAGTGCGAACCATTGTGCGGCAACACGCGTGCCAGCCACTGACCCGTGTACGACCTTGGCGCTGTGACAATTGCCTCGGGAGGGCCCACCGCAACCACTTCTCCGCCCCGCGCGCCGCCTTCCGGGCCAAGATCGATGACCCAGTCCGCGGTCTTAATCACATCAAGATTATGCTCGATGACAACAATCGATCCGCCTGCTTCAATTAGACGGCGGAAGGCGGCCAACAGCTTACTGACGTCGTCAAAGTGCAGCCCGGTTGTCGGCTCGTCGAAGATGTAGAGCATGCGCGGATGACGTTTGTCGCGCTCGCTGCGCGGCTTACCAATGTCGCGCAGCTTGGGCTGCAGGTGCGCCGCCAGCTTCATGCGCTGGGCCTCGCCGCCGGAGAGCGTTGTGGCCGACTGGCCCAGACGCAAATATCCCAGCCCAACCTCTTCCAGAACGCGCAGCTTCTCCACGATCTTGGGCACGCCGGAAAAGAAGTGCAGCGCCTCTTTCACCGTGAGATCGAGCACGTCGTGAATATTCTTGCCGTGATAGCGAATTTCCAGGATCTCCGGCTTGTAGCGCGTGCCCTTACACTCCTCGCAGATCAGCTCGACGTCGGCAAGGAACTGCATTTCGACGGTCACCGTGCCGTCGCCCTGGCAGACCTCGCAGCGGCCGCCCGGAATATTGAACGAGAAGTGCCCGGAGGTGTAGCCGCGCTTCTCGCTCTCGGCAAGCGACGCGAACAGCTCCCGTATCGCGTCGAACGCTTTGATGTAAGTCACAGGATTGGAGCGAGGCGTCCGGCCGATCGGCGACTGATCGACGAGCACAACTTCGTCGATCCATTCGGCGCCCAGGACGCGCTCGACCTCTGCAGTCGGGCCGCCGGTCACTTGTCCCTTCTCTGCGGCGAGAGCGTTGTAGAGCACGTCGTGCACCAGCGTCGATTTCCCGGAACCCGAAACACCGGTGATGCAGACCAGCATGCCGAGGGGGATCGCGACATTGATCTTCTTCAGGTTGTGCGCGCGAGCGCCGATCAGCTCGATCTTGCGGACGCCCTTGCGCCGGGCCGACGGCAACTGGATGCGCAGCTCACCATTGAGATAACGTCCGGTGAGTGACCCAGGATTGCCGCGAATCTCATCGTAGGTTCCGCTGGCGATCAGGCGGCCGCCGTTCTCTCCCGCTCCAGGTCCGAGATCGATGATGCGGTCGGCCGAGCGCATAATCTCGCCATCGTGCTCGACGACCAGAATCGTGTTTCCCAGATTCCGCAGATCGTGAAGGATCTTGATCAGCCGCGCCGTGTCGCGGCTGTGCAGGCCGATAGAAGGCTCGTCGAGGACGTAAAGCGTGCCCACCAGCCGTGAGCCCAGCGAAGTTGCGAGTTGGATTCTCTGCGCCTCGCCGCCGGACAACGTCGACGCCAGGCGATCCAGCGTGAGGTACTCCAGGCCAACATCGTTCAGGTAGCGCAGACGGTCGCTGATCTCCTCCAGCAGTTTGCCGGCGATATCGGCGTCCTGTCGTGACAGCTCGAGCTGTGAGAAGAAGCGCGTCGCCTCTTCTACCGTCATCGCTGTCACCTGGCAGATGTCCTTGCCGCCGATCTTCACCTGGCGGGCTTCGCGGCGCAGGCGCAGGCCGCTGCAATCGGAGCACACGGAATATCCGCGATAGCGGCTGAGGAAGACGCGCACATGCAGCTTGTACTTCTTGCGCTCCAAGTGCTCGAAGAAGCCGCGCACCCCCCAGAACTTCCCATCGCCGCTGACGATAAAACTCTGCTGATCGGCCGTGAGGTCCTGCCACGGCACGTCAAGCGGGACGCCGGCGGCGCGCGCGTAACGTTTCATCTCCGTGGCGTAAGGCCGGTACTTGGGCTTGGTCCACGGTTCGATTGCGCCCTCGGCCAGCGACAAGGTCTTGTTTGGGATTACGAGGTTGAGATCGAAATCGATGGTGTTGCCGAATCCCTGGCAGCGCGGGCACGCTCCGAAGGGGTTGTTGAAGGAGAACAGCCGCGGCTCCGGCTCATCGTAGCGGATGTTGCACTGCTTGCACTCGAAGCGCTGCGAGAAGCGGAGGCGCTGCGTGGCCTCGCCTTCGCGCGGAGCGGTCTCGAAGATTACCTCTCCTGCTTCACGATAGCCCTGCTCCACGGCATCCACGATGCGCAGGCGCGCCTCGGGCGATACGGAGATGCGATCGATCAACACCAGCACCGGCTCGGCAAAGTTCACTTCCAGCAGCGATTCCGGCGTAGAGAATTCAAAAATCTGGCCGTTCTGATATAGGCGGTTGTAGCCACGCTTGCGTAGTTCGAAGAGCCGCTCTTTGAGCAGCGAGTCGTCATACGCGGCTTTAACGGACTTTTTCTTGACGGTGCGGCGGCCCTTCACCTTCTCCGGATCTGAGGGCTTGGGAGGAGGCTGCAGAGGGAAGAACGCCTGCACACGCGCGCCTTCGCCGAGGCTCAGAATGCGGTCGGCCACTTCATCGACCGTGTCCTTCTTCACCTCCTGGCCGCAATTCAGGCAAAACGTGCGGCCTACGCGCGCGTACAGCAGGCGAAGGTAATCGTAGATCTCGGTTGCCGTGGCGACCGTCGAGCGCGGATTGCGCGTGGTGTTCTTCTGGCGGATGGCGACGGCGGGGGCGACGCCGTCGATCACGTCAACGTCGGGCTTTTCGATCCGCTCCAGGAATTGGCGGGCGTAGGCGGAGAGCGACTCAACGTAGCGACGCTGGCCCTCGGCGTAAATAGTGTCGAACGCAAGCGAGGACTTGCCCGACCCGGAGACCCCGGTCACAACCGTGAGCTGGTTGTGCGGAATCTCAAAGTCGATATTCTTCAGATTGTGGACGCGCGCCCCGCGTACAGTGATGCTTTCGTTCGACATGGCCCAGGGTTTCGGCAGAGGGGGACCCAATCCCCACAGATTGGTTCGAAACCGGCTGCCGAAACTTCTTATTATAACGGGTTCGGGATCAACCACAGCGGCACAGAGCCTCGGTCATTTCCGCCATTGCTAGAGGGTGACGCAAAGACGGAGGGTTTTCCCCTGCGCAACAAAAAGCAGATTCCTCGCTTCGCTCGGAATGACAATCTTCTAGTTCGCACGGCAATACGTAGTTCGCGCCGGCAATACGTAGTTCGCGCGGCAATACGCAGTTCGCGCGGCAAGCGCGCATGCTCAGGCCGACTGCGCCTTTAATCGCGTCGCATATTTTTCGCGGATTTTCTTTACCTTCGGGGCGACCACATACGCACAGTACGGCTGGTTCGGATTGTTCGCGAAGTAGTCCTGGTGATAATCCTCGGCGACGTAGAAGGTTGACGCTGGCTCGACCGCGGTGACGATCGGGTCGGCGAAGACCTTGTCGCGCGTGAGCTCGGCTATGACTTCTTCGGCGGTTTTCTTCTGCGCTTCGTCGCGATAGAAGATCACGGAGCGGTACTGCTCTCCCACGTCGTTGCCTTGACGGTTGAGCGTCGTAGGGTCGTGCAGCGTGAAGAAGACGTGCAGCAGATCGTCATAGCTGAGGACGGTGGGATCGAAGGTGATCTCGGCCACTTCGACGTGGCCGGTTTTACCGGAGCAGACCTGCTGATAGGTCGGGTTGGCGGTGCGACCGCCCATGTAGCCGGAGCGGACGGAGATCACGCCTTCCAATTGCTTGATGGCGGCTTCCACGCACCAGAAGCATCCGCCGCCCAGGATAGCTGTTTCGGTTGTCGGCATAGCGATTGGATGCTAGCACGGGAAGAAAAGTAATTAGTAATTAGCAATTAGTAACTTGGGAGATGTTCGTTTGCCAACTCGTCGAGGTGGAAAGCAGTTGCTTGTTGGCGCAACTCCCACCAAGTGCAGAGCTAATTGCTAATTGCTAATTGCTAATTGCTAATTACTTCCTACAACCCCACTTCAATCCTCGACCGCGGATCCAGATAATCGCGCAGGCCGTCGCCGATGAAGTTGAACGACAGCACGGCGACCATCACGGCGGCGGCAGGAAACAGCACCAGGTGCGGAGAGTCGAACAGGTGCGAACGCGCGTCGTTCAACATCGAGCCCCAACTTGCCGCCGGAGGGGGCACTCCCAATCCCAGAAAGCTCATCGTAGCTTCCGCAAGGATCGCACCGGCCATGCCGATTGCCGCCTGCACGATGACCGGCTGAATGATGTTCGGCAGGATGTGGCGAACGATAATGCGCACGTCGCTTGCGCCCAGGGCCCGCGCCGCCTCTACGAACTCGCGTTCGCGCACCGCCAGCACCTGTGCCCGGACCAGCCGGGCGTAGCCGACCCAGCCGCCGAGCGACAGCGCGAAAATCAGGTTGAAGATTCCCGGACCAAGGAACGCCACAAACGCGATCGCCAGCAAAATGCCGGGAAACGACATGAAGGCGTTCATCACCACCACGTTGAGCACGCGGTCCGTGATACCGCCGTAGAAACCGGCGATCGACCCGAAGATGAGTCCCAGCGTGAGCGAGGCGGCGACAACGCAGCCGCCAACCAGCATGGAGATTCGTGTGCCATAAATGATTCGGGAGAGGATGTCGCGACCGAGTTCATCGGTTCCAAACCAGTGCGAATTCGAAGGACCGCGCAGGCGCTGCGGCAAGTCAATCTGTGCAGGATCGTAAGGCGCGATCCATGGAGCGAGCAAAGCGCAGCACAGCAGGACGACAACCATCACAGCACCAGCCGTTGCCAGCGGGTTATAGCCGGCGGCGCGGCGCACGGATGCCAGTTGAACGGCGCTTGCCATCGACGCCATACTAAACGAAATAGCGCCGCCTTCAAGTTGAGCAGATGTGTCCGGGCCGGTAAATGAGTGCTTTCCACCCCTCCAGGAGCCCGGGCCTTGCATCCAACAAGCTTGTGCATCAACTGATAAACTGTAGTTCCACCTCGTCTCTCCCTGCGAACGAATGCCAGAAAAGAGCACGATGACAATCATCCGCAAATTGTTCCTGTTTCTGTCGCTGAGCGCGTTGACGCTTGCGCAAACCAGCCCGCCCCCTGTGCCCAGGCCGAGTAACCCCTCGGCGTCGCCGATGCTTGCAGACTTGGACCGCTTGCAGGCCGCGGCATCGCAGGCAAACAGCGATCTCTCCTACATGCATATCCAGAAGTGGAAGACTGACGGCACGACAAAGCAGCAGTCGCAGGCCAATGCGGAGTCGATCCAGCGAAACTTGACCGCAGCGTTGCCGGCACTGATTGGTTCAGTCCGGAATGCGCCGCAGGACCTGGGAGCGCAGTTCAAGCTCTACCGCAACCTGACCGCACTGTATGACGTCTTCGCGTCACTAACGGAATCGGCAGGCGCTTTTGGCGCGAAAAGCGATTACGAAGCCTTGGCACAGCAATTAGCCGTCTTCGACTCTGTGCGGCGGGACCTGGGCGACAGCCTGGAAAGTCTCACGGCTTCCACGCAAACAGAGATAAACCAGCTGCGGGCGCAGGTCCAGACGCTGCAGCAGCGGGCGGCGGCGGCCGCCACTTCTCCCAAGAAAGTCGTGGTCGACGATAGCGAGCCGGCGAAGAAGTCGACCAAAAAGAAGAAATCGACGCAGTCGACGAGCCCAGGCGCGAGCAGTTCCAGCGCTACTTCAACCACCACTCCCAAGCAGCAGGAGTAGCTCCGATTAGCCTTGAATTGAGCAGCAGAGTTCTGCCGTCTGTGCTAAATGTGTGAGCGACCGCCGACTTCGGCTATTGGCACCTGTGTGCCTGTCCTGTCGTCACCTTTCCTGGAACATTTCAGTTGATTTTGGGGTCTAACTCAGTAGTCCTTCCTCGGGTCGTGACGGTGGCGCTCGTCCGTAATCGCGAATCCGGGAAATGGGACGAAGTGTCGGTCCAACACGCCAAGTGGTCTAGATGGTAGTTGTTGCGGGTCGCGAAAGAATTTAGAATTGAGGTGCCGCCGGTGGCGGGAGCAACAACATTGAGTGATCTGGCAAGTGCGATTGGAGTCCGCACGGAAGAAGCCTCGATCGTGGCCGAACTGAAGGCCGGATCGGAGGCGGCTTTTTCCTGGCTCATCGCACATTACAACCAGCCGGTTTACAGCCTGGTCTACCGCATCCTCGACGACCCCTCCGACGCCGCCGATACCACCCAGGAAGTCTTCATCAAAGTTTTCCGCGGTATCAAGACTTTCAACGCCAACTCCAGCCTGAAGACGTGGATCTACCGCATCGCCCTGCACGAGGCTTCCAACCGCCGGCGCTGGTGGTTTCGCCACAAGTTTCGCGAGACCTCGATTGAGCCCGGTCCGGAACGCGAGGAAGGCAGCCCGCTACGTGGCGTCCGGGACACCCTGGTGGATGAGGGCAAGTCACCGCTGCAAAACGTCTACGATGACGAACTGCGGGCGCGAGTGGAAGCCGAGTTGAAGGCCGTCCCCGAACCGTATCGCACGACGGTTATCTTGCGCGACATCGAAGAGCTTTCGTATGAGCAGATCGCGGAGGTGACACAGACGTCGCTGGGGACGGTGAAGTCCAGGCTGGTGCGCGGACGGGAAGCATTACGCAAGCGCTTGCAGCGATATCTGCCGGCATTTGGAATGGAGGCCGGTGAAGGCAGTGAGACCCGTCGCCGTAGTGGCGGCATGAGTAGCCACGAAGTTGAGGTCATACCATGACGTGCTCAGTTGCAAAGGGGCTGATGTCGTCGTACCTGGATGGCGCGGTAAACCGCGGCCAGATGGCCCAGATGAATGAACACCTGCGTGCATGCCCGGAATGCTCCGGCCATTTCGTTTCGCTGCAGCAGATGCAGTCACTGGTGGGCGCATTGGGCCGCAAGCCTGCGCCTCCGGAGCTGAGTCTGAGACTGCGCGTTGCGCTTTCGCAGGAGCTGGCCAACTCGCGCCGCTCGCGCTGGGAGCGCCTGCGTGTGCGCTGGGACAACGCCTTCAACGCAACCATGGTTCCGGCAACCGCCGGGCTCGTCACAACCCTGATCATCTTCGGTCTGCTGATCAGCTTCCTCTATCCCGTGCAGGTGCGTGCCTCGAACGATGTGCCAACCATGCTGTACACCCCGGCACAGCTGCAGTCCACGCCCTTCGAATTGACAATGGGCGTAGCCAATTCCGACGCCCTGGTCGTGGAAGCCTACGTGGGCGCAGATGGGCGTGTGCAGGACTACCGCATTTTGTCTTCTCCGGAAGAGCCGCAGGCGGTGCTGAGCCAGTTGAAAAACATGCTGCTCTTCACCACGTTTCAGCCTGCAACAACCTTCGGTCAGCCAACCGCCAGCCGAGTGATCCTGTCGTTCTCCAAGGTGCAGGTGAAGGGTTGAACAACGGCTGCCCGCTCTAATCAAAAGCGAGCTAGAACCGGGGGCCCAGGCACCAGCAGCGTTTGCGCAGGCGCAACTCCCTTCGTAAACTGGATTTATTGAATCTCCCGCCTTAGTTCAACACGGCGCCGGAGTGCGCCTGCCAAGAGCTAGAGGCCAAGAGCTAAAAGCCAACCGGGCACAGGAGTCTGCTCTGCGTTCTTTCCGCATTTTGATCTGCCCGGCCGTGGTTTTCTTGCTGATTTCCGCGGCTGCGGCGCAGTCGAGGGCCACGCTCGACGTCAGTGAAACTCTGTTTAGCGTTGTCGCGGCCATGAACGTCTGTGGCTACGACGAGGACCTGCAGGGCTCTTCGCCCATCCGGCTGCAGGTACGCGCGGAGCTGGTCGAAGCTGCCAAATCGTCCCCTGTCGCTGCCGCCGCCAGCGAAATGTGCCGCTTTTACCAGGACCATCGCCAGGGAGACGGCGCGCACGACTTGGCGCAGTATGTCTCGCTGGCGCTCAACCTTGGGCTTCCTCCGGATTTCGCCCCCAAACTCGCAGAAGCCGATCTGCCGCCCGACGCAGCCTACGTATTAGGATTTGTTCCCCTGCTGAAGCAGTATTACGTGGCTGCCAAACTGCATGCGATCTGGATGGAGCATCAGCCGCAATACCAGGCACTCATCGATCAGTACCACACTCCCGTTGCGCAGATGATCAGCTCGACCGACAACTACCTGAGAATGCCCATCTCCGGCTATGCCGGCCGCAGCTTCACCGTGCTGTTGGAGCCGATGAGCGCGCCAGGGCAGGTAAACTCGCGCAATTATCTTCAGGATTTCTACCTTCTCGTCGTGTCGCCTGCGCGGGACAACCTGCACATGGAGGCAATGCGGCATACCTACCTGCATTTCGCGCTGGATCCGCTGATCGCCAAACGTGCGACTGCGCTGGATCGGCTTGCGCCGATACTGCTGTCGGTCCAGAGAGCCCCTATGGCGGAGGAGTACAAGCGCGATACGGGCCTGCTGGTCATTGAGTGCCTGATTCGAGCCATCGAGGCGCGCACGCCCTCCGATTCCAAGCTCCCGGAGAAAGACCGCCTTGCCATGGTTCAGCGGGATGAGGCCGAGGGCTATGTGCTGACGGGGTATTTCTATAACCAGTTGCGGGCTTTCGAGAAGGCAGGCATGGGCTTGCAGGACGCCTTCCCAAACTGGCTGCACAACATGGACGTAGCGGCGGAGAAGAAGCATGCCGGCGAGATCACCTTCGCGGCTCATGCGGATCCGGAGGTGATGCAAGCCTCGAAACATGCATCCCAACAGAAGATCGATCTGGCGGAGAAGGCGCTGGCGAGCGGTAATCCGGCTGAGGCCGGCAAATTGGCGCAGCAGAGCTTGCAAGCCAACGAAGATCCGGCGCGCGCTTACTTCGTGCTGGCTAAGGCGGCCAGCTTCGCCGGCGACATGCAAACCGCACAGACCGATTTCCAGAAGGCGCTCGATGCGGGAAAAGACCCCCACGTTGTGGCATGGTCGCACGTGTATCTGGGCCGCATCCTCGATTTGCAAGGAGAACGTGACCAGGCACTAGCACAATACAAGGCAGCACTGGCCATCAGCGACGCGCCACCCGAGGCGAAGACTGCCGCCGAACGGGGCGAGCAGCAGCCGTATGAGCCTCCCACTGCGAAACACCAGGATGACCAGCAATAGCGGCGATGGGTGCTTTGGTAGAAAGGAAAGAATCATGAAATCGACAGCAATCATAATGGCGGTGCTTTTGGCCGCATCACTTTCACTTGCCCAGACAAGTGCGGCGCCGGGGCCGGCGCAGGGGGCACAAACGCAGACGCAGAGTTCCACGCCCCCGGCACAGAATTCCCAGCAGCAGGCCCCAACAACTCCGGGCCAAACCTCGACCGGAGCGCAGGCTCCCACCGCTGGCCACCGCGTTCTACAGGCTAAAACGAAGGAGGAAATGCAGGCCTACCAGGATGCCTTTGCAAAGACCGACCCCGCGCAGCTGGAAGCGGCGGCAGACGATTTCGCAGCAAAGTATCCCAGCAGCGAATTGCGAGCGGCGCTCTACATGCGTGCCATGAACCTGTACGCGCAGTCGAACAATTCCGACAAGGTGATTGAATGCGGGCGCAAAGCCATTGCGGCTGACCCAACCAATCCGGTGCCGCTGGTGCAAGTGGCATCGGCGCTGGCCGAATCGACCCGTGAGACCGACCTCGACCGCGAACAGCGTCTGGCCGAAGCGGCCAAGGATGCGCACGCTGCCATCGATAACATCGACACCGGCCTTCTGATCCCGGCTAACGCCGACCCTGCAAAGGTCGATGCCGCCAAGCACAATATCCTGGCCATGGCTTACGACACCCTGGGCATGGTGGACTTGAACAAAGCCGATTACGCTTCAGCGGAAAAGAACCTGCAGCAAGCAATCGCGCAGAGTTCCGCGAATCCCGAGGCAGTGCTGTACCTGCGACTTTCGGTTGCACAAGACAAGTTGAAGCAGTATCCTCAGGCGCTAGATTCGGCGAATAAAGCGGTACAGTATGCGAAGGAGGGAACTCCGGCGCAGAACCTGGCCAAGCAGCAACAGGCGCGTCTGCAGAAGCTGATCACGGCTGAGCAGCCGGCTGGTGGCGCGGCCAGCCCGTCGCCGGCGGCAACACCAACGCCTTCGCCGGTTCCGGGGACGCAGCCCAGCCAGCCGCAGGCGCCGAATTCGCCCAATACACCACGGTGAACCTTCGACCGCGGCGGGCAGGTATTAGGCGGCGCGTAAGATACTCTCGTCCGGACAATGAAAGCTCATGGCCATGAAACGGGTGCTTTGGAGGAAACGCTCGGACATGTCTTTCGCAATCGTGACCTTCTCAAGCAAGCCCTGACTCATGCCTCCTACGCGCGCGAACTGGAATCGCAAAGCGCGGCCGGAGGTCTGCCTGCGGTCGCCTTCGATAACGAGCAACTGGAGTTCCTGGGCGACGCCGTTCTCTCCTTCGTCGTCAGCCAGGAACTGTTCCGGCGCTTTCCCGAATATGAGGAAGGCGAGCTTTCGAAACTGCGCGCTCACATCGTCAGCGCGCGCCGCCTTCTGCATCCCGCCCGCGAATTAAGCATTGGCGATTACCTGCTTCTGGGAAGAGGCGAGGAGCGCAGTGGCGGCCGCAACAAGAGCGCTCTGCTGGTAAATGCGCTTGAGGCCCTGATCGCCGCCCTCTATCTCGACGGCGATTTGGAGGTGGCAAAGCGCTTCATCCTGCGCAACATCGTGGAGCCGGAACTGCTTGAGGTACAGAAACACGGCGGCGAAAGGCTGCCGGTGATGGACTATAAGTCGGCCTTGCAGGAAGCCATCCATGCCAGCGGACGCAGCCAGGCGCGCTATGTGATGGTGAAAGAAGAGGGTCCCGACCACCGCAAAATGTTCACGATGGAAGCCCACATTCCAGCTGCTCCGGGCGGGGGAGACGCCTTCGTCTGCCGCAGCCAGGGCAGCACGAAGAAGGCAGCCGAACAAGGCGCCGCACGCCTGGCGTGGGAACGTCTACAATTGTTGGAGGGCCACTCCGCAGAGGAGGAGGCCTCTGCGGAAACCAAGCCGTCCGAGCCGTCATGAGTGAAGTTGGTACCCCAGAGCAAGTCCAGGCAGCGAGTGAAGAGCAGCCACCACCGCCCTCGCCCCCGCGTCCCAGGCGGGGCTTCTACTCCTTGCAGTCATTTGCCGGGACAATCGTCATTGCGATCTTCGTGATTACGTTCATCGTCCAGGCCTTCCAGATCCCTTCTGAATCGATGGAGAAGACGCTGCTGATCGGCGATTATCTGCTGGTCGACAAGGCGCATTACGGACGCTCTGGCGTGTGGAGCTGGCTTATGCCTTATCGGGTCATTCGCCGGCAGGACATCATTGTCTTTCGCTACCCCGTAAACCCGCGCCAGCACTTCGTGAAGCGGGTGGTCGCCGTGCCGGGAGACCACGTTCGCTTGATCAACAAACACGTTTACGTGAACGGCGTTCGCCAGAATGATGCTTACGCGACATTCAACTGGTCGTGGCGCGATCGCTTCCGCGACAATTTTCCCGACGGAGGCTTCTACGGCGACAGCATTACTTCAAAGTGGTTTCTCCAGGCGGGCAAGCTCGTCGACGATGGCGAACTGATCGTGCCCGAAGGTTCCTACTTCGTTCTGGGCGACAACCGTGACGACAGCTACGACTCCCGTTACTGGGGCTTCGTTCCACAGGAGAATGTCGTTGGCCGCCCTCTGCTGATTTACTGGTCGATGGACCGGCCGGAGACGGCAATGGCAGGCGGGCTGCCGTCTGATAAACTTTCCAATCTGACGTTAAGCGTTGCTCAGATGTGGAATGGTCTGCGCTGGCGGCGAATGTTGCGCATTCCACAATAGAAGCACTGCGCCAGGTTACTCTGCACGACGCAGTCAAAAGCTTCAGCGAGTTAAGGAATACGAAATTTTGCCTACGACGAAAAAACCTGTGAAGGCCGCTCCGGAAAAGGCCGAGAAAGCGAAAGACACGAAGCCGCAAAAACCGGAACAACCAGAAAAGCCTCAGAAGCCCAAGGAAACCACTCCGGAATTCATCGCGTCGATTGCCACGATCCTGGTGGTCGGGCTCTTCATCATCACCTTCACCTTGCAGGCCTTCACTATCCCCTCGAGTTCGATGGAGAACACGCTGCTCATCGGTGACCACGTTTTCGTCGACCGGATGTTACTGGCGCCGGCGACCAGATGGATTAGCAAACTGATTCCCTATCGCGAACCGCGTCACGGCGACGTCTTTGTCTTTCTCTCTCCGGGAGAGCCGGGCCTCTATGTCGTAAAGCGCGTCATGGGCCTTCCGGGCGATCGCATTCATCTGCAGGACGGGGCGGTCTATCGCAATGGGCAAAAACTGGATGAGCCTTACGTGGTAACGGCCGGAGGGTTCGACTCCTATCGCGACGACTTCCCCAACGGACAGCCGGAATTCATGGATTGTCACGGCTGTGCCGAGTGGCGCCTGCAGATGCCCTCCTATCTCAAGGACGGCGACCTGGTTGTGCCGCCGGGCAGCGTCTTTGCCATGGGCGACCATCGCGATGTAAGCCTCGATAGCCGTTACTGGGGCTTCGTCCCTTTTGAAAACATAATCGGCCGGCCCATGTTCATCTACTGGTCGTTTGTCACCCCGCGCGATGAGTACGAGCGTCAGAGCATCGGCGACCGCATCGCGTGGCTGTTCAACATCGTCATCCACTTCTTCGACCAGACACGCTGGTCCCGGATGTTCCACGTGGTGCACTGATGCGACGCCGTACGTCACGGCGGATCATGTGGACCGTGGTGCTGGTCCTGGTACTGGCACTGTTCCTGCCGCCTTTCGTGAATGTCAATCGCTATCGCAACCGCGTGACCGGTGCCATCAGCCGGGCACTCGGTCGCGATGTGACCGTCTCCAGCATTGAACTCAAGCTGGTTCCGCGCCCGGGAGTCGTGCTCTACAACTTCGTCGTGGCTGACGATCCGCGTTATGGGGCGGAGCCGATGCTGCGGGCCGACACGGTCACCGCCTACCTGCGGATTAGTTCATTGTGGCGTGGGCGGCTGGAGATCGGCACCCTCGACCTCGACAATCCCAGCCTGAACCTGGCGCGCCGCGCCGATGGACACTGGAACGCTGAAGAACTGGTGGAGCGCGCATCGCAGACCAATCCTGCGCCCACCGCCAAGACCCGGCCGGAGGCGCGACCGCGTTTTCCCTACGTGGAGGCGTCGAGCGGCCGCATCAACTTCAAACTTGGTCAGGTGAAGAAGGCCTTCGCCTTTACCGATGCCGATTTCGCGCTCTGGCTCGAGTCCGAAAATCTTTGGGGCATGCGAGTCAAAGCGCGGCCCGTGCGCACGGACGTGAACATCAGCGACACGGGGACGCTAAAGCTGGAAGGGCGCTTTCAGCGGGCCGCGAACCTGCGCGACACTCCGCTTTATTTGAAACTGACCTTCAGCGATGGGCCGCTGGGGCAGCTCACCAAGCTCTTCTACGCTCGCGATCGCGGCTGGCGTGGAGACGTTCGCGCCGCCGCCGTGCTCACCGGCACACCCGTGGCACTGGGCGTCACCGCCGACCTTCAAGTCGATGACTTCCGCCGTTACGACATCGCCCTGGGTGAGGCTTTGCGGTTGCGGACGCACTGCACCGGAAGCTATTCCTCCGCGGATGATGCTCTCTTTGACGTGCGCTGCGAATCTCCCGTAGGTCCTGGCGTTCTGCGGGTGCGAGGAGATGCACAAGGCTGGAGCAGTGGCGGATATGAATGGGACATCTCCGGCGAACATATTCCGGCGGAGAAAATGGTCGCCTTCGCACTGCATACCAAGAAAGATCTCCCGCCGGACCTGACGGCAACGGGCGAGGTGGATGCGCTGTTCACGGTCCGCAAGTCACCCGGCGGCATGCCGCAATGGTCGGGCGGTGGGCAAACCGATTCGTTGGCGTTGCAGGCCGACGTTCTGAAACAACCGCTGGAGCTGGGAGAGCTGCAATTTGCCGTTGCAGCGGAGGGGCCCGCAACCCCGGCGGCGAAGGGCAAGGTCTCTGCTCGCCGAAGCCCGCCTCCGGCCCCGGCCGGCAGCTTTCAGTTCGTGGTCCAACCGTTCGCGATGCCTTTGGGAGCAGCTTCACCGGCAACGGGTAGCGCATTGTTCGACACGGAACATTACGACTTTCACGTGAGCGGAGGGGCCGAAC
The DNA here is from genome assembly GCA_035262645.1 of Terriglobales bacterium. Taxonomy (GTDB): domain Bacteria; phylum Acidobacteriota; class Terriglobia; order Terriglobales; family Acidobacteriaceae; genus Bog-257. The sequence continues at coordinate 105,504 of DATFSK010000074.1, forward strand.
TGGGTCGCCTCCTGAATGTGGCGCAGGCGCTTGGTGTTGGTACGCCGGGCATCGGACTGGCGGGCCAGGCACAGGTGGATATCCAGGTGGCTGGATCGTGGAGCGGATTCACACAACCGGTACCCTCGGGAAAGGTGCAGGTGCGAAAGGTCACTGCTGAACTCCAGGGCCTCTCCGAACCGCTGCTGCTCGATTCTGCTTCCGTGTCGCTGGAAGACCAGATGGTCAACATCACGTCTTTCTCCGCGGCCTTCAGCCAGGGGACACATCTGGGTGGCTCCGCGAGCTTTCCCGTCCATTGCACCGGGCCGGAAAACTGCGTGCTGAACTTCGATTTGCGTACCGATGACGCTTCCCTCGCCCGTCTGAATCAGCTGCTGAATCCTGCCTTCCGGCATCAGCCGTGGTATCAACTTTTGGCCATCGGAAAGCGCAACGAGGACGCGCTGGGCAAGCTTCATGCCAGTGGGCATTTTTCTGCCTCGCGCTTCGAGCTCGGCAAGGTAACGGCCACGAATGTTAATGGAACTCTCGAGCTCTCCTTCGGGAAATTGCGGGTACATGAACTGCGCGCAGATCTGCTCGGCGGACATCACGACGGCTCGTGGCTGGCCGACTTCACCGTCTCGCCTCCGCGCTTCATGGGCAACGGTGTGGTGAGTAGAGTCTCCATGTCTCAGGTTGCGGCTTTGATGCATGACAACTGGGCCACCGGGTCGGTTGATGGGGAGTACAGCCTGACACTGGCTGGGTTAAGCGGGTCCAAGTTGGGAAGCTCCGCTGGCGGGACGGCCGACTTTACCTGGAGCGGAGGCTCATTGCGCCACCTCAACCTCGACAGCAGAGGGACGCCGGTTACGTTCTCCAGGTTCGCAGGAAAGCTTGCTCTGCAGGATGGGACGTTCAGTCTGAACGATTGCAAGATGCAGGCGGGCGGCAGCACCTTCAACGTCACTGGTACAGCCTCGTATAACCGCAGTCTTGCTGTGAAATTGGAGCGCTCCGGCGGGCAGTCGTATGTCATCTCCGGTACGCTGGACAAGCCCTCGGTGCAAGCGGTGAGTGCGCCGGCGGCTGAGGCGTCGCTGCGATGAGCCAGTGGCGTTCGGTGGCTGCCCTCGTAGTGCTCGCGGTCGGCATCGCGGCCGCCGGGCAGCGTGCGCAAACTCCGCACGACAACCATAGCGCCCAGTACCACTCGATCCAGCAGAAGCTTGCCTGGCTGAAGCAGAACGGCGCCAAGGCTCATCCTGATCCCAAGCCAGTTGAGCTGACCCAACCCGAGGTGAACGCCTACTTCAACGAGGGCGGGGTGAAGATGCCCAAGGGCGTAAGCCATCTCCGGCTCAGCTCACAGGGTTCCCAGATCGACGGTCATGCGCAGGTGAATTTCGAGCAGATCATGGAGGGGCGCGGATCAAATAATCCGCTCTACAGCCTGTTCAATGGAACGCACGACGTACATGCCAAGGCGGAGGGTTCGGGCGTAAACGGAGTCGGCAGCATTAAGGTGCAGTCCGTGGATTTCGATGGCATCCAGATTCCGCAGTTCGCGCTGGAATGGTTCGTCCAGCACTACCTCACACCGAAGTACCCCAACGTTGGCATGACCAGCACCTTCAAGATGCCACTGCGGATCCAGAGCGCGACGGTGGAAACGGGGAAGGTCCGGCTAGTACAGCGCTGAGCCCTTCCTGATCCGGCAAAACTCCCCGCAACCTACGCCCCTCCAAGGACATCTAAACCTTGACAGTGATTCACTCAAGTTCTATAGTAGCTCTGCTATAAGGACTTCCGGTTGCTGACATAATACCATATTTATCAGCAACTTACGAGTTTCAAACCCTGAAGGAGGGTGGCTGCAATGGCAAAGATTATCGGAATTGACTTGGGCACGACCAACTCCGTCGTCGCCGTCATGGAAGGCGGCGAGCCCAAAGTCATCCCCAATGAGGAAGGCGGGCGCACCACGCCATCGGTCGTCGGCTTTACCAAGAACGGAGAACGGCTGGTCGGCCAGGTCGCCAAGCGCCAGGCCATCACCAACCCGGAGAACACGATTTACTCCATCAAACGCTTCATGGGCCGTCGCTTCGACGAAGTCAATGAAGAGATGAAGATGGTGCCCTACAAGGTCGTCCGTTCGGGCGATCACGTCGCGGTTATCGCGCAGGGCAAGGAATACACACCGCCGCAGATCTCCGCGTACATTCTGCAGAAGCTGAAGAAGGCCGCGGAAGACTACCTGGGAGAGACGGTGACGGACGCGGTGATCACCGTGCCCGCGTACTTCAACGACGCGCAGCGTCAGGCGACCAAGGACGCCGGCCAGATTGCCGGGCTCAACGTGAAGCGCATCATCAACGAGCCGACAGCGGCCGCGCTGGCTTACGGACTCGACAAGAAGAAGGACGAGACCATCGCCGTGTACGACTTCGGCGGCGGCACCTTCGATATTTCGATCCTGGAAGTCGGCGAAGGCGTCATCGAGGTGAAGTCCACCAACGGCGACACGCACCTGGGCGGCGACAACATCGACCAGCGCATCGTTGACTGGCTCATCGACGAGTTCAAGAAGGACGAAGGCCTGAACCTGCGCGACAAGGGCAACGAGATGGCGCTGCAGCGTCTGCGCGACGCGGCCGAGCGCGCCAAGATCGAGCTCTCCACCACGATGCAAACCGAGATCAACCTGCCGTTCATCACGGCGGATGCGAGCGGCCCCAAGCATCTGGTGAAGACGCTCACCCGCGGCAAGCTCGAGGAGATGGTGAAGGACATCATCGACCGCTCGATTGGTCCGTGTAAGGCGGCAATCAAGGATGCCGGAATTGACCCGGCGAAGATCGACGAAGTCGTACTGGTGGGCGGCCAGACGCGCATGCCGCGCATCCAGCAGCTCGTCAAAGAGCTCTTCGGCAAGGAGCCCCACAAGGGCGTCAATCCTGACGAAGTGGTCGCGGTCGGCGCTGCCATTCAGGGCGGCGTGCTGGGCGGCGAGGTGAAGGACCTGCTGCTGCTCGACGTGACGCCTCTGACGCTGTCGATCGAAACGATGGGCGGCGTGGCGACGCAGATGATCCCGCGCAACACGACCATCCCGACCAAGAAGACGGAGATGTTCTCGACCGCGGCGGACAACCAGACGTCCGTTGAGGTGCACGTGATGCAGGGCGAGCGTCCCATGGCGCGCGACAATCGTACGCTGGGCAAGTTCCACCTGACCGGCCTGCCTCCGGCGCCGCGTGGCATGCCGCAGATCGAAGTCACGTTCGACATCGACGCCAATGGCATTCTGAACGTTCTCGCGAAGGACATGGCGACCGGCAAGGACCAGAAGATTACGATCACGTCGTCTTCGGGTCTGAGCAAGGACGAGGTCGAGCGCATGGCGAAGGACGCCGAATCGCACGCGGCCGAAGACAAGGCCAAGCGCGAGGAGGTGGAAGCGCGCAACCAGCTCGACGGCATGGTCTACAGCATCGAGAAGATGCTGCGCGAGCACGGCGACAAGATCTCCGGCCAGGAGCGCGGCGATGTGGAGAACGCTCTCGCCGACGCCAAGAAGGCGTTGGAGGGCACCGATGCCGCCGCGATGAACAAGGCCCGCGAGAACCTGACGCAGGCTTCGCACAAGCTGGCCGAGGCGATGTACAAGGCGACAAGCGCGCAGACTCCGCCTCCGCAGGGCGGCCCCACTCCGGGAGGAAACGGGGAAGCCGGCGCTCAGCAGAAGAAGGACGAAGGCGTCATCGATGCTGAGTACGTGGATGTGGAAGAGAAGAAGTGATCGCGTTTGGCGGGTCGTCTGAGACCCGCCGCGATCATCCTGAGCGAAGTGAGGCGTCAGCCGAACGGAGTCGAAGGATCGGTAGCAACTAGCACTTAGCCTAAAAGCTGAGGCTAGTGACATCATCGGATAAACGTGTGAGTGTTAAGCGGGGCGCGTAAGCGCCCCTGCTCACAAGCTGGTAATGCTGATGTTTGCTAGTGGCTTGCTACAAGTCTGCTGCCGCGTAAATATCGGCAGCACGCAAGCCCGATTCCCGCAACGCGGGACGGCGACAGGGTAGCCCAGGACGGAGCGCCTTCTTTTGGCGCGGAGTCCTGGGTAGCGATGAGATTTAATCCGAGTCCCGTTAGGGACGACACAAGAACCGCGGGAGTTTACTCCCGCACAACACGAACTCCCCAGAATTTGTAGGAACAATTGCGATTCGAGGTTAAAAATCAGTGGTACATGTTGAACTTCAACCGCGAAGACGGACGCTGGTACCTGATCACCTCCGGCGTTGGCGGGCGGATGAAGGTGATTCCGGTGATCAATGACGACGAAGTGGGATTCATGCCCAGCGTGGTGATCCCGATCGGCGACGGTGGACAGGCGAGCATCAACTGATGCGGTGCCTAACCGAAAGCTAAGAGCTAAAGGCCAAGAGCTAACAGCCAGCCATGGCGACGACGACCCAAAAAGATTATTACGGCGAACTCGGGATCAAGAAGACTGCCTCGGCGGAGGAGGTCCGCAAGGCGTTTCGCAAGCTTGCGCGCAAATATCATCCCGATGTGAATCCCGGGGACAAGTCCGCCGAAGAAAAGTTCAAGGCGATCTCAGAGGCCAACGACGTTCTCAGCGATCCCAAAAAGCGCAAGATCTACGACCAGCTTGGCTTCTATTCGGACAACATCGACCCCGCGGCAGCCGAGGCCTACGCGCGCGGCGGTGGATTTGGGGCTGGGGGATTCGGCGGGCCAGGGCAAGGCGGGCCCGGTGGGGCTCACGTTTACACGCAGGAGGTGCCGTTCGACTTCAGCGGATTCGATTTCAGCGATTTCGCCGAGGGCGCGGGAGCAGCCGGACGGCGAAGTGGTGGCGGCGGATTCCGCGATATTTTCTCCAGCATCTTTGGCGGCGCCGGTCGGTCCGAGGCCGCGCGGCGGCCTGAGCCGGGAAGCGATCTGGAATACCAGGTGAACGTCGGCTTCTGGCAAGCGATCAAGGG
>DATFSK010000075.1:0-2290 GCA_035262645.1 Terriglobales bacterium
ATCGCCTGCGCCGGCACGAACAAGAACATGCGATGGGCAAGCCATGAGCCGTATTCCAGGCTGTCGGGACCGCGCTCATACGGGTCGGCACGCAGGTTATACATCTTGGGCGTACGCAATTTGGTGAACTGACTCGCCCACGGGCCTGCCGGGTACTCGGCAGATAATGTTCCGTTCTGCTCGAGGAAGGCCATCTTCCACTGCCTCACGCGCAGCGCCATCAGGTCGCCATCGTCACTCCAATACAGGAACTCCTCGCGTGGCGACTCCTTCTGCTCGCCCTTTAAGAAGGGCAGGAGGTTGTAGCCATCGAGATGTACCTTGAACTTCTTGCCGTTGAGCGTCGAACCACCCTTCAGCTTCTCGACGATCGCGACCTCGCCTGATGCTGCCGCGAATGTCGGGATGAAGTCCTCGTGCGCGCACATGTCGTTGACGATCGTTCCCGCCTTAATGACGCCCGGCCAGCGGATGACGCACGGCACACGGAAGCCACCCTCCCAGTTAGTATCCTTCTCGCCCTTGAAGGGCGTCGAGCCACCGTCGGGCCATGTCACGCACTCCGCGCCATTGTCGGTCGTGTAGACGACCACGGTGTTGTCCGCGACCTTGAGGTCATCGAGGAGCCTCAGGAGCTCTCCCACGTGCCCGTCGGTCTCGACCATGCCGTCGGGATAGACGCCGAGGCCGGTCTTGCCCTGCGATTCCTTCTTCAGGTGCGTGAAAACGTGCATGCGCGTGGTATTGAAATAGCAGAACCACGGCTTGCCCGCCTTGTGCTGGCGCTGGATGAAGTCCTTGGCGGCCGCGAGGAACTCCTCGTCGATAGTCTCCATGCGTTTGGTGTCCAACGCGCCGGTATTCTCGATCTTCAGCTTGCCGACCCGGCCGAACTGCGGATCGACAGTCGTATCGTCCTTGTCGGTCGCCGTGCAACGCAGCACGCCGCGCGGCCCGAATTTCTTGCGGAAGTTCGGGTCCTTCGGATAGTCGGGATTCTGCGGCTCTTCTTCGGCGTTCAGGTGATAGAGATTGCCGAAGAACTCGTCGAAACCGTGCACCGTCGGCAGATGCTCGTTGCGGTCGCCCAGGTGGTTCTTGCCGAATTGCCCGGTGGCGTAGCCGAGGGTCTTCAGCACGTCGGCGACGGACGGGTCATTGGGTCCGAGCCCGAGCGTGGCACCCGGCAAACCGACCTTGGTCAGCCCGGTCCGGATCGGTGATTGTCCGGTGATGAAGGCGGCACGTCCGGCGGTGCAGCTCTGCTGCCCGTACCAGTCGGTGAACAGCGCGCCTTCCCTGGCAATGCGGTCGATGTTCGGTGTGCGATAGCCCATCATGCCGAGGTTGTAGGCGCTGATGTTCGACCATCCGATGTCATCACCCATGATGAAAAGAATGTTCGGTTTCTTCTCGGGCATGATGGTTCTCCGTGCTGTGAAGGCGGTTATGGGATTTGCATGCTAGGAAAAGCTGCAGCGCACTCGCCATCGGACCTAAGTCGGACCAGAAGCGCTCAGCCCAAGGTGCCGGCCAGCGGGCTTTACCGCCTCGCTTTGGCTTCCGCAACTGCCATGGCATGTTCTAAAGTGGGTTCGTCAGGCTCTTGGCCATGCAGGTCGCAGAGTTCGGGCACAGCGAACGGAACTCCTCGCTCCACTGCATGTCGTGGGGTGCGCTGCTCCGCTCAATGACGCGATAGCCCTGGCGCGCGAAGAATTCCGCGGCGTTTTGAGTCAGCAGGACTAATCGATTGACGTGAGCTGTACGCGCCAGGCGTTCGAGCTCGCTGACAATGGCTCGCCCCAGACCCCTCTCGCGACGTTCCGGAGCGACGACCACCGACCTAAGGAGCGCGGATGAGCCAAAATGCTGCAGCGCACCGGCCGCGATCACCCGGTCATTTTCGCGGATCAGCATGAAGTCGGGCCGTGCTGAATCGAGATCGCTCGTCGGCAGCCCGGAGCGCTCGAGCAGCGCTCGGATGGCGATCAAATCCTGCGCGGCAGCGGGAACTACTTCGGACACGTACGGATTTCTGCTTGCACTGGGGCTCGAGGAGCAGCAGCTCGGGGCGCAGCGGCGCAGGCTACGACGTGCGCCCCCAGGCCTGGGCCTCGATCTTCCACATGCCATGCTGCTTTGCGAACGTGTACGCGAGGGTGCCCGTCCGAATGACAGACTGCTTCGTCAGCTTTACCGTGAGGCTTCCAGATATGACGGCGTACGCGTAAGGCCCTTCCACATTCCAGAACCCCATCTCGTAGGACAGGTGTTCCTCAACAACACT
>DATFSK010000076.1:0-65367 GCA_035262645.1 Terriglobales bacterium
AGGCGGGTGTGCACGAAACCCAAAAAGCAGCTGCGGCCAACCAGGCTGAGCTACAGCAGCAGGCTGCCGCGCTGGAGGCACAGAACGCAGCGCTGAAAGAACAGCAGGCGGCCTTGGACGAGCAGGCCAAGAAAGTCGCAGCCAATAAGGCCGCCATTGCGGCAGCCAGCGCGCGCTTTGGCCAGATGGATGACTACTACATTCTCGATGAAGTAACCGTCCTGTTTGGCAACGGCAAGGTCAAGGTCGATCCTCAATACATTCCGCAACTGACGGCGCTGTGCGAGAAAGCCAAAACCTACAACGGCTACATGATCCAAGTGAAGGGCTACGCTTCTTCCACAGGCAGCGCCGCCGTTAACCAGAAACTGAGTGAACAGCGCGCGCTCAATGTAACCAACATCGTGACCCAGCAGGGTCATGTTCCCTTGACTAACATGCTGGCTCCCGGCGCGATGGGCGAGAGCAGGCAGGTAGGCACTGACAAGACGGTCGAGGGTCAGGCGGAAAACCGCCGCGTCGTCGTCCGGATACTGCAGAACAAGGGCATAGCCGGCGTTGAAGGCGCCCCCGCCAACCCCGGACAGTAAAGCTCGCTGGATTGACTCACGGTTAATATCGACCGCCTGGCCTGCGGAAGCAGGGATGCTTTGCAGTGCGCTTCTGCGAATTTACTGGGATTGATGCTCCGGCCGGGTGGATCCTCGGCTATGCGGCAGTGGGCCGGAAACGGGCTTGTGGGAGGTCAATTTTACTGTGATGAAATTGTGATAGATCCATGTTCAAGAACAGATGAATGGAGTCAGAACCGCTCACATGCCTGCTCTTGTAATCGGTTGAAGAATCAGTTAGGTTAGAAAATTTTCAGAACCCGGCGGAAACGTCCTTGAGTTCTTCAAAACCGGCGATTGGCGTCTCCGACGTCAATGGTGCGTTCGACTCGCACACGCTTCCGCCAGTTTTTCAGGAATGGCACTTCGCTTTCCACTTCGATCAAACCGGTCCGAGTCTGGCTGCCGCTCCGCCTGGGGCAGGAGAGCTATCCGGTTACGTCCGGTTTGGCTGCCATGCGCCCTTCCGACATCGACTTGTACTTCGCCGCGGCGGTTTCCAGATTGAAGTACATTGCTTCACGTCCAAGAAGCTCGCCCAAAGCCGAGTGCTGGACCATTCTGAGCACCTCCGAATTTAATCCCACCAGCCAGAGCAATGTGCCCCGCGTGCGCTGCCTCCTTTCCGCCTCGGTCAGCATCTTGAGTGCGGTGTATTCGAGATCTGGAACGCCGCCAAGATCAAGCGCTATCACCCTCGGCTGTGCCTGATCGACCAACGGTTTCATCTTTTCGCCGATATGTTCCGCATTAGCGAAGAACAATCGTCCCTCCAGCCTTAGCATGAGGAGTCCAGGGAAGGTTTCGTCCTCGGGATGCGCCGGGGAGAGTGGCCGAAAGATGTTTGTTCCCGGTTTTCGTCCCATCACGTACACAGGCGGATCTGCGACCTGATGCGCCAGCATGACCAGGGACACGATGATTGCAACGATGATTCCGCGTAATGTTCCCAGCAGCATCACCCCGGCGAAGGCCGTCAACGCCCAGATGAATTCTGTTCGCCTGACCTTGATGATTTCCTTAAATTCGTGAGGCTTGATCAAGCCGATCGAATAGACGATGACCACAGCGGCCAAGGTGGCTTGAGGCATCAGGCCGATCAGCGGTGATAGGAACAGCATCGTGACAAGCGCGATTCCGGCTGTCACCAGCTCAGCCACCTGAGTGCGCGCCCCAGCCAAACGATTCACCGCAGTCTGGGTCGTTCCGCCGCCGGCGGGCATGCCGCCCAGGAACGCGCCCCCAAGGTTCGCCAGCCCCGTAGCTAACAGCTCACGATTCGCCTGCGGCGGCCTCTCCTTACTGTCGGCAAAGGCTCTGCCCGCGGCCACCGTCTCCGTGAAGCTCATCAGCGCAATTCCCAAGGCTCCCGGCCAGAGCTGAGCAGCCAGCGAAAGCTCCGGAATTCTGATGGAAGGTATGCCCCGCGGAACCTGACCGACCAGCTCCACACCATGGGTTTGCAGCCTCAGCAGGTACGCACCGGCAATCCCGATCGCCACTGCAACCAGTGGCGCCGGTGCCCGCGGAGCAAACTTCTCCAGTCCCACCAGGATGCCGACCATGACCAACCCGACGGTCAGCGTGGCTAATGAGGTGTGAGGAATGCTGCGGACGGTGGAAAGAAGATTCTGCAGGAATGTCCCCCTGGCGAAGTGAATGCCCAGGATCTTTGGAACCTGGTCCAGCACGATCACCAGGCCGATTCCCGCCTTGAAACCAATGAGCACCGGCTCGGATATGAAGTTGGCGATGAAGCCCAGGCGAAGCAGCGAAGCGGCCACCAGCATGGCGCCCACCAGGAGCGTTAACATCGCCGTTGCCCGCAGCAAGGCCGCTGGATCGCCGCTGGGGACCGCCTCACCAAGTTCGGCTCCGGTGAGAATCGCGAGAGTTGTCGTGGTGCTGACGCTGAGTGGCCGCGATGTCCCCAGCACCGCGTAGATGACCATTGGAACAAACGCGGTGTATAGCCCCACCTGCACCGGCAGTCCGGCGATGGTGGCATACGCCATCGCTTTCGGTATGACGACGGCAGCCGCCGTCAACCCTGCAATGACGTCTAGCCGGAACCAGTCTTTCTGGTAGCTGACCAACCAATCCGGAACGACGCCAAGTCCCATTCCCTGGCGATGCTTCATGACGGCTCCTCCGGCAGTGCGACCCTCGGCCAGTAGGCGCGAATGTTAGCAAGCTTTTTCTTGTTTCACATCTAGTGATTTCACTAGTAGCGCTCTCCGTGAATTAGGCATACACAGGGACTAGCAGTTTGCAGGAAGCCTTATCCCCGGACCGCTGGCCGCCTGATGAAATTGAAAGCCCAGGCGTGCGACAGTTCGTGCGGGGAAGAGGTCACGCCCCTGCCTGGTGCAGCTCCGCCTGGAGCGAGCAGGTGCATCGAAAGCCCGGCATTGGGGCCGCTAAACGCCAACGGACATGAGGAGGAGCATTGTGAAGCAGCAGAGAATAGTTACTTTGTCAGGCAATGCAACCTTGACGATAGTTCTTATCGCGATGTTGAGCACAACAGTATTTGCCGACCGAGTGAAGGTCGAAGGGCTTATTAAAGGCCGCAATGGCGACACCATGATCCTGCAAACTGCAGATAACCCGCACCTCATTGTGGAGCTGACAGACAATACCCAGGTCGGTCAGGTGCAAGGAATGTTTAAGGCCCGCAGAAAGCAGATGTCGATGGCCGCCCTTGTCCCAGGTCTTGCGGTTAGGGTTGAGGGCATCTACAACCTCCGAAATGAATTGGTTGCAATGGCCGTTTCGTTCAAAGGCGACGACTTGGAACAGGCCCAGGCTATCCAGGCCGGCATGCATGAAGTCAAAACCCAGGCGGCGCAGAACCAGCAGGAACTGGAGCGGCAAAATGCCGAGCTGAAGGCCCAGAACGAGGCCTTGCAACAGCAACAGGCACAATTGACGGAGCAACAGCAGAAAGTTGCCGCTAACCAGGCCGCGATCAATGCCGCCATCGCCCGCTTCGGCCAGCTCGACGACTATTACATCATGGACGAGCTTACGATTCTGTTCGGTAACGGCAAGGTCAAGGTTGACCCGCAGTACGCGCCGCAGCTGGTGTCGCTCGCCCAGAAAGCCGAGGGAATCGATGGCTACATGATCCAGGTGAAAGGCTATGCTTCGTCGGTTGGTAGCGCTTCTCTGAACCAAAAGCTCAGTGAAGACCGTGCCGCCAACGTCACCAATATCCTGCTGCAGCAGGGTCATGTTCCGCTTACCAGGATGCTGGCGCCGGGCGCCATGGGGGAGAGCCGTCAGGTTGGTAACGACAAAACCGCCGAAGGCCAGGCCGAAAATCGGCGCGTGGTCGTCCGTATCCTGCAGAACAAAGGCATCGCGGGAGGAACCGAACAGGTTCCTCAGCCGGCAACAAAAGCTGGAAGCTGACCGGATCTAGACTCCGCCGGGGCGTGGTCCTGGACCACGCCTCTTGCTTTTCTGATATCCACACCAGTACCGATCCCCGCCACGGCCATGCGGCGCCCATCCCCTGGCAGTTAAATCTTTCTGCAAGTTCTGCCCGCTTCGGCGTTCCTGCCAGTAAGAGGTAGAACATGAAAGCACTGGCAGCAGCCGCATCTCTCTTAGCTGTGACAACCCTCATCGTCGCCGGGTCTTTGGGTTCCGGACGGGCAAACGGCAATAACCACGCAGGCGCCGCACCGCCGCCCACGCTGCAGATCGATCTCGATCATGCGCTGCCGGTCGCGCTTCCGCACTTCGCCGCTGATCTGAAACCGGAGGCGTTCAATACTCCCGACGGCAATAGCGGTTGGGCGCTGCGCATTCCGGGCGACAAGCCGATCGCAACCCCGGCATACGCAGACGGCATGTTGTTCGTCGGCGGCGGCTACGGCTCGCACGAGTTCTACGCCTTCAACGCGAATACCGGCGAGCTTGTCTGGAAGATGCACACCGGGGACGACGGGCCGACGGCAGCAGTTGTGGAAGGCGGATACGTCGGCTTCAACACGGAGAGCTGCACCGTCGTGGTCGTCGATGAGAAGACCGGAAAGATCGTGTGGCAGGAATGGCTCGGCGATCCCCTGATGAGCCAGCCCGCCATCTCAAAGGACCGCCTCTACATCGCCTATCCCGCAGGACAGCACAACAAAGGCGGCTCGGGATATCACCTGCTGGCCGCGGACCTCAAGACCGGCAAGCATCTTGGGAGCAGGAGATCGGAAGCGACGTGATCTCCGCGCCGGTCATATCGAACGATGTGGTCTACATAACTACACTCGAGGGAACTTCCTTCGCACTCACGGCGGCCGACGGCAAGGTCCTCTGGAAGAAGGCAAACGCTGCGACGGCAGCTCCGCTGGTCGCGAATGGCGAAGTCGTCGTCACGCGTCGCGAGCAGGATGGCAAGACCATCAATGAAGGACTTGCGCGGCTCGATGCTGCAAAGGGCGAGCAGAAAGATCGTGATCTTCTGGCCAAAGACAAAGCCGATTACCTGGCAGCGGAAAACCACGGCGGTCTGGCGCTGCAAGCCGAGACCTACCAGAAATTGGACTCAGCGGTCGGCTTCTCAACCCCGCCCGCTTCCGCCAAGCTGGCGCAAGCCGCGAGCAACGTGGGCGTAAGCAATGTCGTCGGTGCCTGGTCGTATCAAGGCTCGCGCGCCGCTTATAGCCAGGGACAAGTCCTGAATGCGCAGGGACGCATGTTGAACTCTATTCACGCCGCCGATGGAAGCACGACATGGCGCGCCGAAGCCAAAGGCAAGAAGGTCACCGATACTGTGCAGGTGTTCGCGCCTCCGGCGCTCGGCAAGAACAATATGTATCTGACGAGCGCGCTCGGCTACCTTGTGTCCGTGCGGCAGAAGGATGGGAAAGTGCAGTTCAACTACGCCCTAGGCACGCCGATGATCTTCCAACCCGCACTCGCCAACGGCAACGTCTACGCCGGCACGGCGCAAGGTACGCTGATCTGCATCAAGACCGGCCAGCACGACGCCGATGGCTGGTACTCCTGGGGCGGCAATGCGCAGCATAACAAGAATAACTAGCCCGTGTAGCATCGCTTTAAAAATGTAGCGGCGCTCTCCAGAGCGGCTGTAGCGCGGATTTCCAGATCCGCGCTTATCGTCAAGGGAAAAAGGTACGACCGTTTGCAACTGGCTGGCGATCCGAGATCGCCAGCACAGCCGGTCTGGAGACCGGCGTTACGTCTTTCATCTCAAATTCCTGCGATCTTCACCTTCTCCACAGCGAAGTGCGCTAACATTCTTGGCCGTTGGATTGCGCGCCGCTTCCCGTCATTCGCATGGAGGAAAGATGACCAGCCAGTCGTTTGCCGCGAAGTTCTTCCAATCATGCCTTGTTGTCGTATTGCTTGCAGGCGTCGCCGGCGCTCAGGCCTTCTGGCCTCAGTGGGGACGCAATGCGCAGCACAATGGCGACGTCAACATCGCTGCGCAGCCGCTCAACGAGAAACTTGCCGACATCATCTATGACCCCTTCACGCTGCAGGAGCAACGCGAAAGCGGCGGCGATCTGCTGGCCCACTACCAGTCCACGCTCATCGACGGCAACACCTTCTACATGATCCAGAAGAGCGGGCGCTATCCCTCCTGCATGCCGCCGAGGTACTGGATCTACGGCCTGCCCTGCGGACCGAACGCATGGAACCTGGTGCAGTGGAACGTCGTCCGTTACGACTGGCAAAGCAACATGCCGGTGACCGTCTGGACGTTTCCAACCGATTGGAAGCCGGAGCCGAACGCGACCAACTACCTGCAGGGATACGGTGGGCTGGGCGGCTGGGAGCCAGTCTTCCATCCCGCGCTCGCGAACGGGTATCTCTACGTTCCTGGAGCTGCCGGCACGGTATGGAAGGTGAATACCAGCACGGGACAGGCGCAGGCGCACATCAATCCGTTTTCCGGTGGAACGATTAACGCGGCGAACACGTTCATCGCGGGTCCGCTCACGGCCGACAGCAGCGGAAACATTTATTACAACGTCATCGAGCTGAACATCAACGGCAACCCATGGCAGCAGAACGATGTGGCCGGCGCATGGCTGGTGAAGATCACGCCTGGCGATTCGCCTTCCACCGTGACTTTTGCCGCCCTGGTACCGAATGCGCCGCCGGGAAATTCGACCAGCTGCGAAGGAACCTTCTTCCTGCGTTATGGCGGCTCGTCTCTGCCATGGCCGCCAGTGGGAGTCGTCACCGCACCGACCGAGCTGTGCGGCTCGCAACGTCCGGGCATCAACATCGGCCCGGCAGTTGCGCCCGATGGCACCGTCTACACGGTGAGTGTCGCGCATTTCGATCACCAGGTGGCATATCTCATTGCGGTGAATCCCGATCTCACGCTGAAGTGGGCGTCGTCGCTACAATATCGCCTGACGGATGGCTGCGGCGTGCTCTTGCCCATCGCGCCACAAGGCGTCAATAACCTGCCCAACTCCTGCCGCTTTGGCACGCGCGTTGGGGTGGATCCGACCACCAACGCCTTCGGCTCGGGCACCGTCGCCGACCAGGCGTCATCAACGCCCACCGTTCTTCCTGACGGCTCGGTGCTCTTCGGCGCAACCGACAACTACAACTACAGCCGCGGGCATATGTTTCACTTCGATGCCCAGGGACATTTCCTCAACTCCTACAGCTTCGGGTGGGACAACACGCCTGGCTCGTATCAGCACGACGGCACATACTCCATTGTCGTCAAGGACAACCACTATCCTTCCCCCGCTTACTGCTATTTCAACAATCCGGTTTGCACATCGCTGCCGGCTGGTCCGTACTACGTTTCGCAGCTGAACGCGAATCTGCAAGTGGAATGGTCGTTCAAGAACACGACCACCGACGGCGGGCATCCCAACGGGTATGAGTGGTGCGTCAACGCGCCGGTGATCGACAGTAACGGCGTGGTCTATGTCACCAGTGAAGACGGAAATGTCTACTCGATTCCACAGGGACACCAGGGCGTCTTCACGCAGTGGCAGCAGCGCATCTTCCTCCTGGAGGCGCTGGGTGCGGCTTACACACCGTTGTCGATTGGCAATGACGGCAAAGTGTACAGCCAGAACAACGGCAACCTGTTCGTCGTTGGGCAGTGAGGGGAAAGAGCGGGGGGTAACCCTCTCCGCTCGATCTTCGCCTGTGCTGGCGCCCTCACGGGCGGGACTCGCATCGAGGGGGATGAGGGCCAGCGCTGGCGCGCGGGGCTCTCGCTGACGATCTAGGGATTCGTCAATCCGATGTCTGTCCCGCCGCGATCACCCTGCCCGGAACGGTTTCGTAAGCGAAACCCAGCAGGATGACACTCGTCTGCAGATGGCCGTTCGGGTCGATGTAAGCGACCTCACTCGCTTTGGCCCATCCGTATTGAATTTCATTCGCGCCAGTCTGACGAAGCAGTAACCCGAGATAACGGTTCGGCAGGTTGAGCCATTCGCCAAACAAGCCACTGCCGCAATTGCCCCACGCCAGTTCAGTCATCAGGGCCGTGCTGAGAAGGTAGCTTTGATTAGGCCCGACCGGCGCGCCGAAAACCAGGGCCGCAGCATTCACGCCGGACGCGATCGCCACCGCATTGCCTTGTGCCGGCGTAATGCTCAGCGTCCAGATATAGCCGTCCCCGGCCTGGCAGTAGTCCTGTATCAGTCGCGAGCGCAGCACAAAATCCGCAATGCCATCACGATTGAGATCGATGTAGTAGTAACCGCCCACCGGAATCGATACGTTGACCGGCGTGTAGACAATCTCTGCCGCGGCAGGGATCAGCAGCGCGATGAAGACGGTAATTGCGATGGCGACGACTGATGTTGTTGCGCGCTTCATGGATTCCTCTCCTCCTCCTCGATACCTCATTCCAGCTTTGGAATCAGCGTTGGCCAGGAACGCAATGTGGGAGCGGGGGAGCGTGGCCGTTCATTGCGGAGGAACGCTTCCTCCGGAGAAATTTACCGCCAGACTGTAAAAAACGAGGTCACCGCCGGCATCGGTCTGGAAGGTAAGTTGCGTGATCTCGCCCCAGGAGGGCGGAAACAGTAAGGTTTGCAGTTGCGCGTTCAGGCTGTACGTGGCCATGCCTACGAAGTTGCCGTGGCTGTAAGCCAGTACCGTTATGTCATTCGGATGAAACCCGGCGGCGACGATGGCGCTCAACGCCTGGAAGCTGACCTGCGTAGTGCTGTTGCTTCCCGTGGAGCTGCCGCTAATACTGCCGGAACAGGACTGATGCACCGGCGGGCAGCAGGTACAGGAGGCGCTGCCGACAAAAGCAACATCCCGGTTCGGTACGGAACTCAGCAGGAAACCCGGTCCCGCACCCGACCACTTCAACGGATCGACGTAGAAGATGTTGTTCCAGTTCAGTCCGTAGTAGCCGCTGGGCACTGGCGCAGGTTGAGCCGCCAGCGGAAGGTTTGTGAAGCTGATCTGCTGTTGCGCGCCGGCACAGAGTGTCAATGCCAGTACGAACGTGAGCACTGCAATGGTTGTTTTCATTTTTGTTTCCTCCTGGTTTTGAGGTTCGTTGTTCGCGACGCCTTGAAAAGGGGGGCGACTGTTCAACAGATCGCCCCATTCTTAAGTGTTCAACCTCATCGGGGTCAGCCGCCCAGCGTGTAGAGGCTCAGGCTGTACAGAACCAGATCGCCGGTTTGCCCGGTGACCTGGATCGTGACCTGGGTAACAATGCCCCATGACGCCGGGAATTTCAGAGTGCGCATTGACACTCCCACGAAGTAGTTCTGGGCGCCTACGTACACACCGTTGTTGTAGGCCGTCACCGTGATTGCCGCAGGGCCGTAGCCACCGGCAACGTTGGCGCTCACCAGCGAAAAGCCGCGAGCATTGCTGAGCGTGCCGAAGCAGGTGTCACCGCTGAGCCGGCAAAACTGGCCGCCGATGAAGGCCACATCGTGACCCTGGGCTCCCAGCTTGTAACCCGGACCGGCTTCGGACCAGCCGTAAGGGTTCACGTAGAAGAAGTTGCCCCAGTCGAGTTGCCCGTAACCGTTTGGCAACGGGCTGGGACTGTTGATCAGGGGCAGATTTGAAAAGTTGACGTTTTGCTGCGCGCTGGCCCCAACTACCAGGGTGGCCAACAGGCAAATGGTTAAACCGACAGTCGAGAACCGGCGTTTCATTTTGCTTTTCCTCTCTGTGAAATTCAGGGGCCCAAAATGCCGTATGAAAGCTGAATAACTACCTTGTCCGGAGCGGTGTGAATTTCGTGAGAGCGCTGTGAAGTGCTGCGAGTGTGCGTCAGGACGTCGTTTCCAACAATGCACTGACGGTGATTTAGAGGTGATCTACCGGTAACCCCAGGTAAGTCACTGACAGGTAAGTGTTTGCTTGCGATGCGCTCTGCTGGAGAAGTTGTCAGGCAGGGTTTTTGCGGCCGCGGCGTGACGACACTATTAATCCATTTTGCCGAGATTTACCTCGGCCCATTCAGCGACTACCCTCCCCATGAGAAGGAATCCTTCTTAGAACCTTTGCCGCAAAATAGCGCATTGCATCCCGAAGGAGGGAAGAGTACACTGCTCGGCAATAGCTTCCACATTTTCGCTCCTAGACATTTTCAGCCCTATGGAAGATACGCGGCCAACGCGTGTGCGTCTTGGAGCTTTCGAAGTAGATCTTCGAGCAGGAGAAGTGCGGTCTGGCGACCACACGGTTCGCCTTCAGGAACAACCCTTCCAAATTCTTCTCATGCTGATCGCGCGCGGCAGCGAAACGGTTACGCGCGAGGAAATTCAGAAGAGGTTGTGGCCTAACGACACCGTGGTCGAGTGGGACCACAGCATCAATGCGGCAATCAAAAAATTGCGGCAGGCGTTCGGGGATTCGGCTGACTCCCCTGAGTACATTGAGACGGTCGCCCGCCGCGGATATCGCTTGCTTGTAAGCGCAACGCCAATCCCCTGCCATAACAACAACGACGCCCCCGCGAAGCCGCCACGGCGAACTCTACCGAAGCCGCCGGATGAAACCCCGCTGGTCATCCACGCCGATCCAGGGTATGCGCCACCGGCGCCTGATGCCGAACCGCGCGTCGACTTTGTAGAGCGGCGGCGCTCGACCAACGGCAACCTCATCGGGAAGAAGGTATCGCATTATCGTGTGCTCGAGGTGCTCGGCGGTGGCGGGATGGGCATGGTCTACAAAGCTGAAGACCTGAAGCTGGAACGCCATGTCGCCCTGAAGTTTCTCCCCGACGAATTGGCGTGGGATCCGGTGGCGTTGCAGCGCTTCCAGCGTGAGGCGCGGACGGCGTCGTCGCTGGATCACCCGAACATCTGCACCATCTACAAAGTGGAAGAGCACGAGGGACAGCCGTTCCTGGTAATGCCGCTACTTCAAGGCGAGACACTGCGCGATCGGCTAGCTGCCATCGCCAATCAACACCGGACGATCGCTGTCGACAGCCTCCTGAACATCGCGCTCCAGATTTGCGCCGGCCTCGATGCAGCCCACGCACGCGGAATCATTCATCGCGACATCAAACCTGCCAACATCTTTCTCACGCTGTCTGGAGAGGCGAAGATCCTGGACTTCGGCCTGGCCAAGCTGGCCATGGCGAGTAAAGAATGCGGGAGCGATGCATTGTACTTCGAGACCGACGCTCTTCTCGGCGGCACAACGCGAATTTCCATACGACCTGCGGATGCAACCCTCACCCGCCAGGGCGCCGCCCTGGGCACTGCCGGCTACATGTCGCCGGAGCAGGTCCGCGGCGAGAAGCTTGACGCGCGGACCGACATCTTCTCCTTTGGCGTTGTCCTATACGAGATGGCCACTGGCCGGCGCGCCTTCAACCGTGCCGCTCCCGTAACTATCGAAGAATCCATTTTGAAAGACACACCGGCGGGTGTGCATGATCTCAATCCGAATGTACCGGCGCCGCTCGAGGCGATCATCGTCAGGGCGCTGGAGAAAGACCGCGACCGGCGTTATCAAACCGTGGTTGAAATCGCCAGGGACCTGCAACAGGTACTAAACGCTTACAACGCCGCGGCTGTAACATCGACCCTGACCAGCATGCGCCGTTTGCTGATGTGGCTGGCCGGCTCGCACTCCGCGTCGCGTTGATTGGCGACCACCCGCGTTCTCTTCTTTGCTTTTCCCCAGCTCATCTGATTACTGGAGTCGCACCCCGGATCGCCACTGGTCGACCAGTTTCCACCACAAGAAATCTTCCCACTCCTGAAGCACGGTTTTGGCCCAGCCGCGATGTTCCCAATAGGCTTCCGCAAAGTGATATGGAGTGGATGCGGCAGCCACCGACCAGCGATACTGCGGCAACCGCTTACGAAACACATCCAGTACGCGACGTGTGGCGAAGTCGGTGGTCGTCAGGATTGCCGAATGCGCGCCGACGCGTTGCAGGCAATGTTGCACATCGACAACTTCCTCCTCGGTTGTGCTGCCGTAAATCGAACAAATCTCCGTCACGCGATCGCCGGTGCGATACAGGTATTCCCGTGCCAGATCCTGCTCCGAGCGGCCGTAGATGCCCGGATTGACGCCGGCGTCCAGGAAGATATTGGGTGCGTAGCCTTGCCGATGGAGATCGATTGCCCGCGCGTAGCCGGGCGTATCGCCCGAGCCGGCAAGAATCACGATCGCGTTTGAGGGATGAGGATCGTCGACAACCAGAAAAGATCCGGCGCGCGATAGCAAAAAGAGCACGCCGCCAAGGAGGACAACCAGGATCACGACGCGAACGGCTCGCCGCTTCAACGACGGGCGCTCACCAGCCGCGTTCGACAGCGGTTCGTGCTCCACGGAAAGGTCCTGCTTCATAACGTCACTTTAGTATCGGGACACGGCTTCGGTCCGAATCCCTCCAGGGGCGGCCCAAGGCAGCCTCATCGCACCGTTGCTGCTCCGCTCGACACCAGTTCCGTGTGCAGCTGCCATAGTATCTCGCCGACAACCGACCAGTCGTATGTCGTTTCCACCAGCCGATGACCGTTGGACGCAATCTCGCTCCACTGCGGACTTCCGGCTCGCAGCGAAACCACAGTCTCCGCCATTGCCTGGGGCGAATCGGCAATCAGGATGTCCTTGCCCGGAGTGATCGCCAGCCCTTCTGCCCCGAGCGTCGTCGAGATTACCGGCGTCCCCGCTGCCATGGCCTCCAGAACCTTCAGCCTGGTTCCACCTCCCACGCGCAGGGGCACGACCGAGGTCAGAGCGCTCTGATAATAAGGTCGAACATCGTCTACTGTGCCAGTTACGGTGATACCTCGACCGCGCAATGCGAGGATCGCCTTTGCGGGCTGCGCTCCCACAATCACCAGGCGCAGCTCCGGCCGGCGCGCCTGGATCAGCGGCCATACTGCGTCGACGAAGAACAGCGCCGCATCGACGTTCGCGTGGTAGTCCATGCGGCCCATGAAAAGAACGTCGCGCCGCTCCCTGACCGGTGCAGAATTCACCGCAAAAAACTCGCAATCGACCCCATTGCCCACAACCTCGATTCGCGCACCCGGCACGCGAGCGTGAAGCCCCTCGCGCTCGCGCTCGCTGCACACCGTATGCGCATGGCACAGGCGCAACAGCTCATCCTCAACACCGCGCGAGAGTGTCGAAGTACGTTGCGCATAGATGCGGCGCAGCGGGTTCGAATCCTTCTCCGCGTACCGCGCCAGAATTTCCGACTCGATGTTGTGCCAGTCGAGGATAAGCCGCGTTTGCGGCGCGAGCTGCCGAATGCGCCGCGCATAGGCGATGAGGTGCATGCTCTCGACCTGGACAGTGTCAAAGCTCTGCTCGCGGAAGATGCGTTCCACTTCCGCCAGCACGCGAGGCGAAGTAAAGTTAAGCACGTTCAACGGCGTCGGGCCAATCATGCCGCGGACGATGTTCGAGCGGCGGTAGGCCGTGTCGCGCTGGACTGCAATGACCTGGACGCGCTGTCCCAGCTGTCCACGTAACAACTCAGCTTGTTTCTCTCCCTCTTCCGTCACGAGTCCGACGTAGGTGAGCTCGGCCTTGTCCGCCAGGTACTTCGCGAAGTAGAAGTCGCGCAGGTGCGCGCCCGAGATGATCGGCCAGGCGATTCGTGGTGCGAAGTACAGGACGCGCATTAAGGCAGTGTAGCCGATTGTCAGGGATCGCCTGGCAGTTTCGTTCCTGCCACGTCTTGGACGGAGCCAGACCCTTCGCAAGCTCAGGACCGGCTCTGGGGCACCCGCGCATAGCATCCATCCATGTCCCTACACAGACGGCACGGGACTGGCGTTCGATTTCGGCTTCAGAAACTGCAGCCAAACCTTGCGGCTAACCTTCCAGAGAGTCCATAGAATCGCACCCACCGTTGCAGCCCACAGCACAATCAAGGGCAGCTGAATTAGAACGGCTACAATCCAATTGATCCACTCACCCAGTCCATCCAGCAACTGCCGTGCGGCGGCCTCCGCGTTACGCACGGGCTGCCAGCGGATTCCGAATGCGCGGGCATCAGAATCCTCCCTTAGCACGATCGTCACCACCGACATTTCGACATCGTGCTTCATAAATTGGATCTCCACCTGAAGTCGCTCGATGCGATCGCGGACATCACTAAGCTGCTTCGACACTTCCAACGTGTCTTTCACCGTATGAGCTTGCTGCATGATCAAGAGGTACTGCTGCTCCTCGGCATGCAGGTTGCGCAGGTGCGCGTCGTTGTCATAGAACTCCTGCGTGACATCGCGAACGTTTACCTGCTCACGCTCTATGCGCACAGCGAGCCTCTTGAATCCCGCCAATGCAGCGTCCAGCCCGGATGCCGGCACCCGCACCACAAGCGTTGCCGATAACAACCCGCCACTCGCGTCGATCAGTTCTGCCCTATCGATCTCGCCATGATTCGACACGGTCAGTTGCCGAATCTGGTCGGCAGCGGCGCGCACATCCCTGACAACCAATCCCAATTCCGCGTTCTCAATCAGCTTCTTCGAGGCATCCGGACTTCCCTCAAAGAACGAGAGCTTGTTCGCGCCATCCTGTGCTTCGTTCGTCGAAGCCGCCGAGGATCTTGCCAGAAGGAAGGCTTTGTCAGGAGCCACCCGGGAGCGCGTAAGTCGAGGCGTGGTGATCGCAGCCATGCAAATCAAGATGAATGCCACCGCGACGACCCACACGATTTTCTGTTTGCCGCGCATCAAGCCTCCTCCGGTACAAGACGTTCCAGGGGCGATAACGTCTTCCTGGGAACGCAGCGGGCGGGAAAACTCGCGCAACAAGGCAGAAAAAGAGACGGACTTTCGCTCGAGGTGCGTGGTCCGATCCATGATCACCCAGGTCTGAAAAGATGGAGACCCTTCGACTAACCCGAGGCAGGCTGCTGCGCGTCCAGCAAGAGATCGTGTTCAAGTCGCACGCGCTACAGCTGGTCTGAAGATCGGCGCTACGATTCCATTTCGGACTGCAAATTTATGCACTTTTCTCATGCAAACTCTTGAATTCCAATGCTATACTTCCAGCGCGGCTTTCCCCCAGCCAGTCATCCGTCACACCGGGGAATGAAAAGAATCTTCAAGCTGGTTTTGCACGGGCTGTTTCTGGTGGCGGCGTTGCCTGCGGCGGCGCTCTCCGGATTCGGCCGTTTCCCCGCGATGTTCACCATCGGGGCACACGCAGCTTCGGCGGTCCCCGGGGTAGTCGGAGACTACTTTCGCATGGCGTTTTACAAACTGACGCTGAAGCGGTGCTCGATGTACAGCCGCGTCTCGTTCGGCTCTTTTTTTGCGCATGCCGACGCCGAGCTGGGGCGTGGGGTCTACATCGGGTCGTACTGCATTCTGGGCAGTTGCCGGATCGGCGACCGCACCCAGATCGCGTCGCAGGTTCAGATTTTGAGTGGGCGGCAGCAGCACAGCCGCGATTCCCAAGGCCGGATCAGCGGTTCCACGGAGGGAAAATTCGAGCCGATCAACATCGGTTCTGATTGCTGGATTGGCGCCGGTTCCATCATAATGGCTGACATTGGACCCGGCACCACCATTGGCGCAGGATCGGTCGTAGTCCGGCCGATCGTCGCCCAGGTCGTCGCCGTCGGCAATCCCGCCCGAGTCGTCAAAGAGTTGTCATTGGCATTAACAGCAGATGGGGTGAACTAGTGAATTTATCCGCGATTCAGAAGATGAACGGGCCGGCCACGCTAGACGAGTACACCACGGTGCCCGAAACCGAGGTGCTGGAAGCGCAACAGCCAAAGGCACAGCCACCGTCGGGCGTTCGGCCGCGGCGTTTTCTCCGCCGCAGCGGTCCGGAGTTCTACAAGCCCTTTCACTTCATTCTGCTCGTTTACCTCTTCTTCTATTGCAGCCGTATTCCGGAAATGATTCCAGCTGTCCACGCCGGCCTTCTGTTGCAGCCTCTGCTGATCATCGGCATGTTCATGACCAAGAGCACGAAGGCCATATGGAAGTCCGACATCGGACGAACGATGTGCTACTTCACCGGCTGGATTGCGGTTTGCGTGCCCTTTGCAACGTGGAAGGGCGGCGCTTTCGACCAGTTCACTCTGGCCTTGCAGGCCCTGGGTCTGATCTTCTTCATGACCGCCTTTGTGCGCACCCTGGACGATGTCTATCGGGTGATGTACACCATCGCAACTGCTATGGCCGTCGTCGGCATTCTGTCGCTGGTGATCGGTGGTGGCCGCGAGGGCAGCACCCGTCTGGGACTCGGCACCGGCAACGACACCCTTTCGGATGCCAACTTCCTGGCGCTCTTCCTGATCGTCGGCCTGCCGCTGATCCTGTTCTCCGCCTCGATGAAGCGCGGCCTGGGGAAGATCTTTTACATCCTGATGCTGTTTCCGGTATTGGCAGGCGCGGCCCGGACAGGCTCACGGTCCGGAATGCTGGCCTTCACCGCAGGCAGCATCTTCTTCCTGATTTTTGCCTCGGCGAAGCAGAGAATCGCGATCATCGGCGGCGGTCTCATCTTCGTCGTTGCGGCTGCCTTGTTGCTACCATCTAACATCCTGAACCGCTTCACGACATTTCTTCACGCCGACTCGGCTGCCTCGAACGAAGCCGCCGAGTCGGCAAACACGCGAAAGCTGCTGCTCTCCAAGAGCCTGGAATTGACCCTAAGGCATCCCGTGTTGGGCGTAGGACCGGGTGAGTTCATGGAAGGCGAAGCCAAAGAGGCGATGGCCAGAGGTGAGCGTGGTATCTGGCATTACACCCACAACTCCTATACCGAGCTGTCCAGCGAGTGCGGCATCCTTGGCCTAGTCTTCTATGTGGTTGCATTATGGAAGTGCTTCTACGGCCTCACCTGGATCCGAAAGCGCTTTCCCCGGTTCAGCACCCGTCGCGCTGCCATGTTTATACAGACCACCGTGCTGATGTCGGCGATAGGTGCGTTCTTCCTCAGTATTGCGTATGGCGGCATTCTGTACGCGATCATCGGTCTCTCCGCGTGCATGCAGTTGGCGGCTAAGCGGGAGTACCAGGAGATGATGGCGCCCGCCGTAGAAGAAGCGGCGGCATGACGGAGGCCCGCGCCCACTCCCAGTCGCCTTCCCTGCTGGGATTGATCGCTCGCTCGTTCCGCGCTCGCCGTTCCCCTGATCGCGTCGAAATCGCCCGAACCTGGGGACGTCTCTGCCGCTATCGCTCCCTTGCCCTGTGCCGGCTGGCGGCGCGCATCTGCGAAAACGCCGATCTGGAGCGGATCGACAATCTCGCCCGGGAAATGGCCGAGGCCCTCAAGCGCGACCCGGCCTCAGCCGCCAAATACACGGACTACAGTTACTGGATTCCCTTCAATGTCGATCGCGTGGGCAGGCTTGATCTGCACCGCTCACGCCCTCTGCGCATGCTCGATATCGGTTGCGGCCCGGGGTACTTTTTGACAGCGGCTTCCGCGTGCGGGCATGAGGTCTACGGCATCGATGCTCCTGCCTCAGTTCTGACCGACATCGAAGCGCGTGTCTATAGCGTGATGCTCAAGGCGCTTGCCTGTGACGACCGGGTCTCTCCCCTCTTGATCGAGCGGTTCGTACCCATGGCGCTTCCGCAGCGCGATCTCGATTTAATCACGGCGTTCTGGATATGCTTCAATCGCCATGATCAGCCGGACGAGTGGGGCGCCGGCGAGTGGCGCTTCTTCGTGCGGGATGCAATGTCGTACCTGCGTGACGGAGGCGTTCTGCATCTCGAGCTGAACTCGAACGTGAAGCGCTACGGCTCGCTCGAGTGGTATGACCAGGAGACACTTGATTTCTTCCGCTCCGCCGGCGCGGTGCAACGCAACACCGTCCGCATCAGCAAAGGAAAACCTCAGGGATGGGGACAACCTCAGAACCCCGCATAAGTCCCAGCCGGGCCATGTCTTCCGGAGTGGGAGTACCACAACGTGGCACTCTCATCGGAGTCTGTCTTCTATCCGACACTGTGGGACTTGATGCCGGTACGGAGCGGCAGGTAGTCGAGACCGCTAAACGCCTCCACAAAGACCGCTTCGACGTGCACGTCATCTGTCTCGAAGACAGCCCTCAGCTGCGCAGCCTGGAGGGTGTCTGCAACATAGCAGTATTCCCTACGCCCAGTGTGAATTCCTGGTCAGGACTGGTGCAGGCGCGGCGCTTCCGAGAATATCTTCGGCAGCACCGCATTCAGATCGCACACGCCTACATGAACAAGACCGCGACTTTTGCGGTGCTTACTTCGCTTACGTCGGATCGAATCGTGATTACCAGCCGGCTTAATACGGGTTACTGGTATACGCCGAGGCTGCGGACGATGTTTCGCCTGCTGAATCTCCGCGCCGATGCAATCATGGCCAATTCCCTCGAGGCCAAGCGCATCGCCGTCGAAACGGAAGGATTGTCGCCGGATCGCGTGCGGGTGGTCTACCAGGGCGTCGACATGACGAAGTTCAGTCGCGGACTTGGTGATGCTTCCGTCTGCGATCGGCTCGGTATACCACGCAGTGCTCGTGTTGTTGGAATTGTGGCGAACCTTCGGCCGGTAAAGGACCACGCCTTGTTCTTGCGCGCGGCTCAGATCGTCGCCCGCGAAATTCCAGATGCCGTATTCCTGCTTGCCGGACGCGGCGAGTTATACCAGGACCTCTGCCGGCTCGCATCCGAGCTTGGTATCCGCGAGCGCGTCTTCTTTACCCAAGGCGAAGGCAGCATCATGGATTACCTCGCCCGCATGTCGATAGGCTGCCTCACGTCTTTCAGCGAAGGCTTCTCTAACGCCATCATGGAATACATGGCCGCTGCTCTTCCCGCAGTGGCGATTGATGTGGGCGGAAATCGCGACGCCATCGTCGATAGCGAAACTGGATACCTGGTCGCCGAGCGCTCACCGGAAGCCTTCGCCAGGCCGTTAATCGAGCTGCTGCGCAACGAAGAACGGCGCGCCATTATGGGTGCTAAAGGCTTCCAACGCTGCGTCGACTATTTCGAGGTAGGAAAGACCATCGGCCAGCTGGAGGAGTTCTACGAGTCGCTGGTAAAGGCCAAGAGAGCCTGAGGTGACAGCTCATTTCGCAGGTGTGGCTGCACTGCCCGCTCGCTGCGGCCCCCGCACCGCCACGAGGTACTCCACAATTAACACCTGATCGGACTCCGGAATGGCTGCGCCATAGGCGTTCACCATTTTCTTCACCTCGCTCTGCCATACCTCCTTGGAGAAGCCGGGCTGCATGGAAACGTAACGCGCCGAGTGGCAAATCAGGCAATCTTTGCTGTAGGTGTCCATATGCGGACCGGGAAGGATCTCGCCGGCATTGTCCGGCAACTGGATGCTGTGCGTCTGCTCCATGCTTCCCTTTGCCGGCCCCTGCGATGCGGCCGAGGAAGATTGTTGCGCGCGGAGCGCAAGGCAGGCCGCTACCAGAATAGCGGCGACCACAACAGCAGCTTTCCACCTGTACATAGCTTGCCTCAAACCACCACCACGTCGACATGCTCGATCACATCACGCTGATAGCCGCTGCGGTTCCACTGCGATACGGCCTGGGTTTCGCCGGAATTGGTGGTGGCTCGGACCATCAGCCGATATGTCCCTTTCGCCGGCGGCTTCCATTCCGCTGTCCACCTGCGCCACGAGTACTTGCCTAAATCATTGCCAAGTGTGGCGTCATTCCAACTCTTACCGCCATCTTGCGAGAGCTCGACGCGGCGAATGCCCGAGCCTCCATCCGTCGCCACTCCTTCCAGTTGATAGCTTTGTCCCGTGCGCAGCTGCTGTTGGGGAGCAGGGCGCACAAAAATGGAGTGCACCGCCATGACATTGATGGGAACCGTCACGGATGAAAGGTGCTCCGGTTCCTCGTTGGCCTGCGGGTTGTCCGGAATGCGATAGGCCTTGTCCATCCAGAAGGTTTTTAGCGGCTGGTCAAGGACGGTTATCGCCGACAAGGATTTCACCCAGTAGGTGGCATACCAGCCGGGTACGACGAGACGAACGGGAAAGCCGTTGAGCATCGGTAAAGGCTCGCCATTCATCTCGTAAGCGATCATCACCTCGCCGTCGCGCGCGTGGTCCAGCTCAAGCGACTTTTGAAATGGGGGCGTGCTCTTCAAAGCAGGCTCATCCAATCCGCGAAATCCGACCTGCACCGCTCCCGGCTGCACAGCCGCCGCGTCCAGCACATCTTTCAGGCGGACACCTTTCCAGCGAGCGTTGCCCATCGCTCCGGCACCCCATTGTCCACCCGGCACTCTCGGATCGAACCAGCCGCGGAAATTTCCCGAACACTGGTTCAATGCGACGATGGAGACGGGTTCGAACTTCGCTTGCAGATCGCTCAGCGACAGGCTCAGCGGCTTGGCAACGTGACCGCTCACTTCCAGGCGAAAAGTCTTCAGGTCAATCGTGGTAGGAATTCCGGACAGGTGCCAGCGCACAAAGAAGGCGTCATTGGGTGTCAGGTCGGTGCGAAAGTATTCGAGCGGCGTCTCCAATTGGGGAGGCCGGTCGGTTAACAGGATGAGATCTTTCTTTTCCGGGTAACGGGCTAACTGAGGGGCACCCGCGTCGAGCGCCCCACCCACCGGCAGGTCGAAGCCGCGTCCAAAAACAGCGCTTGCGACGGCAATTCCTCCGACCGAGACAAGCCTCGACAGGAATGCACGGCGTGTGGAAGCCATCACATCTTTGGCAAGAATCGTGTCCATGGGGTTGGTTGGCCAGATAATGACCGCAGCGCAAAGCGAGCCACATCTTTCCACAGCCAGCCAGGGATTGCAAGACTCTGAGCCTAAAAAGATTCGTTAAGCCGGTAGCGATGATTTGCGTGCTTTCGAAGCAAGCCTCGCTTGATTGGAGCTATCGAATCACACCCTCAGGTGAGTCGCGTCACCGACGCCTGGCTTGTCAACTCGAAATAATCGAAACGGTGAGAAGTAACGTCAGCGAAAGTGATTTGATCGATTTCGAACATGCCTATAGTCGAGCTGCAAGACCGCATCGACCACGCTACGGCGACCGCCGAACTCTCGTTCGCAGCTTTCTGCCCATTCTGTTTTAGCGATCGTCTTTCCATGACGCGCAGGGGCTCGGCCTACTGTGTCGATTGCAATAAGAAGATCGACTTGCCTGACTTGCCTGCCTTGGGATGATTCAGGCGAGGTGATGCCTGGCTTAATGGGTCACTGGAAGTGTGCCTTGATCCACTCCGGGTAACGATATTTCAGCTGGTAGAGCGCCCAGGCCGCCTGCACCGTGGTATGGCCGTGGTCCTCCTGCGTCAGGCTGAACTCGAAGACGCCTCGGCACCAGCCATACCAGCAATAATTCCATGTCCCATCGGGATTTTGCCGGCTGAGGATGCGCTCGATCCACCTCGGCTTGACGAGGTCCGGCCGGCCCGCCGCCAGCAGAAATGCGGCGCGTTGCGGATAGGAGTCGCTAACCCGGAAGTCCCAATAGGCGTCATGGGCAACTCCGTCGGTTACTGGGATCAACGTAGCCTGCAATTTCGGGGAATCACCGTTGTAGTGCCGGTAGATATCCAGCGCGATCAGCTGCAGATGGAGGCGGACTCCCCAGCTGTACTTCGTGGGCGAGAACAAGTCGGCCTTATCGTCCTCAGTCAGCTCCACCTGGCTCGGAGCCGTGCCGTAAGTGAACCAGCGGTCCTGCCATCCGAGATAAGGCACCTGCTCGGCGGTCAATGTCGGCACGGGCACTGAAGGATCCACCCAATGCGCGTAATACCACGTGACCGGATGACCGGAAACCTTTACGCGGGGACTAACGAGATACTGCTTCACAAATTCCTTCAGGCGTGGATCGCCGGACATCTCCGCCATATCTCCAATCATGAACATCAGCGGCGGATTGCCCTGAATGTCGGGCTGCTTGACGATCCAGTCTGTTGAGCTGTTAATGGCCTGATCGAGCCGGGCGGTGAAGTCGGCGCGAGAGGTCTGCCCCCAACTGTGATTATTGTTGAATACGGCGAAGGCGCACAGGACGAGCAGCACGACAACAAGGATGGCGGCCCAGGTGAGGAGCCGCCGAACCATCGGCTTCTTCCCGGTCGCAGGAGGGGCGGTCATCTGGGGAGTGGATGCCATGTCGAGATCGGAAGCAGACGTAGCGGATCGCCGGATCCGCGCTGAAACTGATATTCATTGCCAAGGCCGCTCTCGCGAGAACAGCCTGCGCATTCCAAGTTAGACGCTAGCGAATTTTTTTTTGGGCGACCGTGTTTCCACTGTCACGCCGGCGTCGGACTCCACCATCATGCGGACCAGTCCTTTGAAGTCAACTTCAGGCGTCCAGTTCAGCACTTGCCGTGCCTGGGTCGCGTCGCCGCGCAAGTCATGGATCTCGCCTGTGCGGAACAGCTTGGAATCGACCTCAACATATTCGTTGACTACATCGGCGACATCGGCGCCGGCAGGAACCGCATCGAGGCAGTGCAGCACTTCGACGACGAACTCATAGACGCTGTGTGACTGGCCAGTGGCGATCACGAAATCGGTCGGCTTCTGCTGCTGCAGCATGGCGTGCATGGCGCGAACATAGTCGCCGGCGAATCCCCAATCACGCCGCGCCTGCATGTTGCCCAGCTTTACCTTGTTCTTCTTGCCCTGTGCCCAGTCGGACGAGGCCAGGGTGATCTTGCGCGTGACCATCTCCGGGCCGCGGCGCGGCGACTCGTGGTTGAAGAGAATACCGCCTACGACAAAAATTCCGCGCTCGCGATAGACGCCGCAGAGATTGTGCGCCGCGGTTTTCGAAACGCCGTAAGGAGAGGTGGGCCGCAGCGGCGTCTCTTCATTGCGCAGGCCGTTCAGGTTCCCGTACATCTCGGAGCTGGAAGCCTGGTAGACGCGGGTCTCGGGCCTCAGCCGCTCCACCATATTCAGCAGGCGCGCCAGTCCACCCACATTGATGTCGAAGGTCTCCGCCGGCAGATGCCAGCTGGTCGGTACGAATACCTGGCCGGCGAGGTTGTAGATCTCATCCGGCATGGCCTTCGCGAAGGCGACCTCCAGGGAAACGGCATCGCGCATGTCGCCATAGAGGAGCTCAACCTTGTCGCGAATGCCGTCCAGCCAGCGGATGGTCTCGGACTCGCGGCGGACCAGTCCGTAGACCTTGTAGCCCAGCTCAAGCAGATATTCGGCGAGATAGCTGCCGTCCTGACCGGAAACCCCGGTGATAAGAGCAGTTTTCATAGACAGGTTCTCTCCTTGGCCTCCCTGGGTCGCGTCGGCTAATTCCATGGACGACAACAGTGACAGGCCTGACTGGTTACTAACGTCTAACTAGAATACCGAATCCCCGCGTACGAGACTAACGTCCGCCTCTGCCCAGCAGCAGGATTTTGATGGTCGAAAACATGATGAAGAGATCGAGCCCGAACGACACGTTCTTGATGTAAAAGAGATCGTAGGCCAGCTTCTCCTTGTTATCTTCCAAAGTCGCGTTGTAGCCGCGATTGATTTGCGCCCATCCCGTCGCGCCGGGCTTTACCAGCCAGCGCTCGCGATAAAACGGGATCTGCTGCGCGCATTCTTCTTCCTGGTCAGGCACAAACGGCCGCGGTCCGACGAACGCCATGTCGCCTTTGACGATGTTGAACAGCTGCGGCAGCTCATCGATGCGCGTGCGGCGCAGCCATTTCCCCACCCGGGTGACGCGCGCGTCGCCATGCTCGGCCGGCGAGAGCTTTACCTTGTCGGAGCCTTCGTACATCGAGCGGAACTTGTAAACCGTAAACAGCTTGCCGTGCTCGCCGACACGGGTTTGGCGAAAGATCGCCGGCCCTTTGGAGTCGAGCCGGATGGCGATGGCCGCCAGCAGCATGATGGGCGAAGTGATCACGATCGCCAGGCTGCCGAGAATGAGCGAGAATACGCGTTTGTACAAACGCAGCGCAGCGCGCACGTGAAAGCCGGGAGAAAACAACAGCCAGCTCAGGCGAAGCGAATCGAGCGGTATTTTGCCGGTAATGCTCTCGTAATACTCCGGGCCGTCCTGGATGTAAATGCCGCGCGTCTTCAACCTGAGCAGCTCTTCGACGCGCAACTTGCCGCGGCGATCGCCCATGGTGATCACCACGCGGCGAACACCACGTTCTCCGACCAGTTCCTCCAGATCAGAATCGTCGAAGCGGGGAACTCCGGCGGCGGTCTCGGTGGTCTGTCCGACGAAGCCGACGACGCGCACGCCTAATTCGGAGCGGCTGGCGATCTCCTGCATCAGTGGCATCGCCAGCGGACCGTCGCCATAAAGTACAGCCCGCTCGGAGAAGCGGGCTGAGCGATTGAGAACAAAGAAAAGCTTTCGCCAGGCGGGGACCGTAACCGCCACGATCCCGACACCCAGCCACAGCGTGGTGCCGACCAGGCTGATTTCGGGGAAGGCGTAGTAGAGGACCGACAGCGCAACGAAGGCGCAACCCAGAACTCCGACCAGGCGGGTGACAACCTCGCGCCGATTCGACAGCACGATCGAGTCGTACAGGTCGAAGTAGTACATCAGGGTGACGAAAATTCCGACTAACAGAGCGATTCGTCCAAAGCCGTTCTCATACAGCAGATAGATGTTGGCATCCATCGCTGTCCCCGCCCAAAAAAATACGGCGACGACGAAGGCCACTGTGACAAGTAAGGCCTCGGTCACCGTAAGCAACAGTGTGCGGGTGGGGAAGTAGGCATTAAACAGACGAATCATGCCGACGCCGCTTTGACCTGGTCCGCTTCTTTGGCTTCCTTCGCTGCTTTCTTGGCTTCCTTCTTGGCCTGTTTGAGCTCTTTCTTCGACTTGCCGGAGCTGTAGTACGCGTCGTAATAGCGGTCGTAGTTGACGCTCATCATCGACGCCTGATTGAAGACCACACCCAGCAGCTTGGACTTGTCGACCGTCTCCAGCGCCTTATTGAGCACTTTGCGGCGAGTGTAGCCGTCGCGTACCACGACCAGAACGCCGTCGCACAGGCGAGCCAGCGAAGTCGAATCGGCCATGGGCAACATCGGCGTCGCATCGAGCAGCACCCAGTCGAAACTCGAAGAGACCGCCTCCAGCATTTTCGCAAAGCGGCCCGATTCCAGCAGCGGCAGGGGCTCATCCAGAGGATGACCGGCGGCCAGCAGCCACACCGGGGTATCGCGGATCTGATACAGCGAATCCTCCAGCGTCAGCTTGCTTTCGCTCCACTCGCCAATTCCCTTTAAAGGAGAACCGGAAAACAATGTGCTCACCGTAGGCCGGCGGAGATCGGCTTCGATGAGAAGCACGCGCTCATTGGGACGGCGCGCCAGGGTGAGGGCGAGATTGGCGGAGACCACCGACTTGCCTTCATCGACGACCGAACTGGTGATCAGCAGCTTGTGCAGATGACGCTTACGCTGCATGTGCGCCAGACGAGTAGCCAGCACGCGAAACATTTCAGCGCCGTGGCTGTCGGGATCGGTCATTGCGACCAGGCGCTGTTCCGGCGTGGGCATGGGATGAAGGACGCGCTCAGCGGGCACCTTCAGCCAGTTTGCATCAACGGTTTCCGCCGGACCAAACCCGGCTGGCGGCGCTTCGACGGCAACTGCGGTGGCAGCTTCCGGCTGATCTGGAACCAAAGGCGAGGCATTGGGATCGGGACTTTCACCTTGGGACCGTTGTAACGCTTCGAACACTCGACTCATGGTTTTAGATTCTCCTCGCTGCAGTTGTTGTCATCGATTTCGTATTTTCCAGGGTCTCACTGTCCACGGTTCGCAAGGCGCGGAAGAGCGAGCGCAACATGCTCTCGTTGTGTTCCTCCCGCGCGACATCCAGCGGTACTTCCTCCGGCAATACTGTGCTGATCAGCCGGAAATCCGCGGCAACATCGGTGATCATGTCTCCCGTAACCGTGTGCCGCTCGCTGGCAAAAGCGTTCACCATGGAGTTCTCGCAAAGGGTGTTAACGATACGCGGGATACCGCGGGAATACTCGTATATCTTGTCCAACGCATCCTCGGAGAAGATGGGGCGATCCGCCGAGGCTCCAGCGCGTTCGAGGCGGGTCAGAATATAAGAGCGCGTTTGTAATTCGTCCAGCGGCTGCAATTGGCAACGCAAAGCCACCCGCTGCTTCAACTGCCGTAGCTCAGGCGAATCCAACACCATCTCCAGCTCGGGCTGGCCCATCAAGACAATCTGCAACAACTTCTGTTGCGAGGTCTCCAGGTTGGTCAGCAGGCGAATTTCCTCCAGCAATTCCGAACGCAGGGCCTGCGCCTCATCGACCACAAGGGCGGTGATCAGGCCCCGGGCGTGGCGCTGGATGAGGAAGCGATTCAGATCCAGCAGCATCTCGGTCTTGTTGCGGCCGCTGTAGGGCAGACCAAAGTCCGCCATGATGTACTGGAAGAACTCCACCACGGGCAGCAGCGGGTTGAAAACATAAGCGAAGGCTATGTTGTTCTTCCGCAGCTCTGACAGCAGGCAGCGAACAAGCAGGGTCTTGCCCGTGCCCACCTCACCCGTGATCACGATGAAGCCCTTGCGCCTGCCCACTCCGTAATGGAGGTTGGCCAGGGCCTCGTTGTGTCGCGGCGTCGGATGATAAAAGTACGGGTCGGGGCTAATCTCAAACGGATTGCGCGTCAACCCAAAAAACGGTTTATACATGGCCTATCCCCAGTAATAGGCGTAAATCACGCCCGACGGCAGCACGATGATGCACAGAATCATTAACGCCATGGCGAAGCGTGGCACCCAGCGCGCGCGCTTCAGCTCCTTGGCAGTTGACAGTGCCGGAATTTCGGCGAGAATCGGCAAACTGACGGCGTTCGTCAGCGCCTGCTCGCCACGGATGCGGTCGTCGAGGAACTCAGACCCGAAACCACAGAGGATCGCCAAGGCAAGGCCGGCGCCAATCGCCGCCAGCGAAAACTTGAAGCGGTCCGGGAAGTTCGGCTTGTCGGGCAAGCTGGGAGGGTCGATCACACGGAACTGTGCGCCCTGCTGCTGCCGTTCCAGGCTGGTGGCCAGCGCCGATTCCGTCTTCTTGGCCAGCATCTCCTGATATTGCTTCTTCAGGTTGGTAAAGTCGCGCATCATGTCGGCTTCCTGCGCTTCTACGGCAGGAGTGGCATTCAAGCGCGCCTGATAGACCTGCGCCGCCTGTTCCAGACGCTGCAGCTGCTGCGTCGCCTGCTGAATCTCCATCTGATTGAGCTTCATCTGGGTCTTCAGGTTCAGCATGGCATTGCCCTGTTGCACGGCGCGCGGCGACTCGCCCGATTCCACCTGGTCGCGAGCTTCGTTTGCCATGTCCTTCTTCAACTTTTCCAGCGATGCAATGGTCTCCTTCAGCTTTTTAACGTCGGGATGATCGTCGGTATAGCGGGCTTCCAGGCTGGCCAGGTTGGCGCGCGCGCTGTCCAGCTGGCTGTCGATACTCTGCGGCGCCATGGCGGTATCGCTCATGTTTTGATATTGCGTCTGCAGCGAATTCAAGTAGGTCTGCTGCTGTAAACCACGTTCACGAGCGGCCTGGGCGGCCTGCATTTGCTGCTGGATTCCCTGCAGGATGTGAATGTTGCTGTCCAGCTGCGACGGCAAAGATCCGTCGTGCTCGGACTCGAAGGCACGAACTTTGGCTTCTTCATCGGCCAGCGTCTGCGCCACCGCCCTCACCTGCGAATCCAGAAATAGGGTCGTAGCTTCCGACTGCTCCTGGCTGGCGCGCACGTTCTCGTCGACGAAGAAGGATGTCAACGCGATGGTCACCTTCTGCGCGGCGTCGGCCGTGGGGGCCTTGTAGGAAAGTTTGAAGGCGACAATTTCCGCCTTGCCGGTAACCGCCGCTTCGCCGTGGATCAGTTCCATCTTCACGTCGTCGCGCATCTTCTCGACTTGCTCGTCGGGCGAGCTGGAGTAACCGGGATAGAGATTGAAGCGCTGGATCAGGGTCAGCAGGCGGGTACGGCTCAACACCTGCGTACTCATACTCTGAACTCGGTCCGCCAGGTCAACCTCGACGTTGGGCTGGACGAGGTTAGCGGGCACCTTGGGCGGCTCTACCAGAACGGTGCTTTCGGAGACATAGGTGGTCGGCAAGAACCACGCCGAGACAAAGACAATCATCCAACCAATGAACATCGGCCCCAGGATCCACCACTTGCGGCGGACCACGATTGCCCAGTACTCGTCGAAGCCTTGCCCTGATTTCTGCTCTTCAAATTCCTGCATCATAAGTCACCGTCCCAAAGAGTGGTTCCAGTTGTACTGAACCGTAATCCCCAGTCCGCTCGTGGTGAGCGTGACCGGCACTCCAAAAACGCCGTAGTAGTTTTGTGTCTGGTGAATGAACGCGTAGTAGGCGTTCATCGTCCAGGCTTCTTTGATTCTTCGCGAGAAATTGACCGTGCTCTGCAATCCATGCAGATACTGGTCACCGTTGATCGGGGTTACCGAGTCGCTTTTGGCGTACAGTCCGCCGGCGGCGAAATTCCAGACATGATTCAGTGGACGCGAGAAAGTTGCGGCCACCTGCGTGAAGTGCACGGCGCCAAACAGGCCACCGCCATTGGTGATGCTGTGGATGAATTGCACTCCGAAGGAGTTGCTGGGGGTCGCCTGCCACGTAACATTGGCGCCTTCAGCCGCGTTAATGTAGCTGTGGTGCTGCACTTCAATCAAGCAACCCGTGGGGAAACACAACAGCGGTACCAGGTCCTTCGTGCTGGTGAACTGGGGTCCAACCCATCCCGAGACCGTCAGGCGACGGCTGAAAGTATACGTAGCGTTCAGCTGAATCATCTGCACGCCGGCGCGCGACTGTCCGTGCCCGAAGTCCAATGCGGTGAAGATGTATCCCGCGCCGGCTGTCAGTCTGGGACTGAATAGGTGCTGATAGAAAGCGCCACC
The DNA here is from genome assembly GCA_035262645.1 of Terriglobales bacterium. Classification (GTDB taxonomy): domain Bacteria; phylum Acidobacteriota; class Terriglobia; order Terriglobales; family Acidobacteriaceae; genus Bog-257. The sequence goes on from DATFSK010000076.1 coordinate 28,949, forward strand.
GGCATAGGTAGTCGAATTCCACAGACTGCCTAAACCAAAACTTGTATTGCTGTCCACCTGGCTGCCGCGCAAATAGTGCTGAAAACTCTCGCCGCCATAGAAGTTAATGCTGTCGTGCGCCGCCAGCCTGTAGGTCAATTCCGCCGTGGCCTGATTCTGCTCCACAATGGTCTGCGGGAAATAAATCACCGGGTTCGGATTGTTCGGCGTCGGCTGGCCCAGATACGTGAGGAAGGGCTGGAAAGGATCATCGGAGTAAAGGAAATTGTCCTTCATCCTGAACTGCCAGCGCTTGCTGATGCTCCAGATGAAGTGAAAGTTGGCGTTCTGATTCAAGTTAGAGTACGTGTTGTAGATGGTGGCAGCCGTATTCGTAATGCCGCCACCGTAAGAGAGGCTCCACAACATGGTTGGGCGGGCCTGGACGATGCTCACACCGGCATTGACGAGCGACAGTGCACTCCAATAGCTGGGCTGGTTGGCATATCCGCCGGTGTACTGCGCAATCTCACCCACGCCAAAATTGAAGCCCAGACCGGTATGCGATGTAGCTTCACTGAAGAGATTCAGCGGAGGCAGCTTTTCCGGATGCGAGAAGGTGGCCTGCGGGCCGCCCAGACCCGACTGGGAACCGTCATCGACGCCCGGGATGCCCGACTGATTCTGATCGGAAGACCCATTTTGCGGATTGGTGGAATCGCTGTCGTACGGATTGCTGTAGGTGGCTATGCCACGGTACGGATTTGGCGCGCTAGCCTGAGATGAAGAGGAAGACGACGAAGACGACGAATCGGCGGCGCCGCCCTGCGAGGGGTCGCTGGGCGAAGCCTGCTGCGCGTCGCTGGAGGCACCAGGCGCCGAATCCGAGGCGCTGCTCTGCGACCATGCCAGCGGGGCACAAAGTAACGCGATTGCCGCCAATATCGGTCTGAGTTGCCGTTTCATCTCATCCCCCTCTCGCCTTCACTCCGCGTTAACGAATTTGGCTTTACGGCACGACGATGATGTCGCGAGGCTCGATTATGATGTTCTGCGCCATGTTCCGGCCCTTGATTACTTCCTTGTAGTTGAAATGCAGCTTCTGCTGCTTGCCGCTCGCATCCGTGCGCAGGATGTAAATCTTCTTCTGCTTGGCGAAATCCTTGAAACCGCCGCTCAGCCCAATCGCATCCAGGACCGTGATCGGCCGGCCCAGGGGATAGTAGCCAGGCTTGTAAACGTTGCCCATGATATTGAAGCTCAGGCTGTTGACTGCCTCCACCATCACAACCACTTGCGGGTCGGACATGACTTTTCCCAGAGCGGCAGCGATCTGCTCCTGCAACTGATTCGGGGTCAGGCCCGCAGCCTTGACCTCGCCGATGAGGGGCAGCGTAATCATTCCGTCCGGACGCACAGGAACCTGCTTGGAAAGCTCTGGCTCCTTCCAAACATTGATTCCGAGGCCGTCGCCTACTCCGATGACGTAGGTGTCGGGCTTCACCGCGGTCACCCGCGTAGCTGGAGTATCGGTAGCGGGAAGCGGCGTCGCCTTGGCCGATTCCTTTGCCCCGGAGTCGCTGGCGGCGGGAATTACCGGCTTGGCAGCCGTCGTCGAGTCAGTTCCCGCTTGCGCGCTGTTGTCCTGCGAAGCGGCATTGTCCTGAGCGTATGCCGCCATTGTCCAAAGCCCAAGCAGCACAATTGCAGTCAAAATGAAGATTTTTTTGCCCACGGTCTTTCCTTCGAAATACATCTCTCACCTCGGTGTGTATTACTCGGCCCCTTCTTCCTCGTGTTTGTTGGCGGAACTGGAACGCCGCTGCGGAATTCCAACCTCTTTCAGCTTGTACAACAGGGCGCGATAGCTGATATCCAGCGAGCGTGCCGCCTTCTTGCGGTTCCAGTTATTGGCGTGAAGCGCATTCAGGATGATACGAGCTTCCAGCTTGCGAACCGTCTGTCGCGTCAGCTTTTTCAGCGAAACCGGCCCTTCCAGCATCAGCGTGTCCACTGTGTCGCGCTCGTTGGGCTCCAGCAACTCGCTCAGAATCACGTCTTCGGTGCCCATGACCACATAGCGCTTCACCAGGTTCTCCAGTTGGCGGATATTGCCAGGCCAGGAGTAACGCTGCATCTTCGCCATGAGCGCCGGGCGCATCATGACAGCGCGGCCGTTCAACTTCTCGTTGTAGTACTGCAGCAGGTAATCGCAGATGATCGGCAGATCCACAGCCCTCTCTCGCAATGGAGGCAGATGGATCGTCATCGTCGCTATCCGGTAGAACAAGTCAGGACGGAAATTGCCCTGCTCGATCTCTTCGTGCAGCTCGCGGTTGGTTGAACACACCACCCGCACTTCAACTTTCTTGTCCTCTTGCGCGCCGATGCGGCTGAACTGCCCGTCCTGAAGGAGCTGCAGAAGTTTGGCCTGCAGCATCGCGTCCAGCTCGGCGATTTCGTCGAGGAAAAGCGTGCCCCGGTGCGCCATCTCCACTCTACCGGGCTTGGGGTTGTAAGCGCCGGTAAATGCTCCGCGCTCATAGCCGAACAGTTCGCTTTCGAGAAGCGTTCCCGGAATGGCGGGACAATTCACCTTCACGAACGGGCCGGTTCCCCAGGGCGAATACAGATGCAGCAGGCGGGCGACGATGTCTTTGCCTGTGCCGCTCTCTCCCGTGATCAGGATGGAGAGATTGGAGGCGGCCACGCGCTCCAGCTTTTGGCGGACGTCGCGCATGGCAGGGGTTTGCCCGAAGATCACCGGCTCCGGGGGGAGCTGTTGCGCCGTGATCACACTCTCGTTGTTCGAGCCCGCCAGCAGTGGCATCTCCGTGTCTCGCGCCTGAGTTTTCCCAGTAACGTGCTAATGAATTGCATTTCTTGCGCCAAGTTCCTGCACATCGCAAGAAAATGCGCATATTGGCTGCATGTTATTGCACATAATTGGTTTGCAAGCTGTGCAAAGCTAGAAAAATGGCTATGAGAAGGGAATAAAGCGAAGGAGTTTGCGCTTCGAATGTGAAAATGTTTTCACTTTGAGGAAGTCAGTTTCCCAACCGGTCGTGCCTTGCCGACCTCCAGGGTGGCCTGATGATCGAGCAGCGGTTCGTGAAACTGAATTCCCAGCAGAAAGTACTGCCGATCGGCGGTGCAGCGCACCACCCTGGCTTGCAGGAGGGAGACGGAACGAGGAAGTTGGGCCTTGTTCACCAAGGCGACAGGAATCTCCAGGGAGATCTCGGTACCGGGATCGAGGTAACGGCGCGTGGCCAGCAGAACCCCGCCCGCCGAGAGATTCAGGGCAGTTGCAAACTCAAGGAACTCTTCGCCCTCCGGGTTGGTTCCGCGGACAAAGAAGGGTATGGAGATAGGTAGCCGGTCCCAGCCGCGGCGCTCGGCGACAGTTACGGTTCGACGCACCTATGATCTCCTACATTACAGTTCGATAACGCACATCGATAACCAAATGACGCGCATCGTTAACTAGTTTGTTTTCTTATGAATAGCTATATGCAGGCGGCGCAGCCAATCAGGTGGACGGTGCAATCTCTTGCGGTCGAGGGGAAGTGGAATACCCGATATGAGTGAAAGCACCTGCCGGAAAAGGAAACTAATTTGCTACTTTTCCCCAAAATTAACCAGTTTGGCGTTGACAATAAATGGCTTTAGGGTAAGATCAATTCTCCCCCTGTAGAGTGTTTCCACTCTATTTCCCGAGGAATTGGCAATTCGCTAAACCCAGGGCTGACTTTGGTCGAAGGGTATGCCTGTGGAACAAAGATCGGGGATTTCTCCTGACGATGCAGAGGACTCTTTGTCCCTACCTCACAAAGGCAAAGCGGTGATCCCGATGCCGCCGGTGAAGACGTCCATCATGCGGCCGCACCGGAGCCGTGTCGGCGAAGAGCATTGCAGCGCCTGCCGCGATGCCCTGGCGTCTGCGGCACATGAGTTGAAGACGCCTCTGGCCATAATGGATGGTTACCTGCACCTGTTACTGACACAAAAGTTGGGACCGCTCAATCCGCGCCAGATGGAAGTTCTGACCGAGATGCAGGCCAATGGAGCGCGGCTGTCGACGTTCATTCAGAATCTGTTGACCTACGCCGCCCTCAAGGTTGACCGCTTCGACCTGAACTACGAAGTGGGCGACATCAATGCCTGCATACGCGAGATTGCGGAAGTCTGGGCGCAACGCTTCCACGAGAAGGCCATAGCGTTTTACTTCCTTCCCAACGACAAATTGCAGCCCTTTCCCTTCGACTACTACAAGGTCCAGCATGTGGTTTCCAACCTGCTGGACAATGCCATGAAGTACACGCCGGCTTCGGGCACGGTATGGCTGCACGTGGAACCGTACTTCTGGGAGCGTCGCACCGTCGATCGCCCCCCGGTTGTGGAGCGCCGTCGTCAACGCATCATCGCTCCCAACTGCTGCCGCATTTCGGTCTCCGACACGGGTCCGGGCATCGCCCCCGAGTTCCAGCAGGAGATCTTCGAAGAATACTTTCGCTTGGTCCCTCCGGGTGTGCGAGCGGAGGGACATGGCCTTGGTCTGGCTATTGCACGCCGTCTGGTCCAGTCAGCCGGCGGAAAGATCTGGGTTGAAAGCGAGTCTGGAACGGGGAGTAAGTTTTCCTTCCTGGTCTTGCTGAATCCTTCCCCCGAAAGACTCCCGGAGGAGCAATGAGTTCTGGCCATATCCTGGTGGTGGACGACGAACCTAGTATGCTCCGGTACCTGCAAACGGTACTGGAGTTGGATTCCTATCGCGTCTCCACCGCTTCCAACGGTGTGGAAGCCATCGACAAAGTTCAGCGCGACACGCCAGACCTGGTGCTGCTCGACATGGTGATGCCGGGGGCCGACGGGCTGGAGACGCTGCAGCGCATCCGCGAAGCCAAGCCCTCGACCAAGGTTGTGATGCTTTCCTGCGTGCGGGATACCCGCAAGGTCGCACAGGCAATGCGCCTCGGGGCCCAGGACTACCTTTCCAAACCCGTCCAGAAAGAAGAGATGGACGAGGTCCTGCGCTTTTGTCTCGAGAACACGGATCCTTCCGCGCCCGGCGCGGGTGATGCCATCGAAGTCGGCGAAGGCGTCTACTTCTTCTCCGCTACCCCGCAGATGCGGCAGCTTCGTGCCCATGCCATGCAGGTGGCAAAGTTCGACTTCCCCGTGCTCCTGCTCGGCGAGAGCGGTACCGGCAAGGAAGTCCTGGCCCGGCTGATCCACAAATACTCGGATCGCGCCCATCGCACCTTCCTGAAGGTCAACTGCGCCGCTGTTCCCAGCGAACTGCTGGAGAGCGAACTGTTCGGCTACGAGCCCGGCGCTTTCACCGGCGCCACCAAAGCCAAGCCCGGCAAGTTCGAGCTCTGCAATAAGGGCACCTTGCTGCTCGACGAAATCGGCGAGATGTCTCCCGCGCTGCAAGCCAAGCTGCTGCAGGTCCTGCAGGACGGACAGTTCTCCCGCCTCGGCGGCCGCGTAACCGTCAAGGTCGATGTCCGCGTACTTGCTGCCACCAACATCAACATGCCGCAAGCTATCGCGCAGAAAACCTTCCGCGAAGATCTTTACTACCGCCTGAACAGCTTCGTGCTGCGTATGCCTTCGCTGCGCGAGCGCCGCGAAGAGATCCCGATGATCCTGCGGCACTTCATGATCCATCTTGCCGACCGTTACGCGTGCGCCCCGCTCCAGGTGTCGCATCGTCTGCTCGAGGTCTGCGAACAGTACCCGTGGCCTGGCAACATTCGCGAGATGGAGAACTTCGTGAAGCGCTATCTCGTGCTCGGGGATGAAGCCATCGCTATCAGCGAGCTGCAACGCGCTCTGAATCAGGACCCGGCCAACGGCTCAGTCGCTTCGATCGAACAGAAGCAGACACAGCCGCAACCCGATTTGAAAGAAATGGTTCGCAATCTGAAGAACGGCGCGGAAATGGAAGTGATCGCGCAGGTGCTGGAAGAGACCGCCTGGAACCGCAAGCGCGCCGCCACCAAGCTCAACATCAGCTACAAAGCCCTGCTCTACAAGATCCGCCAGTACGACATTCGTCCGCGTCAGGCGGGATAAACTCGCAAAGAGCACTCGGCGTTTCGCGCGGAAAATGTTGTTTTCCTGCGCTCCTGCAAGACTTCATGAAACCCTGCCGTTGCCTCGATCATCTCAACACGCATCCGATGAGTAATATAGAAAGCAGCTGCTTTGGCTGGTTGCCAAGTGCTTGATGCCAATTGCCTTCTTTGACCGACAGTGCGCCTGCCTCGATTCGCTGCCAAGCTTGCAGAGCCGAATTCTCACCTGAAGAGGATCGATGTCCTTCCTGCGGCCGTGTTGTTAGCTCCCGCCTTTCACAAATCGTGGTTGTCGTAACCCTCATACTCATCATCACGGGCTTTGCGTTAACCCAATACCTGGTCAATCTCCATCGCGACATAGAGTCGTCGCTCGCCGTGCGATGGTTCAACCGTGGAGAAGAGGCCATGGAGGCGCATCTGCCGGCGGTTGCGGCCGACGATTTCCGTACTGCGCTGTCCTACAACGCGGAAGATCGCGAGTATCGCCTTCGCCTGGCGCAGGCGCTGCTGGCGGGCAATCGCCTGAATGAGGCCCGGGCTCATCTCATCAGCCTGTGGGAAGAGGAACCCGCCGATGGCGAAGTCAATCTCACCCTGGCGCGCCTATTCGTCCGCCGCAGCGATTACTCCAAGGCCGTTCGCTACTACAGCAATGCGGTCAACGGGGTCTGGAGCGAACAACCTCGTTCGCAACGAATCGCTACTCGCTTCGAACTGGCGGAATACCTGATCCAGCAAAACAAGGGGGCACAGGCCCAGGCGGAGCTGATGGCGCTACAGGCCGACGGTCCAGCTGATCCCGCCGATCAGCTTCTTCTGGCAGGCATGCTTCTTCAAGTGAATGAACCGAAACGTGCCTTGGAAGCGTACCAGACAGTTCTGAGCCACGACCCGAAGATCGCTCAGGCCTGGCTCGGTAAGGGCCAGGCTTCGCTTGCGCTCGGCAATTACAACGAGGCGGAATACGACATCGCCAACGCTGTCGACCGGGACCCGAAGCTCGATGACGCCCGCCGGCAATTGGACCTTGTGCGTGAAATCCTGCGCCTCGATCCCGCGCAGCGTGGTCTCTCGCTTGCCGAGCGTAGCAAGCGCGCGGCTGAGTCCTTCCAGTTAGCGCAACAACGCCTGAACACCTGCGCGACCCAGCTGGGATTCAGTCTGGCTGCGCAGAGCAGTCCCCCGGCCGGCGGCGAGCCGGCGCAACGGGCAGCGGCTAGCACTCCGGCAGCCCAGCAACTGCAAACTCTCTACGCAACCGGATTACAAATACAACCATCGGCGACGCAGCACGCCCTGATCAGGAACCCGGATGCTCTCGATCCGACCGCGCAATATGTCTACAACGTTGAGCGTGCTACCGCACCAGTTTGCCCGGTGACGGAACTGGCGGACCGTGCCCTGCTCACGCTGGCACAGAGCGAAGTTGAGCCGCCAAAATGAGTCGTCAGGAGCCCGTGGTTGCCAAACCCAAAGACGCGAGCGGCTCGAAACCTGCCGTCTCCACGCCCACTCGCCGTCAGTATTGGACGACGCTGCGGACGATGTTATCGCCGCAACGCTCCAGCCTTCGCGAAGAGCAGTTCTTCCTCGTGCTCGCGGTGCTCATCGGCGTTGGATCGGGCCTGGCCGTAGTTTGCTTCCGGTTGTGCATCGACTTCCTGCGCCTGAAGCTTTTGGGAAGCGGCCTGCAGCCTTCCACCGCGCGTGTCTTTCTCGCGCCGATGCTGACGGGACTGGTAATTGCATTCCTGGTCATCCGATTTTTTCCGCGGGCGCGCGGCAGTGGCGTGAACCAGACCAAGGCAGCGCTCTACATCTATGACGGCTATATCCCGATCGTGACTGTGGTCGGCAAGTTTGTCACCAGCGCTCTGGCCATAGGCAGCGGCCAATCGCTGGGCCCCGAAGATCCGTCTTTGCAGATCGGCGCTGGTTTGGCGTCTGCGCTGGGCCGCCGCCTGAAGCTATCGCGCGAGAAGCTGCGCCTCATCGCGCCGGTGGGAGCGGCGGCCGGCTGGCAGCCGCCTTTAACGCGCCCATCACCGCCGTGCTCTTCGTTATCGAAGAGGTCATCGGCCGCTGGACTGCCGGCATTCTAGGCGCGGTCGTACTTTCGGCAATTTCCAGCGCCGTCATCGAGCGCTGGTTCCTCGGCGACGAGCCGCTCTTCCGTGTCCCCGCCTATCACCTGGAGCACTGGGGCGAACTCGGCGCCTACGCCAGCTTGGGGGTCATCGGCGGTTTCGCGTCGCTCATCTTCGTCAAGTACATTGCCTACCTGCGACCCAGGCTGCGGAAATATCCGAGTTGGACGCAATATTTCCAACCCGCCGTCGCCGGCCTGCTCATAGGCTTCATCGGTATCAAGTTTCCCCAGGTGATGGGCGCGGGCTACAGCTACATGGACCAGGCGATGCACGAGCAATACACCTGGCAGATTCTGGCTATCCTCAGCGCGCTGAAGATCCTGACCACCGGCCTGTCGTTCAGCAGCGGCACCCCAGGCGGCCTCTTCGCGCCCACGCTGTTTATGGGCGCGATGATCGGAGGCGCCGTCGGCATGGCCGAGCGCCAGATCGTTCCCTATCTCGCCATTCCTGTCGGCGCCTATGCCCTGGTCGGCATGGGAACGCTGTTCGCCGGAATTCTGCGTGCGCCGATGACCTCGGTCTTCATGATCATGGAGGTCAGCGGCAACTACAGCATCATCGTTCCTGTGATCCTCTCGAACGCGATCGCCTACTTCATCTCGCGCACCTTCCAGCCGACGCCGATCTTCGACCTCCTCTCGCGCCAGGACGGCTTGGACCTGCCCTCACTCAAGAAGAACGCGAGGTTCCGCTTCTGCGCGTGGAAGACGCCATGCGTCCGCCTGTAGCCCAGGTGCTCACCGGCAATATGTCCCTGGCCGAAGCACAGCAGCATGTGCAGGGTTCAGCGCAGGAGTTCTTCCTGGTGGCGATGGGGGGCGATGACTGGTCAGGGATCGGCCGCGCTCACTTGCTCGATATCATCGCCAACTCCGATGTGCCGTTATCGCGCATACTCGGCGAGCGCATTCCGTACTTGCATCCTGATCACCCGCTGGATACTGCTCTGCGCCTGATCGGCGAATGGCCGCTGCTGCCCGTGGTCCATCGCGCCAACGTGCAGCAGTTGCTTGGCGTGGTTTCGCTCGACGACGTCATGCGCGCCTATCGCGGCGCAGGCCTGCACGAATCCCATGCCGAACCGGAGCAGGTTGTCCCGTGATCCGTAGCTTGACTTCCCTGGCTCGATTGCGCTATCAACAATTCAGTCGCGGGTGAAGGAGTTCACCCTACCCAACCGCTGTCCCACCCAAGTCCGGGACAGATGATGACTCCTGACGGGAATCCCTTGTCGCGGAGTCATGTCCCCGGCAGTTCTTCCCGTAACAATTTGTCATAGAGAGAGGATTGCGGCGTGTGCTGAAATATCTCGCAGTGGGCCTCGGCGGTTTTCTGGGTGCGATCGCGCGTTACGTGGTCGGCGTGTATTTCGGAAGACGCTTCGGTGTCGGCTTCCCCTACGGCACGTTCGTCATCAACATCAGCGGCTCGTTTGTCCTTGGTCTGATTATGCCGCTGCTCGATCGGACAATGGCCAGCCTGTACTGGCGCTATCTCATCCCCATCGGCTTCATCGGCGCCTACACGACATTCTCGACCTTCGAGTACGAGACGCTGCGCGCCATCCTGGACGGCCAGCTCGCCGTCGGCTTGCTGAACGTCGCGCTCAGCGTCATCGTGGGATTTGTGGCAGTCTGGGGTGGGATGGCCATCGCGCGGGTGTTCGTATGAGGAGGACTGGATGCTGACTACGGGACCGGCAAAGAAGGTCACGGTCTACGTCATGGAGGGCCAGACCTATCACGGCACCGCCTGCTACGCCGCGGTCCTCGATTACCTGTTCTTCCGCGGTATCTCCGATGCAACCGTGGTGCGCGGCGTGGCGGGTTTTGGCATCGATCACAAGATGCACACCAGCCGCCTCGTCGATCTCGCCGACCAGATGCCGATCAAGGTCGAGTTCATCGAGAGCGCCGAACGGGTCGACGAAGTCCTTCCGAAGCTGACGGAGATAGCGAGAGACGGCTTCATCGAGGTGCGGGACACAACGGTCATCCGCCCACGCCCGGAAAAAGACGAAGCACTGACTCCGCCTGCCAAGCTGCAATCGCAAGCCAAGATGATGCGCATCCTCATCGGCGAGAACGATAAGTGGCAGGACAAGCCGCTGTACCAGGCTCTGGTGGAGGCATTGCGGGCGAACGACATTGCCGGCGTCACCGTTTATCGCGGGATGCTGGGCTACGGCGCGAACCGCCGCATCCACAAGGACTCGACACTCAGCCTCTCTCACGATGCGCCTATTCTTCTGACCGTGGTCGACAGCGAAGAGAAGCTTCGCGCCATTGTCCCCGTGCTGGACCAGATGGTGAAGCAGGGCCTGGTAGTGCTCTCAGACGTGGATGTCATCCGCTACTCACACGCCCAGCCGACAGCAGAGAAACAGGAGGCCCACAAATGAAGCTCTCCGGCAAGGCCAAGATGCTGCGCATTCACTTCGGTGAAGACGACAAATGGCAAGGGCGGCCATTGTACGAAGCCATCGTGGCGTGCTGCCGCGAGCTGGATATCGCCGGCGCAACTGTCTATCGCGGAATCGAAGGCTACGGTGCCAGCACCGTCATCCGCCGCCGCAACCTCTTTCGCTTTTCTTCCGACGCGCCCATCCTGGTGCAGATCGTCGATAGCGAAGAGAATATCCAGAAGTTGCTTCCTGCGCTCGACGAGATGGTCACCGCAGGCGCCCTCATTGCATTGTCAGACGTCGAAGTCATCAAGTACGTGCACGAAGGTGGTTTGCGTTCTCAGCCGTAAAGAGTCCGTAGGCCCTTAATGTATTTCGAAGGATACCGTGGGCTCCGTGCCTCAGTGGTGAACGGCTACCTTCGAGCCGTGGCCGCACTTGCATCCGTCAGCCGGAACACGGAAACTGTATAGACACCCTGCATGAAGATCGCACTCTTCGGTGGTACCTTCGACCCCATACATCGCGGACATGTCGTCGTCGCCCGCGCCGCAGCCGCGAGATTCGGGCTGAAGCAGGTGTGGTTCATTCCAGCAGACATTCCGCCGCTCAAGCAGAAGATACCGATCACGTCCTTTCATCATCGTTATGCCATGGTGGCTCTGGCGCTGGCAGGCGAGAAGGACTTGCTGCCATCGCTGCTTGAGGGCCGCTCTCCCGATTCCAGGGACAGCCGACCGAGCTACTCGATCGACACCGTGCGGCGCGTGAAGCAATCGCTAGGTAAGAGCGACCGCTTATACTTTTTGATTGGCATGGACGCCTTCAAGGACATTGCCAAGTGGTACAAGGCGGAAGAGCTGCTGGCGGAATGCGATTTCATCGTGGCGGCGCGGCCGGGATATTCGCTGGCGGATGTGGCTACCTCGCTGCCGGAAAAGCTGCGTCCGAAGGAGGACGTTACAAAGCTGTTTCGCAGGGAGAAAATGGCTGGGCCTCTGGTGCTCTCCGGTGCAACCCTGCACATGTTGGGGGAAACACATGAAAATATATCGGCGACGCAGATTCGCGCGGCGGTCGATCGCGGCGGCGCATTGAAACGTCTCGTGCCTGATTCTGTGGCCGAGTACATACATAAGGAACGGCTGTATAAGAAACGAACCGCGCGCAGCGCGAGAGGCGAATAGCGAAAAGCGACTACATGAAGAATAATCAACTGAAATCGCAGGTGGCGACAGCGGTGCGTGCCTGCCAGGCAAAGAAAGCGGAAAACATCAGCGTGCTGCAACTGGATGCGCAGGCCAGCGGTTTTACGGACTACTTCGTGCTCTGCTCTGGCGGAAACCCACGCCAGGTGCAGGCCATCGCCGACGAGGTCGATCAGAAACTGAGCGCCAACGGCGCCCAGCCCAAACACATCGAAGGCTATAACCAGGCAGACTGGGTATTAATGGACTACGTCGACTTCGTCGTCCACATTTTTTCCGAAAGCGCGCGCAAGTTCTACGACCTGGAGCGCCTGTGGAAGACTGCGACACGGGTGGAGCTGGCCGATCTCGAAAAGCCTGCACGCAAGCTCACTGGCGGCAAGACTAAACGGGTTGCGGGAAAGCCCGGCAAAGCTGCTGCAAAATCCGCGGGTCAGAAGCGCTCTACCGCCTGGCGGGCGCGCAAGAGTTCCAGCTCGTGAGACTGCACATTACCTGGATTGGCCGGACCAAGAGCGCGCCGATCCAATCATTGACGGCAGAATACCTGAAGCGCCTGGCACGCTTCGCCGCATGCGATGCGCGAGAACTGGCGTCGGAAGCCGCGCTGCTGAAGCTGGCGGAGAAAAGCTCCGGACGCACCCGGCCCATACTGGTACTGCTGGATTCCCGTGGCCGCCAGCTCAATTCGGAAGAGATCGCTAACTTCCTGGAGTATCACCAGTCTCACGATACGCAGGAGTTGCTGTTCGCGGTTGGTCCAGCGGATGGCTGGAGCGATGCGACGCGCGCCACCGCCGACAGCGTCCTCTCGTTCGGCAAGATCACCTTGCCCCACGAACTGGCGCGGGTTGTCTTGCTGGAGCAGCTCTACCGCGGCTTCACGATATTGAAAGGCCATCCGTACCACGGAGGGCATTAGCCCAACGACGGATGCGCCAACGAAACTCGCGAGGTTAATCTTCACCGCATGAAGTTCAAACAAATCCCGGCATTCTTATTCATCGGACTCTTTCTGTTTACATCCCACGGTGTAGGACAGACCACTCCGTCCTTTGCTCCGCTGGAACAATGGAAAACAGCCATAACGAGCGGCGATGCAGCCGCCCTGCGCGCGTTATACAGCACGAACCCTCAGCCTCAAATCAAGACTGTCTCCGGGCCCAGCAGTGCCGACGCTGAAATCGCCTTCTGGATGGGGCTGAAGGCCCGCAGCATGAAGCTGGATGTGACCCACTCCGACTCGCCACAAGCGGGATTGCAACAGGTGGTCTTCGAAGCCGAGATCCATCCCGCGCTAGGGTCAGGCGAACATGTGCAGTACGTGCGAGAAGGGCAGCTTTGGCAGCAGCAAGGCGGCGCGTGGAAGCTTGTCGCGGCGCAACGCACCGAGCCTACCCGGCTGGAGCAACCGGCTTCGACTGACAAAGTTATTTATCCGACCCGCGACGCGCACACGGAAATTAAGGAGGCGCTGGCCCTCGCGGCGAAGCAACATAAGAATGTGCTGGTCGTCTTCGGCGCCGACTGGTGTTATGACTGCCACGTACTGGATCTGGCTTTTCATCGTACGGATCTAGCAGGTGTGCTGAATCGCAATTACGAAGTGGTGCACATCGATGTCGGCGAAGGCGACAAGAACCAGGACATCATGGAGCAATATCACGTGCCGATGAAGAAAGGCATTCCTGCCATCGCCGTTCTCAACAGCAGCGGCAAACTGCTCTACAGCCAGCAGGGCGGTGAGTTCGAGAAGGCGCGCTCCCTGGCGCCGGAAGATGTGCTTGCGTTTTTGAACAAATGGAAGCCGCAATCTGTTAATCGCTGATTCGTTCACTTTCCTGCAACAATCCACCGAGCCGCACGGCAGATCTCCAACAGCTGTTCGGTTTCCTGGTGATATACTTTCACCCACTTTTCCCCCGCGCCAATAGAGACGCCGATAGCTTCGTCCGCAGAATCACCACGCAAACGACGAATCGGACTGATACACATGGAAAGGACTGTCTATGTCGAGGAGACTCTACGGCTTTATCGCGGTTCTGGTTGGAATTATTTGGTTGGCGAGCGGCGCATCCGCTGCCGTTACTCCTTCTGTCACCATCACTCTTAGTCCCAGTGTTCCCAGTCCCGAGTTGCTCGGAACCAGCATCCTTTGGACTGCAACCGTGCAGGGTGAGCCGGGCCACACTTACGATTATCAGTTCAGCGCAGCGCTGCAAGGCCAGAACCAGGTGGTGCGCGATTTTGACCTTCCCAATTCATTCACCTGGGTTCCGTGGACGGTGGAAGGCACGTACATCGTGACGGTGCGGGTGCGCGATATCACTACCCAGCCATATATTCTCTTTCCCGCAGTGTCGCAGCAGTACGTAATTCAGCCGATCGTGACCCAGTCCGGCGCGTCGGCAGTAAATCCCACCTCTCATCCACTGGTGGCATTGTTCAGCGCGGGCCCGTGCACCGTGGGACATTCCATTCGCGTTCGCTTCCGGCAGAACGGTTCGCAGACCATGAGCTCCACCAACGCCGTGTCTTGTTCTTCGACGAGTGCGAACTTTCTGGTCGCGGGAATGCTGCCAGCCACGCAATATGAGATGCACTGGGAGGAGTTCGCCAACAATTACGACCAGAACGGTTCCGACCTTTCGTTCACGACAGGACACCTGCCGAACGACTTCCCGATCAATGAGCACATGAATGTCGATATTCCGCCGAGTGGACATGACGCGGATTTTCCGGTGGTGATCTTCCACCTGCTTCCCACGGTTGGATCGATCTTTCAGTACTGGCCGGCGGCTACCGACGTACACGGAAACATCCTCTGGTACCACCATGGTCAGGCGCTGTTAACGCGCATGGAGGTTGGCGGCAACCACTTCACCATGTCGTACACCAAGCTCAACGAATATGACCTGGCCGGTAACCTTCTTCTGCAGACCAATATTGAAATTCTGAACGAACAGCTGGTCGCGCGGGGGTTCCAACCCATGACGGGTCTCAACAATCACGAGACGCGGCGGCTGCCGAATGGCAACCTTCTCATTCTGGGTAGCCGTGACATGACGTCCACGCAATACCAGGGAGGCACGCAGCAGCACCCAGTCGACATTCTCGGCGACATGATTCTTGTCCTCGACCACAACATGCAGCTGGTATGGGCATGGGATTCTTTCGCCCATCAGGACCTCAGCCGTGAAGCGACCCTGGACGATCTGTGTTACCACCTTGCCGCCGGCTGCCCTCCGTTCAACCAGAGTTTCCCTACGGCCAACGACTGGACGCACGCGAATTCCGCGCAGCTCACGAGTGACGGAAACATTTTGCTGTCCGAACGCAGCCAGGATTGGGTGCTGAAGATCAACTATGGCAACGGCAGCGGTGATGGCCACCTTATCTGGCGCATGGGCCCTTACGGAGATTTCACTCTACTGAATCCTCCCGGAAATCCCTGTGGCGATCCGAATGTGTTTCCGTGGTTTACCCATCAGCACGATGCCGCCTTTCAGGCGCAGGGAGGCTTTACCGAGGTGATGACGGTTTTTGACGACGGCAATACCCGTCACCAGCAATGTGGCGGCGGCAATAGCCGCGGCATGATTTTGTCCGTCTCGGAAAGCATGCACACGGTGTACCAGCAGATGCTCTCCGACCTGGGTCACTACTCGGTGGCGCTGGGCAGCGCGCAATTGCTCAGTTCGCCTCCTGATCCGTTGTTTGCGAGCTTTGGCAACGGCCTTCTCTTTCTGCCGGCCGATGCATCCATCGCGACGGAGACGGACCTCAGCGGCAACCTTGTTTACGAACTGCAGGCCAGCCAGTGGTCGTACCGGACGTATCGCGCGCGTGATCTGTACACGCCGACGTTACCCTAGTTAAAGAGAATGCAGAAAGCACCGTCGGGCGCCGCAAGAAGACGCCTGACGGTTTGCACTTCACTAGCGTGTCGTTGCGGTCTCGAGTGGTGAGTTAACGCTGCGGATTCGTAGCGCTCATTGTTTCGCGTGAAATCCTTTGCGCCTCTGCTCGCTGTAGCGTGCAAGAGCGGCCTCGATTACCGGCAGGGCGTGCCTGGCTGACTCAATATCATCCACTTCTACCGATTTGCCTTCCAGTTGCTTGTAGTCGAGGAAGAAGCGCCGAAGCATCGCCAGGCGGTGTTCCGGTATCTGGTGGGCTTCCTTGTAGCTGTTGAACTCGGGGTCCTGCGTGGCGACGGAGATGATTTTGTGGTCGCGCTTGCCGGAGTCGATCATCGTCATCAGCCCAATGGCGCGGGCGTAGATCAGGGTTAGCGGCACCACCGGCTCCTGGCACAGAACCAGCACATCGAGGGGATCGTCGTCCTCAGCCAGCGTCTGCGGTATGAAGCCGTAGTTCGCGGGATAGTACACGGCGGAATAAAGGATGCGGTCGAGCTTGATCAGTCCGCTTTCCTTATCGAGCTCATACTTGACGCTGGAGCCGGCGGGAATCTCGATGACCGTTCTAAACTCCAGCGGCAATTTTTCGCCGGGGGAAATGTCGTGCCAGGCATGAGTCATGGGGCGCTCAGGATCGCAGAAGCGACCTACATTGTAGCCGAGGGAGGCAAACCCGCGTGTGGGGCGACCTTGCAGCATGGTTCTCCCAACGTGGGGCCTTTGGTGTTCCTGAGTGGTGCCAGAAATGTCAAACCATGAGCACAACAATGAATTCCAAGCCTTCCGAACTGTACAGTTAAAAGATTTGAACTGTATACTTATCAAATGAGACGAGGCCCCGTCCGTCATGCAGCAGTAATTTCCGCTCTTGATGCCAGAAGCAATTTCGGACGGCTTCTCCAGCGCGTCACGGAAGAGCACCGCTCCTTTGTTCTGGAGAAGCGGGGTACCCCGCGTGCCGTCCTGCTCAGCCTGCGCGACTACGTGCGGCTTGCCGCGCCGGAGCCTAACGTCCTCAGGATCATCGGTGAGGAGTCAAAGCGTAAGGGAACAGACCGGCTGACGTCGCGACAGATTGATCGCCTCATCAAGGCTACGCGCGCTGCAAAGTCCGGGCGTCGATGATTTCGCTACGGCTGGCCCTGGATACAAACATCGTCATCTCGGCAGCTCTCAAACCGAACGGAGTCCAGCGCACGGTCGTGCTGCTGGCAATGTCTAAGCCGGCGCACTGGTACTTATCGGCCGCTATTCTCGCCGAATATCGAGATGTTTTGGCGCGACCGGAATTGCGCATTGCCAAGGGATCACAGCGACAGCTGCTTCAACACATAAAGCTTCACGCGCACCTCATCCACCCGCAGCGCTGTCTACAGGTCACGGCTGACCCGGGTGACAACATCTTTCTTGAATGTGCCGACGCCGCCCGTGCCGACTATCTGGTGACCGGCAATCTTCGACATTTCCCGAAGTTCTGGAAGGGCACAAAAGTCGTCTCCTCACACGAGTTCATCAGTATCGTGACCCCGCATTTGCTCCCCTGAGAGCGCATTCTGCGGCGATAAAAGCGCGGTTCACGTATTCCTATTGTCTTCCCATATAGGATCTGTCATCATCCTATTGGAAAACCATAGGGGGACACTCCGAAGACTATGGCTGATAAAACCGACGTTTGGCAGGGAACACTGGCGCTGATGGTGTTGAAGACGCTGGAGACCATGGGGCCGCTGCACGGATACGGCATCGCGCGCCGCATTGAGCAGATCAGCGGCAACCTGTTGTCGCTCAACTACGGCACGCTCTATCCCGCGTTGCTGAAGCTGGAACAGGAAGGCGCGATCGCATCGGAGTGGGGAACATCGGAGAACAATCGCAAAGCCAAGTTCTACAAACTGACGCGCGCCGGGCGCAAGCAGCTGGAAAAGGAAGCTCGCGAATGGGAGCAGGCACGGGCGATCGTCGGCCGCTTCCTCGCACCGTCTGAGGAGCAGGCATGAAGCATCTCCGCGCATGGCTCTCGCGACTGGCTGGTGTTTTCTCCAAGCAGGCGCGAGAGTCGGAAATTTCTGACGAGATCGAGAGTCATCTTGCGATGCAGATTGATGACAATCTGCGTGCGGGAATGACTGCCGACGAGGCGCGGCGTGCGGCCATCCTCAAACTGGGAGGAATCGAACAGACCAAGCAGGCGTATCGCGCGCGCGGTACCGTCCCGGGTCTGGAAGCTTTAGTACAGGACCTGCGCTACGGCCTGCGTCAACTCCGCAGCAATCCCGGCTTCGCGTGCACCGCGATCCTTGTTCTTGCCCTCGGCATCGGCGCCAGCACCGCCATCTTCAGCGCGGTAAACCCCATCCTCTTCCGGCCGCTGCCCTACCCCGATGCGAACCGGATCATGATGCTTTGGGAAGAGCACACAGGTGGCTCCGCAGAATTCGCCTGTTTCGGCACATTTCGTGGAGTGAGCGAGCGCAGCCGTTCCTTGCAGGCCGTGGCTGTCGTGAAGGCGTGGCAGCCGACAATGATTGGCAAGGGAGAGCCGGAACGATTCGAAGGACAACGCGTGAGCGCGGATTACTTCCGCGTGCTGGGCGTTGAGCCGGTGCTGGGTCGCGACTTCGATGCTGCCGATGATCAGCACAAGGGTCCCAACGTGGTCGTTCTGAGTGATGCGCTGTGGTGGCGTCGCTTCGGCGGCGATCGTTCCATCGTCGGCCGCCAGATCACATTGGATGACAGCCTTTATACGATCATCGGGATCATGCCTCGCGGATTCGAGAACGTGGTCGCTCCTGAGGCGCAACTGTGGGCGCCGTTGCAGTACGATCCATCGCTGCCGCCGGACAGCCGCGAGTGGGGCCATCATCTGCAAATGGTCGGGCGCTTGCGGCCGGAGACCACGCCAGAGGCGGCGCACAATGAACTCCACGTTGCCCTCCACCCGTTCACTCAGGCGTATGCCAGCGGGTTCGACAGCTCCGGCGGAGCTCCGCAAGGAATCATCGTCACTGCTCTGCAACGCGACATAACAAAAGACGTGCGGCCGGCTCTGCTGGCCATTCTGGGCGCCGTTCTCCTCTTATTACTGATTGCCTGCGTCAACGTCACGAACCTGATGCTTGCCCGCGGCGCGCAACGCCGTGGAGAGTTCGCGATGCGAGTCGCGCTGGGCGCCAATCGCGCGCGCCTGGTGCAGCAACTCCTGACCGAGAGCTTATTGCTGGCAATAGTTGGCGGCGTGCTGGGTGTGCTGCTGGCAAGAGTGGGCGTGCGCTTCCTGGTGGCTTTGAGTCCTGCGACGCTGCCTCGTGCGCATGACATAGCCGTCGACAAGACCGCGCTGCTGTTTGCCCTGGGAATCAGCAGCTTCGTCGGAGTAGTCGTCGGTCTGATGCCGGCGGTGTATGCCTCGCGCAGCGACCCGCAATCGGGCTTGCAGCAGAGTTCGCGGACAACAGCAGGCGGCCCGCAATTCACCCTGCGCGCTCTGGTGGTTGCCGAGGTTGCGATTGCGCTGGTGCTGCTGGTTAGCGCCGGTCTGTTGCTGCGCAGCATCCAGCGGCTGTTTGCGATTCCTCCCGGCTTCGACTCCTCGCACCTGCTCACGATGCAAGTGCAGGAGTACGGCCACCGTTTCGACAAAGATGCCGACCGCGCGCGCTTCTTTGACGAAGCTTTGCGGGCAGTGAAGCAGGTTCCTGGCGTGGTGGATGCGGCTTTCACCAGCCAGCTGCCGCTCGGCGGAGAAAGCGACAGCTATGGTGTGGAGTTTCAGACGCGTCCCAACGATCTTTCGTCGGCGGGTTTCCGCTATGCGGTCGACCCCAGTTATTTCGCGGTGATGAAGGTTCCGCTCCGCCGCGGCCGTCTGCTGGACGAACAGGATCGTGTGGGCGCGCCCATGGCCGTGCTTCTCAGCGAATCGTACGCCAGGCGTATCTTCCGCTACGCGGACCCCATTGGTCAGCACGTGAGGATGGGTCCCGACTATGGCCATCCGGAGAAGCCCTGGGCCACGGTGGTCGGAGTTGTCAGCGACGTGAAGCAGATCTCATTGGGATTGAATGACGGGGAGGCCTTTTACATCACGCGCGCGCAGTGGCACTGGGTGGATGCCGCGCAGTCGCTGGTGGTTCGCACGCGGGGGGACGCGGCGGCGATGGCGCCTGCCATCCGGCGCGCGATCTGGTCGATGGACAAGGACCAGCCGATTGTGCGCGTCGTCACCATGGACAAGTTGATCGCCGACTCGGAGGCGCAGCGTCATTTCGCTCTGGTGCTGTTTGAGGCCTTTGCGCTGGTCGGATTGATTCTGGCGGCGACCGGGATCTACGGCGTGCTGTCAGGAAATGTCAGCGAGCGCACGCGCGAAATTGGCGTGCGGGCCGCGCTGGGCGCGTCTCCCACAAATATTCTTGCGCTTGTACTGCGACAGGGGTTGACTCTTGCGGGCATGGGCCTGGTGCTCGGATTACTGGGCGCAATGGTCTGCAGTCGCGCACTGATGACGCTGTTGTTCGGCACCTCGCCGCTTGACCCGCTCACCTATCTGAGCGTGGTTGCGGTGCTGGTGATCGTCTCCTCGATGGCTTGCTGGATACCCGCTCACCGCGCCGCCAACGTCGATCCGGCAATCACATTGCGGGCGGAGTGACTTATGAATCCTCTTCGTACATGGGTGTTGCGCCTCGCCGGTATCTTCTCCAAAGAGCGCCGTGAGCGTGACTTCGCAAGCGAAATCGAGGCGCATCTACAGATGCACATCGATGACAACATTCGCGCCGGCTTGTCGCCCGAAGAAGCGCGTCGCCAGGCGATCGTGAAACTCGGCGGTGTCGAGCAGACGAAGCAGGTCTATCGCGAACGCGGAACTGCGCCGCTGCTGGAGAGCTTCCTTCAGGACCTTCGCTTCGCCGCACGCCAGCTGGTAAAGAACCCCGGTTTTGCGTGCATTGCGGTATTTGTCCTCGCTCTCGGAATTGGGGCCAGCCTGGCGATCTTCGCCTTCGTCGACGCCACGCTCATCAGGCCGCTGCCCTATTGGAAGCCGAATCGATTGGTGAATGCGACGGAGAGTGTCGCGGTGTTTCCGCGTGCGAATCTCTCCTATCCCGACTATCTCGACTGGAAGAGCCGCAACGATGTGTTCAGCTCGCTGGATGTGTGGGACCAGCGAGGCTACATGTTGAGCACTCCATCGGGCGTGCAACTGGTGCGAGGGTCGCGCGTGAGCGACGGCTTCTTTCGCACCCTGGGGGTCATCCCGCTGCTGGGCCGCGATTTCTACGGCGGCGAAGACTTACCCAGCGCGCCGCATACGGTCATGCTCAGCTACGAGGCCTGGCAGAAGTGGCTTGGCGGAAGGGAGGACGTGATTGGGCAACCAGTCACGTTAAGTGGCGACGCGTACACGATCGTTGGCGTCCTGCCGGCGAGCTTTCAGTTCGCCCGCAGTGGCAGCTCGGAGTTCTGGACAACCCTTCATGCCAATGGGCACTGCGACATTCGCCGAAGCTGCCATAGCCTGACCGGCATCGCGCGGCTCAAAGACGGGGTCTCGGTAGGGAAAGCAAATGCGGAGATGAAGGCCATCGCCGCGCAGTTGGAGAAACAGTATCCCGACTCCAATCGCGGGCAGGGCGCCATTGTAGAGCCGCTGAGTGATGTCTTTGTGGGAGAGGTCCGCCCGATTCTGCTGGTGCTGATGGCGGGAGCGGCGCTGCTGCTGGTCATTGCGTGCGTCAACGTCTCCAGCCTGCTGCTGGTACGCTCGGAAAGCCGCCGCCGGGAGATCGCCGTGCGAGGCGCCCTGGGCGCATCACAGGCGCGGCTCATACGTCAGTTTGTTACCGAAGGACTGGTGCTGGTAGTGGCCGCTGTCTGTGCGGGGCTGGGCCTGGGCGCGATGTTCATTCGCATCCTGCTCAGCTTCATCACCAAGGACGTGATGGCCTACACGCCATATTTCAACGGGCTCGGCCTCAATCTTCACAGCCTGCTGTTTGCCGGCGGGCTCTCGCTGCTGTCGCTGGGGCTGTTCTCGCTCGCACCCGGGTTGCGATTCACGCTGTGGAATGATCTGCGTGGCGACCTTGCCGAGGGGGGACGCACGGCGGCCAGCAGTCTGTGGCGAAAGTTCGCGTCCAACCTGGTCATCGTTGAGCTGGCAATGGCAGTTGTCTTACTGGCGGCGGCGGGGCTTTTGGGGAAGAGCTTGTACCGCCTGTTGCATGTGGATATCGGCTTCCGTCCCGATCACCTGGCGACGGCGCAGGTCGTGTTGCCGGCCGACTACACGAAAGACGAGCAGCGCGTAGCGATCACTCGCCAGGTCATCAGCCGCCTGGCCGTCCTGCCCAGCGTCAAGTCGGTTGGCGCGACATCGCGACTTCCCGTGAGCTCGAATGGGAACACCACCTGGATCCGTTTTCCTGGCCGCCCTTATAGCGGCGAGCACAATGAAGTCAACGAACGCGAGGTGAGCTCAGAGTTTTTCAAAACGCTGCAGGCGAACCTGCTGAGCGGCCGCTACTTCACCGATGCCGAAGATCTTTCAAAACCCAAGGTCGTCATCATCAATCGCGCGCTGGCGGAGCAATATTTTCCGGGAGAAGATCCCATCGGCAAACAGATCGGCGATACCGAACTGTCGCCGAAGTCGTTAGAGGAGATCGTCGGAGTGGTGGACGATGTGAAGGAAGGATCCCTGGAGGAGAAGACCTGGCCCGCGCTGTACGAGCCTCTTAACCAGAGCCCGGATGACTTTCTCACGGTGTTAGTGCGCACCGATCAAGCCGAGCAGTCGCTGCTGCCGGCTATGGTTGCGACCATTCACCAGGTCAATGCAGGCCTCGCGGTGTTTGATGAAGCATCGATGAACGAGCGCATCTACAATTCGCCGTCCGCGTATCTGCATCGCACCTCGGCGTGGTTGATCGGCGGATTTGCCGTGCTGGCGCTACTGTTGGGGGCCGTCGGGCTGTATGGCGTGATTGCCTATTCGGTCAGCCAGCGCACGCGGGAGATCGGCGTGCGCATGGCGCTGGGAGCGCAGCGCAGCGCCGTGTATCAGCTCATCATGAGCGAGGCGGGATGGCTGACCGGCATTGGCATACTCGCCGGATTGATTTGTGCGGTTGCGGCCGGTCTCCTGATGCGCAAGTTGCTGTTCTCGGTGCCGGCGTGGGATGCCTCGACGCTCGTCGTTGTATCCGGTGTGCTTGCGGTATGCGCGCTGCTGGCCACGTATGTTCCGGCCCGGCGCGCGGCGTCGGTGAATCCTGTGGACGCGCTCCGCGCAGAGTAGCGGCATAGGAGCCGGCCTTCATAAACACGAAAGCGCGGAGAACAGGACAGTTCTTCCGCGCCCTCAGAAATCGTTACCGCGTTCAGTAGCGGTGTGGCAGCTTCTGTTCGGTATCCACCGAACTGGTCAGCGAGCCGACCACGTAACTCAAAACGATGACACCCACCACAGCGATCGTGATCAGATCCATGTGGCACCTCCCCCGACCGACGGCTGGCGCCGGCCTTTAGCCCGACAAAGTACTTGCGCTGCTAACTGTTTAGACACCGGTAAGCAACGAAAGTTGTGCATTTGTTGTAGCACGATTCCGCTGTCAGCGCAGCATAAATCAGCGCCGTGAGGTTAATTTAGTGTTTTCGTGGAGGGCAAGGTTCGCGTCAACTTGCGCCTGAGATCGCAGGAGTTTGGCATCAGGCGAGTTGGGCGATTCGTTCCGAAGCCTCGGCTACACCTTCGCTCACGTTGACACGGGAATAGAGGTCGCGCGCTTCCTGCCAGAGCGACCTGGCCTGCTCGCTTTCGCCAGTCGCAGCCTTCAACACGGCCATGCTGCGGATGGCATTGGCAAGATCCAGGGACGGAGCTTCCGAGTGAGCGCGATAGAGCTCGAGCGCTTCACGGTAACAGGGCTCGGCGAGCTCAGAGTTCCCAGCGTCCTGGTACAGGTCGCCGAGATGCCGAATGGTGTGAGCAAGCATGAGCGGGTCCGCATGGGAGCGGCAGAGAACGACCGCCTCTTGATAGTGGCGCAAGGCCGCGGCCTTGTCGTGCAGTTTGCGTTCGAGCTCCGCGAGCAGACGAAGAGCTTTCGCCAGCTCGATGCCGGGCGGCTTCTCACGCAGCAGACTGATCGCCTGCAAGACGTCCTGCCTGGCCTCGCGCAGGTGGCCCTGCTTTTTGGCTCCGACCGCAAGGGCTAAAAGATCGTCAGCTCCTGGTGGCATGACGGAAGGTTACCATCTGCGCGAGCGAGGGTCGATGAGCGGCGGATGAACTGCTGATCGGCGACTCCAAGACGCATGGATCAGGCGGCAGCCTGCGGACCGGTTTCGGCGACAATGCGCACGAGAGCGTCGGGGCCGTCCGCGCCGACCACGTAGCGATCGGCTTCCACCTCGGGCCACTCGCCATAAATGTGGGAGATGTACACCACTTTCCCCGGGCGCTTGCGATCGCGGAACATGCGGATGATCTTGCGAGCCGTCGCATCAGGCATGCGATGGCACATGAGCGCAACGTCGAAGGGTACATCCTTTTCGGCTGCTTCCACAGCTTCCCTCTCGTTGCTGATAGCGAGCACTTCGTGACCAGCCAGCTGCAGCACGCGGTGGCGCAGCGAGGCCAGCTCCGGATCGGTGGTAAGAATAAGAATTTTCATGGCGAGGAGTCTGCGAGAAGTGGCTATTGCGGAGGATATCAAAGAGGAGAAAATCTGCCTACTGATTACTGCTGCACAGGCGTGTGCTGCGAGTAGACGGCGTGCCAGGCGCCATCCTGGAAGGCAAAGATGTCGGCCATGTACTGAGCCGGCTGGCTGCCGTCCTCCGATGCGGGCTTGAAGAGGCGCATCACGCCGGTGTTGCCGAAGACTTCGAAGGTCATGCCGTGGATCTCGGGGATGGGCTGGGGGTGGGATTTGTTGGCGCGAGCGTGTTCGAGCTCCCAGTTGCGGTCATGCGCGCCTTTGGGAGAGATGCTGACGTATTGGGGAGAGAGCAGGCATTCGAGGTACTCGGGCTTGCCGTGCATGAAGGCGTCGTTCCACCTGTCTTCCACCTGCTGCAGAGAGGCGGCGTCGGGAGATTGCGGACCGAGAATGGCGCGGCAGTCCTGAGCGACTAGCGGTAACGCGAAGCAAGATAGCAGCAGAACGAGAGCTGGCTTCATCATCGAACCTCCGATGGGCACACTGCTACGACAAAATTGTTTTGACTTGCTGTCGGTGCGACCCGTCATCGCAGGTTGAATCACGAATCCGCAGTTCATCAAGCTGCTATCGGGAAACGGCTTTGGTGAGCATGGTCACGATAGGATGGATGACAGCTCGCATCGACCCATGCACAGCTCGCATCCCAAACCCATCTCGCACATCAGCGCAGTTCTGCTGATTGCCTCAGTCGCTACCATCTGGGGCTTCGGCTTTCCCATGACGCGATTTGCGCTCGACGGCCGCATCTCGGTGGGCGCGCTGATGAGTCTGCGCTTCGTGTTGGCCGGCGTGCTGATGTTCGCCATCATTCGCGCCAAGGGCATCCCGATTGCGCGGCGCGGTGTACTGGATGGCATCTGGCTTGGGCTGGTGCTGGCTGTGATCTTCTGGTCGCAGACAGATGGCATGCGCTTCACGACGACGGCGAAGTCCGGGTTCATTACCGGGCTTTATGTCCCGTTGACGCCGTTGATCACCGTGGCCGTCGGGCAGCGTGTGAAGTTGACCTCGGCGGTAGGAGCGATCATCGCGACGTCAGGACTTTACCTGCTGATGCGGCCGACGGTAGGCGGGCCGGCGATGTTCGCAACCGTGAATCGCGGGGACATCGAGACGCTGGTGTGCGCAGTGCTGTGCGCGATCCACCTCATCATGATGGGGGCGTACGCCAAGCGGACGAACGCCTGGCTGCTGGCGGGAACCCAGGTGATGGTGGGCGGGATCGTGTCGGTGATGGTAACGGCATTTCTGCCGGCGCCGTACGGATTCCAGAACCTGCCGCAGACCTTGCCGCAGCTGAGCGTGTGGGGGCCGACGATTTATCTGGCGCTGTTCTCGACGGTGTTCGCGTTCTGGGGACAGGCGACGGCACAGACAAGGCTTAGCCCCGTGGAGACTGCAGTACTGTTCTGCATTGAGCCGGTGACGGCGGCGATCCTGAGCGTGCTGTGGCTGAAGGAGCCGATGACGATGCAGCAGGCGATCGGCGGCGGGATTATCGTGATCGCGATTATCGTGCCCGAGGTGGTGCCGCACCTGGCGCGCGCGATCATCGTGCCGGATACTCGGCCATGATGTGGTAGAAAACTCTGATGCGAGCTGTGGTGCAACGCGTGAGCCGGGCGTCGGTGAAGGTGGGAGACGAGATCACGGGAGAGATCGCGGGAGGTTTACTCGTGCTGCTGGGAGTTGGGCAGGAAGACACGGAGGGCGATGCCGATTATCTGGCCGAGAAGATTGCGGGGTTGCGGATTTTTGAGGACGACGCGGGGAAGATGAATCTGAGCGTGCGGGAGGCGGGAGGAGCGGTACTGGCAGTTTCACAGTTCACCCTGTTTGGGGATGTGCGACGGGGGAAGCGGCCGTCGTTCGATGCGGCGGCGCGTCCGGAGCGAGCGCGGGAGTTGTATGAGTATTTCGTGGAGCGCGTGCGGGGATTGGGGTTGCGATGCGAGACGGGAAGATTTCAGGAGATGATGGACGTCGAGCTGGTGAACAGCGGGCCGGTGACGATTCTGATCGACTCGAAGAAAACGTTTTAACGGCAAAAGACAGTGGTCAGTGGCTAGTGGTCAGTAAGTGCGACGACTTCAGGAAAACAGCTGAGAGGGTTTCACGCGCAGCCAGACTGCGCTTTTTTATTTCGAATCGTCTTTACTTCGAATCGTCGGGGCTGGGGGCGTTGTAGGTGGTCGGTTTTTGCGGTTTGTTCTTGCTGACGGGAGTGGTTTCGCTTGGTCGCTTGCAAGTCTGGGAGAGCACCTCGACATCGGTAGCCTGGAAGCGGTGCGTCTCGTGTGACTTCTTGTCCTGCTCGGATTCGGGTACCGGCTGCCATTGGCCGGTCAACTTCACCTTGCTGCCGGAATCGTTCTTCAAATCGTCGGAACCCATGACCTGCACGCCGTAACGATGGGCCATGTTGCGGACCATGTACTTGCCATCTGTGCCCGGGCCTTCGAGGCAGCCGATGAGCGTGGATCCCTTTGCGCCGGCGGGCTTGGTGATCTGATCGCCGCTGGTGGCGCTGGTGTCTTTGTTGGCGCTGGCGGCGTTGGACTGTTGAGCAGGGGACGGAAGAGAGAACGCGAGCAGAAGCGCGAGATGAAGATGCGTTTTCATTGCTTACGTTAAGGATATCTGAAGTTGCGACACCGGGAGCGAACAAGAGTTGCGCCCGGCTGAGGAGAACACAACGAGCACTTGCGAGGATAGGAGTCCTTCGACTCCGGTCGCCGTGGCGACCCCCGCTCAGGATGACAAACCAGAAAGAAAGCACCGCGGCCAGGCTGCGCTCAGGATCTTTCGCGGAGACGCTGCGCTCAGGATGACAACTCTTGTAATCGGAAACTTCAGTGGCGGAAGCGGAGGACGTCGATGGCGAGGTGGAAAACGGTGATGAGGCCGGCGACGGCGGTGGCGATGCCGGTGAAGCGCTGGAGGTAAGCTTCGTGCTTGTCGACGCGTTCCTCGATTTCCTGGATCTTGCCGTGATTGCCGTTGCCGATGATCCACTTCATGTTGGCTTTAAGTTCTGCGAGATCGGAGAGAACCCGTTCTTCGAATTCCGTGAGGGTGACGATATTAGGACATGTGCTCATAAGGGATAGTCCACGTGCAGCAGCATGGAATAACGCGAGTACTTGGCCGGCGATGATCCGTCGTACTGCCGCAGGTAATAGCCCTGCACGCGCTCGAGGCGCGGCAGAGTAAAAGTTTGAGTGGTGAAGCGACCGGCGAGATTGCCGCTGTCGCTGGGGCCCCAGCCGCCGTCGGAACGGCGCACTTCGATACCGCCTCCGGGCGCAGGAGCGGTGCCAGCGTCCACCGTGATCTCCGTGGCGATGACGTTCGTGACCTGGGCCGCGGTGAGCGGTGCGATGTACAACGACGAAGAGGGCGTGCCTACGTTGTAGATGCGGGCGGCGCTCAGCGGATCGATGTAGGGCGAAGAGGTTGGCGTGCCGGTGTCGTACGGCGTGTTGACCGGCGCCGGTAGGGTCATGGCGTCGAACTTCAAGGCCAGCGGGCCGGCGGCATCGCTGGCGAATTTTATGTCGTATTGCGAGCGATCGCCCGCGAGTGAGACGACTTGCAGCTCGACTTCGCGGACAATGGCGGTGAAGGCGGCGCCGCGCGAAGGCGCGGAAACCTGGACGGCGTTGCCCGGCAGGACATCGCCGGCGGGAAGGAAGTCGCTGATGATCTTGTATTCGCCCTGCCAGGCCTGCTGGACCGAATCGTCGCTCAGTTTGTAGGTGGCGCGATAAAAAGTGCCGGCAGGCATGGCGCCGGCGTTGGGCGCGAGGGCGGCGGTGAATTGGCCGTTATGGCCCAGCTCGACGGTGAGATTGCCGGCGGCGACGGGTTGGCCCGCAGCGGTGGTGAAGGCTGTCCAGACGATGACGATTTCGCCTTGCGCAGGGGAGCCATCGGCGCGGTAGACGGTGTCCGTGATCTGACACAGGGTCAGGGGTGAGTCCGCCATGGCGTTGTGTGGCAGGAGAAGGGCGAAGGCTACTGAGATGAGGACAGAAGAAAACCGCCCTGCTAGGCGGCGCGTGTTCGGCATGGTGGATGCCTTTCGTTATCCCACAGCGTGGGATGTAGCAGAAGTGGCCGTCCCTGGCGGGACGGAGCGATTCTATTTGCATCGTACCCAGGACTGCGTCCCTTCGACTACGCTCAGGGCAGGCTCTGGGCTAAGCTGAGCCGTCCCTGCGGGACGGGTGCGTTGGCCTGCGGCGATTCAAGCCCGCAGACAGCCATAACGGTACGGACGGCGGCACTTGCTCCACCTCAGATCAGCCGCGGGGTTGTCCCGCCGGCGAGTAGGTGCGCATGAAGTTTTCGACGCTCTGGATGTAGACGTCGGCGAAGTCGGCTACCGGGCGGCGCGCCTCGATGACGTTGATGGCGTCCTGGAGGGCGAAACCGAGGGCGCGCATGAGAGCGAGCGTCATCATGGGGGCGCGATGAACGCCGGCGGCGCAGTGGATGTAGACACGCGAGTCGGGCTCATCGAGCGCCTGGAGAGCGAAGTCGACGCCGCGCTGGAAGAGTTCGGGCGGCTTGAGCTGGAAGTCGTCGTCGGTCGGATTCCAGAGCACCTTGACGCCGTAGGGTTCGGCGAGGCCGGTATCGTCGAACTCGATCTGCATGTCGATGATGTGAGTGATGCCGGCGCGGACGACCTCGATCATTTTCTCGTCGTTCCAGATGCCGCCGCCAACGGCGATGCGGTCGGTGACCCAGGTCATGTCCATAAGAGCAGTCAGCAGTCAGCAATCAGCTAAGGGCCGTCAGCTGTCTGCTATCAGCTGTCAGCTAATGCATGTTGGCATCTCGTTCCGAGCTTGAGCAATGCAGGATGAACGTTCTGCCGCGACTAAGTTCCATTTTACAGAGTCTGAGATGCGAGATTGGGGGCGGGCTCATCGATTGGTGGCTCGACGCCGATGCTGCGGAAGAAAGCTTCGATGGGATTGTTGGTGTCGGGATTTTCTGTTGCGGGGGTGAGCAGAGCGGATTTGGGATCAGCAGCGGCGGCGGCTTCGTCCTCGGCCGTAGGCAGCGTGTAGACGCCGGCGAAGTCGAAGAGAGCCTTGGCCGCGCTGTAGTTTCCGCAGAGCGCGAGATTGATGATGGCATCGTTGATTTCCAGGACCTTGGCCCAGATAGCGCGCTTGACGCGCTCGACGATGCGCTGGCGGGATTTCAGCGAGGAAAATGCGGTGGAGGGGCGGGGAGATTTCCTGGCCGGCGCCGGCATAGGCGACGAGTTGCCGGCCTTCTGCGCGGCGAGGAGTTTTTTGTACGCGGGGCTGTTGGGGCCGGGCATGGACGCTTGCTTTTTGGTAGAAGGCTTGACGAATCGCATGACGTTTTCCTTGGTGGCTGTGGCGAAAATTCAATCCTGTTTCGTTCGAAGAGCAGGGATGGCCGGTGCTCTGGTAACAGGGCACCCACTCATTCGAAAAGGGCGAATGAGTGGGGCGCCCGGCGGACAGTTTGCGGTGAAGTCCCGGCCCAGAGGGGCGGGAGAAGCGTTGCAGGCTTTCGCGAAGTAAAACAGGCAAACTGCACCAGCGGCTTCCGGCAATCGGGTTGCGCGGATCGCCAGCCGACGCGGGCAATCGATCAATAGGGACAACCTACTCATCCGAAAAGAACGAACGAGTGGGGCACGGAGCGATTGATCGGACGTTGGCGAGGGCCCAACCCGAGAGTACAGGCTCGGCCCTTTAGGCAGGGTCGACGCTCATGGAGAAACCGGCGGAAAATACGAAACCCAGCGCTCGGCTGGGTTCTTGGAGGGACGGACCGCTAGAGGCCGTCCCCAAATCTTCAACTCTAATTTCACTATAGCAGGCTGAATGGGGTTTCGTTCCAGTTTTTAGCACTTTTTATTCAGGTTGTTTTCAGCACCTTGGGGCTTGTTGTTGTGTTTCGCAATATTGACAGCGGAAAGCGCATCGCAGTCGTTGAGAGAACGTTGAGAGAACAATGATCCGTTACGTGGTGTGTCCCACTCATTGGAAACACGACGAATGAGTGCGGCAACCCAGCGTCTTCGACAGATACGTCATGCTGGATACGCCAAAAGAAACTGGCCCCTCCCCCTATAGAGCGGCCAGTTCCGGTTACTGCTGAGCAAAGGCTGCCCGTGAAACGATACGAGCCAAATCCGGGCAGCCCCGACTTCTGACAGGGAGGAATCCATACCGATGGCCCGCAGAAGCCGACGGCAAAACTACCACGCCAATTGCGGAGATGACGGTTAAGTTTGGATTACAAATGCGTGCTTCGTGAACGCCCAGCCATTCGAAAGCCGCGAATGAGTTGGGCGTCCGGCGGATGATGGTTTGCTAGAATCCGGAGGGCCGGGGGGCGGTTGAATCTTCCGGCGCGGCGGAGAATCAAACGGATTTCTATGGCAGATAATGTTCGCAATGTCATCATCCTCGGCACGGGCTGTTCCGGGCTGACAGCCGCGATATATGCGGCGCGGGCCAATCTGAGTCCGCTGGTTATCGACGGGCATGAACCTGGCGGGCAGTTGGCGATCACGACTCTGGTGGAGAATTTTCCCGGCTTTCCCGAGGGCATTCAGGGACCGGAGCTGATCGACAACATGCGCATGCAGGCGGCGCGCTTCGGCGCGGAGTTCATGGCCGGGCATGTGGCCGGCCTGGATCTGAGCCGGAAGTCCGCCGATGGAGGCAAGAAACCGATCGAGGTGAACCTAGGACGCGAGACCTTGCTGACGCGGACGCTGATCATCGCCAGCGGCGCGTCGGCGCGGTGGCTGGGGCTGCCGAATGAGCAGGCGCTGATCGGCCATGGGGTTTCGTCGTGCGCCACATGCGACGGATTTTTCTTCTCCGGCAAGGAGATTGCCGTGATCGGCGGCGGCGACTCGGCGATGGAGGAGGCGCTGTTCCTGACGCGCTTCGCTTCGAAGGTCACGCTGATTCACCGGCGCAACGAATTTCGTGCGTCGAAGATCATGCTGGACCGGGCGCGCAAGAACGAGAAGATCGTGTTCCTCACCGATACCGTGGTTGAGGACGTGCTCGACGTGACGAAGAAAGAAGTGACGGGGCTGCGGCTGCACAATCTTAAGACCGGCGAGCAGTGGGATTTCCCGACGAGCGCGATGTTCCTTGGCATCGGACATACGCCGAACGCGAAGTTTGTGGGCGACCAGCTCGATCGCGATGGCGACGGGTATTTGATTCCGCAGGGCTATGTCTGCTCGCGCGTGCCGGGAGTGTTCGTGAGCGGAGACGTTGCCGATCGGCGATATCGGCAGGCGGTGACGGCGGCGGGTACGGGATGCATGGCGGCGCTGGAGGCGGAGAAATATCTAGAGGAGATTGGGAAGTAACTTTTCGCCGTTCTCTGTTCGCTATTCGCCAGAAGAGCGAGTCTATGCCGGCGTTATAGGGGTCCTTCGACTCCGGTTCGCAAAAGGCGCGAACCTCCGCTCAGGATGACAGCTTTTATTTTCATTTGTGGGCTGTTGAGTTCGGCAAAACGGGAATTCTGGCGCCTACGCGCAGATGAGCGGCACAAGTAAGTAGAGACGTTTCCCCGGCATCCATTCTAATGACAGCTCTCACCGAGCATGATGAATTCACGCGCGCCGAAGAGGCGGCCAGGTTCGTCCTGGCGCGAACGGAGCTGAGACCGCGCATTGGCGTTGTGCTCGGGTCGGGGCTGGGAGCGTTCGCTGACGAGTTGTGGGACGTGACGATTACCGCCGACCCAGGCGAGCTCCGCGATACCACCGTCATCGCGTATGAAAACATTCCACATTTTCCCGTCAGCACCGCGATTGGACACGCGGGCCGGCTGGTGCTTGGCAAGCTCGACGATGCGCCGCTGGCGGTGATGCAGGGCCGCGTGCATCTGTACGAGGGCTACTCGGCACAGCAGGTCGCATTTCCGGTGCGCGTGCTGGCGCGCATGGGAATCCGTGCGCTGGTGCTGACCAACGCCGCGGGCGGGATCAATCCGGAGTACGGCAAAGGCGCGCTGGTAGTGTTGCGCGATCACATCAATCTTCAGGGACAGAATCCGCTCATCGGAAGCAACGACGATCGCTTTGGGCTGCGCCATCCCGACATGACCGATGCCTACAACGCGGAGTTTCGACAGTTCGCTTTGGAAGAAGCAAGCCGGCTGACGGGCGAGGCCTTTGAGGGGATTTATGCAGCGGTGAGCGGGCCGAGCTTCGAGACGCCGGCGGAGATCCGGTACCTGCGATCGATTGGCGCCGATCTGGTGGGGATGTCGACGGTGGCGGAGGTGATCGCCGCGCGGCATTTGAGTTTGGAGGTGCTGGCCATCTCGTGCGTGACCAACATGGCCGCGGGTATGACCGGCG
Organism: Terriglobales bacterium; assembly: GCA_035262645.1. Taxonomy (GTDB): domain Bacteria; phylum Acidobacteriota; class Terriglobia; order Terriglobales; family Acidobacteriaceae; genus Bog-257. Next base: position 61,832 of record DATFSK010000076.1, read on the forward strand.
AAAAGATCACGGCCGAGGAAGTGGTTGAGACCGGCGAACGGGTGCGCGGGGAATTGGTGGCGTTGCTGCGAGCGGTGTTACCGAGGGTGGAGAAGCGATTAGCGGTGAGTGAATAGTGAATGGTGAACCGCAGTTCAACCGTAGCGCCGGTCTCCAGACCGGCTGTCACGCGGGTCTCCGGCCCGCGTGGATCGGTGCGCGACAGGTGGACTCTCTCCATTTCAGGGAACGTTAGCCAATGCGCAACTGCTAAACGGGAGAGTGCACGCTAAGCACGTGGGTCGGAGACCCACGTGACAGCCGATCTGGAGATCGGCGCTACGTTCTTGCTGCTGATTTTCGTTGTGCGAAGTACAGATAAATCGGCACGCCTGCCGCAATCACCGCTACACCCCACGCTGAGTTTCGGATGTTCTCCGTGAAGGTGTAATACAGCAGCACCGCCGCGGCTGCGATGAAGATCGCGGGGACGAGGGGATAGCCCCACGTCTTATACGGCCTCGGGGTATCGGGTTCTTTGCGGCGCAGAACGAACACCGTGCTTGCGGCGATCATGTAGAAGAGCCACTCCGCAAAAATCGCCAGCGAGAAGAGTTGGCGGAAGCTTCCCGCGAACAGCAGCAGCATCACCGACAATACCAGCTGCACGATGAGCGCGACCGAGGGCGTGTGAAAGCGCGGATGGACTTCGGCCATGGCGCGGAAGAAGTAGCCGTCGCGCGACATGGCGAAGGGTACACGCGCGCCGCTCATGATGGTCCCGTTCATCGTGACCAGGATGGAGAGCGCCATGCCGGCCGAGACCACAGCCGCTCCCCATGCGCCGACCGCGACGGCGGTTGCGTCGGAGGCGGGCCGCTGCGAGGCGGCGATGGCCGGCGCCGGAAGAACATATTGCACGGCGGCGTTGGTCAGCATGAAGAGCGCGGCGACGATGGCCACGCCGACGATCAGCGCGATGGGAATGGCGCGGTCGGGATTGCGGATTTCGCCGCTGACCATGTTGAGGTCGTTCCATCCGTCGTAGGCCCAGAGCGCGGCGACGAGCGCGGCCATGAATCCCGCGATGCCGCCGGTTGCGCCGCTGAAGCTGGTGGCAAAGTTGCGCCAGGTGCCGCTGGCCGCGGTGAATGCCAGGAACGAGACGGCGACGATGATCACCACCTTCACGAAGGTGAAGACGACCTGGAAATCGCCGGCGCGTTTGATACCGATGTAATTCAGCGCAGTAATAAAGATGGCCGCGGCGATGGCGGCGAGCTGCCCGCAGGTGATCGTCAGCGGCCAGCCTAGGGCGGCGCGGTTGAAGAATGCGAGCGCGGGAAATGTTCCCAGGATGCGGACCAGACCCGTGGCGAGAGTCGCGATGGACGCCGGCTTGGCGATGGCGAACCACGTCCAGGCGTAGAGGAAGCCGGGAAGCGGGCCGTAGGCGTCGCGGATGTAGACGTACTCGCCGCCGGCTTCGGGCTTCATGGCGCCGAGCTCTGCGTAGGTGATGGCGCCGGCGAGCGAGAGGACGCCGCCGACGATCCACGCAAGGTAGACCAGGCGGGCCGAGCCGACGGCCTGCATCATCTCGGAGGGAACGAGGAAGATGCCGCTGCCGATGATGGTCCCGACGACGATGGCGGCGGCATGGGTGACGCCGAGGTCACGGGAGAGGGTGGCGGGTTTCGTCATGGAGCGTAATCGGACGATAGCAGAAATTGGCGGGACGAGGTGCCGCGCGGAGCTGGAGCCGCGGTGTCGAAAAAAGGCTTCCATCCGTCCCTGCCGGGACCGCGAAGATTTTGGTTGCGCGATACCCAGGACTTTGTCCTGGGCTAAGCTGAGTCGTCCCTTCGGGACGGATGCGTTGCAAAATGTCCGCTGTTGAAGCGCCGGTACCGCGGTTCAATCTCCTCACGCGCTAAGCTGAGCCGTCCCTTCGGGACCGGTGCGTTGCACGCTTCCGGTTGAAGCGCCGGCGCTCTGCGCATCATCCAATCTCCACGTGCGAAGATAGAGTCTGCAAGCGAGCCGTCACGGCACGCGACTTCGAGACCAGCGGAGCTCATGGGAACGTCGACCTTTCGCAGGGTATTCAAAGCATTTCACTATCGCGACTTCCGCCTGATGTGGGTGGGAGCCTGCACCTCCAGCATCGGCACGTGGATGCAGATCGTGGCACAGGGCTGGCTCATCTACCGGCTGAGCCACTCCGCGTTTCTGCTGGCGCTCGATCAGTTCCTCGGCGGCATTCCCATCTTTCTCTTCACGCTGATAGGCGGCGTGGTGGCCGACCGCATTGAGCGGCGCCGGGTGCTGCTCGCGTCGCAATACGTGCAGATGACCAGTGCGTCGATTCTCACCCTGCTGGTCGCCACCGGATGGGTGCACGTCTGGCACATTCTGTGCCTGTCGTTCGTCTCGGGATTCGCGCAGGCCTTCGGCGGGCCGGCGTATTCGGCGCTTATTCCCACGCTGGTTGACCGCGATGACATGCCGAATGCCATCGCGCTGAACTCGATCCAGTTCAATCTCGCGGTCACGATCGGGCCGGCGCTCGCCGGCCAGGCGCTGGCGAAGCTCGGCGAGAAGTGGTGCTTCGGGCTGAACGCGCTGTCGTTTCTCGCGCCTGTCATTTCGCTGCTGATGATCCAGAACCGCTTCCTGCCGGTGAGCACGACGGAGTCGATCTTCACCAGCCTGAAAGAGGGCATCAAGTTCGTGCGCAAGCTGGGATCGATGGAGGCGCTCATCGTGCTGGCGTTCTGCATGACCGCGCTCAGCATGCCGATGCGCACCTACATTCCCGTGTTCGTGAAGGACATCTTTCATCGCGGGCCGGAAACGTACGGCAACCTGCTTTCGCTGATGGGCATTGGTTCCATCATCGGCTCGCTCGGGGTGGCCGGCATGGGGAACATTCGCCACAAAGGACGCTTCGCCATCACAGGGCTGATCTGCCTGGGTATCGCCATCGCGGCGTTCTCGATATCAAGATTTCTGCCCTTCAGCTACGTCATGCTGCTGATTGTGGGCGCGTCGATGATGGCGGTGTTTGCCACCGTGACCTCGCTGGTGCAGCTGATCACCACCAACGAAATGCGCGGGCGCGTGATGAGCGTCTACAACTGCGCCTTCCGCGGCGGCATGCCGATGGGGAACCTGGTGTCGGGATGGCTGGTGCCGATGTTCAGCGCGCCGCGCGTGTTGAGCGTCAACGGCATGCTGCTGATCGCCATGGCGCTGTATTTTCTGCTGGTACAGCGGCGCGTGGCGACGCTGTGAGGCGGTTCGACCTCAGGGGCGAACCTGGGCTGCGGGCTCTAGTCGTGCCGAGCTGCGGGTCTTGGGGTGGAGTTGGCATATCCCACATTGTGGTATATACCACATTGTGGGATGTAACAATCTGGGGCCGTTCAGCGGCTTCGGCCGGAACCGCGGATCCCTCGGCTGCGCTCGGGATGACAAAAGGCAGTGGCTAGTGGCTAGTGGTCAGTGACTAGTAAGAGCCGTCAGCAATCAGCATTCAGCATTCAGCCAAAGAG
>DATFSK010000077.1:0-49828 GCA_035262645.1 Terriglobales bacterium
CTCGCGCGCGGCATGACGCGTTCCATGGTCGCGATCCGCGCCGAAGAGGGCAGCGCCCGCACCGTCGGTTACATCGGTCTTCAACTCACCCTGGGTTTGTTTAAGCACGACAACCCGGTCGACCATCTTCTGAATGGTCCAACCAACGAAGTCTGGATCGGTCCCTGGACGCAGTATCTGCAATCGCTCGGCGTGGAATTCCACTCCGACGCGCGCCTGGTCAGCTTCCAGATGAGCGGCTCGCAAATCTCGTCGGTGACGGTTGAGATCAACGGCGCTCCTCAGCAGGTCACCGGCGACTACTATGTTTCCGCCTTGCCGGCCGAAGCCATTGCGCCGCTGATCACCGACGACATGAAGCGCGCTGCGCCATCGATTGCGAACATCGACAAACTGCGCACCAACTGGATGAATGGCCTGCAATTCTTCCTGGAGAACGATGTCCCGGTGGTGAATGGGCACAGCATCTACATCGATTCGCCCTGGGCGCTCACGTCGATCTCGCAGCGGCAGTTCTGGCGTGCCGATGCGATGGCGAAATACGGCGACGGCCGGCTGGGGGGCATCCTCTCCGTCGACATCTCCGACTGGAACGCGCCCGGAATTCTCTACGGCAAGCCCGCCATGCAGTGCACGGCGGAAGGAATCAGGAATGAGGTGTGGGCGCAGATCAAGGCGCACCTCGACGTCGACGGCTCGCAGCAGCTGGAAGACGGCAACCTGCTGAACTGGTTTCTCGATCCCGACATCGAGTTTCCCAATCCCAGCGCGGTTACAAACCTCGAGCCGCTGCTGATCAACACGGCCGGCTCGCTGGCCTATCGGCCGGAAGCTAATACCGAGATTCCCAACCTCTTCCTCGCTGCTGACTATGTGCACACCTATAGCGATCTGGCATGCATGGAAGGGGCGAACGAAGCTGCTCGACGCGCGACCAATGCCATCCTTGACCGCGAGGGCTCGGCGGCCGCGCGGGCTGGTGTGTGGCCGCTGGAGGAGCCTGAGGTCTTCGCGCCTCTGCGTGAGTACGACCACTTCCGCTTCCGCATGGGATTGCCGCACGCGAGCATGCCGGCAGGAGCGTTGTTGCGAATGGTGGCGGGACGAGGAGCCTGACAGAGGACGGGAATTCTACATGTTCAAGATCGGACCAGCACTGTTGCTGTTGATCGTCCTCTGCGGACAAGCGTGGGCCGTGGATCAATTCGTCGGCATCAAATGCGGCGTTGATATTCCCAAGTCTTTGATTGGGAAACGCGACTCAAACGAGCCCGTAGCTGCCATCGAAGCACGCCACAAGGACCTGGGCCTTAAAGATCTGGGCGGGACGGAGATTTCCGATCAGTTGTTTCTCGCTTCCTGGAAGATTTGCGGAAACGAGTACGAACTGCTGGTGAACACCCAGACGGGAATCATTCGTGACGTTCTTCCATTCCCACCTCATTCGGCCAGCGCACCCATGTTCATCGGCAGGTGTCAGGCTGATGGAAAAGAGTTTCCCGGCACCATCGTCGCCGTGCTGAACAACAGTGCGCACTACAACGCCAGAGATGAAAAGCTCGCTAAGACTCTTCTGAAGGCTACGGCCGCCTGGAAGATCGTCGGGAGCAAAGAGAAATTCGCTGAGCAATCGACGCAAAACCTCGCCTGCCCGCTAGATGGAATCGTTACGCAAGACGGTGGTCCCTAGGACGCATCTTCTTCGCAACCAATTCAAAATTGCGGCGGCGTGGCGGGCAAGGTCGACGACTTGATGCCTTCGCAGGTTGCATTGTCCACGCTGAGGTTACCGGCCTCGTCAAGCTTCACAGTCCAGACGGTGTCGAAGTCGTCATCGGGCCAGTTGGGCGCGGTCTGACCTCCGTGATACGTCTGCAGCAGGGCATTGACCGTTGGCGGGATGTGGTCGTGCTCCCAGCCAACCAGCAGACGCTTATTGGAAAACTGCCCTCCGAAGAACAGGAAAGTGCTTGCTTGTGTTGCCAGTTGCTGAGGCGGGTTCTGAGCCAGCAACTCAAAATTTGCCGCCAGCTGGTAAGGCAGGTTGTTTGCGATTGCGTACGGCAGGACGGTGGCGTTGGTTCGCACATACGAGTAGGCGTCGCCCTGCGCGCTTGTGCTCCCGGGGGTGACCTGAGCGGGATCAATGGAGAGAACCCGGTCGGGGTAAATCTTGCCGCGTAGCGCGTTGGGAAGATCGAGGGCGCGCCACTGCCCGGAGCCAATATAGTTGCCATCCTCCCACCAGTCGACGGGGTGCGCCTCGGCGTGACGCACCAGGTAGACGGTTTCGTTGGTGTTGATTCCGGCGGGAACGACAGCGCCACCGGCACCGCCGGTCACGACGATGTGGAACCCGCCGTGAGTGGTTACCGGAAGGCAAGGCGCGCTGACGATAGCTCCGGCCGGCAGCAGCGGGTAAGTCGACGACGGATTCACGCCGCTGTCGTAGGTGATGAGGCTGGCGGCGCCCGACGGCGCAATCGAGATCGCATAAATGTAGTTGGGGCCGGCATAGCTGGTGGGAACCGCCAGCGCGTAACCTTCCAGCTGATTGAGGTTCGCTATCAGCGCGCGCACGGTTCCCCACGGTGCGGAGAAGACGTAATATCCCGGCGTGCCCGTCTTGATGATCGCGCTCGCTAAGGCTTCGTTGCCGCCGTCTTCGTCGCGGAAGTCCAGGCCCTGGCAGCTCGCAAGCGGCGAGCAATTCACCAGCGGTTCGGCGACGCCATCGGGCAGACGCGCCGACGAATAGGCCACATTGAGCGGATAACTGTTCGCGCGCACCGGGGTGTTGTTCTCGTACGACAGCGTAATCTCGTTCAGCATCGCGAACTGCTGCACCGTGTCGAGCGCCACCATATCGGGATAGTTGTTTGCCGTCTGCAAATGCGTCATCGGCGTCAGAACGTGGATGATGGTCACGTTGTTGCCGCCGAGCACGCTCTGCTTCAGGAATGTCGCCATCCGCAACGATCGCTGTAAGCCGCGATTGGTCAGGTTCGCAGTTTTCAGGTTCACATCTCCCGGGGCGGCGTAGGACAGGTCCTCGCTGACCACGAAGATCAAGTTCACATTGCCTGCACTCAGGGGAGCAGGAGGTGTCGGCGGATTGGAGGTGGCAGTGCCGCCGCAACCGGCAAGAGCCGCAGCACTAAGAATCGCTAAGAACCAGATTGCGACGGTGGATATCCTGGAAGGGGCCATGGGTACCTCTCACAGCCATTTCATGAGTCAGAGAGATGGCGGGGCAGTGATTTGCGAGCGAAGAAAGTGCGAAGCAGTTCGGAAAGAGGCTGCCTCCCGATGTGGGAGGGAATGCATCGCACCAGAGGCGAGGTATTGCGAGAGCGGAAAGGCGAGGAATCGCCCTGAAGGCGCATCGGTCGTTCCTTTTGCCCGTTTCCGCCATCGCATGTTATTCTTGATAGCGTAACAACATACGATAAAAGAGTAGGAGCGCAGCCGATTCAGTGTTAGCCCGAGAGAAAAAAGCCAGCTTAATTGACCAGCACCGCACGCACGCGACCGATACCGGTTCGCCCGAGGTGCAGATTGCCATCCTCAGCGAGCGGATTGGTGAACTGACGGAGCATTTCAAGACCCATAAGAAGGACCATGCCTCCCGGCGCGGTCTTCTCATGATGGTCAGCAAGCGTCGTAGCTTGCTGGATTACCTCAGAAAATCCGATACCGAACGCTACAAGGCCGTGATTCAGAAGCTTGGCATCCGTAAGTAAACGGTTTGCGAGCGACTGAGGCTCTGGCTTTCGTGTATCCATTCCCGACCATGCGCCGTCGGGCCCCGGACTCAGCATTAGGATTACGGGGATTGGGCTCAGGATCGGGCGCGGGGTGCGCCCAACCACTTTCGTCCAGCTTCTCTCGGCTGACTTGTACTTCACTCCATCTCCCATATCGTGCGTCCGCTCATAAGGGTGGAGCACCGCGCCTTAGCGGTGCATTCGATCTAGAGAATGTTTACCGGCTTTAGCCGCTGACGTAATGAAAATCGCCTGAAGCCTTGACATCGGTTGCGTTCGTAACGGAAGGAACTTAAGAAATGAACGAAGACACAATGACAGCCACACTACACGGCGTCAACAAACATGAAATCAGCGTGGATTTGCCCGGTGGCAAGACCATTCGCTTTGAAACCGGAAAGCTGGCGAAGCAGGCACACGGATCCTGCATTGTCCGCATCGGCGACAACGTCGTGCTGGCCACGGCCTGTGCCAATCCCGAGCCGCGGGAGGGCATCGACTTCTTCCCCCTAACCGTCGACTATCGCGAGTACACGTACGCCGCCGGTCGCATTCCCGGCGGCTTCATCAAGCGCGAAGGCCGGCCCAGCGAGCGCGAAATTCTCACCAGCCGCCAGATCGACCGGCCCATTCGGCCGCTCTTTCCCGAAGGCTTCCGCTGCGAGACGCAGGTCATCGCCATGGTCCTTTCCGCCGACACGGAAAACGATCCTGACGTCAGCGGCATCAACGGCGCATCGGTCGCGCTCAGCGTCTCTGACATTCCCTTCCACGGCCCCATCGGCGCCGTGCGCGTCGGCCGCGTCGACGGCCAGTTCGTTATCAACCCGACCTATGAGGAGCAGCGCTCCGGCGACCTGAACCTGATGGTCGTCGGCACCGCCGACGGTATCGTGATGATCGAGTCGGGCGCGAAGGAAGTCACCGAAGATGTCGTCGTCGACGCCATCGAGTACGGCCACGAACAGATCAAGAAAATCTGCGCCGCCATCAGCGATCTGGCAAAGAAGGCAGGCAAGCCCAAGCGTGCGGTTGAGCCGCCCATGGTCGATCAGGACTACCTCGACGATCTGCGCACCAAAATGGGTGAGCGCCTGCTGGACGCGGTCAACACTGAAAAGTATCCCAAGAACGAAAGCTACTCCCTGATCAAGCAACTCAAGGATGAACTGAAGAACACCATCGACGAGGAAGACGAGGAAGGCCGCAAGAAAGCCGGCAGCTACTTCGACATCCTGCGCGAGCAGATCTTCCGCGAGCAGGTGATCAAGGAGCGGCGCCGTCCCGACGGCCGCAAGTTCGACCAGATTCGCGACATCTGGATCGAGGTTGGCGTGCTGCCGCGCACCCACGGCTCGGCAATCTTCACCCGCGGCGAAACCCAGGCGCTGGTCACGACCACGCTCGGGACTGCCGAAGATATGCAGCGCCTGGAGGCCTTCGAAGGCGAAGCCAAGAAGCGCTTCATGCTGCACTACAACTTCCCGCCGTTCTCCGTCGGCGAAGTTGCCTTCCTGCGCGGCGCGGGCCGTCGCGAAATCGGACATGGTGCATTGGCCGAGCGCGCTCTCTTCGCCGTGCTGCCCAACGACACGGATTGGCCGTATGCCATGCGCGTCGTCTCCGACATTCTGGAATCGAACGGCTCGTCCTCGATGGCCACTGTCTGCGGCGCATCGCTCAGCATGATGGACGCAGGCGTTCCGCTGAAGGCTTCCGTAGCCGGCGTGGCAATGGGGCTGGTGAAGGAAGGCGACGACTATGCCGTCCTCACCGACATCGCGGGAGCGGAAGATCATTATGGCGACATGGACTTCAAGGTCGCCGGCACACGCGACGGCATCACCGCCTTGCAGATGGACATTAAGGTGATGGGCATCACGCCGCAGATCATGCGCGAAGCCCTGAACCAGGCGCGCGCCGGTCGCTTGTTCATTCTCGACAAAATGAACGAAGTGATCGGGACGTCGCGTACCACCATCAGCGAATTCGCTCCACGCTTCTACACTCTGCAGATTCCGACCGACAAGATCCGCGACCTCATCGGCCCCGGCGGCAAGGTGATTCGCGGCATCGTCGAAGCTACGGGCGTGAAGATCGACGTCGAAGACAGCGGCAAGGTCAACGTCTCGTCGAGCGATCAGGCGGCAGCGGCCAAGGCCCTGCAGATGATCGGGGACATCACCGCGACCGCCGAAGTAGGGAAGACCTATCTCGGCAAGGTCACGCGGCTGGCAGATTTCGGCGCATTCGTCGAAATCCTGCCCGGCACCGACGGCCTGCTGCACATCAGCGAAGTTGCCGAGCATCGCATCAACGATGTTCGCGACGAGCTGAAGGAAGGCGACCAGGTGCTGGTGAAGGTGCTCGCGGTTGACGGCAATCGCATCAAGCTGTCACGCAAAGCCATCCTCAAAGAGCAGCGCGCGAAGATGGCGCAAGCCGGAGGCGAGGGGGCGGGGACATCCGAAGCCAGCAGCAGCGCTGGCGGCGTCACCTTCGAAGGCGGGCACGAACGCGCTGACGAGCCCGAGCAGAACTTTAACCGCAGCGATGACGGCGGACGCCGCGAACACGCGGGAAGCCGTCGTGATGGCGGCCATCATGGTGGACGCGGCGGACGAGGTGGACGCGGCGATCGCGATCGCGGCCGTGGAGGCCGTGGGCCACGGCGGTAGAAAATGGTAGAGCGGGCCTTCAGGCCCGCGCCCAAGACACGGCTATAACTATTCGGCCACTGAGATCTGAGACCTCAGTGGCCGAATGTTCTTGTGCGAACTGTCCTAAAAGGCAGCTCTTCCACCCTCGCTACCCATTTCGTTCTTGCCACTCTTCGTACCAGGCCATCTGAATCGCTTCCAATTTCGCTTCATTCGACCCCTTCGGATCATCTGCGAACGCCGGCAACTCCGTCACATAGCGATGAAGGTCGGTAAAACGGACCTCGAGCGGACTGTACTCGGGGAACTTATCAGCCAGAGCAATCCCTATGTCCTCCGCATCAGTCCATCTCAATTCGGTGGCCATAGGTTCTCTACTCAGTCTGCCAGCTTTCGCACCCAAACCTGGTAGCCCTGCTCGAGCACTTTGATCTTGCGGGCATAAATGTGAAGAAAAGCATCAATCGCCTCTTTCGGAACGCCTTCCTGGTTATAGCTCGGGTCATCCCAAAGATAGTCGTCAAAGGCAAGGATCGCCCCCACCTTTGCCAGCCGGAAAGCGAGCACGGCATCCTCCAGAACATCGATCGTCCAGTGGCTTCCGTCGATGTAGACGAAGTCGTATTGCCCGAGCGGCAGCCCGCGCAAGGCTTCGCGCGAGGGTTTTACCAGCAGCTCGGTTTTCCCGGCGCCGCCGCTGGCCTTCACGTTGTCCCAGTACGAAGGCTGAACGTAGATATCAATTGCGGTCAGCCGCGAATCGGGATGCGTGAGGACGTTCTCCAGCAGCCACGTGCTGGAGCGGCCCTCGTGGCAGCCGATCTCCAGGACATAACTGGCGCGCCCACGCAGATCGGAAAGGTACCTTTCAAAAAGCGGGATATGTCCGGTAAACCAGTCGTACTGAAAGGTGTGGCTCATAGGATTGTTCGACAATCATGGAACTCGCGATTTGCGAAATACCAGGATTCCATCCTACCGAATCAGGCTCAATCGTGCCCGGGAACTTCGGAGACGTAGTTGCGGTTCCAGGCGGGAATCTCTACCTCCACCTCGTCGGGCTTTTCGATGACCGCCCGGCAACCGAGGCGCGAGTTCAGTTGTAGATCGGCGGCCATGTCGAGGCGATCCGCTTCATCGTCATTCATCTTGCTGAGCAGCTCCTCGCCTTTCTTCACCACGACGTGACAGGTGGTGCAGGCGCAGTTGCCGCCACAGGCGTGCTCCAAATGAAAGCCAAAATTCATGGCCACATCGAGAATCGACGCAGGTCTGCCGTGGTCCTGATAAGGAAGGGTGCCATGCTTGAACTCGAAGCTTCGCTTGTCGGGTAGAAAGGTCACGCGAACCATATTGGGTGAAGCGGCCTCGGCGACGACCCCCTTGCCTCCGGCTTGTGGCTTCTCGTTCGACATAATTCGCGTCTACAGCCGATCTGGAGATGGAATGCCGGGTCCTTAACTCGCCGGCGACCGTTTTTCGCTGCCCATTGACAACGATTGCCCGCCAACTGACAACTGACAACTGCCAACTGACAACCGCCTTACTCAATCTCCGCCTTTGCGATGGGATGCGGAGCGGCCGGGCCCTCGCCGACATTGGCGGTCTCCATCGTCTTGCCCTTCAGCGCGGCGCCGACTGCGGAATCCATCATCAGCTCGGCCAGACGGAGGGTCCCCTGATTCAACGCGTCGATGGCAATTCGGATGGCCTGGTAGTCCTCTTCCTTCATCGTCGCCTGAAGCGCAGTCTTCTGCCCCTGGATGTTCGCTCGCTCCCGCGATGACAGCTGCTCCCATGCCGCGTTCTTTCGCCCCTTCTCCAGTGCGGTGAGGATTGTCTCCGCCTCGTTGCGTGCCTCAATTACCTGCCGCAGCCGAATATCTTCTTCTGCATTGTCGAACGATGCAAGAATCATCTTCTCCACCTGCTCGTCCGTAAGGCCATAGCTCGGCTGCACCTCGATCTCAGCTTCTTTGCCGCTGCGAAGTTCGCGTGCCGAGACGTGCAGGATGCCATTGGCGTCTATCAGGAACTTCACCTCGATGCGTGGCAGGCCTGCCGGCATCGGTGGAATGCCCTTCAGGTCGAAGCGCGCCAGCGAGCGGCAATCCGCTGCCAGCTCACGCTCGCCCTGCAAGACGTGAATGGCGACGTTCGTCTGCCCCTCGACACCGGTGGTGAAGTGCTCGGTCGCCGAGGCGGGAATCGTGGAATTGCGATGAATGATCTTGGCCACCACTCCCCCCAACGCCTCGATCCCAAGCGACAGAGGGGTGACATCGAGCAAGAGCATTTCTTTCGTTGCTACCGAGCGGCCCGCGAGAATGTTCGCTTGCACCGCTGCACCTAGTGCGACGACTTCATCCGGGTTCAGATCGCAGTGGGGTCTGCGCTGGAAGAGATCTTCCACAAGCTGCCGCACGCGAGGAATTCGGGTCGAGCCGCCAACCAGCACGGCCTCGTCGATCTGGCTCGCGGTCAGACCGGCGTCCTTCATTGCCTGCCGGACCGGTCCGATGGTGCGATCGATCACGGGCCGAATCAGCTGCTCGAACAGCGCGCGCGTGATCTCGCGCTGATAGCGTTTGCCGCCTGGCAGCTCAACATCCAGCGTCGTTTTATCGCTTGTGGAGAGGGCAATTTTCGCGTCGATTACGGCTTTGCGAATCGCCTGCACGATCGCAGAATTGCGCCGGACGTCCACGCCAAGATCACCCTGAATGTCATCGAGCGCGATCGTGATCAGCAGATTATCGATGTCGTCGCCGCCGAGATGGGTGTCGCCGTTGGTGGCGATGACCTCGAAGATGCCTTCGTGCAGTTTCAGGATCGAGACGTCGAAGGTCCCGCCACCGAAATCGTAAACCGCAACCGTCGCGGTGGCTGACTTGTCGAGACCGTACGCCAATGCCGCGGCGGTCGGCTCGTTCACCAGGCGTAGAACTTCCAGTCCTGCAATGCGTCCCGCGTCCTTCGTTGCCTGCCTCTGTGCGTCGTTAAAGTAGGCCGGAACGGTGATGACCGCCTTCGTCACCGAGGCGGAGAAGTAGCGCTCTGCATTGCGCTTGAGCTGGCGCAGTATGAACGCCGAAATTTCCGGCGGCGTGAAGGTCTTCTCGCCCAGCATGATGCGCAGTACCTCGCCGGGCACAAGATCGTCCGCCAGGCGGAAAGGAAAGAGCTTCAATTCGACCTGAACGTCTTCCACGCCGCGCCCCATCAGCCGCTTCACGCTGTACACCGCGCGCTCCGGGGTCTCGATCAGGTATTTGCGGGCCGCGTTACCGACGACAATCTGTCCGTTGTCATCCAGCGCAACAATCGACGGCAGAAGGTTGGAGCCGTCCTCGCCCGGAATGACGACCGGGCGCTCGCCTTCCATGTAGGCCACCAGCGAGTTGGTGGTGCCAAGATCAATGCCGACAATAGGGTCGGGTCTCACGGTCGTTTGTAAAGTTCTATGAAGGCGCTATTCGCCTTTCGCCATTCGCTATTCGCCGGAAGGCCGCGTCACGCGCGGTTTCTCTGGCGAATGGCCAATGGCGACCAGCGAATAGCGATCCTTATTCCAACACTTCCTCAACATCCCGCAGCAAATTCCCAAGATACTTCCGACGATTCAGCACATCCACCATCTTGTCGCGCGTGGCCAGGCGATCGTCTTCCAGAACGTTGCCGCCGTCTTGCGCGCGATCGACCAGTGCATCCCATTCATCCCACGCTGCGCGCAGCTCTCGCAGCATGGCGTCGTACTTCGCCTGCAACTGCTTCTTCGTGTCGCGTAATTCGAGCTCGAGGCTGCGGTCCCACTCGCCCATCTTCCGGTTCATGCGCGCTTCTTCCAGCTGCATGTTCAGCTCAAAAACCTGCTCCAGCAGATCGGGCGGGACGACCTGCTTCTTGGCAATGCCGGTTCGCCGGGCCTCTTCTGTAGCGGATTTGGACTGCTCTTCGATCCGCACGCCTTGTAGGCGCAGCAGGTATTCGGTGCGCGCTATCGGGTCCTTCAACGTGCGATAGGCATCGTTGAGCTGCGAACTCTGCTCCAGACTCCACTGCTGCTCTTGTCCGCTGCTGATGGCGTTGATGTCGGGGTGCAGATGCCGGCTGAGATTGTAGAACTCGCGCTCAAGCCCAGCGATGTCGAGATTCAGCTTGTAGGGCAGTCCGAAGAAGGTGAAGTAATCAACGGGGGCGGGAGGCTGGACCTTCCCGCACTGATGACAGAAGTGCGCCGCCCGCATATCGCCGCACGACCAGCAATTGACCTTTGTCGACTTGCTCGGGCTGGCGAGCAGGATGCCGGTGCGGTGCCCGTGTTGAGTGTGATTGGTTGTTGGCACGATCGATTTCGCTTTGTCATCCTGAGCGAAGGCGCTTCTTTTGCGCCGTAGTCGAAGGATCTGTGGTTCTGCGACTCACCGCAGGTCCTTCGGCTGCGCATCCGCGCGATCCTGCGGATCGCAAAACGCCGCGGATGCTACGCTCAGGATGACAATCTTCAGGATGACAATCTAATGATCACGAGAACGAGCTTCCGCACCCGCACGATTTCTGCGCATTCGGGTTGTTGAAAACGAAGCCCTGCCGCATCAGCGTCTCTTCATAATCGAGCACCATGCCGTGCAGGTAGATAAACGACTTGGGATCGATGAAGACGCGCACATCGCTGAACTGAAAGATGCGATCACGCTCGGCCGGTCCGTTCTCGAAGCGGATCACGTAGCTCAATCCGGAACATCCGCCCCCCTGCACTCCCAGGCGCAGACCACCTTCCGCCGGAGAGATGTTTTCTTTCGCCATCGCGGAGCGAACGTGCGCGAGCGCTTTTTCTGTTACTTCGATGGCCTTGCGGGCCGGGGTCGAAGCTGGTGTTGTTCCTTCGATATTGATCGTGCTCATCGTTACCTTTGCTGGTCCTGCGGCTCCTGCTCTCGCTCCGCCGCGTTCTTCTTCTTCCAATCGCTGATCGCGGCGCGAATCGCATCTTCAGCCAGCACGGAGCAATGGATCTTCACCGGCGGCAGCGCCAGTTCCTTCACGATGTCGGTGTTGCGGATCGCCAGCGCCTCGTCGATGCTTTTGCCCTTTACCCACTCGGTCGCCAGCGACGACGATGCGATCGCCGAGCCGCAGCCGAAGGTCTTGAACTTCGCATCCTCGATGACGTTGGTCTCGGGATTGACCTTGATCTGGAGCTTCATCACATCGCCGCATTCGGGGGCGCCGACCAGGCCGGTGCCGACCTCGGGGCTGCTCTTGTCGAGCGAGCCCACGTTGCGCGGGTTGGTGTAGTGATCAAGGACCTTGTCGCTATAGGACATGCTTGCTCCTGTAGAACGCTAGCGCCGCGTTACAGCCGGTCTGGAGACCGGCGCTACATTACTGTGTCGGCTCGGTAGCCCAATGTACCTTCTTCAGGTCGACGCCTTCCTTCGCCATCTCGTACAGCGGCGACAACTCGCGTAGGCGGTTTACCGTCTCGACGACGCGCCTCGCCACATAATCCACTTCAGCTTCGGTGTTGAAGCGCCCGATGCCGAAGCGAATCGAGCTGTGCGCCAGATCGTCACCCGCGCCCAGCGCCTTCAGCACATACGAGGGCTCCAGCGTCGCCGAAGTACACGCCGAGCCGCTCGAAACCGCAACATCGTTGATGCCCATCAGCAGCGACTCGCCCTCCACGTAGGCGAAGCTCAGGTTCAGATTTCCCGGCAGCCGGTGCTCCATCGAGCCGTTGATGTAAACCTCGTCGAGCCGGCCCATGATCGCCGTCTTCAGACGCTCGCGCAGCGCGGCCAGCTTCACGGCTTCGTCGGCCATCTCCGCCGCGGCGATCTCGCAGGCTTTGCCGAGCCCGACAATTCCAGGAACGTTCAGCGTCCCCGATCGCATCCCGCGCTCATGTCCGCCGCCATCGATCTGCGCCGCCAACTGCACGCGCGGGTTCTTACGCCGCACGTAGAGCGCGCCGACGCCCTTCGGGCCATAAAACTTGTGCGCGGAAATTGAGGCGATGTCGACGTTGTCTTCGCCGACGTTGAACGGCACCTTCCCGATCGCCTGCACCGCATCGCTGTGGAAGAGCACACCGCGCTCGTGGCAGATCGCGCCGATCTCGCGGATGGGCTGGAGCACGCCGATCTCGTTATTCGCGGCCATGATGGTCACGAGGATGGTCTTGTCGTCGATTGCGCGCTTCAGGTCGTCGACATCGATGCGTCCGTCCTTCTGCACCGGCAGCCAGGTCACGCGATAGCCACGCTTCTCCAGGCGCTTGCAGCTGTCGAGCACCGCCTTGTGCTCGGTCGCCTGGGTGATGATGTGGTCGCCTTTCTCGCGATACATCTCGGCCACGCCTTTGATCGCGAGGTTGTCGCTCTCGGTCGCGCCGGAGGTGAAGATGATCTCCTTCGCGGTGGCGCCAATCAGCTTGGCGATCTCGGTCCGCGCCTGCTCGACGGCCTGCTCGGCCACCCAGCCGAATTCATGATTGCGACTGGCGGCATTGCCGAAGGTTTCGGTGAAGTAGGGCAGCATCGCCTCCAAGACGCGCGGATCGGTGCGCGTTGTGGCGTGGTTGTCCATGTAGATAGGCAGCTTCAGCCCATCCGCCCGACTGGATTCGGTTGTCTTCCCCATAACTGGCTGACTCCTATGATGGCGCTATTGGGAGCTAATGAAAATTCTACTTTAGTGCAGTAGGAAGGCGCTGTGACGCGGCAACCAGAAGGGCAGTGTCGCCGGCTGAAGCCGGCTCGAATTCTTCTCTATACGTTACCCAGGGCTTACGCCCTGGGCGAAATCTCAGTTTCGCCCAGGCGGGCTGAGTTTTTGGTTCTATGCGTGTGAGCTTGCGGTAATGGTCTCCAGCCCGTGTCCGTGCGGCCCGGTCTCGCGTTTGTACAGCAGGAACGAGAAGAAGAACGCCACGAATCCTAGGATCGAGAAGATCCACATCCCAAGCGCATAGCCGCCAGGATTGGTCGGACCCGCGTGGCTGAACTGATTGGCGTTGCCGATCGCCAGGTTGAAGATCGCAAAGCCGATCTGCTGCAGCAGGCTCATCAGGGCATAGGCGGTGCCCAGCCGCGACTCTTCAACGATGTAGGCGATCGAGGGCCAGATGACTGCTGGGATCAGCGAAAAGGCCACGCCCATCATGGATACCGGCACCAGCAGCGAGATGTGCGCGTAGGCGATCATCAGGTACACCGGAACCATCAGCAGCGAGCCGAACATCATCAGCGTGGCGCGTTTTCCGACCTTGTCCGCCACCAGTCCGAAGAGCGGCGTGGCAATCATCGCCGAGAACGGCAGCAGGCTGTTCAGCGAGCCAGCCCGCTGTTGCGCCAAAGCAAATGCGGCTTGGCTACCGGCCGCCGCACCCATCTGGCTCAAGATCTTGCTGAGGAACAAATCGATGGCAAATGTGCGGAACGGGAAGATGCCGGAGTAGAACGTGAAGCACAACGCTACCGCGTACCAGTAAGACGGATTGAACTTCAAGCCTTCGCGGAAGCTCAGCTTGTCGGGCTCGCCGGACTGGCCGAGGTGATAGTGCGACTCGCCATAGCTCTCCATCAGCCAATAGATGAGCGCGCCGACCACAGCCAGCAGGCTGATTACGGCGGTGAGGACCAGCGGGCGCTGCCAGCTTGGAGCGGCGTTGACGCCGTTGGGATAGTAGGCAAAGCGCGCCCAGGTGGGGGCGTTGTCGGCGGCAATCGAGGCCAGGCGGGCGATCGTCAGGTTGATGCCGAAGGCGAAGCTCAGCTCCTTGCCCTTGAACCAGCGCGCCAGCGCGACGGTCACGGCAACAATCTGTGACTCGGCTCCCAGGCCGAGCACCGTGCGGCCGGTGACCATCAGGGGGAAGCTGCCTTTCAGCGCCGTTAACACCGCTCCCAGCACGCACAGCGAGGAGAAGAAGAACAGCGCCTTGCGAATTCCGAAGCGGTCGATGAGGATGCCACCGATCAGCAGCGTACACACGGCGGCCACGCTGTAGCTGGCGTTCAGCCATCCGAATTGCGACGCAGTGAAGTTGAGCTGGTCGGTGAAGATCCGCTCCAGGGGATTAATGCTGTCGTAGACGTAATAGTTCCCGCCCATGGCCAGGCTGACCACGATCAGCACCACCCAACGGTACATCTTGCTGGGCTGTGGACGCGAATCGGCCGTCGTTTGAGCTACAGACATGCGTGGCGCCTCGATTTGACTGAATCTGCAAAGATAACAGAAGGTGAACCGCCAACCAATTCGGTGTGTCAGATTGCTACTGCCTGGTGCCAGTTCTTCATCGGAGAACCAAGAAAAATATTTGCACGCAGCACCAGCAATGCTAATATTCGCCGCAGTCCAAAAACATTCGTACCAAGCCGGTTAAGCAGGCGTAGCCTGCCGCCGCGCCGCCACTCAACACAAAATCGAAGCTTTTCCAGGCCGTCGCAACGGTTTCGGGGAGGGCTTGTCGAAAGGGTGTCAATGCACGCTATGGAACGGTGGTCATTCGCGAAAACCTGCTCCTTAACCGCGATGTTCGTCGTGTGTATGTGCTTGTCGATTGCCATGCCCACGACCGCAACGGCGCAGGCTTTCAGCACCATCTACAACTTCTGCGCGCAGTCCGGCTGCCCCGATGGCAGCGGCCCCAACGGATGGCTGGTGCAAGGTGACGATGGAAGCTTCTACGGCACAACGTCCACAGGCGGAGCAAACGGCTTTGGAACAGTTTTTAAAATCTCCCGCACCGGTACGTTGACGACGGTGCATAGCTTCAACAACACCGACGGCAGCGGCCCCTCCGCGCTCATTCGCGCCACGGACGGGAACTTCTACGGTACGACCTCGTCGGGTGGCGGCACTTGCAGTCGCGGCACAAACGCCTGCGGGAGCATCTTCCAAATTACCCCGGGCGGCACACTCACGACGCTTTACACCTTCTGTGCTCAATCGAATTGTCCGGATGGGTTTTACCCGGTTGCGGCGCTTATGCAAGCCACCGACGGCAACCTCTACGGAGCCACATCGGAAGGCGGGGCGGGCACATGCGAGGGTTTTGGCTGCGGGACCCTTTTCAGAATCACGCTGGGCGGTACGTTGACCACGCTCTACAAGTTCTGTCCCAGCGGTTGTTCCATGAATCCGCTTGACGGCGCCAATCCCAGCGCCGCTCTGGTGCAGGGACCCGACGGGAACTTCTATGGCACCACCGCTATGGGAGGTGGCAGCAGTAACTGTACCTTCGGCTGCGGCACCATTTTCAAGCTCTCGCCGAACGGCATGCTGGTGACGCTGCATGCGTTCAGCAGCAGCGATGGGCTTAATCCCACTCAGATTATCCAGGGCATCGACGGAAATCTCTACGGGACAACGGTAAACACTATCTTCGAGTACCGTGCCGATAACGTCTTTTCCACCCGGCACACTTTCGTGATCAACGACGGATACGCACCGCTCGGATTGACGCAGGCGACGGATGCCAACTTCTACGGGACGACGTCCCAGGGCGGCAACGGTACTTGTGTCTTCGGCTGCGGCACGGTATTCAAGCTGACCCCGAGTGGCGGGTTCATCACGCTGCACAACTTCAACGGCGCCGATGGCTCCTCCCCCGTAGGCGCGCTGGTGCAAGGTACAGACGGGAACTTCTACGGAACCACGAGCAAGGGTGGGAGCAGCAGTAACTGTCAGGGCGGTTGCGGCACGGTCTTCAAGATGGTCCTGGGACTCGCACCGTTTCTGGAGGCGTCTCCAACGTTTGGCAGAGTCGGGGATCCAGTCACGATTCTGGGAACAAATCTCAGCCTGGCGACCAGCGTTGCCTTCAACGGCACACAGGCCAGCTACACGGTGGTTTCCGATTCCAAGATCACTACCACTGTCCCGTCCGGCGCAACCACGGGCAGGATCCTGGTGACGAGACCAGGCGCCACTTTGTACACATATACAGATTTTCAGGTAAATGGTGCGTTTCAGTTCGTCCCTGTGACTCCCTGCCGTCTGGTGGACACGCGACAACGAGGCCAGCAGCCTATTCAGGGTGGCACAACCCGGAATTTCCTGATTTCGCAGCTTGGCGGCTGCGGCATCCCGAACAATGCCGCGGCATACTCGCTGAACGTTACGATCGTGCCCTATCAACATCAGCCCCTGAACTATGTGACGGTATGGCCGGAGGGCGAAGTCCGGCCGAACGTCTCACTCATGAACTCCAGCGACGGGCGCATTAAGGCCAACGCTGCCATTGTGCCTTCCGGCAACAATTCGATCAGCATCTTCACCACCGATACCACGGATGTCATCCTTGATATCAACGGTTACTTTTCGGTGCCCGGTGCCGGAAGCTATAAGTTCTACACGCTGACGCCCTGCCGCATCGTGGACACCCGTAATGGTCAGAACGGAGGAACCTTGCAGGCAGGAGTGGAACGGGACTACGCCATACCTCCGAACTGCGGGATTCCCAGCTATGCGACCGCGTATTCATTCAATGTCACGGTTCTGCCTACTCAGGGTGAGCTGGACTTTCTGACGGTCTGGCCGCAAGGCGAGCCCATGCCCAACACATCAACCCTGAACGACTACACCGGAACCATCGTAGCGAATGCGGCCATCGTCCCTGCCGGCCCCAATAACACGACCGCGTTCCAGCCGTTCAACAAACCCACCGACCTTTTGCTTGACGTGAACGGTTACTTCGCGCCGGCGGGAGCGGGTGGGCTGAACATGTATCCCGCGGCGCCCTGCCGGGTGCTGGACACGCGTCAGAGTGGCTCTGGTTTTAGCGGGGTGATGCCGGTCAACGTGGAAACCAGTCCCTGCGCGCCGCCGAGCAGCGCCATGGCGTACATCTTTAATGCGACCGTGGTGCCGCCACGACCGATGCTTTACCTGACTTTGTGGCCGGATGGCGAGATGCGGCCTATGGTTTCGACCTTGAACGCGATAGATGGGTTCATTACCTCGAACATGGCGGTCGTGCCAACCAGTAACGGTGTTATCGACGCTTACGCCTCTTCGCTGACGCAGTTGATCCTGGACATCTCGGGGTATTTTGCACCGTAGTGGATTGCCGGAAGCCGGCTGGTGGAACGGATCGGCTGATTGGGGAAATTAGTTCGCTTGCCTCGAAGCCGGCAGGCAGAAAAACGCCGGACAAAAATCCCCGGCGTTTTTCCGGCAGGAATAATGATGCGGGAACCCAGACCTTGCTAGGCCCCGCGGTGCGGATGCAGAACCATGTCGCGCACCTGTGTCAGCACGCTCGATAACTGCATGGCGTTCAGCTTCGAGGTGAACTCCACCAGCTCGGCGATGAACGGATCCGCAAGCAGATCGCGGATCTCGTCCTCGCGCGACGGCCCGCATTCGCGCAGCAGGTCGGGAACGCTTACCTGCAGGGCATTAGCCAGCCGCGCCAACGACGACAGGGTTGGAATGGCCTTCTCGTTCTCGATCTTCGAGACGTAAGTGCGCGGCACACCCATACGAATGGCGAGCTGGCGCTGGCTGAGTCCGCTGCGATGACGCAGGTTGCGAATAGCCTTGGCAACATGGACCTGCGACTCGCTGGACTCTTCCACCTCCATGGGAGGCATTGCAGGGGTGAGGATCGGCTCCGGCTCGTCCTCATCCAGGGACGTGCGGCACCGACGACAAAGATTGTTATTGGTTCTGAACTGGACGAGATGGCACTCATCGCATCTCACCACTTCCCGGGAATCCACGGGCGCGAGAGTCGTAGCCATTAAGGTTGTGGGAGTGCCAGAGCGGGCACCGAACAACTTGTTGCGTAATGTGCCTGAATCTTCTGCTAGAGTCAAGTAAATTACGAATCAAGATCGCCAACAACAAAACATTTTTTGCCAGTATTGTTTTGGGAGAGCGGCGAAAACGCCGCCATTTCAGGAGAAAAAGTGCAATGGATCGCGCCCAGGCATGGGGTTTACTAACTGAGTTCACCCAGTCGGAAAGTCTGCGGAAGCATGCGATGGCGGTGGAGGCATGTATGCGCGCCTACGCTCGCAAGCTCGGCGGCGATGAGGAGCAGTGGGGGGTCGTGGGGCTGATCCACGACTTTGACTACGAGAAGTATCCTACGGCCGAAGAGCATCCCTTCAAGGGGAGCGAGATCCTGAACGAACGCGGCTGGCCCGAGGAGATCCGGCGGGCGATCCTGTCGCATGCGAATTATTCCGGCGTGCCCCGCGAGTCGGCGATGGAGAAGGCGCTGTTCGCCTGCGACGAACTGGCCGGATTTATCACCGCGACCGCGCTGGTGAAGCCGAACAAGTCGCTGGCCGAGGTGGACGCGAAGTCGGTACGGAAGCGCATGAAGGACAAAGCCTTTGCACGTTCAGTCAGCCGTGAGGACATCGTCAACGGCGCGGCGGAACTGGGAGTCGACCTCGATGAGCACATCACGTTTTGCATCGAGGCGATGAAGGCCGTGGCAGAGAAGCTGGGATTGGCGGGGAAGGACGCCGGATTGTAGCGCTGGTCTGGAGACCGGCGCTACAAATGATCCGGAGATCGGCCTTACTTTGGTGCGGTCCTGCCCACTTCCGCGAACGGCACATTCATGATCGGGTACTTGCGCCAATCTTTGTAATCGAAGTGCCACCATTCCTCCGGATAGACCGTGAACCCTTCCGCCTCCATTGCCGACCGCAACAGTTCACGATTGGCGCGCTCTTCCGCCGTACCGCCGGGATAGTCCGCGTGGGCACGCTCTGACATCTCGTCGTAGCCGCTGGGCATCGGGACGACCTGGCCTGTTTTGAGGTTGTAGACGGTCAGGTCCACTGCGCATCCGCGATTGTGTCGCGAACCCTGTGCCGGATCGGCGACGTATGGATGGTCCTCCGGGGGCGTCGCGTCCCAGAAAATCTTCGTCACATACCACGGACGATATCCGTCGAAGATCAGCAAGCCGTAGCCCTGCTCATGGAGCTTGCCATTCGCCCGCACCAGGGCCTCCGCCGCCGGGCGTTGCAGAAACGCTCGCCCCTCTTCATACAGCGGCGTTCCCAGAAAGTTGTTGGAAGTTGCGTAGTGGATGTCGAGCTTCAGCGTGGGATCGAGCCTGATCAGTTCAACCAGGTCGGGCGTGAGGAACTCACCCTGCTCGGCAGGAGGCTGCGCCTTCAGCGCCTCAGCGCGAAGCTCCGGCACCGGCCGCAGCGGCTGGACCTTAAATGTCTGGGCGACGTGCTGAGCGGTTACAACCGTCGAAAGCAAAGCAAGCGCCAGAACTACGCCGGACAGCACCCTGGGGGTCGAGCCGACGGCCGGCTCGGGATGACAATTCGGTCCGCGGGAAGGCGGCATAATAATGTGCTCCCCTTTATTGCTGCGGTGATCGGCAGGGGCCAGAGAGGCGTGCCAAACCCCGCACGGCGCCCACGGTTTTTGATACTATCGATATATCCACTCTACGCGGAATCCCCAGGAGAGACTTAGGGAGATATCAAGTTTATGGCTTATGTGATCGCGGAACCTTGTATTGGCACCAAAGACACCGCCTGTGTCGATGCCTGTCCGGTGGACTGCATCCACCCCAAGAAGGACAGTGAGAAGTTTGCCACCGAAGAGATGATTTACATCGATCCGGTCGAGTGCATCGATTGCGGCGCGTGCGTGCCGGTGTGTCCGGTTTCGGCGATCTTCGCGCTCGACGATCTGCCGGAAAAATGGAAGGAATACACCGAGCGTAACGCGAAGTATTTTGGCCGTTAACTGGACGTAAGTTTGTGACAGGGCACACCGCGCGGGTGTGCCCTTTTGCTTTTAAGGGAGGACTATGCGGCCCGCCTGACCGCCTCGAATGTTCCCGACGGCGTGTGATGGGGATGGCCAGTCATCACGATGATGATGACAATGCTGGCCAGCATGCTCCACATTCCAATGACGACAGAACGAGGGCGGTAGCAGAACTCAACGTGATGCGATCCGGCGGGAACAAAGATGCCGCGCCCGACGGCATCGGTGCGATAGATCGGAACAGGATTGCCGTCGATCGTGGCATGCCATCCGGGGAGATACAAATCCGTCAGCACAAGGTAGCAATGATCCCGACATGAGACGTCGAGCTCGGCCCGGTTCGTCGTGTATTCGATGTTCTCCACGGTACCGCTGCTGAGCGCCTCGTCAGTTGGCAATCCTTCGACGAGCGCTTCCTGCTGGGGATCAAATCGGCTTACCGGGTCCCACATGCGATTGCGCGCTTCTTGATAATCGGCAACTCGCGTCAGCTTCGATATGAAGAAGGCCCGCGCCAGGGCCTTCGTGTTTTCGATCACGGCGATGCCGTCGTGATCGGCAATTTTGCGATACTCGCCTGAAGGCAAGTCCTTGACGCGCGACAGCGAGACGTCCGACACATGCACCGCCGCCGGATTGTCCGTAGAAAACCGTAAGTCCACCAGCTCGTCTTCCGCTTTTGCGATGTAGATGTTCGTGTACAGAGTGGGGCTGCGGGACAGCTGAACATTGGCGACCGTAAATGACTGCAGCGCTTGCCACCAATTATGCCGGGCGATGATCACATTGAGGTCGGCGATCTTGCTCCCGGCCACGACCGTGAAGCGCAGCTCGTAGACGCTGTTCTTCCGCAGAGTAAGGCCGGCCTGCTGCATGCCGCACGGCGGGTCACCGCACTCGAAGGGATTACGAAGGTCAAATTGCTGTCCTGGGTTGAGCAGCGTCCAGCCATTCGTATTCAAGATGCTTTCGGCAGGGGCAGTTTCCGGCGCAGTCGGTTGTGTTTTTGACGCGCTGCCGATAAATCTCTCGTCAATCGCCTTCGCTTCGTCGCGGCTGGCCAGGATGAAGCGCGTGTTCAGCAGCGACAGAATTGTGTTGTTGGCCATCAGCTCGCGCCAGTGCGGCAGCTCGAAGACGCTGACCGGAAGCAGATCGGCGTACTGCCTCGGCAACAGAGCGCTGTAGCCGTAGATGTCGTCCACGCCGGCGATTTCGTTAAGGTTGGGGCTGATGAATGCGCCGTCGCGCGCCAATGACATAGTGCGGAAGGGCTGGCCTGTTGCGACGTGCTCGACGGTTTCGTAAGTCGTCTGCTCGGCTGCGTTCGCATGGCCGCGCGAGAAGTGTGGTTGGTCGGTGAGGCCGAACCAGAGCAGGTCGGCGACGACGAAGACGATCGTGAGACGCGCGATAACCATGCTGCCCGGATTTTTCATCCAGCGCCAGAAAAGGATGCCGGCGAGCAGGATTGTCAGCCACGCGATAATCATGTCGCGGTTGGCGAAGTGCATCGACTGATGCAGCCGCCACAGCCACTGCGGATGAAGCGGAGCAATGCGCTGGTTGGTCGAGCCGACGATCGCGCGGATACAGATCAGCAGGAGCGCGGCCAGGGTCACAAATCCAAGTGGAACGGCGCGGGCGAGTCGCGCTCGAAGCGGCGGTGAGAGCTCATTCAGATGTCCGGCAAGATACGCCGCAAGGGTGGCGACAGCAAAGGCCAGGAAGATCAGATTGACGCGGTGATCGCGGAAGAAGTTATAAGCCGGCAGGCGGTAGAGCAGCGGAGCAATTGGCGTGAATCCCGCACACGAGAGGAACACTGCAATCACCGCCGAAGAGACGGCAAATCGCACGTGCCCTGATGTGCGCCAGAACGCCAGCGCGCCAACCGCCAGCATTAAGGGAAGGATTCCCATGTAGGAGGCGGTGACCGCCATCTGCGCCGGGCCGAGCCACGGGACGGTGTGATGCGTGACGTAGTCGGCGCCAAGCAGATAGGGAAAGAGCAGCGTGACGAGCGTCTGCGGCGCAACCGAGTTCGAGAGGAAGTGATTGTAGGTGAGGACGGCGAGATTGGAGTATGGCTTGAACTCCATCGTCGGCAGGACTTCGATTGCGCCGAGACCCGCGCTCAGCAGGCCCATAACGAACAATCCCGCGAGCATCTGCAGGCGCCTTGGCTGTTCGCGCATGGCCGTTAGGAAATAGATCGCCACATAGATTGCGCTGAGCAGCACCATCTGCGGCCAGCCTGCTAGCAGTTGCATGGCCAGACAAACGCCACCCCACGCGCAGAAGCGCCACTCCCGCGTGCGAACCCACTTCTCGACACAATAGAAGAGCGGCGCGATCCACGCGGCGGAGTTAAACATCCCGATGGCTTCGATGTGGAGCAGAAGAAATCCGCTGAAGGTGAACGCCACAGCGCCGAGCCATGCTGCTTCCTCGCGATTAGTGAGCTGGCGGAAGTACGCGTGCGAGAAGCCGAGCAGCAGCAGCACGTGGAGGATCATCGAGACGTTGAACGCGACAGTCGATGGCAGCAGAACGTAGAGGATGATGTTCAGCGGATAAAACGGCGCGGTTTGCACGATGGCGACGTGCGTCATCCCGCTGAAGATGTGCGGGTTCCACAGTGGAAGCGCGCCCGAGCGAAACATTTCGGCGGAGAAGACGCGGCTCGGGAGGTAATCGATCTGGCCGTCGCCGCCTTGTTTGGCGAGGAGCGTGTCGCTGACAGCGCTCCAAATGCCGACAGCAAGGAGCACAATCGCCGCAAGCCAGTAGAAGCGTGGGACGCGGCGTAGCCAGTGGTGTGAGGGAGTCAAGGAGGAAGTATCGTCGGTTTGCGAGGTTTACTCAACCCTAAGATCAATCGGCAAACACGGGCACTTCTTCGCGCTGCTGAACTTTCTTCTTGCGCCACGGCAGGTGGTTCACCACCCAATCCTTCAGGTGGTCCATGTACAAGTAAACGACGGGCGTGGTGTAGAGCGTGAGCGCCTGGCTGACGATCAGGCCGCCGACAATCGCGACGCCCAGCGGACGGCGGATCTCGGAGCCGACACCGTGGCCGAGAGCCAGGGGCAATGCACCCAGCATCGCAGCCATGGTAGTCATCATGATGGGACGGAAGCGGACCAGGCCGGCTTCGTAAATCGACTCTTCCGCGCTCTTGCCCGTGCGCTCCACTTCCACTGCGAAGTCGATCATCATGATTGCGTTCTTCTTCACGATGCCGATGAGCAGGATGATGCCGATCAGCCCTATGACGTCGAGTTGCATGTGGAAGAGCATGAGCGCGAGCAGCGCGCCCGTACCCGCGGAAGGCAGCGTCGAGAGAATCGTGATCGGGTGGATGTAGCTCTCGTAAAGCATGCCGAGCACGATGTAGACCGCAACCAGCGCGGCCAGGATCAGTATTGGCTCAGACGAGAGCGAGTCTTTGAAGGCCGCGGCCGTGCCCTGGAAGCTGCCGTGAATCGACGCGGGCATCCGCATGGCAAGCTCCGCTTGCTCAATAGCACGGGTTGCCGTCCCGAGGTCGCCGCCGGGCGCGAGATTGAACGACAGTGTCACCGAAGGGAATTGTCCCTGGTGGTTGACGGACAGCGACGTGTTGGCCGGCGCGAAGTGGGCGAAGGATGACAGCGGCACCTGCGCACCCGAGCCGGTGATGACGTACACGCTCTTCAGCGCGTCGGGCGTGAGCTGGTACTTGGGATCGACTTCCAGCACGACATGGTACTGGTTGAGCGTCTGGTAGATGGTTGAAATTTGTTCCTGACCGAAGGCGTCGTAAAGCACGGCGTCGATTTGTTTCGGGGTAACCCCAAGGCGCGCAGCAGTGTCGCGGTCGATTACCACATTGGCTTCGAGGCCGCTGATCTGCTGGTCGCTGTTGAGGTCCTTCAGTTGCGGAATCTTTTTCAATTCCGCCATCAACTTCGGCGCCCACTCGTATAACTCGTTGAGGTTTTCGCCCGACAGCGTGTACTGATACTGCGCGTTCGACATGCGCCCGCCGATCTGGAGGTCCTGAACGGATTGCAGGAACAGCGTCGCTCCCGGAATGTGCGAGAGCTTGGGACGCAGGCGCGCGATGACCTGGTCGGCGCCGACCTTGCGCTGCGCCAGCGGCTTGAGCACAACGAAGACGCGACCCTGGTTCTGCGCGCCGTTGCCGCCGACGAAGGCCAGCACGTTCTCAACCGCGGGATCCTTCTGCACGATGCTGATCAGCTCGTTGGTCTTGTTCTTCATGGCCTCGAAGGAGACATCCTGATCACCCATCACCATGCCGGCAAGGCGTCCCGTGTCCTGCTGCGGGAAAAAGCCCTTGGGCACCATGATGTACAGGACGACGTTCAAGACGAGCATGAGAATGGCAACTATGAGAATGAGTAGTTTGTGGCGCAGCACCCAGCCGAGCGAGATTCTGTAACCGCGATTCAGCCAATAGAAGCCGCGCTCGCTCATGCGATACAAGCTGCCGTGACCCCTGGGATCGTGCGCTTTGAGGAAGCGAGCGCAAAGCATCGGAGTCGTGGTCAGCGAGACCACAAGCGACACGGCGATGGCCGCGCTCAGCGTGACCGCGAACTCGTGGAAGAGCCGGCCGACGATGCCGCCCATCAGCAGAATGGGGATGAATACGGCGACCAGCGAGGTGCTCATGGACACGACGGTAAAGCCGATTTCGCGAGCGCCTACCAGCGCTGCCTGATACGGCTTCATGCCGGCTTCCACGTGGCGCATTACGTTTTCCAGCACCACAATTGCGTCATCAACGACGAAGCCGGTAGAGATGGTCAGCGCCATCAGCGAGAGGTTGTTCAGCGAGTAGCCGCAAAGGTACATCACGCCAAAGGTGCCGACGATGGCCAGCGGCACGGCGACGCTGGGAATAAGTGTGGCGCGTACCTCGCGCAGGAAGATGAAGACGACCAGCACAACCAGAATCACCGAGATGATCAGCGTCCGCTGAACGTCGCTGACCGAGGCGCGGACGGTGGTCGTGCGGTCGAGGCCGATCTCCAGATGGATGGCGGGGGGCAGCGAGGCTTTCAGAAAGGGCAGCGCTGCGATGACGCGATCGGCGGTGGCGATAATGTTCGCGCCCGGCTGCCGGAAGATGACGATCAGGACGCTCGGCTTGCCGTTGAAGCTTCCGGCGTTGTTGACGTTGGAATAGGAATCCTGCACGTCGGCAACCTCGCTCAGGCGGACGGGGGCGCCGTTGCGGTAGGCGACGATAAGGTTCTTGTAGTCCTTCGCCTTCTTAAGTTGGTCGTTGGCACGGACCATCCACATGGTTGTGCCGTCATCGAGCGAACCTTTGGCCTGGTTGGCGTTCTGCGCCGCAACTGCCGAACGAACCGCTTCCAGCCCGACGCCCATATTGTTCAGCATCTGCGGATTGGCTTCGATGCGCACCGCGGGCTGCGACGATCCCCAGACAAACACCTGGCCGACACCTTCGATCTGCGAGAGCTTCTGGCCCATGATCGAGTCGGCGACGTCGTACATCTGGTCCTGGGTGTAGGCCTGGGAGGTCATCTCCAGGATGATGACGGGCGAGTCAGCCGGATTGATCTTGCGGTACGTCGGGTTGCTGGGCAGGTTGGCCGGCAGGTAACCGCGGGCCGCATTGATGGCGGCTTGCACATCGCGCGCCGCGGCGTCGATGTTGCGGTCGAGGTCGAACTGCATGGTGATGCCGGTCGAGCCGAGCTGGCTCGACGAGGTCATCTGATTGATTCCGGCGATGCGCCCGAACTGCCGCTCCAGCGGAGTTGCTACGGCCGAAGCCATCGTCTCGGGACTTGCGCCGGGCAGGGCCGCGCCGACCGAGATCACCGGGAAGTCGATCTGCGGCAGCGGCGCCACGGGCAGCTGCATGTAGGCCAGCGCGCCTGCAAGGAGCAGGGCGATGGTCAGCAGCGTCGTAGCGACGGGCCGCGCGATGGCTGGAGCCGAGACATTCATAACGGATCGCTGTTCGCTATTCGCCGTTCGCGCTTCGCCAGATCACCGCTCGTCCACTCTGGCGAAAAGTGAATGGCGAATAGCGAACGGCGACTTAGTCCCCAATCGCCTCCGCCGGCTTGGGCGAGCGCAAATTGCGCAACGCCTGGGCCAGGCGGTCGAACCACAGATAAACCACCGGCGTCGTGTACAGCGTCAGCACCTGACTGAACAGCAGGCCGCCGACAATCGTTATGCCCAGCGGACGCCGCAACTCGGAGCCTGTGCCTGATCCCAGCGCCAGCGGCACCGCGCCGAACAACGCCGCAAACGTCGTCATCATGATGGGACGGAAGCGCAGCAGGCAGGCCTCATAAATTGCTTCTACCGGCGGCTTGCCTTCCTTGCGCTCGGCTTCAAGGGCGAAGTCGATCATCATGATGGCGTTCTTCTTCACAATACCGATCAACAGAATGATGCCGATCAAGGCCATGACGCTGAGGTCCATGCGAAAGAGCGAAAGTGCCAGAATCGCGCCCACTCCGGCCGAGGGCAACGTCGAGAGAATCGTGATCGGGTGGATGTAGCTCTCGTAGAGCACGCCCAGTACGATGTACACCGTCACGATGGCAGCGAGAATCAGCCAGCCTTCGTTCGCCAGCGACGCCTGGAAGGCGCGCGCCGTGCCCTGGAAAGCCAGCTGGATGCTGGCCGGCATGCCGATCTCCTCAGCGGTACGCTCAATCGCCTTCACCGCATCGCCCAGCGAAGCGCCGTTGCCCAGGTTGAACGAGATGGTGACGGCAGGGAACTGGCCCTGGTGATTGATGGTCAGCGGTCCGTTCGTCGTCTCCCAATGCGCAATGGCGCTGAGCGGCACCTGGTTCGCAGTGGCGGCCATGGGATTGGCGCTGTTGGTTGTGTTGATAGGCGTTCCCACAATCGAGGTATTGCCGGTCGATACCGGGCTCTGTCCGCCGCCGGCGGGAACGTAGATGCTTTTCAGCGAATCGGGATCGGCGGCGAAGGCGGGATCGACCTCCAGCACCACGTGATACTGGTTCAGCTGCGTGAACATGATCGACACCAGCCGCTGTCCGAAAGCGTCGTAGAGCGTGTTGTCGATCGCGCTCGCCGTCACACCAAGGCGCATGGCGGTGTCGCGGTCAATGACGAGTGAAGCCTGCGCCGCCTGATTCTGCTGGTCGGTGGCGACGTCGCGCAGCTCAGGCAAGGTCTTCAGCTTGTCCATCATCTTGGCGGTCCACTGCCGCAGTTCCTTGGAGTCGGCATCCTCCAGCGTGAACTGATACTGCGTGCGGCTGACGCGGTCTTCCACCGTGAGGTCCTGCACCGGCTGCATGTAAAGCGTGATACCTTCCACGCCCGCGACCTCCTGCTGCAAGCGTTTCATGATCGTGGTGACGTCGTCGGTACGCTCATCGCGCGACTTCAGATTGATTTGCACGCGCCCGCTGTTGGGCGTGGTGTTGGTGCCGTCAACGCCGATGAACGACGACAGGCTCTCGACATCTTTGTCTTTCAGGATCGCGGCCGCCAATGCCTGCTGCCGCTCGCTCATGGCTTTGAACGAAATGCTCTCCGGCGCGTCCGAGATGCCCATGATCACGCCCGTATCCTGCACGGGGAAGAATCCTTTCGGCACGACAATATAAAGATAGATGGTGGCGATGAGCGTGCCGATGGTGACCAGCAAGGTTGCGGTCTGGTGATTGAGGACAAACTTCACTGTCCTGCCGTAAAACGCAATCGTGTTATTGAAGACGCGCTCGGACCAGTCGTACAGCTTACTGTGTTTCTCCTGGTCTCTCTGCCGCAGGAGCAGCGAGCACATCATCGGCGTCAGGGTCAGCGAGATGACCGCCGAGAGCAGAATCGTTACGGCCAGCGTTACGGCGAACTCGCGGAAGAGGCGGCCAACGATATCGCCCATGAAGAGCAGCGGAATCAGCACCGCGATGAGCGAGACCGTCAGCGAGACGATGGTGAAGCCGATCTGACCAGCGCCGCGCAGTGCGGCCTCCAGCGGCGTGTGGCCCTCTTCGATGAAGCGATCGATGTTCTCGATCATCACGATCGCGTCGTCGACGACGAAGCCAGTCGAGATGGTGAGTGCCATCAGGGAGAGGTTGTCGAGCGAATAGCCCAGCAGGTACATCACGCCGAAGGTGCCGACGATCGACAGCGGCACGGTAACGCTGGGGATGATTGTCGCGGAGAGCGTGCGCAGGAAGAGGAAGATCACCATCACGACCAGCGCGATGGTGAGCATCATCTCGAACTCAACGTCCTTCACGCTGGCGCGGATGGTGCTGGTGCGGTCAGTCAGCACCTGAACTTTGACCGAGGCCGGCAAAGTTCGCTTCAGCTGATCGAGGCGCAACTTGATGCTGTCGACCACCTTGATAATGTTGGCGCCCGGCTGCCGCTGAATGTTCAGAATCACCGCCGGCGTGGTGTTCATCCACGCGGCCTGATTCGCGTTCTCCGCGCCCATCACCACTTGCGCTACGTCGGAGAGGCGCACCGGATTGCCGTTCTTATAGGCGACGATAGTATCGGCATAGCCCTGCGGATCGAGCAGTTGATCATTAGCGCCGATGGTGAACGACTGGCGATTGTCCTGCAGTTGTCCTTTGGCCTGATCGATGTTGACCTGGCCGATGACATTGCGCAGCTGCTCCAGGCTCATGCCGTAGGAGGCTAGCGCAGTGGGGTTTGCCAGGATGCGGACCGCCGGCTTCTGTCCACCGCTGATGCTGACCAGTCCCACGCCGGGCAGCTGCGAGATCTTCTGCGCGAAGGTCGTGTCTGCCAGATCTTCCACCTGCGGCAACGGCATGCTGTCGGAGGTCATGGCCAGCGTAAGGATCGGGGCGTCGGCTGGATTGACTTTGCTGTAAATCGGCGGGGTTGGCAGCTCGTTCGGCAGGAACGTCTGCGCGGAGTTGATCGCGGCCTGCACTTCCTGCTCGGCGATATCGATGTTTTCGTTGAGATCAAATTGCAGCGTGACGACCGAAGCTCCGAAGGAGCTGCTGGAGGTCATCTGGCTGAGGCCGGGAAGTTCGCCGAACTGGCGTTCGAGCGGCGCGGTGATCGATGACGCGGTGACGTCGGGGCTGGCGCCGGGATAAAAGGTGACGACCTGGATGGTCGGGTAGTCGACTTGCGGCAGGGCGGAAATCGGCAACTGCCGGTAAGCCACGATGCCTACCAGCAGCAGTCCCACCATCAACAGCGAGGTCGCGATGGGCCGAAGAATGAACGGCCGCGAAATACTCATGTCTGCGATCCAATACTGCCGGGCGCCACTCCGTTATTACGCCGCGCGGGCGCCTGGGGAGCGACCTTCATGCCTGCCTGTAATTTCTCCTGCCCGTCGGTGACGACGCGGTCGCCGCCCTGGACGCCGGAGGCGATCACCACGGTATTGCCCTGGGTGAGCGCAACCTGCACAGGCCGCATCTGCACCGTGTTGCTGCTGTCGACTACGTAAGTGAAGGTCCCTTCCGGTCCGCGCTGGATGGCGCTGGCGGGCGCGGTGATAGCGTCCTTGCGCGTCTCCAACAGCAGATGCGCGTTGACGAATTGATTCGGCCAGAGCTCGTTGTCCACGTTGTCGAAGATGGCCTTCAGCTGCACCGTTCCGGTGGTCTGGTCGATCTGGTTGTTGATGGTCAGCAGCTTGCCGGTTGCAAGTTTTGTCTGGTCGTCGCGGCTGTAGGCGTCGACCTCCAGCGTTCCCTGACGCATGCGCTGCGCTACCTGCTGCAGCTGATCTTCAGGAAGCGTGAAGATTACGGCAATCGGATGCAGCTGGGTGATCACGATCATCGGCGTGCCGCTTGCCGCGGTGACGTAGTTACCCGGATCAACCTGGCGCAGACCGACGCGTCCGTCCACCGGCGCTTTGATGTAGCAGTAAGTGAGGTTCAGCTGCGCACTGCTGATGGCCGCCTTGTCGGCAGCAATAGTACCTTCATAGGTTCCGAAGGAGGCTTCCAGCGTGTCGAGATCTTGTTTGGCAATTACACCCTGCTCATAGAGAACTTTGTTGCGCTCGTATTGCGCTTTAGCGTTGGTGAGCTGGGCTTCGTCCTTCGCCAGGTTCGCCTTCGCCTGGTCAAGTGCGACCTGGTAGGGCCGCGGATCAATCACGATCAGCAGTTCACCCGTCTTTACGTCCTGGCCCTCGCGGAAGTTCACCTGCATGATCTGGCCGTCGATACGGGTTTTTATGGAGACGGTATTAAAGGCCTGCACCGAGCCTAGCCCGGTGAGATACACGTTGAAGTTGCCCTGATTTACGTTAGCTACTCCCACGGGAATTGCGGGCGGCGGACCGCTGGCTTTGGCGCTCTTTGCCGATTGCGAACCGCTGCAGCCCGCCAGAACGGCACAGATGGCGAGCGCGACTAGAAATATCAGGCATGCTCCCCGGAAGGCCGTTCCTTTCCGCCTGTCCAGGCAAACTGATGCCCCTGTCTTCACGAACTCCTCCTCGGAATATCTGGTTCACCACGGAAACACGGAATGCACCGAATTCTCTTCAGGAAAAAATCCCTTGCGTGATTTCCGTGCTTCCGTGGTGATTTCTTCCCTGTGAGGCAGGCAACAAAGCAAGGAGCCTGCCCTACCGACGTGCGCCACGCCGAAGCGTTATCGCAGCTCGTCCAATCTTCGTAACTGCAATTGGGCGCGCCGCTTGCAGTACTATTAGATCAATATTATTAGACCGGATGGGGTGCCTTACCGCAGTTAAGAGTGAGTGAAGGAAGGTTAAGAAGTGTGAAGGCCGACAACACATCTCGAAACAATTCTTCACCGCAGCCGCGCCGCGGAAAAGGCAAAATAAATCCGGTGAATCGCCTGCTCATCGTCGACGACGACCAATCACTGGTCAACCTGCTGAAACGCTTCCTGGAAGGTGAGGGGTTCCGCGTCGACGCCGCCTATGATCACGCCTCGGGGCTAAATGCGGCCCTCTCCAGTGAGCATGAACTCGTTATTCTGGATGTGATGCTGCCGGGTGGCTCGGGGTTCGAGCTTTTGAAGGCGCTGCGGCAGCAGTCCAGCGTACCGGTGCTGTTGCTGACCGCCCGGGGCGAAGCCGTGGACCGCATCCTTGGGCTGGAGATCGGGGCGGACGACTATCTGGCGAAGCCCTTCGACCCGCGCGAGCTGGTGGCGAGAATCCGCGCCATATTCAGGCGCACGCGGGAATCCGCGCCGGTCGCGCTTGGGGACCACGAAGAGACACTGGCTGTGGGCGACATTCACATGTCGCTAAGCACTCGCTCTGTCACTTGCCGCGATACAGCGGTCGATTTGACTTCCGTGGAATTCAACGTCCTGGAGTTGCTGCTGCGGCATGCCGGCAGCGTGGTAACGCGCGAGCAGATTGCCGAAGTGGCACTCGGCCGCCCCTTGAATACCTTCGATCGCAGTGTCGACGTGCACGTCAGCCGGCTGCGCAAGAAGCTGGGCGGTTGCCCCAGCGCCGACGATCTGATCCGACCCATACGCGGTGTCGGCTACTTCCTGGCAGCGGAAACGCCGGAGAAGAGCCGGGTATGAACCGCCGCCTCGTCTGGAAAATCTTTCTGCCATTCTGGGTAGCACAGGCGCTTCTGCTCGGGGCGCTGTACCTGCGTGTGCACTACCGGATTTCCTCCGAGCATCCCTGGTGGATCCAGCCGGAGCGACGCGAGATGCCGGTGCTGGCCTCGCTGGCGGCGGAGCGTTATGAGCAGCAGGGATCGGCCGGGTTGTCGGATCTGCTGAACAGCCTCTCGTTGCCGCACCGCTCGCAATTCTGGCTGGTGGATGCAGGCGGTCAGGAACTTACCGGCCGCGCAGTTCCCGATAACATTCTGCGCGGGGCAGCCGCCGCGGAAAAGAAAGAGGGCCTGTACCACTCCTACGAGGCCAATGTCCTCGCCAGCCGTGTTACTACCGGGCGTGGACAGTATCTGC
Source organism: Terriglobales bacterium (assembly GCA_035262645.1). GTDB lineage: Bacteria > Acidobacteriota > Terriglobia > Terriglobales > Acidobacteriaceae > Bog-257. Next base: position 32,171 of record DATFSK010000077.1, read on the forward strand.
TGATCGCCGAGCTTACCCCGCCGCCGCTGCGCGAGCGCATTCCCGGCGACTTGCTGTGGACATTGAAGTTGGGGACGGTGTTCTCCTTTATCATCTGCCTTCTCATTGCGCATTACCTGACGAAGCCCATCGAGCGCATGCGCGACGCGACACACGAGCTAGCGCGCGGCAATCTCGATATTCGCGCGGGCGAAAACCTGGGCAATCGCCATGACGAAATTGCGGACCTGGTGCGCGATTTCGACACCATGGCGGGCGAGCTGCGCAACCAGATTCAAAGCGAACGCAATCTGCTGAGCGGCGTCTCGCATGAGCTGCGCTCGCCCATCGCGCGCATCCGGCTGGCACTTGCCCTGGCGCGTGGCGCTGGCGATCAGGAGCGGGCCGAGATGCTCGACCGCATCGAGCAGGACACGGTGCAGCTCGACTCCATGCTGGAACGCATTCTGGAAGTAGCGCGTCTGGAGAGCGGGCAGCAGAAGCCGAAGTTCGAGCAGCTCGCGCTCAACGAGTTGATGGATGACGTTTTGGACGATGCGAAATTCGAGGCCGCGGCTATTGGAGCGGAGGTTAAGTACCTGGGCGCCAGTGAGGTTAAGGTGAATGGCGATGCCGGCCTGTTGCGCAGTGCTATCGAGAACGTCGTACGCAATGCGATCTTCTATTCCGGACCCAGCGGCAAAATTGACGTGCAGCTTGAGAAGGCGAACGGGGCGGCTGTGATCACCGTTTGCGACAATGGACCGGGTGTTCCCGACAAGGCGTTGCCGCTGCTCTTCAAGCCGTTCTATCGCGTCGACGATTCTCGCGGTACGAATACCGGCGGCATGGGTCTGGGGCTGGCGATCGTTCGTAACGCCGTTGCCGTGCACGGCGGCAGCGTCTCGGCGAAGAATGTCTCCCCGCATGGGCTGGAAGTTGAGCTGAGATTGCCGATGGTTCCGGCTCCCGCCGGAAGACGCAGCAGCGCAGAGGTGAAAGTGGCGCAGGTGTGAAGAACGCGATTCGCCGTTCGCCCTTCGCTATTCGCCTCTGATTGTCATCCGCCGACATGCTTCAGCTGATTTTGAGTTGTCATCCCGAGCGAAGCCGAGGGATCTGTGGTTGGCCCGTTGCGCTAAAATCCTTCCCGTTGCCTACGTCCGAGTCTCGCGCAGCGAGACGGAAGATGATAGCCACCGCTTCAGCGCGCCTGCTCCTTCTGCGCGGGTACGAACTCCTCCATCACAGCTTTTCGCATCAGGTCGGGAGGCAGCAAACCCTGCGCCAGAATGAAGTCGTGGAACTTCTTCTGATCGAACTTGGCTCCTTTCGCCGACAGCGCCTTCTCTGTGTCTTCGCGTAATGCGATGAGCTTGGTGTAGCCGTAGAAGTAGCTGTTGGCCTGGCCGGGGGCGCGGTAAGTATAGCGTTCCACCTCTTCTTCTGCGAAGGCGTGCGAAGAGACGACATCATCCTGCAATACGCGAAACGCCTCAGCAGTGGTGATCTTGCCGGACTGCAGCTCGGGGTCGAGAAATGCCCGTGCCGCGCGCAGTAAGCGATAGTCCAGCGACACCAGCTGGCCTTCCAGCGGCATGTAAGGCTTGATGAGGTATTCCGCGTACAATCCCCAGCCTTCGACATTGGTGCTGTTGAAGGCATAGCGAGCGCGGGCTATCGAGACACCGTGCTCAAGCATCGAGTCGAATTGCAGCTCGTGTCCGGGACGCGCCTCGTGCGCGGTCAGCGTCCAGGCGGCGGCGTCGAAGGTGAAGTCGTCGTATTTTTCCGACGGCGGCTGTCCCGGCCCAGCGGGGATGTTCAGCGGCAAGATGAAGGCGCCTCGCTGTCCGGTGTTATGAAGCAGGGGCGGCGACTGCATGTGCGGCGCCGGCTGCTGCGCAGTCTCGGCGGCCGTTGCGATGCGGATCTGCGCCGGGCGATCGGGCAGGGTGACGATCTGCTGTTTGACGATGATCTCTTCGATCTGCTTCAGACGGTTCTCGTAGAAGGGAAGTATGGCGTCGCCTACGAGTTGCTGCTTCTTGAGTTCGCGCAGGACGTCGCGATAGTCGCTCGAGGGCAGGTTGCGCTGCTTGGCAATCTGCGCCGCGATACTCTTCATTTCGCCCTGAATTTCGGTGAAAGCATCGTGCGCCATCGTGGCGACCTGGTCGGGCAGAATATCGATGCCATAGTTCTGCAGTCCTAATGCGTATTCCTCCGGCTGGAGGCGGAAGTCGGTGCGTGCCTTCGGCAGAACATTGGTGCGCACCCACTCGTCGTAGTCGGCAAGCTGCTTCTTGAGCGTGGTGTAGGGCTCCTGCCAACCGGTGAGCTTGTACTTTTCCATCAGCGAGGCGATACCGTCGACATAGTTGGAATTGCGCGACATCTCGGTTTCGATTTCCATGCGTGCCGGATACTGCACACCGGCCTTGGCCATCTGCTCGCGGATGCGCTGCTTCAGGATCTCGGTGATGGCGGTGTAGCCGGGTTCGAGTCCGGCGTACTCGCGGATGCGGACGACTGCGGCAGGGCGGCGCTCGTCGGGCGTCTGGACGTCGAGCAGGATGTGCATGCCCCCGAAGACCATGCCGCTGGCGTTGAGGAAGGGCACATCATGGTCGCGCTGGAACTGCTGCAGCTTCAGCGAGAGCTCGACCTTGTTGATCATGATTTCGAGGTCTTCGGCGACCTCCTTCTGCTGCTTTTCCGCCAGCGCCGCCTTCAGTTTGGCGACGACTCCCCTGGTCTCCTCCCGTTCGCGGTCTTCGTTGGCGAGTGTGGGCTGCGCGGCTTTCGTGTCGTACTGGCTGAGGCCCTGCTGCGATCCGGCTTCGGGATGGAACTGGAAGGTGACGTCGGTCAGCATGCGGGCATAGCCGTTGCTGACCTCGATCCAGCTCCTGGGCGAAGGCGAGGTTTGTTTTGCGTCGGCTCGGGCGGTTTGGGTTTGTGCGGTTGCGGTCACGGTTGAGAGTATTGCGATCGAGAAGAAAGATAGGAAACGGACCACCAGTCCTCCAGTTGTGAGGTGTTCATTGAGCCCTCAGGCAGTATAGAGCCTCAAAAGGCTGCGGGAGTCAGATTGGGGCGGGCGGCAGCCGGGCCTCGCCAGATGCGAGGTGAAGCGCGGCTATTTGCTTCGGGCTGTCGGCTTGAAGTACAGCGTCGGCGTTGTTCCCAGGGTCTTGCGAAAGGCGGAAATGAAAGCGCTAGGCGTGCTGTAGCCGGCTTCGAGAGCGGCGTGCGTGACTTTGGCACCATCGGCGAGAAGGCGCACGGCGTGCATCAGTCGCAGTTGCTGCCGCCACTTGCCGAAGGTCATTCCTGCTTCCAGCTGGAACAATCTTTCGATCGTGCGCTTGCTGGCGCCCGTCGTTTTGCAAAGCTGGGCGAGGGTGCGGGCGTTGCCGGCGTCCGCCAGCAACACCTCTGCGACGCGAACGGCTCGCTGATCGGAAAGATGCGGAAGTTGCAGCGGCACCATCGGTATCGCTTCGAGTTGGTCGAGGATGAGGTCGATGAGGTGGCGCTGGCGCGCGGACGACTTGTTCAGCACGCGGAAATTACAGGCGTGCAGGATGAGTTCCCGCAGCAGCGGAGAGACATTGACGACGCAGCAGCCACGCGGCAAGGTTCGCGCCAGCTTCGGTTTCAGGTACAGGGTTCGCATGGCGACCATCCCGGACATGGTGATGGTGTGGGGAACGGCTGCCGGAATCCAGACGGCGCGATGCGTCGGCACGACCCAGGTGCCGGCGCTGGTGCGGACGGTCATGACGCCGCGCGAGGCATAGACGAGTTGATCGCGATCGTGAAAGTGGGCCGGGATGAAGTGTCCGGCGGAGTAGTCGTGAGTGAGGGTCGCGATGTGCGAGCGGCGGTCGCGCAGCGGCTCAAAAACGGGTTGTCGCTTTTGCGACATTGATTGACACAATATCGGAAGTACGCAATGTGCGCAATGCGTAGAGTCGGTTCATTGCAGCATTTCGGGTGAGGAGACGTGAACCGTTTACATCAGTGGCTGTGCCGCTCGGCGTATTGGCGAAAGACCATCGAGCAGCGGGTGCCGTGGGTGCTTGCGATGGCCGAGCTGGGCGATGAAGTGCTGGAGCTGGGGCCCGGGCCGGGGCTGGCGACGGATGTGCTGCGGCAGAGAGTGGCGCGGTTGACGGCGGTTGAGGTTGATCCCGCGACGGCGTTGTCATTGGAGGCGCGGCTGTGGGGCGGCAACGTGCGAGTGGTTGCGGGCGATGCGACGGCCTTGCCATTTCCCGACGCCCAGTTCTCCGCAGTTGTCTCGTTCACCATGCTGCATCACGTGCCGTCGCCGGAGTTGCAGGACCGGCTCTTCCGGCAGGTGTGGCGAGTGCTACGGCCTGGCGGGGTGTTCGTGGGGAGCGACAGTTTGCAAAGTTGGATGATGCGTGTGATCCATATCGGCGACACGCTGGTGCCGGTGGATCCGGGGACAGTAGGAGCACGGTTGGTGGCGGCGGGGTTCGAAGATGTGGAAGTGGAGAAGAATTCTCGTGCATTTCGGTTCCACGCACAACGGCCGCAGAGCATGGCAATTCAGCAATAGGAGATCAGTCATGAAGGAAAGAGGAATTTCATCGAGAAAGAGTTTTGTGCTTGCCGTTATCGCAAGCTGGCTGGTTTTGATGGCGAGCGCATTTGCGGCGACGGGACCGGGTACGTGCGCCGCCGATCTTGAGACTCGCCAGCTGGATTACTGGCTGGGCTCCTGGAGCATGATCGACTCCGGAGCTTCCGGTGGTGTCACAGCCAGCAGCAAGGTGTCGCTGTCATTCGACAAATGCGTGTTCGTCGAGCACTGGGATAGCGGAAAGGGACATGTGACGGAAAAGACGTTTGCGTATAGTCCGGATGACAAGAACTGGTATGGAATGTTCGTAGACAATGAAGGGCGGGTGCACGTCTTTACGCAGGGCAAGGTGACGTCTGGGACGGCGGAGTTTGATGGGCCGAGCCGCGGGCCGAACGGGGAGACCGTTCTTAATCGGCTGAAGGTGGCGCGGCAGGGAGCGAATAAAGTTGAGGAGTCGTGGGAGAAGTCGACGGACAGCGGCGCGAGCTGGAAGCTGGTCTATCGCGCGGAGTACGTGCGGGCGAATCCGTCGTAGTGGGTCAAGGTACGTTCTGGGGTGTGAGATGCGAGCAAAGATGGTTCCGCTAGGGGTGTTTCTGATTTGCGTGGTTAGCTCTGCCTTCGGTGGTCAGAAGGATTCGGCGCCGATGGTGAAGCTGAAGAGCGGGGCGGTTGCGGGGCTACGCTTTGGAAGCGATCAGCGCGGCGCGGAATTTCGCGGGATTCCTTATGCCGCTCCGCCGGTGGGGGAGCTGCGCTGGAAGCCGCCGCAGCCGGCGGGCAAGTGGAGCGGTACGCGGCAGGCGACGGAGTTTGGGGCGCCTTGTCCGCAGCTTCCGGCGAGCTGGTTTCAAAACCTTCCCACAAGTGAAGACTGCCTGTTCCTGAACGTGTGGACGCCGCAACTCGGGGCCAATGCGAAGCTGCCGGTGCTGGTTTACTTCCACGGCGGAGCCAACACGATGGGTTACAGCCAGATGACGCCGGTGGGAGTGCTGGCAAATCTGGGTGTGGTAGTGGTGAGCGCGAACTATCGCTTGGGGCCGTTCGGATTCCTGGCGCTGCCGGCGCTGACGGCGGAGTCGCCGCATCATTCGTCCGGGAACTACGGGCTGCTCGATCAGCTGCAGGCGTTGCGCTGGGTGAAGGAGAACATCGCCGAATTCGGGGGTGATCCGAATCGTGTGACGGTGATGGGGCAATCGTCGGGAGCGGTCGACGCATGCCTGCTGATGGCTTCGCCACTGGCCGCTGGATCATTTCAGGGCGCGATCATGGAGAGTGGCGAGTGCCAGAGCACGTACAACGAGGACATCCGCATCCCGATTCCGTTCAACGGGATCTCGGGAACGGGTGAGGGCGTAGGGGAGATTCTGGCGACGGACCTCGGCGCCGGCGATGATGCCGCCGGACTGCAGAAGTTGCGGAGCATGTCTGCGGATCAGATTCTGAACGCGTGGAAGCAGGACCCTCGCGTGCACTTCGATGCGATTGTGGATGGCTGGGTCGTTCCCGAGCAGCCGGCGAAGATTTTTGCCGAAGGCAGGCAGATGCATGTCCCTGTGATTGTCGGCAGCAATGCGGATGAGGCGACGGTATTTGGGCGCGCGGGGCCGCAGACGGTTGACGCTTACAAGAAGTATTTGCGCGAGGACACAGGAAAGTATTGGGAAGAGGAGCTTCGCGCGTATCCGGCAAATACGGATGCGGAGGTCAGGCCGGCGTATCTGAAATTGCAGAGCGATACGTTTGCCTATGGCGCCTATTCGCTGGCGCAGGCGATGACGCGAGCCAAGCAGAAAGCGTATCTGTATTCCTTCACGTTTGTCGAGAAGGGAAGGCGGGCCGAGCTTGGCGCCTATCACGGGCTGGAGCTGCGGGTGCTGTGTCTGGGCTTGGCGCCGGAGAGCGGGCCGGATGAGCAGCTCGGCGAGGCGATGCGCGCGTATTGGGTGCAGTTTGCGAAGAGCGGCAATCCGAATGGGGCGGGAGCTCCGAAGTGGCCGGTGTTGGATGCGCGAGAGCGGAGGATGGAGTTGGGGCGGAAGATTCAGGTGCAGCCAGTTGGGGCGGAGGTAAAGACGTTGGAAGGGATCATGAGCAAGGTTCTGGACGAGAAACCGGCTGCGGTGAGCGCGAGCAAGTGAGCGGAGAGGCGTTCCTTCGGACCGTGGGGTGCCACCCTTCACCCGTGCCAGGTATATACCCTTCCTTCCGCTCATTCGAAAAGAAGGAATGAGTGGGCCACCCGGGGTTGGGCGGACACTTCCTCTCGGAGGACTAAACCAACTCCAGTTCAATTGTCTTGGAGTCGGGATCAAGTCTGGCGATGCGGAAGCTGCGGATTTGGCCGGTATGAATTGGCCCCGGCTTGGTAGCCGTTCCAGTTGGTGAGCCGCCTTTCCAGCGCGCCTGGAGCATCGAGGTAAGCGAGGACAGATCGGCCTTGGTGGCGCTCTTGTCCTCTTTCGGTGGGGCAGGGATTTCGGTAAGGCGGCACGTGGCCTGGATGCCTTCGCCCAGTTGGACGCGCGCGCTTCCGGCGGACTCTTCGATCACGCGGCCGGTGATCACATCGCCGCGTTTGTGCTCGGCGATGTATTCGTCGAGGCCGGTGGGCACCAGTTGCTTCATGCTCAGTCGCATGAGGCGGCGGCCGGGATCGAGTCCGATTACCTGAGCCTGGATGACCTGGCCAAGCTTCAATACATCCTGGGGATGGTTGATTCGCTTTTCCGCATCGATCTCGCTGACATGCACCATGCCTTCGACGCCCTCTGCGACCTGAACGAAGGCGCCGAATTTCGCGATGCTGGTGATGGCGCCTTGAATGGCAGAGCCGACCGGAAATTTCTGTGGCACTTCAGCCCAGGGATCCCCCAGCGCCTGCTTGAGTCCGAGCGAGAGACGCTGCTCGCCAACATTCACGCCAAGGATCACGACTTCCACGGTGTCGCCGGCCTTGACCACGTCGCTGGGCTTGCGGACTTTCTTCGCCCACGACATCTCCGATATGTGAATGAGGCCTTCGACGCCCGGCTCTAGCTCGACGAATGCACCGAAGTCGGCAAGGCGAGTCACGGTGCCGCGAACGCGTTCGCCGGTCTTGTACTTCCCGGCAACCGAATCCCAGGGATGCGGTTGCAGCTGTTTAAGGCCGAGCGAAATACGCTGCTTGTCGGAGTCAAGCTTCAGCACCTTGACTTCGACTTCCTGGCCGATGGACAGAACATCGGAAGGCTTGTTGACGCGGCTCCAGGAGATGTCGGCGACGTGCAGCAGGCCATCAACACCGCCGATATCGACGAAGGCGCCGTAGTCGGCGAGGTTGCGGACGCTTCCGTTGACGATGTCGCCTTCTTTGAGGTCGGCATAGCGGCGTTGCTTCGCCGAGCGCTCTTCCTCTTCCAGCACGGCGCGGCGGTCGACGACGAGATCCTCTTCGGTGGAGTCGAGCTTGGTGATACGGCAGCGGATTTCCTGGCCGACGAGCTTCTCCATCTCAGCCGTATCGCGCACGCCGCTGCGCGACGCAGGCATGAAGGCGCGTACGCCGACGTCGACGCTGAAGCCGCCCTTGATCATCGCCGTTACCGTGCCGATGATGGTCGACTTTTCGGCAAAGGCGCGCTCTAATGCGCTCCAGTCTTTTGGCAGGGCGACGCGGGAGCGCGTGAGTTCGTAATAGCCTTCGGGATCGCGGCCTTTCACCGTGACGGGGAATCGGTCGCCGGGTTTTACCTCTTCGTTCTGGAAGGCGGAGAGGGGGAGAATGCCTTCGGTTTTGTATCCGATGTCGAGCAGGACGGAGTCGGCGGTGATGGAGACGACGGTGCCTTGCAGTTGCTCTGGTTGACGCGCGTGCTCGCGCTCGTATTGCGAGAGCAGGTCGCCGAAAGATTCGCTAGGTTCGGTGTCGAGTTGAGGATCGAAAGGATTCTGGTCAGGCATGGAGGATTAGGGCCTCATGAAGGGAGAAGATGATTCAGGATAACACCGGGCGTCGCCCTGAAGGGGCTCTGGAAGTCTGTAGTGGAAGCTGACCGCGGGCTGGGGCCTGTCCCGAGCGAAGTCGAGGGACCCGCCGCAACTCAAATGTCGCTCTTCGGGCTCAAGGCAGGGATAGATCCTTTCTCCACTCATGGGAAAGGACTGAATGAATGAGTGGGCCCCGACTAGGAGCGCGTTGTTATATCACTGCGGATAGCTTTCCAGGCTGTAGTTGCACGTGCCGTTGGTTGGCTGAGTTGGCAACGGCGGCACGATCAGCATCTCCGGCGTGTTGAAGTCGAAGGGCCCATTCGCCTGATCCGTCAGGTCGGCAGCCGTCTGATCACGATGAGTGAGCGGTGCGAGGCTGAAACGCGTCTCGATCAATTTCAAGATGCTGGTGTAGTCGGTCTGCTGATGAAAGACGGTGTGGGCCTTCGACCACGGCGACACGATGATGTTGGGAAGGCGAAAGCCGGTGACGTTGAAGAGTCCGCGAATGTATGGCTGGTTCTGCTGGGGCATGGGGACTTTGTCGTCGGGCGGAGTTACCAGGATGGGCGGTTGCTGATCGTAGGTGCCGCCGCCTTCATCGTAGGTGAGGATAAAAACAGAGTCGGGCCACGCGGTGCTGATGAGCAGCGGTGTCAGGATCTGCTGCACCCGTGCCGCTCCAGTTTGGATGTTGTTGCCGGGATGTTCGTCGTATCCGGTGGCGCTGGCGCGCTCGATAAAGACTACCTGCGGAAGTTGTGAGTCGGCGCCATCGCTGGCGAGGATGTTGTACCACTCCTGGATATTCCGTACGTTGGCCTGAATCTGGGGATTACTGTAATCGGCCCACTGCGCGAGGAAGACACTATTGTCCTGGTAGTAATAACGCCAGGAGATGCCGGCGGTCTGAAGCACACGGAATATGGTGGGCCGTAGCCACATCCAATTGTTCGGCAGGGGAGGAAAGATGTTCCCGTAGGAAGTGCCGGCGAAGAGGTAGGAGCGGTTGATTGTGGTTGCGTCCGGCAGCGGCGAATAAAACGTATCGCTGGTGTTGAACTGGGCTGCCAGCTCGTAATAAAAGGGCAGATCGGTCCAGTCGTAGTACCCCAGAGGCCGGCTTTCGGTTGGATCGTACAGGTTGAAGCCGGTGGTAAAAAGAAACTTGTCCATGAGGAACTGTGAGCTGCTGGTGAGATGCATCCAGTCGCCTCCAACCAGGTCCATGTCCAGGTGACTCTCATTCCACTGAGGATTTAAGCCCTCGATGCACTCGGTGCGTTCATGGAAGGGCGGGAAGCTTTGGCCTTGCGGGTTCTGCAGAGTGTAGCCGGAAGGCAGATTGTGCAGATCATTCACATCGCTCATCTGAGCGCCAGGGATTTGATCGATGTTCACGCGATAGTAAGCGAGATTGCCGAAGTAATTATCGAAGGCGCGGTTTTCCTGCAGTAAGAAGACGATGTGGTTCAGATTGTGAACGTCGCCGGTGCTGACGATCACGCGCGCGGACTTGGAGAGCTGATCGCCGCGGCCGTCGTTCGCGGTGCAGGTGTACGTGGAGGTTTGCGTGGGATGAACGACGACGCTGCCGGCCACAGCCGGAGTGACTTCGCCTACTCCCTGGTTAATGCGGACGGACGTGGCGTTGGTGGAGCTCCAGAAGATAGTGACGGGTTCGCCCGGTGCAGGGACCACCGGCCTCGCCGAGCAGGCGAGCGTCATGCCATTCGGAACTGTAACCGATAGGGGCTGCGAATAGCCTTGCCCCTGCATTGGCCCGGTCGCGCCAACCATGAATGTCTTATTGCTGCCCAGCGGTCCGGTAAGGTAGGTGCCGACGCAAGTGGTCCCACTGCACGAGTCGGGATAGAGCGGAGTGATGGAGTTCTCCGGCAGGGTGGTCAAGAAAAAGTGGCTGCCGTTGTTCGGGCCCGTGAAGCGCAGCACCAGCGGCCCGCCTGCGGCGACCGTCGTGGCAGGCGCTGTAAGCGTAATTGGAACGATGGTGAGCGGCGCGCGCAATGTCGCGGACGATCGGCCGCCGAGAGCGACTGCTTCGTAAAGCGTGCTGGCATCGGGCGCCACCTGGGGATAGCGCGAGGCGACGAGAGGAAGAGAGGTCTGGTCCTCGGCGAGCAGGCTGGGAGTGACGACAAAGGTCCGCGCGTCCTGGATGCTCCAGCTGAAGTTGACGAACTGCCCTGGGGCTGCAACCGCGGGCGCAACTGTAAAGTAGTCCCCAGCATTGGCGGAGCTCCCGCCCGTCCCGGTCGTCATGATCGAATTGTTCTGGGCTCCTAACGCGGGTAACAGCAAAAAGCTAATTGTGGCAAGGAGAGTAGAAAACTTCTTCGGGGACAACATGGGAACAGCCTCCGCGGAGGTCGAGGAATGGGACACGGGTACGATTCGGCGGAAGGTATTTTGGTTATCCAGAATGCGTATTAAAAGTTACTGGAGCGCGTCAGACTAGTACTTCTATGAGTTGGCGGGCGCGGCAAGTTGGTAGTAGAAGGGAAAGATTGCGGTGCTAGCCTGTACGCTGTGGTAAGGAGACTGATCGATGCCGGAAATCGGGGGCTCGAACGTCGAGATGGCCCACCATCTCAGCGAACACAAAGAAGGACGACACTCGCTTGCCCAAGAGGTGCTGGAGATAATGGAGGCCATTGTCCTGGCCATTGTTGCGATCACGACGGCATGGAGCGGCTATCAGGCTGCGCTGTGGGATGGACACCAGACCGAACTTTATGGGCAATCCAGCCAGCGGCGGGTGCGAGCGGAGGGGCTGACCACGACGGCAAATCAGGAGCGTTTGTACAATGCCTCGACAGTAGCGCAGTGGTTGACGGCAGAGGCCCAAGGGAACCAAAGGCTGGCAGACATCTTCGAGCGGCGTTTCCTTCCAGAGTTTCGTCCGGCGTTCGAAGCCTGGAAGAAAACCGATCCACTGCACAATCCGAATGCGCCCGCAGGTCCGCAACTGATGGGTGAGTTCCACAGTGCCAAGATGGACGAGGCCGCAAAGCTGAGCGAAGAATCGTCGGAGCTGTTCGAGCGAGGCACGGCGGCGCGACACCGCGCCGACCAATACGTTCGCGTGACCGTGCTGCTGGCAACGGTACTGCTGCTGATGGCCATCAGCCAGCGCTTCAAGATACAAGCTGTGCGCGTGACGCTGGCGATCGTTGCGGTTGTGCTGCTGGTATTGCCGGTTTACACCATCATCACACTACCGCGGGCATGAAGAAGTGTTCCGGTATTTTCGGGCGATACGCATCGCCGGTATCGGTTCGGCGACGAGAGGCACTCATCTAGAATCGATTCCGCCCGGTTTACACTAATCTGTGCGCGTCGCCATCGACATTCGTCGCATCACCGAGTTTGGTGTGGGGACTTACACCCGCAATGCCATTCGCACGCTGGCGCGGCTGGATCACGAGAACGAATACCTCCTCATCGGCATTCCCGACAACATCGGGCCGCGCGGCAAAATTGGCGATATCGGCCCGCTGCCGCCGAATTTCGTCACCGTTCCCGGACAACCCAACGAACTCTCGGTCGCGAGCTATCTTGAGCTGCATCGCATCCTAAAGGAGAACCGCTGCGATCTGCTGCATGTGCCGCATCTGTTCTGGAAGCCGCAGGGCATACCGTGTCCCTACGTCGTAACGGTGCACGACCTGCTCGACCACATGTATCGCGTCAACAGCCAGTCGACGCTGAAGCGTCAACTGCACTTCCACTTCACCAAGCGCGTGCTGCATCATGCGGCGCGGATCTTCGCGGTTTCGAATTTCTCGAAAGCCGATACGGTGCGGCTGTTCAATGTTCGCCCGGAGAAGGTCGAGGTCATCTACAACGCCATCGACGACAGCTTCCGGCTGGGACATGCCAGCGATGTCGAGCGGCAGTTCATCGCCGAGCGCTATCAGGTGAACACGCCGTTTCTGCTTTACGCCGGGCGCATCAGCCCGCACAAAAATGTGGTGCGGATCATCGAAGCGTTCGCCGCGCTCAAGAGCGAGCTCAATAAGGAAGGGAAGTTCGAAGACCTGAAGCTGATCATCATCGGCGATGAGGTGTCGAAGCATCCCGACCTGCGGCGCGCGTGCGTCAAGGGCGGAGTGCAAAACGATGTGCGCTTCCTCGGCTTCGTGCCGATCGATGTGCTGCGAATTTTCTATGACGAGGCGAAGATCTTCGTCTTCCCGTCTCTCTATGAAGGCTTCGGGCTGCCGCCGCTGGAGGCGATGGCGCATGCGACGCCCGTTGTAACCAGCAACACGTCGTCGGTCCCGGAGGTGGTTGGCAACGCCGCTGTCATGGTGAATCCGGAGAACGTGTTCGAAATCATGCGAGCCTTACATCGCGTGCTGCTCGACCAGTCGCTTCGCGAGAGGCTGAAAGCGCGAGGCATTGAGCAGGCGGCAAAGTTCTCCTGGGAGGCGAGTGTCCGCCGGATGCTGGCCGTCTATGGCGAAGTCGCTAAACGAAAGTGACGCAGCCACCTTAGCGCCAGAGAAGTCAGCTTGGTGTTTTCTTTTCAGCTGCTTGGAAGGAGTGTTTGTGATGTTCCACGTGGAACTATCGACCAATCTGTGTTGTCACATGTAAATTCGTCCCCGGCTTTGCTTCAGGGCGTCACAAACGCAATCTGCAAGACTTTCACACCTTAGGACGAAAATCGCCCGTCCTTGCGATCCCCTTGGCGTTGCCCCGCAACCCAACTTTGTGATTTCCCACCCACAATTCCGGGACATCAGTTGGTCGATGACGTGCTTCTAACAGAACAGGAGCGCAGGAATCTCCGAGGGCCGAACCAATGCGAGTTCTATCTCCAACGCGAGCAGCACTCATCCTCTCCTGTTTCTGCCTGTCGCTCCCGACGTGCTGGGCGCAATCCAGTAACCTCACGCTCGACCAGATCCTCAACCGCATGCAGCAATCGGAAACTGAGTCGCGCCAGCAGAGCGTCGCCTACCGCGTTACGCGGGAATACCAACTCGCTCCGGCCGGGGCGCAGCAGCCCAGTTCTGAGGTCGTAGCGGAAATCAACTTCCTGCCACCGTCAGCGAAGGATTACAGCATCGTCAAGTCTGAGGGGAATGATCGCGGCGCCGGTATCGTTCGCAAGGTCCTCGATCACGAGAAGGAGATGGCCGGCCGCTCCGAGCAGGTAGAGATCACGCCCAGGAACTACGACTTCAAGCTTCTCGGCCGCGACGTTCTCGACGGCCACGACTGCTACCGGCTGGAGCTCTCGCCGAAACGGAATGCGATGGAGCTGGTGAAAGGGCAAGCGTGGGTTGATGCCGACAGCTTCGCAATCCGCAAAATTGAAGGCACAACCGCGAAGAGCCCGTCGTTCTGGATCAAGGACCTGAAGGTCACGATTAACTACGGGCAGGTAGAGGGCGTGTGGTTGCAAACCTCAACGCAAGCCACTGCCGACGTTCGCTTTGCGGGACCGCATGTGCTCACTTCGCGCGAACTTGACGTGCGTCGCGCGACGTTTGATGCCCAGAACCATCCTCCGCGGCGAGTACGCCAGCGCCGCAACCCTCGTCAGGTTGGAGCCGATACAGCAACCTGGGTTGCGCGGTAGGCACACCTCCCCCTCGTCCTTCATTTTTTCCAATATTGGCTTTTCTCTGATACAGCGTTAGACTTTTCCGTCCGCTTTACGGGCCCTTTCGCAACGCGCCGCTTCCAACCAAACTGGCCAGGACAAACTTCACAACCGCAAGGAGGCTCCCATGCATTACCTGTGGATGGCGCTCATCGGGCTCGTTATCGGCGTCGTTGCCAAGCTGATCATGCCTGGCAAGGATCCCGGCGGCATTATTGTCACCATGCTGCTGGGCATCGCCGGTTCGCTTTTGGCAGGATGGCTCGGCAGGGTAGTCGGCTGGTACCACGAAGGTCAATCGGCCGGATTCATCATGTCGGTCGTCGGTGCGATTATTCTGCTGATCATTTATCGGCTGTTTCGGCGAAGCGCGGCGTGATGTTTGGGCACAGGCTGTAGCGGCAGCGCGCGAAGAGCACAAGCTGAAGTCGCTACCTTGCAGCTAGTTGCTAATGGCTAATTGCTAATTACTGCTTTTCTTAGCTGCTGGGCCTGTAAGCCGAATTCCCGCAAGAACTGTGTGTTTACAGTAACTTGTTTGCTGCCAGCACTCACCTGGTGTCAGTTATGTCAATTTTGTCAGCCAGGACAGTTTTTGTGGCGAGATTCTGGCAAGGCGTCTGGTCAACTCAGAGGGCGGGGAGTCCCCACCCTACTGGAACAGCGTAGGCGAATGTCAAGGCTAGGCTATATTCCGCTTCCTCACTGGTCTTGATCCCGCAACAGGTTTCTGCCCAGATAAATTCCGCACTCTGGAGGCTGTGTAAGCGCTCAACCGCATAGTACTCAATACGTTACATAACAAATATACTTCGGGGATAGGTTCGAAAACTCAGCTCAAGAGTCCTATCAGAAGTCATATTAGTTGTGGAGTCAAAAGTGGAATCAAAAGGCGGTGCAGATCAGGCTTTCATCTTGCGGAGATACTCGGTTAAGGCCGTGCGCAGGATGTCCTGATTCGTGCGCCTGTTCTTTGCTCCAAACACCTTGAGCCGAACAAACAGAGTCGGCTCCAGTTTCACCGTTTGCACAATGGGCTTTTCTTCCGCTGTCTGTTTCCTTGCCTTCATGCTGTCACCATTCGAGCAACCGTGGTTTTGGAGATGCCCATCTGGGCGGCAATCTGACCGAGGCTGAGGCCCGACCGCCGCAATTCTGAAATTCTCTCACGGTCGCAGGAAACACGCGGCCTGCCGCCGATCCGCCCCTTTGACCGGGCGCGTTGTAACCCAGCGAGGGTTCGCTCACTTAGCCTGACGCGTTCCTGCTTTGCGATAGTCGCCAGAATCGAGATCACCGCGTCTCTGAACAGGCCGCAACTATCGAGGTATTGCTCGGTGAAGCTGCGATATGCCACGCCGCAAGATGTGAGCCGCTGGAGGTGCTGGAGCGTCTCGTAGACCCCTTCACGGCTAAACCGATCAAGGCTCCAGAAGAGAACGCAGTCGAACTCCCTTCGGCTGGCCGCTGCGAACATCTGCTGGAACTGTTCACGGTCGTATCGCTTGCCGCTTGCCTCATCCGAATATTCGGCGACAACTGTCCAGCCCTGCTTCGCACAGAAGTCGCGGAGCTGCCGAAGCTGATTCTCCACATCCTGACCTTTGTCGCGGGTCGAAATGCGGGTGTAAAGAGCGATATTCATGCGCTCAGTATCTGTGGACCTCAGTAAATCAGTCAACAGAAATCATTCCAAAAAGGCTCGTTTTAGGAACAGTACGGCAGGACGAGTTAAGTCATTGATTTCGGGCAGCCCCTGAGAGGAGACTTTCAGAACGTTTTTGGAACGCCCAAGTTTTGGTTCGTAAGGGGTGGTTAGGTGGCAGAAGACCACAAGGTCGTTTGCAAGCCCTACAGCGGCTTCCGAGAGCCGATTAAACAGGCATTCTGGGAGATGTGTTGACGATGGCAGAGAGTAGCGGCAGGGCAGAGAACAGCGGCAGGAAGCCAGAGCCAAAAGGTACCCCGGAAATAGGGTGTCACCTCCTCCTGCCAAGAGGGTAGGCCAGAGAGTCCACCATGGGTGTGCTGTAAAGGCGCATCGGCCACGCCAATCGAAAAGAGTGTCCTAATGCCGATCTACGTAATCTCTGCGCTTGAAGTAAGCTAATGGAATGACACTTTCTGCTCGTAATCAACTGAAGGGAACGATTGAAGAGATTCAGCTTGGTGGCGTTATGGCCCATGTCGGGGTGCGCGTTGGTGAAAACCTGATCGAGAGCGTAATCACCAGGAAAAGTGCCGAAGAGATGGCGCTCAAGAAGGGCGATGCCGTCAAAGTCGTAATCAAATCAACGGAAGTAATGCTCGAAAAGGATTGATCTTCGCGTCGGCTGCCGTTCAGTCGGATCAGCGGTCACGGCGTACTGGCATTTCGTGCGGCATCCTTACCACAGAAGCTTCAACCCGAATTGAACCTGTCTGGAAGTTGTAGAGGTGCTGGTTATGGCCCCCGCAGTGGGCGAAACTCCAGACGGCGTGAAGACAATAAGGTTCGGCGTATTGAAGTTGGTATGGTTCAGGATGTTGAAGAATTCGGCCCGGAACTGCAGATTCAATCGCTCACTGACTTTAGTGTCTTTGATGGCGGAGAAATCCCAATCAAAAAGACCGGGGCCAGTCAGCGTGTCTCGTCCCAAGTTCCCATAGAATCCGCTATTCGGCGGAGGCTGCAGTAAAGCGGCGGGGTTGAACCATTGCGCCGGTGTCCCGATAATCGCTGAGCCAATGAAGTCAGGATTCACGAATGGCCGTACCGGATTACGGGTGTCTCCGTTATTGGATGGGTTGTAGCTGAGTTGCGGAGTAAATGGAAACCCGCTCTGCGTAAGCACGATGCTGGTGATCGACCATCCACCGACAAACCCGTTTGCCACGCTTCCCAGATTGTTGCCATACATCTTGCCGTTCCCAAAAGGCAGCGCGTAAACCAGACTGACCGATCCTAGATTTCTCACGTCATACGTGGCCGGCCCCCAGTCGGCGCGAATGTCATATGGATTTGCTACCAGTCCCGGCGCGTTGCCTGCGGTCGTCTGGTTGAGCGAGTCGCCGTCATCCAACGCCTTCGACCAAGTGTACGTTGCGCGGAAAGAGAGATCGTGGCTGAAGCGATGGTTCAGATCGAGTTGTGCTGCGTTGTAGCTGCTGTCGCCAACCGAAAAATAAGTCCAGGTATTCGCCAGAGTCTTGTTGGCCTTCGGCCTGCCAGCGGGGATGTAGAACGTCCCAGCGGGAACAGGCGTACCCGCCAAAGGCGCAGGGAAATTCTTTGGGTACACCGCTGGGCAGGGCGATGCGGGACAGATCGTCGGGATCGGCGTATTGCCATCAACGCCGACAAGCTCGTGGTATCCGTGCGATCCTACATATCCGATTGTGAAAGAGGTGTTCGGGGTGATCTCCTGTTCGATCCTGAGTGACCACGAAATCAGGGTTG
>DATFSK010000078.1:0-5426 GCA_035262645.1 Terriglobales bacterium
AGAAGTGGCCATGAATGCAGATGTACCCCATATAAGTCCTTCACAATTGCTCCGAGCAACTTCACGGTAGCCCACGAGAGGCCTTCGTGCAAGCTGGTGGCTATCGGGATTTCAGGCGTCTAAGCAATGCTCTTCAGATGATTAGAGGAAATTCGGCCCCGAAGGAGTTAATCCGTAGTGCTGGAAATAGCAATTGACCCAGCGGCGATTTCGGCGGGACCAGCGACAACAACGACGTGGGAAGAAGAGACAGCACTGGAAAGTCCAGCGGCCAAGGCAAAGGGGACGGTAAGACCATACGACATGCCGATGACGATGTCTCTGACGACTTCACCGCCGGAGAAGTGAGGTTCGGCATGAGGAGTTTGTGGCATGAGATTCTCACAAACGGTTTTTGCTAGAGTTTAGCAGCAGGGCAAGATGCGACATTATGTACTCGATCCATAATGTTGAAACAGGCGATGTCAAGTTCTCACGAGAATCCCAGCTGCCGCAACATGATGAACTTCGCAATGGTGAAGTAAATGACGAGTCCGGTCACGTCGACGAGGGTGGCGACGAATGGAGCTGAGGCACTCGCAGGGTTCAGCCCCAGCCGCCGCAGAATGAACGGCAGCATCGAGCCGGCAAGCGTGCCGAACGTCACTACGCCGATCAGTGCGGCAAAGATCGTCAGGGCCAGCAACGGCGTGTGTTCGCCATAGGTTCCAAACGCCTTTTGCCAGGCGAAAATGCGAGTCATACCGATGGCTCCCAGAATCACGCCCAACAACACACCGGAGACGAGCTCGCGGCGAATGACTCGGAACCAGTCGCGCAGCTTCACGTCGCCCAGCGCCATGGCCTGAATGATGAGCGACGTCGCCTGCGAACCCGAATTGCCTCCGCTGCTAATGATGAGAGGAAGAAACAACGCCAGCACCACCGCCTTGGCGATCTCATTCTCAAAGAACCCCATCGCCGTTGCCGTGAACATCTCGCCGACAAACAGGATCGCCAGCCATCCGGCGCGCTTCTTGACCATCTCGAGAACCGACGTGTGCATGTACGGAGTATCAAGCGCTTCCATGCCGCCGATGTTCTGGATGTCGCGGCTGGCCTGCTCCTCCACCACATCTACGATGTCGTCCACCGTGACAATTCCCACCATGCGCCGTTGCGCATCGAGCACGGGAACGGCCAGCAGACGGTTGTCGCGGACGACTTGCGCGACTTCCTTCTGGGCGGTGTCCGGTGTAACCGATACCAGGTCCTTCGTGGTCATGATCTCCTGCACCAGCTTGCCTGGCTCGGCTTTAAAAAGCTGCCGCAGCGAGACCACGCCCAGCAAGTGCTGGTCCTGGTCGAGAACGTAGGCGTAGTACATGGTGACCACGCTGGGCGCCTCTTTTCGCAAATAGGAGACCGCAACATCGGCCGTGATGTCCGGCCGCAAACGCGCGAAGCGCGGGTTCATCAGCCCGCCGGCTTCGTCCTCCTTGTATGCCAGCAGGGCGACCACTTCCTTGCGCGTAGGCTCGTCGAGCAGGGTGAGCAGCCTCTCTCGCGATTCCGGCCCAGCTTCCTGGATCAGGTCGGCAGCATCGTCGGGCGGCAGGATGCGCATCCAGACGTGGCTCTGTTCCTCGGGCAGGCCGAACAGGATAAACACCTGGTCATGGGGACTGAGTGCGAGGAAAAAATCGGCCTTCTCGCCGGTATGCATTTGGCGAAATTCCTTCAGGCGCTCGGCATGCGAGAGATAAGGCCAGCGGTCCCAGAGCTGATCGACCGCAGAAGGGGTTGCGAGTTGGGTAGCCATGTTTTCCCCGGAGAAATGGTGGTAAGTTGCCGGCCACGCGGCCCGCTCACCGTATCACAGTATTGTTAAGACGAGGTTGAGGAGAGTCGTGTGATTACCAACTGCTGCTGATCTCTGAGGATAGGCGAACCAGCCTGGAACCAAGAATGCCGCTGCTTCGCTGGCGATCGCCCTTCATGTCAGCATAACTGACCACTAGCCACTGCTTCTAAAACCCCATGATGTTGTATCCGCAATCGACGTAGATCGTCTCTCCGGTGATGCCGCTTCCCGCATCGCTGGCCAGGAACACCGCCGTTGACGCGACTTCGTTCACATCGACGTTCCGCTTCAGCGGCGCCCGCTCTGCCTGCTCCTTCAGCATCTCGCCGAAGCCGGAAATTCCGCGGGCCGCAAGTGTCTTGATCGGTCCCGCCGAAATCGCATTCACGCGAATATTGCTCTTCCCCAGATCGTAGGCGAGGTAACGAACACAAGCCTCCAGCGCGGCTTTGGCCACGCCCATCACGTTGTACTTTGGCACCACTTTCTCTGCGCCGTAGTAGGTCATGGTCATGATGCTGCCGCCGTTGGTCATCAGTGGCCGCGCCGCACGTGACAGCGCTACTAGCGAATACGCGCTGGTATCGAGCGCGACGCGAAAGCCTTCTCTGCTGGTGTCAGCAAACTCGCCCTTCAGATCGTCCGCGAGCGCAAAGGCAATACTGTGAACCAGCGCATCCAGCTTGCCGCAGCGCGCCTTCAGAGTTTCAAACAGCTGCGTGATCTCTTCGTCGCGCGAGACATCGCACTGAAACGCCTCAGAGTTGGGCAGCGCGGCAATCAAATCATCTGCCTCCTGCTTCAGACGCTCGTTCTGGTAGGTAATGGCGAGTTGCGCTCCGGCCTGCTGCATTCGCTGCGCGATGGCCCACGCAATGCTTCGCTTGTTCGCCACGCCAAACACGGCGACCGTCCGACCCTGCAAACTGTCCGTCACGTTGAGTACCTCCGCTCGGGAATCAAACGATTGAGAATATCAGCCGCGACGCGGGAATGTCTTGCGTGGACAAGCTGTAGGTTGCCTCCCTGGTGGTCAATATTTTTGCGCTCTGGCGTGCATTTCCGCTTCCCATTGCTCATCCGATGGGCATATACTCGGCTCCGTTCCTCGCTCCGGAGCCCGGTCGCCCTTGCAGCCATGCGGGGCCGCCCCTTTCGATGCTGACCGGGTCGAGGATTTTCCAGAGCGCCATTTTCTGGCTGGCTGCGCGAAGTGGGCTCGGAGGTTCGGGCACAGCAGACGCGTCCTGCTTGCGGATCTCCAGGGCGGTAGATCACAGGGCTTTCGCCGTCTCCGGCGAACGTATTGCGTCCTTCAGTCCAGACCACAGGAGGCACTATGGCCACCATCCGGGAATTGATCAACAATCGCACCATTCACTATGTACAGCCCGGCCAGACCGTCTTCGAGGCTGCCGGCTACATGGTCGACCGCAACGTCGGCGCCGTACCGGTCCTCGATGACGCCAAGTTGGTCGGTATCTTTTCCGAGCGCGACATCATGCGCCGCGTCGTCACCGAGGGACGCGACCCGCTGACCACGCGCATCGCCGACGTGATGAGCACCGACCTTCGTACCGTCGAGCCCGGGGCCAGCTCGGAAGAAGCCATGTGCGTGATGCAGAGCCATGGCGTTCGCCATCTTCCGGTATGCGAGGGACGCACGCTGGTCGGATTCCTGTCGCTGCGCGATCTGCTGCGCTGTCATCTCGACGAGAAGTCGGGCGAAGCGGAGATGATGCGCGCTTACATTCAGACCTCGACGTAGGCGTGCCGGAAGCAATTTGAGCGCCCAAATGCTGCGATTCTGGGGTGCTACACTCCCCCTGTGGGCCTGCCCGAAGTCATCCACGCTCTGCGCAAAATCGTCGGCGAGGACGCCGTCCTTGATCGCCCTGAAGACCTGATGCTGTACGAATACGACGCGGGCATTCGCAAGAGTACGCCCGGCGCGGTTGTCTTTCCGCAGACTACAGAGCATGTTGCTCAAATCATGCGAGCGGCTTCTGCCGCAGGCATTCCTGTGGTCGCGCGCGGGGCCGGAACCGGCTTGAGCGCGGGCGCGATCTCGCATGCCGGGGGCATTGTCGTCGTCTTCACGCGCATGAACCGTGTGCTTGAGGTCGATGCCGACAACCTGCGCGCCGTCGTCCAGCCTGGCGTCGTCAACATTCAGCTCTCCGAGCATGTCTCGCATCTCGGCCTGTACTACGCGCCCGATCCCTCCAGCCAGAAAGCCTGCACCATCGGCGGCAATGTTGCCGAGAACTCCGGCGGCCCGCACACGTTGCTGCATGGCGTCACCGTGAATCACGTCACCGGCGTCGAAGTTGTTCTACCCAGCGCCGAGATCGTGCAATTCGGCGGCAAGGCTGCCGAGTCCTACGGCTATGACCTGACTGGCGTCTTCGTGGGATCCGAGGGGACAATCGGAATCGCCACAGCGATCACCGTAAAACTGCTGCGCAAACCCGAAACCGTCGCAACGCTGCTTGCTATCTTCGAATCCGTCGATGACGCTGCTCGTACGGTCTCGGAAATCACCGCCGAAGGCATCACGCCAGCCGCGCTCGAGATGCTCGACGGCTGGACGTTGCGGACGGTAGAAGCGTTCTGCCATGCGGGATATCCGCTCGATGCCGGCGCCGTGTTGCTGATCGAACTGGAAGGTCTGCGCGAGGCCGTCGAAGAAGAAGCGGTCGCCGTTAAACAAGTTTGCCTTCGCCAGAGGGCGCGCGAGGTGCGGCGCGCCAAAGACGAAGAGGAGCGCGCGTTGCTGTGGAAGGGACGCAAGACGGCATTCGCGGCGCTCGGTCGGGTCAGCCCCTCGTACTACACGCAGGACGGCGTCGTTCCGCGCAGCAAGATTCCCGCGGTGCTGCAACATATCGGCGAGGTCGCCAAGCAGCAAGGCCTGATCATCGGCAACGTCTTCCACGCCGGCGACGGCAATCTCCATCCATTGATCCTCTTCGATTCTCGCGACGCCGCTCAGCTTGAGCGCGTGATGGCCGCCAGCCGCGACATCCTGCAATACTGCATCGATTCCGGCGGCTCCATCACCGGCGAGCACGGCGTCGGCCTGGAAAAGCTCGATGCGATGCCGCTGCTGTTCAGCGAAGACGACATCTCGATCATGACCGACCTGCGCAACGTGTTTAACGGCGACGAGGTGTTGAATCCTGGCAAGCTGCTGCCCACTCCGCGCATGTGCCGCGAGATCGCGGGCCGCTCGCGCAACACCGTCTTGGCCCAGGAGGGCCTGTGAGCACCACAACGACGCCCGTGCGCTTCGTTCGCGAGCTGCGCGACATCTGCGGCGTAGCGCATGTGATCGAAGATCCGGGCAGGTTGGAAGCGGTTCGGATCTCGGGCGTCGTGCCCGCGGTCGCAGTCGAGCCCGCTTCGGCGGATGAGGTCGCAGCGGTCCTTCGTTTCGCAAACGAGTACGGACTGACCGTCGTTCCCGCCGGAGGCCTCACCCAACAACAAACCAGTAACAAGCCCGCTCAGATGGATGTGCTGCTCTACACAACACGTCTCACCGAGGTCGAACATTACGATCCCGGGGACCTCACCGTCG
>DATFSK010000079.1:0-44669 GCA_035262645.1 Terriglobales bacterium
CAAAGGTCCGCACGCGCGGAGTGCGCGAGGTGGTAACCGGAGAGTTCGTCGCGGGTTTTCTTGTCTCGGGACAGCAATTCGTCAATCAGACGAAGACCCTGCTCCGGGCCTCCGTCGGGAGGCTCGCCCATGGCAATGGCCACTGCGCGGTTAAGTTCGACAACCGGGGATGGCTGAATCCGAAGCAACTGGTCGTAGAGCAGCGTAATCTGGCGCCAGTCCGTGGATGCCGCGGAGGAGCTCTCGGCGTGAACCGCCGCAATGGCCGCCTGCAAAGTGTAGGCGCCGAAGCGGCGCGATTGCAGCGCGCGTTCGGTGAGCGCGATACCTTCGGCGATCTGCTCGCGGTTCCACAATGACCGGTCCTGCTGCTCCAGCAGGATCAAGTCCCCGTCGGAAGAGGTCCGGGCGGCGCGGCGCGACTCCTGCAGCAGCATGAGCCCCAACAGGCCCATGACCTCGGGCTCCGGAAGCAGGTCGAGCAGGAGTCTGCCCAAACGGATCGCCTCACGGCTGAGTTCGGCGCCGGTCGTTTCCGCCGAGTATCCCTCGTTGAAGATCAGATAGACGACCAGCAGGACAGCTCCCAGGCGCTCGGATAATTCCTGCGACACCGGCACCTGGTAAGGAATTGCCTTATCGCGGATAACGGCCTTAGCGCGCACGATGCGCTGCGCGAGCGTTGCCGGCGTAATCAGAAATGCCCGCGCAATCTCCTCCGTAGTCAGACCGCAGATTTCGCGCAGGGTGAGCGCAACCTGTCCTTCCGCGGGCAGAGCGGGATGGCAGCAGGTGAAGATCAGACGGAGGCGATCGTCTTCGATCTCCGCGTCTTCGAGGGGCGCTTCGTTGACGCGCGCTTCTATGTGGGCGACAAGATCTCGCTGCGCTCCGTCGAAGCGCGTGCGCCGGCGCATCCCATCGATGGCCTTGAAGCGTGCGGTTGAAATCAGCCACGGACGCGGGCTTTCGGGAATACCAGTCCGAGGCCAGGACTCCAGCGCGGCGGCGAATGCCTCATGCATGGCCTCTTCGGCAAGATCCAGATCTCCCAGCAGGCGCACCAGCGTCGCCAGAACCCGGCCCGATTCCGCTCGGTAAAGAGTCTCTATGGTCCGGCTGAGTTGTTCGGGTACAGGCGGCAGCATCTACGCCAAACTAGCAAACGGGATGGCTCGACACAACTGTGCTTGCCGTCGTTTTCAAATTTCACCTCGGCCTGATACCATCTCTCCCGCCACCTCGTTTCGACCCATGCCCAGCGAAGTTCCCCGGATGCCCGATGCGGTTGCGGGTGGCGCGTTCATTCCTACGCTCGACCACCAGGGCGCAATCTGGCTCTACACCGATGAAGTCACCCAAAGCTATCTCGATTTTGTGAAGCAAAACAAAGGCACGACGCTGGAGATCGCCGCCGGCTACGGCCATGTCGTCATCCAGGCGCTGGAGGCCGGCGCGTCCAAGGTCTTCGCCAACGAAATCGACGCCGGACAACTGGCCATCATCCAGTCGCGCATACCGGCGCAGTACGCCGGCAAGCTTGTGGCGTGGCTAGGCGAATTTCCCGAGCGCGTCGACTTCCCTGAGAACAGCTTCGACGCCATCTACAACGCGCGCCTCTTTCACTTCTTCGATGGCAATCGCATACGCGCCAGCCTGACGAAGATGTATCGCTGGCTCAAGCCCGACGGACGGCTGTTCCTCGTCAACGATGCCATCTACCGCACAATATTCAAGCCCTTAATACCTGTTTATGAAAGACGCGTCGCCGCCGGAGCGGAGTGGCCCGGCTACATCGAGGATGTCCGCTCGCTGATCCCCGCGTATCTCCACCCGGATACGTTCCCCGCGACCATGAACTTCATGGATCCGCCCGTGTTAAATCGCGAGCTGAAGCGAGCCGGCTTCGAGGTGATGACCGCTGCCTTCTCTCCCTACACGGGAACCTTCGCGCTGGGCCGTCTGGACGGCCGCGAACTGGCCGGCGGCATCGGCACCAAGCGCTAATGCGAGCGAGCTCTACCGAATCCCCACCTGCCCGCGCACACTCTCAATCAACTTCTGCGAATCGTACCCGACGCCGTCCTTGAACACCGTCTCCACGTTCTCGATCTCTTCGATCTTCTTCGACGGGTCGCCCTTGATGAGCACGAGGTCTGCCTGCTTGCCCGCTGCGATCGACCCGATGTGCTCCTGCTGGCCGAGATAGGTTGCGCCGTTCAGGGTGCAAATCTGAATCGCTTCCACCGGCGTGAATCCCGCCTCCACCAGCAGCTCGACTTCGCGCTGATCCCCGAAGCCGGGCAACACGCCGCCATTTCCCGTGGGATCGGGACCGGCAAGCAGCAGCCCGCCGGCCTTGGCGAACGCATATTCAAATTCCAGCTCCTTCTTGAACAGCCCCGTCATGGGCGTGTCCATCGGAATCCTCGCGCGCGCGGTCAGATAACTCCGCGATGCCTCAGGCGACATGGAATCCAGCACTCTGTCCTCGAGCTTTGGCCTTCCCGGCAGCGAAGCGTCGAATACCGGCAGAGTCGAAGTCACGGCAACGTGGTGCGAGATCAATTCCTGTATGAGCGCCTGCACTTGCGCCCCCTTGGTGTCGAGACTCAGCCAGCTCTTCGTACCGCCGCCGGGTGGACAGACATCCGGCTTCTTGTCCGCCACAAAGTCGGTCGAGGTGAAGACCGGCCCGTGCTCGAAGTCGTCGATGCCGAGGGCGATCGCCTCGTGCCACGTCACCGAACACAGATGGCCCGTCAGCTTGAGATGACGCGCATGCGCTTGCTGAATCGCCGCGCTCAGCTCATCGCGCGAGATGTCCATGTAGGCCTTGTAGGAGGTCATGCCCTCCTCGGCCCAATAATCCACCATGCGCTTGGCGTCGTCCGAGCCCGTCAGCTCGTGCATCTGCGCGAAAAATGTCGGCTTGCCCTCGAGATACGGAGCCGTGAGATCGATCTTCGGCCCAGGCATCTGGCCGGCGTCGATCCGCTCTTTGACCTTGATGTCCGTGTAAGGCTCGATGCTGCCGGTCGTCCGCATCGTGGTCACGCCGCCCGCCAGGTAAAGGCGCGGAGCGGTATACGGGATCTCATCGATCACCAGGCCCGGCTCGTCGAGTTTGATTCGCGGCCTCCCCTGCAAGGAAAACGAATCGGTGTAGTAGAGGTGATTGTGCATCCCGACCAGCCCGGGAATCACCGTGTAGCCGGTGCGATCCAGTTGCTGCGTATTGGCCGGCGCCGTGACCGTGCCGGCTGCTCCCACCGCCTGAATCTTCCCATCGACAATCACGATCGTCTGGTCTTCCTTTGCAACAGCGCCCGCGCCATCGATCACGCGCACATGATTTAGCACGACACTCGGAGCATGCACGCTGACGAAGGGAGTTACATCGTTGGGAGCGGGAGTTTGTGCGGCGGCAAGACAGGCCAGCAATAGTACTGGTATGAGCGATCGAACCATTTCGCGAGACCTCGCAGTGAATGGTTCGAAACTATATGCCGTGCGCCACCCGCCTGACAACCGCGGCGGGCCGGGCACAAAATCCCTCACATCAACAAGCGCGCAGCCATTACGCCTTGGACTCGCTGGCCGGCGCGTCGGCTCCGAAGTCGCCGCAGCGCCCACGCATGCCCTGGCGGAACTTTTCGCGCTCCTCCGGCGTCATGTTCGCCCAGCGTTCCGCCATGCGACGGCGGAAGTTGGAACGCGAACCGCGGCCGCCCCAGCTGCCGAACAAAATCCGGCACAGCACCAGCAGTCCGATGGCCTGCCAGAAGGTGAGCATGCGCCAGCCGAAGAGGGGCGGCAGCAGCCAGTTCCACAGGTGCAGCACAATCTCACCGCCGATGAACACAAACAGCGCAATCCCCAGCGGCACCAGCAAAAACATCCATCTCCTTCGTCTCATATCTGTTTCCTCACGATTTCATGAACTCGTCGTAAATCGTCTGCAGCCGCTCGCGCAGGTGCAGCACAGCATACCGCTTGCGCGAGAGGAGCGTGTTAACCCCCACGCCGGTTTCGGCGGCAATCTCCTTGAAGCTCTTTCCTTCCAATTCGTGCGCGACGAAAACTTCGCGCTGCTCATCGGGAAGCTCATCCAGCGCGTCTTCCAATTCATACAGCAGCAGGTTGCGCGCGTAGACGGCATCGGGACCCGCGTCGGACGAAGGCAGCAGCTCTTCCAGCTGCAACAGCTCGCCCTTTTCGTCTTCCACCGCAACATCGCTGAAGCTCTCCGGCTTCTTCTTGCGAAAGAGATCGACGATGCGGTTGCGCGCTACGCGAAAGAGCCAGCCGGTCACATGCTCGATCGGCATCAGCAGGCGGTTTGCCTCCACCAGCTCGTAGAAGACGTCCTGCAGGATGTCTTCGGCGTCGCGTGGGTCGGGCACACGGCGGCGGATGAAGTTGCCGAGGCGAGACTGCTCCCGCCTGACCACCTCGGAGATCCGCTGGTCCTGTTCGAGTGCCATCCGTTCCAGGCTCGCCGCGTCGTTCATCCACTGGTGTAGACGAATGAGCGGGCGCAAATATTGTAGGAATCAGGGTAGATTGTTCAGGCCAAAGAATTCAGTTCCGGGGAACATTGCTACCCTTCTCAGCGTATCGATCAGTGAAGACCACTTCATGAGAACGTTAAAGGCCTCTTTACTGGCAAGTGCAATTGCAACTGGCGCATGGTTGCTGGGCGTTACGCGCAAAATGTGGCCAGCTCACCCACAATGGGCCGTTTTCTTTCTGACCATAGGCGCCACCCTCATACTGATGTATATCCTGCCCGAGCCTCAGGAATAGGAACGCCAGGGCAAGGCTTAGGCCTAAGAGCAGCGTGGAAAAAAGGTGGCCGAGAACGAACCCGCTGCTCATTGACTTCATTCGCGAATTTCGTCAAAATCTGCAGCGCCTTCCGAATCCCAAGGGCGAAATCATTTACTGCAAATGCAACCGGGCTCTCGGCGTGCTGCCGAGACTCGTCCGGCGTTTCAAAACAAGGCCGATATGGAGAGCAGATGAAAAAGGTGATGATCGCAGCGGTGGTGGTAGCAGCAGTATGTCTGTTGAGTGCCGGCAAGAGTTCCGCAGGGTCAAACAGCGCATCGCAGATCGCGCACGGCGAGTATCTGGTGAAGGCCATCGGCCAGTGCGGCGACTGTCACACGCCGATGACGCCCACCGGCCAGTTCATCATGGGCAAGTGGCTGCAAGGCAAGAAGCTGGAGTTCGCGCCGCTGGTTCCCATTCCCATCTGGGCTGACACTTCGCCCAACATCGCCGGACTGCCTGGGTGGGACAAGGAGAAGGCGATCCAGTTCTTCATGACCGGCCTGGCGCCCAATGGCGCGCCCGCGCGCCCGCCCATGCCGACCTACAAGATGAATCGCGCCGATGCCGAAGCGGTGGTGGCGTATCTGCAATCGCTGAAGCAGTAGATAGAGCGACCCGTCCGCGCCGATTACCGTGGTCGTCCCGACCAAGGGCTTTAGCCCGAGCGGAGGGACCTGCGGCTTCGGCGAACGGGATCGGCCGTAACGCGGGCTAGAAGGCTCGCTCTGCCATTCAATCGTGAACGGGTATTTCCGCCATCGGCAGCCGCACCTGGAATCGCGTATCACCGGGTTTCGAGTTCACCGTGATCGAGCCGCGATGCTTCCGCACGATGCGCAGCGCCGTGTCCAAACCTAATCCTGTCCCGTCTCCCACACCCTTCGTCGTGAAGAACGGCTCAAAGATGCGTGACTGAATATCGGGAGGAATGCCCGGCCCCGAATCGCCGATCTCCACCACCGCGCAGTCTCCTTCCAGAAACGTCTTGACGCGCAGCTCGCCCTTGCCCTGCATCGCGTCGACGGCGTTGTCGATGATGTTCGTCCACACCTGATTCAACTCACTGCCATAGGAATTAACGAGCAGCGGCGTGGAATGATAGTCGCGTTTGATCGCGACGCCCTTCTTCAGCTTGTGCGACAGGATCGTGAGCGTGTTCTCCAGGCCCTTCTTCAGGTCGACGTCCTGCACCGGCGCCTGGTCCATGTAGGAATACTCTTTGATCGCGCGCACCAGATCGGAGATCTTCGACGTTCCGTTCTCCAGCTCGTCCAGCAGATCGTTTATCTCCACCATCGCCGACACGCGCCGTAGCGCCGGCGACGCCACTTCCTTTCGCACGTTGTCCAGCATCGCATTCAGCGGCTCGACCATCACTCCGGACTCCACCAGCGACGCCGCATACTGCCAGCCATCGGCGATTCCGTGCTGATGTAGCGTGTCCTCGATGCGGTCCTGCAACTCACTTGCCTTCAGCACGTCGGTAATCGGCTCCTGCGTGCAGCATGTAGCTTCGAACTTCTCGATCGCGCAACGCTCGCCCTCATTCAGCTGGTTCTGCTCCAGCTGGCTTACCGAGCCGCGAAACTCGCCGACCACAGTTCGCAAGCGCTCTGCCGTGCGACGCACCGCCGCCGCGGGATTATTCAGCTCGTGCGCCAATCCCGCGGAAAGCTTTCCCAGCGCCGCCAGGCGGTCGCGCTGCTGCTCGGCACGGGTCACCTCGCGCGTGCGATCGACCATGGTACTGACCAACCGCCGTACCAGCTCCGGCATGTGTGTAACCAGCTCATCGAATTTGGCCGCGGGAAAGATGAGAACGTGCGATGCCAGCACCGCCCGGCCATTTGCCGGAAAGACCTTCATTCGCGAGTAGGGCAGGATGCCGGAAACGGTCCCTGCCGTGGTAGTAAAGACCGTCTCAGGCGAATTCTCGAAGCGCGCCTGCAGCTCGCCCTCCAGAACCACCATCATCCTGTCGGCAGGATCGCCTGCGCGCACGTAAACATCGCCGGGAGCCAGACGCGCTTCTGTCACTTGTGCCAGGAACCAGTCCACCTGATCGTCGGGCAAATCGTGAAACGCCTCGACCTTTCGCAGCTCTTCTCTTGTAACGCCGGCCATGCTCTACACCTTCGCCATGTAACGATGAATGAACTGCACCGCGATTGAACCCTCACCCACGGCTGAAGCCACGCGCTTGATCGACCCATGCCGCACATCGCCGACCACGAAGACGCCGGGCAGACTACTCTCCAGCAGGAATGGGGCACGATCGACGTTCCAGCCCGCGGGAGGTTTGCCGTCCTTTATCAAGTCTGGCCCGGCGACGACAAAGCCGCGATCATCGCGCACCACCGTGCCCTCCAGCCAATCCGTTCGCGGCAGCGCTCCAATGAAGATGAACATCGAGGCCGCAGGCACTCGTTCGATCTTGTTGGTATCACTACACAGGACCGAGACCTCCTCCAGGTGCGTCTCGCCGTGGACCTCGACGACTTCGGCGTGAGTCCACAGCTGAATGTTCGGCGTCTTCTCGATTTGGTCGATGAGGTAACGCGACATGGTCGCTGAGAGCGAGTCGCCGCGCACGAGTATGACGACCTTCTCCGCGTATTTCGCGAAGTTCAGCGCCGCCTGCCCAGCGGAGTTTGCGCCGCCCACGATGTACACCGTCTCGCCTTTGCAGGCGATCGCCTCCTGGCTTCCGCCGCCGTAATACACCCCCGCGCCTTGCAGCCGGTCCATTCCGGGCACATCCAGCCTGCGCCACTGAACGCCGGTTGCGATCAAGGCTGCGTGACAGGAGATCTCGCTCCCGTTTGCGAGCTTCACGATGCGATACGGTCCCTCGGCGCGCAAGCTCACCGCCTCCTGCGGCGCGATGATCTCCACACCAAAGCGTTGCGCCTGCAAGACAGCCCGACGCGCCAGGTCAAGGCCACTCAAGCCCGTCGGGAATCCAAGATAGTTTTCGATGCGCGAGCTCAACCCCGCCTGCCCTCCCGGAGCCTCGCGGTCAATCATCACCGTCTTCAGTCCCTCGGAGGCGCCGTAGACTGCCGCAGCCAGTCCAGCGGGCCCGCCGCCGATAATCGCGAAGTCATAGAACTGCGTCTCGGCGCGCGTGCGCAGCCCGATCTTGTCGGCGATCTGCGCCGGTGTCGACTCGAACATGCGCGTGCCGTCGGGAAACAAGGTCAGCGGCAGGTGATCGGCGTCCTCGCCAATGGAGGCGACGACTTGCTTCACCTCAGGATCTTCCGAAGCCAGCTCCACGTCGATCCACTGGTACGGCACCTGATTACGCGCCAGAAAGTCCCGCACCTCATAGGCGCGCGGCGACCAGCGCGTCCCCAGCACGCGAATGCCCTCATACGGCGGGCGGTACGACGCGTGCCAGTCCTCCAGCATGTCGTCCAGCACGGGATATAAATGCTGGCTCGGCGGGTCCCACGGCTTAAGGAAGAAGTAGTTGACGTTCACTTCGTTGATGGCATTGATCGCGGCGCTGGTATCGGCATAGGCAGTCAAGAGCGCCCGCTTGGCGTCGGGATAAATTTCTTTCGCCTCGGTCAGGAACCCAATGCCGTCCATCTGCGGCATGCGCTGATCGGCCAGCAGCAGAGCGACAGGATCATTCCTGACCCTGAGCTCATGGAGAAGCGTCAGCGCCGCATCGCCCGAAGCGGCGCGCAGCACGCGATAATTCTCGCCATACCGGGAGCGCAAGTCTCGTTCGATCGCTCGCAGTACATTGGGATCGTCGTCAACCGTCAACAGCGTGGGCTTTGGCATTTAGACAGACCTTCCCTGATAAATCCGCAGAATTGCGTCGTTACTTAGATACGAAAAAGTGGCTTCACGACTCGAAAGAGAAATGGGAGAGTCTTCCGACCCGTGGCGGCATCAAACGTTAAACGTGGCCGCAACCTGGAGGAAAACAGCGATGCCCTCACTGCAGCAACGGCTTGACGAGTACAAGAAGAACTTCGAATCCGGGGGCCCTCCCTTCCATGTCAGTCCCGAGGCGGTCGCGACCATGCATCGCGCCACGGCCGAGCTCAAGGCCTCCGGAATTGAAAGCCGCGCCTTGAAAGCAGGAGATCGCGCTCCGGAGTTCAACCTGTTTAATCAGGATCACGCTCAGGTGTCTTCCACCGAGCTTCTTCGCCAGGGTCCGCTGGTGATCAGCTTCTTTCGCGGGCACTGGTGACCTTACTGCAACTTGGAGCTGGAGGCTCTACAGGGAGTCGAGTCCGATGTAAGGGCCCAGGGAGCGCAGCTGGTCGTCATCACTCCCGAGCTGGAGAGATACACTCGTGCTCTTCACCGCAAGCTGAACTTGACGTTCGACATTCTTACCGATCTTCATCTGAAGACGGCGGAGCGATTCGGATTGGTGTTTGAGCTTCCCGATTACCTCCGCGACCTGTACAGATCGTTTGGGAGCACACTAGACCGTTTTAACGACGAGCCGGGCTATCGCTTACCCATGCCGGCACGGTATGTGATCGATACCAGCGGCACCATACGTTTGGCACAAGTGAATGCCGATTACACGATTCGGCCCGAACCCTCGGACACGGTGAAGATGTTGGCGACGCTTGAAAAATCGAATCAATAAAATCGAATACCTCAAGGAAACCGGTGCCATTGCGGATCGTTCAAGTGGGAGAGGAAGTATTACGTCGTCAAGCCGCTGAGTTATCCCGCGACGAAATTCTCAGCGCAAAGACCCGCGACCTCATTGAGGAAATGCGCGAGACCATGCGCGCCGCGCCCGGCGTAGGACTTGCCGCGCCGCAGATCGGCCTTCCCCTGCAGCTCGCGGTGATCGAAGACCGCGAGGAGTACCACGCTAAGGCCTCTCCTGCACAACTGGCCGCCCGCCAAAGGCGGCCCGTCCCATTTCACGTGATCATCAATCCGCGGATCGTCTCTGCCGAATCGGCGGCGGTCGAGTTCTTCGAAGGCTGCTTGAGTGTCACGGGATATGTCGCGATTGTGCCGCGGTCGCGCGCAGTCACGGTGGAATATCTGGACGAACATGCCGAAGCGCGCCGCATCGAGGCCGTCGGCTGGTATGCGCGAATCTTGCAGCACGAAATCGATCACCTTCGCGGGGTGCTTTACGTCGATCGCATGCTCACCAGGACATTCACCACCGTAGAGAACCTCGATCGTTATTGGAAGGACCTGCCTGTGCCGGAGGTGCTCGCCAAACTAAATACGTCCGGCGCGTAGCGCTCGGACTACATGAACATCGCAACAATACACACCAAATTCATCGCAGGGTCACACTCCTTTAAACGGCGCGCCTGATGCTGATCCTCAAGGAGGAAACACCCTGTGACTCTGAAGAAACCTACAGAAAAGATACTGCAGGGAGCGCGAGTGACCCTCGCCCTCGCCGGTATCATGCAGAGCTTCTTCGGCCCGCTGGCGCAGAGCGCCAAGGCGGAGGACCGTCCCACCCCAACCGCCACGACGGCGCGAGACACTCACACCGCAACTCCCATCAAGCATGTGATCATCATCGTGGGAGAGAACCGGACCTTCGACCACATTTTCGCCACGTACAAGCCGAGACAAGGCGAGAGCGTGAACAACCTGCTTTCGGAAGGGATCATCAACGAAGATGGTAGTCCCGGTCTGAACTACGCGAACGCGCAGCAGTATTCTGCGGATATCACCGGCAGCCCGGTTTACGAGCTCAGCCCCACCACAAGCAAGACCCTGTACACGAACCTTCCCGCCCCGCTGAACGGCGGCCCGACCAATGTTTGCATCGACAACGGCATGTGCAACTTCGGCGACGCCCGTTCGACGGAAGACGGCCTGGACAATGCTTATTACAAGTATCTGCTGACCGGCGGCACCGGCCTGACGGGAAAAGTTCCCGACAGCCGCATCACCGGCGTGCACAGCTCGCCGCCGTATTCCACGCTGCAACCCGGGCCGTTCCAGCTGACCAACAACTCGTCGTTCCCGTACGACGCCTACGCCAACAGCCCGGTCCATCGCTTCTACCAGATGTGGCAGCAGGCCGACTGCAGCGCCAGCTACGCCACGCCGAGCAACCCGAGCGGCTGCAAGGCCGATTACTTCACCTGGACTGAGGTGACCGTCGGCTCCAACAACAACGGCAAAACGCAACCCTCGAACTTCAGCACCGACTACGCGCCCGGCAAAGTCACGACCGGCGAAGGCGCGACGG
Organism: Terriglobales bacterium; assembly: GCA_035262645.1. GTDB lineage: Bacteria > Acidobacteriota > Terriglobia > Terriglobales > Acidobacteriaceae > Bog-257. Next base: position 11,060 of record DATFSK010000079.1, read on the forward strand.
CGATGGCCTTCTACAACGTGCTGCAGGGTGACGCTCCCTACTCCAAATTCCTGGCCGACAACTATGCCATGAGCGACAACTATCACCAGCCGGTGATGGGCGGTACCGGCGCCAACAGCATCATGCTGGGCTTCGGCGACATGCTGTGGTTCAGCGATGAGAACGGCAATCCTCTGGTGCCTCCGCATAACCAGACAATCTGGGCCGGCGGTCCGGTGGACGAGATCGAGAACCCCAATCCGCAGTCGGGAACCAACAACTGGTGGATCCAGGACGGCTACGGCGGCTTCGGTAACTACGGCGGCTCGATGAACGTTTACGGCGGCGGAAGCTACAGCGACTGCGCCGATCTGTCGCAGCCCGGAGTGCAGCCCATCGTGAGCTACCTCAGCTCCCTGACTCCTCCGATCAACCCGAACTGCGAATCCGGCCACTACTATCTGCTGAACAACTACAACCCGGGTTACTTCGGCGACGGCAGCGACGCCTACAACGATCACAATTCCAACAACACGCCGTTCACCATTCCCGGCACCACGCAACGCAGCATTGCCGACGTTCTGCTGGCAAACAACGTCTCCTGGAAGAGCTACAACGACCAGTGGGACAACTACCTGCACGACAAGTATCAGCTGAACTACGGTAAGGTCGGCGCGCAGAGCGACGAATACTGCAACATCTGCAACCCGTTCCAGTACCAGAAGCAGATCATGACCAATCCCGCCATCCGCGCGGCGCACATCACGGACACCGACCAGCTCTACCGCGACATCCACAACGGTCAGCTGCCGGCCGTGTCCTTCGTGAAACCCAGCGGTTGGGTTGACGGCCACCCGGCTTCTTCGAAGTGGAACCTGTTCGAAGGTTTCGCAAAGAAGATCGTCGATGCCGTGAGATCGAACCCTGAGCTATGGAACAGTACGGCCATCTTCATCACCACCGATGAAGGCGGCGGATACTATGACTCCGGCTACATCCAGCCGCTGGATTTCTTCGGCGATGGCACGCGTATTCCGCTGATCGTGGTTTCCCCCTATACGCGGCCGGGCCACATCTCGCACGCTTACGCCGACCACGTCTCGATCCTGAAGTTCATCGAGCGCAACTGGAGCCTGACTCCGATCACTGCCCGGAGCCGCGACAACTTCCCCAACCCGATTCAAACTTCGAGCAACCCATACGTTCCAACTAACAGCCCTGCGATTACCGACCTGTTTGATCTGTTCGAGTTCAACTAGGTCAAAGAGCAGAGTAGAAACAACTCGAGCCTCGGTTCGCCACTGTGTGTGGCGGAACTGAGGCTCGTATTTTTTAAGGCCGATCCGTGCAGTGTCACTTGATCCGCGGATTGGCGGCACAGGGCTGGCGCTACATTTTCAGAAAGCCGCCATCACCCCTGCGCTCGATTGCAGAACGCGCGCCTCTTCCTCCCCTCGCAGCACGCGCAGCGCGCCTTCGGCCAGTGCCTGCAACTCATCCTCTCCCGGATAACATACGATGGGCGCGATCCAGCTTACATACGCCATCAGCGCCGGAACTAGCCGCCCCGAATGCGCCATGCCGCCGGTGAGCAACAGCGCATCGACGCATCCATGGAGAACCGCCGCCATCGCCCCGATCTCCTTCGCGATCTGGTACACCATCGCCTCCAGCGCCAATCTTGCTTTCCGGTCGCCGGAGTCGATCCGGCGCTCTACCTCGATCAGGTCTTTCGTCCCCAGGTACGACTGCAAGCCTCCTTCGCGGAACAGCGCAGTCTCCACCTGCTTTCGCGTGTACTCGCCGCTGAAGCAGAGCTCGACCAGTTGCATCGCAGGGACCCCACCGGCACGCTCTGTAGAGAATGCGCCCTCCTCCCGCGAGTTGGTGGCATCGATCATGCGTCCGTCCTCGTGCGCTGATACCGAAATCCCGCTTCCCAGGTGCGCCACAATCAGGCGCAACGATTCATATGGCCTGCCGCACGAACGCGCGTAGCGCTTCGCCACCGCTTTCGAATTCAGGGCATGCGACAGGCACTGTCGCTCCAGTAGCGCCGATCCGGAGAGCCGCGCATGCAACGCCCACTCATCCACGCTTACCGGATCGACAATGTAGGCCCGCACCCTGGCCTTGCGCGCTAAGTCGTCGGCGAGCAGCGCGCCCAGATTCGAAGCGTGCTCACCGCGCCGCGCCAGGTGCAGCTCCTGGAGCATGTCGTCGTTCACCAGATAGGTTCCGCTCGCTGCCGGTGGCAGCAGGCCGCCGCGTCCCACCACGGCGCTCACCTCGAGAATGTCGTATCCCGCTTCGCTCAACGCGGCTTCGATCTGCTTCGCGCGGAAACGCTGCTGGGCGAGGATCGAGCGCCCGCGAAACGGCGCCAGTTCGGCGTCGGAGTGCCGCATGTTCTTCACGAATGCCGGCGACTCATTCACGTAAAGCGCAAACTTTGTCGACGTGGAGCCAGGATTGATCGCAAGGACCTTCAACTCAGCGGCAGGCAAAGATCACCCCCAGCGCGATCGAATTAATCTTGTCGTCGACGCTCTCCACGCGCGACGGAATCAGGATGGGGACCTTGGCGCCGACCACCACGTGAGCGCACGCCGAGCCTCCCAGATACTTCACCGCCTTGCCCAGAAGATTTCCCGACTCGACACTTGGCACAACCATGCAGTCGGCATGTCCGGCGACCGGATGGTTGATTCCCTTCGCGTGCGCAGCCGATTCCAGCAGTGCGCAATCGAGCGCCAGCGGTCCGAAAACGTCAGCCTCGCCGAACTCGCCTGCGCGCCCCATTTCGCTCAGGGCCTTGGCATCGACGCTCGACGGCACCGAGTCGCTTACAGCCTCCGTTGCGCTCATGATCGCGATCTTCGGCCGCGTCAAGCCGATGCATCGCATCACTTCGATGGCATTCTCGACGATCTGCTTCTTCTGCTCGAGATTGGGCGCGACATTCAGGCCGCCGTCGGTAATGCCGACCAGCCGGACCTGGCCCGCGAGCTTGTCTTCATACAGGAGCACGTCGCTGAGCAGCCGGCCAGTCCGCAGACCGGCATGCTTGTCGAGCACCGCGCGCAGAAGCTGATCGGTGGGCAAATGTCCTTTGAGCAACAGGTCCACCTGGGCGTCGCCCGCGAGGTGTGCGGCAACGGCTGCCGGATCGTTCGCCGCGAGGAATTCGGCTTTGGCGATCAATTCTGAAAGCCCGAGCGAGAGCGCCTTCGCACGGATCTTCCCGACATCACCAATCAGGACGGGCGCAGCGATGCCAAGCTGCGCAGCGTGGTCCGCAGCGGTCAGTGCCACTTCGTCATCGGCGGCAACCACGGCGACTTTCTTAGGGCCAAGCGGCTGGGCGCGACGAACCAGGTCGGCGAAATTCGAAATTACCTCTGTGGACGGAGCGATAGCGGTCGGCATGGTACATATCGTCGCCCGTATTCATGCGCAGTTTCAGTGAGGTGGGTCACAATTTGTAGCGCCGATCGGATGTAGCGTCGGTCTCAGATCAGACGTAGCGCTGGTCTCCGGACCGGCGGTAGCGTGGCTCTCCAGAGCCACGCTCCAAATACGCAGTAGAAATCGGCATGTTAGGGGAGCACAAGGCGCGGGTCTGAAGACCCGCGCTACAGCCGATCTGGAGATCGGCGCTACAAAATAGAGTCAGGCGCTACCAGTGGAGATCGGCACTACGTCGGCGGGCCGGGCGGGCTCTCCTCGTCGACGATAGGCTCGTCGCTCTGCCGCTCCATCTCGTCGTAGATGTCTTTCATGACATCCTCGCGGCGATCGCCGTCGTGCATGCGCGCTTTCATCTCCTGCAGCGCGACATTCAGCACGTGATAGTGATGCAGCTCGCGATACTTCGGGTCACTGGTGACCTCCTTCCACAATCCGTGCAGCAGGTCGACATCTTCCTGGCGCATGCGTGGAGTGTGGGGCCCCAGCATGTACACGTGCTTGCTGCCATCAGGCTCGTAAACCACCAGACGCAAGCGCGGGCGCGGTTCCGGCAGCCGCTCCCACGCATCACCCGTAAGCTTGCCTTGCTCGTCGGCGGTGAGCTTGTTTGACTTGCCGCAAATGACAACGGAAGAGTGAAGGCGCTGCGCCGTGGACACGATGCTTTCGAACACGTCGTTCGTCGGCACGACCACCAGGGAAACGTGCTTGCCTTCCTTCTCGGCGACTGCGACCACGGACGAAAACAGTTCCTGCTCGTACTTCTTGAAGACCTCCGAAGCCTCCACTTCCTCGCCGCCGCCGAAGCTGTGTTCGCGGTGGTAAACGCGCGAGGTCATCACGACAACGTCTGTCTTGGTCGTGTCCGTTTTGGCGAGTATGCTCCTCAGATAGTAAAGATTGTGCGGATCGCGCACCGCCACCAGGATATTGCCGGGGCGTACTTCCATGGCCTCGGCGCTGAGCTCGCGGTCGTCGGCAATATTGAACTGCTCCAGTCCCGACTGACCGGTGGCGTGCTCGTGCGCCGTTTTGCGCTCCGAGATTGCCAGGATGACGAAGAAGACGGCACTGAACGAAACGCCCGCGATCGTGGCCATCTGCTTTGTGAACAAATTGACGATCGCCGTGGAGAATAGAATCACAGCGATAATTCCGACGCCAACAGGGATCTCCACGCCCTTGATGCGGATATTCAGCGGCACCTTCCACTGCCGGTTTTCGGGGCTGGTGTAGCGCAGCACCAGCACCGCCAGCGACATGAAGGAGAAGCTCCAGATCACGCCGAAGGCATACAGCGAAGCCAGCAGGTAGACGTTGCCACGGCTGGCGATGATGGTGAAGACCTGCAATCCGACGATCAGGTCGATCACGCGATAGCTAGTGCCGAAGCGGCGATGCGGCTTCTTGAACCACGTCGTGAGCACGCCGTCTTCCACCATGCGGCTCAGCACGCCGTTGGCGCCGACGATGGCCGTATTCACCGCGCCGGAGAGGATCAGGGCGCCCACGAGTACCACGAAGCCCTGGAAGACGAGCCTCAGCGTGTAAGGCCCGACCACGTTCATCGCCAGGCCGCTGATCAGGTTGGCGAAGTAGTCGTGCCGCACCCCGTCGGGAATAATCATCACCGCGAAGAATGACACCAGCGAGGTGAAGAACAGGCTGTAGAGGAAGATCACCAGCCCGGTCTTTTCCAGGTTCTTCAGCTTGGGATGTTCGATCTCGCGATTGATCTGCGCCAGCGACTCCTCGCCGCTCATAGCCAGCACGGAGTGCCCGAAGCCGACCAGCAGCATGATGAGGGGAATACGAGCTGCCCAAGTGCCGATGAGCCAGCCCAGCGACTCGTGGTCGTGGTGCATGCTGGCGGGTGACGGCAGGGGCGGCAACGGTGCCGGATGTTTGAAGAGCGTGATCAGGCACCACACGATCAGCAGCACCACCATCACCGTCGTGATGCGCATGATCTGCAGCGCGCGCTCGCTGGATTCGTGAATGCCCTGGATGTTCTGCCACCAGAAATAAAGGGTGACCGCCACGGCGAAGACGGCTGCGAAGCTGTTATCGGGAACGGTGATGTTCCAGCCGATGTGATGGAAGGTGTCGGTGAGGAACCCTGCGACATACTGGCCGGCGGCGACGGAGCTGATCGGCCCGGTCAGGATGTAATCGAACAGCAGCGCCGAGACCGACAGCTTGGCAAGCGTTCCGCCCATCGCCTGCTTGACCACACGATAGACGCCGCCACGCACGAACATGGCGCTCGACTCGATGTAGATGGCTCGTACGGCGTAGCTGAACAGCATCACCGCCAGCACGAACCAGGGAGCGCTCTTGCCGATGACCTTCTCGGCGTCGCCGCCGACGTAGTACGCCGACGAAGCCAGGTCGGAGAGAACGATAGCGGCGGCCCGCCAGAAGGAAATGAACGTCAGCATCACCGAAGTGGCGACGAAGACTTTGACCGCCGGCCGCTGAAGGTTCTCAGTGGGTGACGACATTGAGGGCATACGGTATGACAGTAGCTCTCCCGAGTTCAGCCGCGGGAGACGGAATTCACAGTGTAACGCTAATAGCGATGCTAATGGCTAGACGCAACGTACGTCGATAGCGCCGCGATTGAATGTACCCGTTTGGCGGAAAATTGTCAGCGCCAGATGTTACGGGCGGATGAACGGGAATCCCGAATTGGGTCGGTAAGCGTGTTCGCAGTGCGAACTGGACCACACGAATGCGACAGCTATGCCTGCCCGCGCTGTTCGTCCTTGGTCAGGTAGGTCCGGCTGATGCGGTCATGCCAGCAGAGAGCATCGGCATCCACCAGCGCCCAAAGCAAGCCCATCATCAGCGATGCGGTGGAAAGATAGAGGCCGACAACGCGGCTGCGGCGGTGGCGCCGGCTCGGATACCCGCCTTTGAAAGTCCTGACGCTTGTTCGGACGCTGCGCATACCAGGAGTCGCGGCGCCGTACATCAGGAACAGATATTGATAGACCACCCACAGCAGGACCAGGATCCCTCCCGCCGCAATCAGTACAGGCTTACCATGGCCGATGCCCGGCAGCATTTTGTATGCAACCGCGTCGAAGATTGCCGCGGCCGCGACAACGAGTGAACAATCGAGCATTCCGGCATAGAACCGCCGGGAAATCCCGACCGCCTGGAACGGCAACTCGATGTGATCGGGCGGCGTGACAGGCGTCGGCTCGGCGGTGGCCGACAGGTGCAATCCATCGAGCAGCGGAGCGGCGGGAAACGCTTCCAGTTCCTCGGGGACGTCGAGAATTCGCGGCTGCTCCGGAACAATGGGATCCGCGAGACGATGATGCGTCGCGGCTGGCGACGTAGCCTGCCGCGGAAAGGCGATGACCTTGCGCCTGGCGCGAGGCCGGGGCGCGACAGCCACAGGCCGTGGCTCCGCGGCATCATCGCCTGCAGCCGCCGTTTTCGGTTCTTCATCGTCGAACAGAGATGCCGCCTCACGTTCTTCCAGATCGACAACAATCCGTTCGATATCGCCGACAATTCCGCCTTCCGATGGCGCCTCACTGTCCGCCGCGCGGTACGGTGGCACGGCAGACGATTCCATTGCCTCCGCGCGTAATTGTGCTTCGAAAGAACTTGTCTCCGTAGGGGCAGGGCTTTCCGCCGTCGGCGGAAAGGGAAAACGCATGCTGAACGCTCCCTCAATGCGCCGTCCCCTGCGATGGCGGTAGCCCGCAAGGCGCGCGCTGATCTCTCTTCGCCAAAGATCGTCCGGCAGTGGCGAAGAGCCGTCATCGGGATTGGGACGCAAGGATTGCCGTTCAGTCATGTCGTGGCGCGACTATTTTCAACTCCTGCCGCATAAGCGGAACGCATCATCGCATTCCGGTGAAACGCAATGGAAGCCGCTCCCGCTGACATGGTTTGATTGCACGCGTGAACAACTCGACGGCGTGAGCAAACAATTCATACGAGTTTGAGAGAATCGTCAGAGCTGCGATGATCACCCGAGGCGGGCCCCGGACCAACAAGTGCAAGGGCAGGCTGTACCAGGAGCCGCAGGTGGCTTTGCCTGTCTCGCTGCAACGTGCTAAGTTGCAAGGTTCCGCTCCAACATCACGCGCCGGCGAAGGGACGCACGCCTATCGATGATTTCTCGCACTGGATTCATTATCACGGCGCTATTGTTGTGTCACCTGTTTCTGCGGCCGAAGGTATTAACCAGCCAGTTGCCTGCGCCAAAACAGCAGCAAAATCCGGCACAAGCGGGCAATCCGCCGGCTTCGAATTCCAAGCCCGCGCCTGCCGCCGAACAGGACGAAGATACCTTCGACGAGTATGAGATGGATGACGACAACCCTCCGCCGCAGCAGCAATCCAAACCACAGATCACGGTGAAGACTGACGCCGGCGAGGAGGACACCCGGACTGAACAAATTATCCAGCAGGAAATGCAGGAGAGCGGGCAGGAGGAGTTAGGACCGAAGCGGCCGCCCATCAACGTCGCTCCCGGTCGCAACGAAGTGCTGATCAGCGCCGACGAGCAGGAGAAGAACCAGGACATCTATTATGCCCGCGGTCATGTACAGGTCCGCTTCACGGGAAATACGTTGCACGCCGATCAGGTGACCTATGACTCCAGCACGGGTCAACTGACAGCTACCGGACATGTGGTCTTTGACGGCGGACCGCACAATGAACACGTCTCCGCCAGTCACGGCACCTACGACGTCAGCCGCGACAGCGGAACTTTCTACGACGCGGCCGGCTCGACCGGGGCGCGCGTCAAGAACCAGACGATGTTTCTCACCTCGTCTACGCCCTTCTTCTTCAACGGAAAAGTTGTTAAGCGCTTAGGGCCGGACCACTATCGTGTAGAAAACGGCTTTGTCACCTCGTGCCAACTGCCGAAACCCAAGTGGCATCTCGATTCCAAAGTGGCCAACGTGGAAATTGGCGACGAGGCGCAACTGCACCACGCCACCATGAGGCTGTTCGGCATGCCGGTGTTTTACTTTCCTTATGTCGAACATCCTGCCGACAACTTCGGGCGCAAGAGCGGATTCCTGATTCCTGCGATTGGAATTTCCAACAGCCGCGGAACCATTCTGGGCGACGGTTTCTATTGGGTGATCAGCCGCAACTCCGATGCCACCATAGGCGCTGAATACTACAGCAAACGAGGCTGGGCGCAGCTGGGAAACTTCCGCTGGCTTGGCTTCAAGTCCGCCTTCCAGGCGGAGTACTTCGGCGTGATCGACTCCCAAGGCAATCCCTCGACCGGCCAAAACCAGGGGGGCGAAGAGTTCAAGGCGATCGGGTGGAAGGAGTTGCCCTACGGATTCCACGGTGTGCTCAACGTGGACTACCTGTCGTCGTATATCTTCCGCCTGGCGTTTGCGCAGGGATTTACCGAGGCGATCAATTCCGAAGTGCGCTCTTACGGATTCGTGAATAAGAATTGGAACGGATACGATCTCGGTTTCTTGGGCTCGAGTTATCAGAATTATGAGAGCACGATCCCAGGCGACTACATCCAGATCGTGCATGCGCCCAGCATGGAGTTTTCCACGGCCGAACGGCAGTTCAGCCGCTCGAATTTCGTTTATGCCTATGACACGGCGCTGGAGGCGGTCTCGCGCAATGAGATCGGGTTTGAAACGTCTCCTCTGGTCGGGCGAATCGATACCGCGCCCTACATTGCCTGGCCCAAGCTGTTTCGCGGCTGGACATTCCGACCCGAAATCGGAGGACGTGAGACCTTTTACACGGAACGCCTGCTGCCAAGCGGGAATGTGACCTCGATCGGCACCGCAGTCAATGATCCCATCAATCGCAACGTGGGCAATGCTTCGTTTGAGGTTCGTCCGCCCACGCTGTCGAAGATTTTCAATCGCAAGGTCCACGGAGACGTGCTGAAGCACACAGTCGATCCGTACGTGGTCTATCGCTACCAGAGCGGGATCGACAACTTCAGCCAGATTATTCGCTTTGACTATCGCGACATTCTCGCCGACACCAACGAGGTGGAATATGGCATCGTGAACCGGTTGTACGCGAAGAAGTCAAACTTGAGCGCGCAATGTTACAAGGATGCGCAATCTTCTTCGCAATCGGAAGAGCTTACCCCGGAGCAGCAGAAGCATCGGGCGCAGTGTGTGGACCAGACCCCTCCAGCAGGCAACGTGATTGAGTGGAGGATTGCCCAAAAATATTTCACCAATACGAATTTCGGTGGCGCCCTCGTTCCGGGACAGCGCAACGTCTTTGACACCACGGTGGACTTCACCGGCATTGCATTTCTGACCGAGCCGCGGCTGTTCTCGCCAATCATCTCCCGGCTGCGCATGGCTTCCGGTGCGGCCGATTTTCAGTGGGACCTCGACTACGATCCCGTGCTGCACCAGGTGAACGCCAGCACGATTTTTACCGGCTACCGCTGGGGAAACTGGTATTTGAACGCCGGACAGACATATCTGGATGCGCCTGGGGAGATCACGATTGTGAATGGGGTTGCTACGCAAGCCATTTACAACCAGTGGCGCATAGGCATGATTTATGGGGCGATGACCAAGCCAGGTCTTAGCGCAGCGGTAAGTGTTGGCGTGGACTCACGCCTGACTTTTATTCAGGCCGCTACCATTCAGGCCAATTACAACTGGGACTGTTGCGGAGTCACCTTTCAATACCAGCGCTGGGCCCTCGGCCTGGAGCGCAACGAGAACGCGTATCGCTTTTCCTTCAGCCTGACGAACGTCGGGACGTTCGGCAGCATCAAGCGCCTGCAACGCTTGTATTAGGGCGCCAGCGAATGCGGCGGCTTGATGCCGCCGCTACACCCGCTTGAGATATCAACGCTACGGTTATGGCTGTGAAGCATCGTGCGCGGCCCGGGAGTGCGTAGTCATCTTCTGGAAGACGAACTCCTGAAACACCCCGGCGACGCTGCCCAACGCGATCCTGACAGCCGCAGTCTGAGCCAGCAATCCCGCCCCGCGGTCGCTCGGCGGATAGTAAAGGTAGGAGATACCTCCGGTTACAAAGGCGCCGACTATGGCCGAGTAGTTCAGCTGATTCTTATGGTTGTCGCCCTTGCAGATGATGGAGTTGGCCAGCGCGTGCTTCAGCCGCGAACTGGTGCTGCCGGTGCCTTGATAGAAGTAACGCGGGTCTTGTTTGAACAGCGACGTCAAAATCGCGCTGTCGACAAATGTCCCGATGAACACGTCGCCGTAAGCTGCACCAAAGCGCTTGAAATATCCCGACGCCCCCTGCCCGTAACCACCGTAATCATCCGCGGCCTGCTCAAGGCCTGCCAGGAAGCCAACCCCGACGATCGTCACCGGGTCAATCGAAGACTTCCATGCGAGGGAAAACTTCTGCTTTGGCCGCAGGTGCGCTGCGTCCGGAATATAGCTGACGTAGAAGTTCGGAACGATGCCGAAAACGCGCTGCTTCTCCTGTTCCTTCACCTGAATCTCGGCGACTTCCTCCGTGTCCACGCCCACCCGCACATCGGTCACCGCATTGGCGACCGACAGCATGATCTCAGGAACGATGAACGCTTCGCCCGGATGCAGTTCTCCCGAATAGACGCCGTTGGCAAAGCCAGAAGCGCTAATGGACAAGAGGAAGGGTCCGGCCGGGAGATTCGAGAACGAAAACTGCCCGTTGTCGCCTGACAGGACTTCCTGCTTCGGCGACGGACCTTCGCGCGTCAGCTCGACGTGAGCGCCGACCGCAACCGCGCCGGTCTGGTCGATAACAGTTCCGCTGATGCTTCCCACGGCTTGCGGGGCCGCCGACTGCGCTTCCGGCGAGGCCGCAGGCACGCTGGTCGCGGGCGCTGCAGGCTGTTCGCTCGGAACGGCGACGGGCTGCTGCGACTCAGACTGGGCCAGCAGCGGAAAAGAAGCGGTGCACAACAACAAAACTAGACAGATCAATCCTGGGGCGCCGGAAAATAAATTCCGGGCAGCACGGCGGGAAAACATGTTCCGTGAAGTCTCCTTTAGCAGCTGCGTTCGTAATTTGATGCTATCACGGGGGGTGTAGCTTCTTTATGCGCCGGCGGTGGCAGCGTCGCGCAGTGCCCTGACTAAAGCTAATGCTGTCACATCGTTATGGTCTGGCGGCTGGCGCATGTATTCCTGCACCGCGCCAAGAATCAGGGTAGCGATCTGGTTGGCATTATCGGGCGGCGCGCCTTCGAAATGCTGCTTCACCCGGTCCAATCCAAATTCTTCCTTCTTGTAAGAGGCTTCGACCACGCCACGCGAAACGAGCAACAGCGAGGCCCCATGCTGCAAAGCCGCAGTCGGAGCCTCATACGTCGAAGCCGAGAACAGCCCCAGCGGAAGACCCGTCGCCGGCAGCTCCGTTATTCCCGTTGGATCGCGCAGCAGGCCCGGCGTGTGGCCGGCATTGGCATAGCAGATTGTCCCCAATTCTTCGTTGTAGCACCCGAGAAAAGCCGCACAGGAGCGCACACCGTTAGCCGCACGGCGAATGCTTAGGTTCAATTGCAGGCAGAACTCCATCATGGCATCGGCTTCGTTGATCTCTTCGTAGCCGAACCGGTCCCTGCCGATCTCCTGAAAGGTCTGCCGTGCGGCCTCGACGATCTGGTGATTCTCTTCGTGCCGGCCGGCGACGTCCAGCATGCCGAAGACAACGCGCGAGCGATTGGCGCGAAGAAAATGATAGAAGTCGCCGCCGACCTTCTCGCCCTGGACCAGGCCGGAGATGTCGGCGCCGGAGAGCGGTGGAAATTCCGCTCGCGTGGGGGCGGTCCCCGTTAGTGGACCATGTTCGTGTCGGAAAGAGAGTCTCATAACGAAGGGGCGCTGGATATCATATCCGAATTGCGGCCGAATGCAACTTTCCTGCGGCTGGGGCCCCCGCATTCCTGGACCCTGGGTCTCCCCAACGGGCCGCTTTTTGCCCTTGCCGGCACCCAGGCCGGTACTACACAACCTTGTAGGATGGTGCAGGGCCACCTTGCGCATTCTGAGCATCGGCGAAGTTCTTTGGGACGTCACCGGCGCTGCCGAATACCTCGGTGGGGCGCCCCTGAACTTTTCCGCCCACGCGCGCAAATTGGGTCATGAGGTGTTGCTCCTCAGCGGAGTCGGCGACGACGAGCGCGGCCGTCGCGCCCTCGTTGGTTTGGGGAAGTGCGGTCTCTCATCTGAGTTCGTCGACGTGGTGCCTGGCGAGCGAACCGGTACGGCCGAGGTCGAACTCGGGCCTGACGGCAAGCCGGTGTTTCGCATCGTACGTCCCGCCGCTTACGACTTTATTCGCCTCACGGAGCTGCACGCGAGACGCCTCGTCAGCCTTCAGCCGCGCTGGATTTACGTCGGCAGCCTCTACCACACCTCGAAGCGCGCATTAGAGTTCACCATGAAGCTGCTGGGCGACATGCCGTCGGCCCGCGCCTTCTACGATGTGAATCTGCGCGACGGGAACTGGAGCCTCGCAACCGTCGAGCAGCTCGCCTCGCGCGCAAGCGTCATCAAGCTGAGCGACAGCGAAGCCGAGTTCCTCGACGCCTCACTGAACATGGATGGCGACGAAGCCTCCTTCGAGCACTTTTGCCGAAGATGGAGCGATCAGTACCGTTGCAGGACAATCTGCGTCACCTTCGGCGAGCGTGGCTGTGGAATCTACACCGACGGTACTTATGCCGAGATTCCCGGTTGCAAGGTGGAGGTCGCTGATACGGTGGGCGCCGGCGATGCCTTCTCGGCTGGTTTCGTACACGGGATGGAGCAAGGCCGGGATGCGTACCGCTGCGGCGCTTTCGCCAACGCCGTCGCGGCGGTGGTAGCAAGCCGTCCCGGCGCAATTCCCGACTGGAGCGTGGAGGAAGTCACCGCGATGCTCAGCCGTGGCGACAGCGAAAGGACGCCCCACACAAGGTAGAGCGCCCTTCCCTGCGTCACTCTCCCCAAGTGACCGCTGTCGAGCAGGTCCTGGCGCGCTATTGCGCGAAGTAGCGGGCCACCGCCGCCGATGTGCCGATGGTTCCCGCGACTACGATCTTCCCGTCCGACTGCAGCACTATGGCCGCAATTGAAGCCGGGCTGCTGAAGCTGGTGAGCACACGACCGCCTACGCCGAAGGTGATGTCCAAGCCTCCGCCGCTCAAGTAGCGGGCCAGCGCAAACTGCGACGCGCTCTGCTGGTTAAAGGCCTCACCCGCGGCAATCAGCTCACCGTTGGTTTGCAGCGCCGCGGCGAGGGCGATCGCGTTGGACAGGCCGGGGAATCCGGTCGCCACACCTCCCTGGCTGCCGAAGGTGGTGTCAATGCCGCCATTGGTGTTGAAGCGAATCAGGCCAAAGCCATTCGCCGCCGGATTCAACGTCGTGATGAGATTGCCTGCGATCACGCTCTGTCCATTGCCTTGCAACACCAGCGCGTTGGTTGGCGAGATGGAGCCGCTTTGTCCCAGGATCCCGTAGCTGGTATCGACGCTCCCGCCGGCGTTGTAGCGTGACACCATGCCCTCGAAGCCGATGTCACTGGAGGCCACCAGAATCCGGCCATCGGACTGCGCCGAAATGGCGTTTACGTTCGGGCCCGCGACCTTAAGGGGCGCAGTGCCACCGCTGCCGAAGCTGGTATCGAACTGGCCGGTACTGGTAAAGCGCGAGATCTTGAAGCCGCAGCCGACGAGGGTGTCGCCGTTGGATTGGAGAGCAATGGCCGCAGCAAAGCCCACCTGACACGGTCCAAGCGTCGAGGTGAAGCCTTGATTGCCGAAACTGGTGTCCACGCTACCGTTGCTGTTGAAGCGTCCCAGCACCAGATCGTTAGGGAAGCCAAGCGCGATAGCAAGAATTTTGTCGTCACTTTGAACTGCCAGACCCACCACCGATGCTCCGGAAATTCCGAACCTGCTGGTCACAAACCCTCCCGAGCCGAAAGTGGTATCCAGCGTGCCATTGCTGTTGATGCGTGCAAGCGCGCCGCCGGAACCTGAATTGCCTCCGATGATGATCTTTCCCGTACTTTGCAACGCGACCGAAGTCGCTCCTGTAGTGGCCCCCAGATTTGTGGTAAAGACGCCACCGCTGCCGAAGGTGGTGTCGAGGCGACCGGCCCGGCCGATCTGCGCGGTTAGCAGAGCGGAAGAGACGACCACGAAAAGACACGTCAAATAACAACTCTTCTTCACAATGAACTGCATGACAACTCTCCATGAGATGGGAATTGCGGACTTGGAACAAGTCGCAGGCACGGGGCCGCCATCCCGATTGCGCAGAGTAAACCTCTTTTGCGAGGAGTCGGTGTCACAAAGAGGTCAAGAGTTTGTCAAATTTGCGTTGGAAGGGGCACTGTTGGAGACCTGTGGACCAGGCCCTCTGCTTACTGCCGTGGAGCGTAATACCCTTTACGGGCACGCACATGGTACTTCTTGTTCTCGGCAAGAATCTCGATCTTGCGATACTTGCCGTCGGGAACAAAGTCGGCGGGCTTGTAAGAGATGGCGTACTGGCTGCGCAACTCGTCGGAAATTTCCGTGAAGGCATTGGCGACGTCTTCGATCTTGAAGGGGAAAAATGCCTTGCCGCCGGTCTGGTCGGCAAGATATTCCAGCACCTTGTCGCCGCGTAGCTTAATGCCGCTCGTGTTCGTGGAGATGGCGTAGATGATGACCTCCGCGCGCTGCGCCATCTCTACTGCTTCTTCCCGCGAGACGCGGCTTTGGTTGTCCTCGCCATCGCTCAACAGAATAATCGCGCGGCGCGAGGCGATCTGCCCTTTATCCACGCCCATCAGCTTGTCGCGGCAGGCATAGTAAATCGCGTCGTACATTGCGGTGCCCCCGCCGGCGCGCAGCATGCGTACCCCGTGCGAAAGCTTTTCGTTGTCGTCGGTGAAGTCCTGGGTAATCTCAGGCGTCGTATCGAACCCGATCACGAAAGCCTTGTCGTACTTGGGGCGGATGATCTGACTGAGAAACTCGATGGCCGCCTCCTGCTCGAACTTGAAGCGGTCGCGCACCGAGTTGCTGGCGTCAATGAGCAGGCCGACGCGCAGCGGCAGGTTGGTCTCACGGCTGAACGACTGAATACTCAGCACCGGCTTGTTGTCGTCGATGACGCGGAAATCGTTCTGCGTCAAGTCCTTTACGAAGTGTTCGCGCTTGTCGGTAACGGTGAAGACGACATTGACCTCGTCCACGCGCTTGCGGATGACCGTAATCGTGTCGTCAGGCTGGTCGCCGGCCGCAGTCGCAGCGGCTCTGTTCTCCTGATCCGACTTTGCAGCAGGCGACGAGCTTCCCTGCTGAGCGCCGCTGGCCTGCGGGGCGCTGGATCCCCCTCCGCTGCTCTGCGTGGCGGAGCCGGCTTGCGGTGCCGGAGCGCTCGACGGAGTCGAAGGTGCAGGTGCGGGCGGCGGAGGCGGCGGAGGATACTTCACCGCCGAAGGAGCGGTGGGTAGTTGCTGCTGTTGCGGCGCATCCCGGGCGACGAGCCCCCACGGCAGCGCCGCCGCTAATGCCAGGATCAGCCAGTAATTCATGTGAAACTTTATTATAACTGTTGAACGTGAAGAACCCTTGAACGTATTGGAAACTGTAACATGAGGCGTTCGTCTAAGTAATACCTGCAGAGGAGCAGCTTAGAATCGCTTAACTCTGCGGCCTCTGTGTCTCTGTGGTGAAATGTTCAGTTGAAGTACGAGGAATTCCCATAGGCGCATGATTCTCTCGAATTTGTCCCGCTTCACTCTTTTCGTCATTTCGACGAGTGTCCTCTTCAGCTCGCAACTGTCGGCCAGCACCGGCCGGCCGCACGAAATCAGCAACATTCATTTCGAGAACGTCACCCAGACCACGGTCGATGTGGTCTGGACGACCGAACATCCCAGCACCTCGCAGGTGGCCATCTCCTACAGCACGGATTATGAGCCTGATCGGCTGGCTCCTGAGAAGCCCGATCCCGCGCTGGTGACCGCGCACCGCGTCACCGTCGATCGCTTGATTCCCTTCAACCCGAAGACGGGTGACGGCACCTATTACATCTATGTTGCCTCGGTTGATGCGAAGGGTGAGATGTCGACCGCGCCTGGACCGCAGACGCAGGACGGTAAAAGCCCATCGATCCCGATGCGCACGGCGCCTCCCGCCTCGATTGGTCCGCCGAGCTTCAAGATCTACAGCAGCGGGCCGGACGAGATTTTCCCCGGCTATGACATGTACTTTCATGTGCAGCCGATTCTGATGGCGGGGCCGATTGCAAATCTCTACATCAAGAACCTGCGCGGCTATAACAACAGTACGGATGGCGTCGTGAAGTACTTGGGCGGGGACAACAAAGGCAATCCCGAGACCATCAGCGTTCACTTCTCCTGCGCCTGGGGCAGCGATACAGGCGATGACAAGGAAGACCAGAATCCCGACCCAGCGAAGAACATGGGCTTCTGTCCCAATGGCAACGCGAACGTGCGCGACTTGACGATCCGCCTGCGCGCCTCGCGCGAAACCGTTCCCGGTCCGTACCAGGTCGCCTTTACGCTGCAAACCAATGGCGTGCAAAAGACCGGCACTTACGATTTCACGGTCCAGCCGGCGCCAACCGCGCCTGCCAAGCCACAGCTCGCGCAAAAAGCGATCCCCGGCCTCTCCACCTGGGAGAAGCAGATGTTCGATCTCGGCAAGAAATGGTGCATCTATCGCGATGAGCAGAACGCCGCGGGCATATTTGTCGACAACTGGGGCTGGACGGGCGATGCCTGGTTCTACGATGGTGGCCGCGTCTACCAGAGCATCGATACCTACACGGCCGCGACCGGGCACCCCATGCACACCGCCTGGCAGCATTGCGCGCTGAGCATCCTCGATCCCTATGCGAACTACCTCGTCGCCAACAACGGGGTCATGGCCGGCTACTCGATCTTCACTTACGGCATGGCGATGAACTACTGGCGAACGAAAGACCGAATTATGCGCGAAGGCGTGGATGCCGTCGCAACCGAAGGTCCGCAACGTGTGTCATGCGGCAGCGTCGATATCGGCGGCATCCGCGAGAACGCCTACCGCAGCAACGCCTGGATGACGAACGAAATGCTGGGCGCGCCGCGCTGGCCGCTGCTCCAGCGCAATATCGACAAGCTGATGGGCAATCTGAATATGGCCGCGCGCGGGCAGACCGAATCAGTCCACCCGTTCATGATCGGCATCGGCATGGAAGCGCTGATTCACTGGTACGAGCTCAACCTCGCGGAAGGGCATCCTGACTACCGCGTGCTGCCGGTGATCAAAGAAACGCTCGACGGCCTGTGGCGTAACAGCTGGCTGCCGAAGCAGAACATGTTCGTCTATGCGCCCTTCATGCTGCCGCCCAATCACAGCGCCACCTACACCACGCTCAATAATCTCGTGTCGGTTGCCTACGCGTGGTACTGGATGATGACCGGCGACACTACCGAACGCGACCGTGGTGACCTGCTCTTCCAACACGCCTTCGACGATTCCGAGGGCTACAGCTGGAGCGGCAAGCAGTTCAGCCAGGAGTTCGAGTTCAGCTTCGACTTCGTGCGTTATCGCAAGGGCGAAACCACATCCAGCGTAATGCAGCAGAACAACCCCTACACCGGGCCCTATGCCGATACCGTGCCGCCCATCAGCGAAAAGGTGAATTGCGATCCAAATTATTTCCCGAACTGCAAGGCAGGGACGGTCGGCAGTACAACCGCCACAATTTTCTGGACAACCTACAAGCCTGCGACGACGCAGCTTATTTACGGCAAGACCACGGACTACGGACAGCTCTCGCCGCTCGACAAAGCGATGGTCAAATCGCATGTCGTAAAGCTGACAGGCTTGCAGCCGAAAACGACCTATCACTTCCGCACCAAATCAGTCGACAGTGCAGGAATTGTAGGCTCGATGAAGGATCTGACGTTCACCACCACGGCGGAATCGGCAGCAGGAAGCACACAATAGACTCCGATCTCCTGCAAGTCGCGCCGGGAAAGCCTGCAAGAAACCATGGGCCTGCTGCTCCTCAGTAAAGGAACGGCAGGCCCTATTGCGACGCCGCACTGAAGCCGTAGTGTGACGCAAACCGCTCAACCCTACTTCAGCGTCCCAGCTTTCTTCAGTATCTCTTCCGCGAAGTAGTTGTCCACCTTCGCTTCGTCGCGGCTGATTTCGTAGTACGCCTGTTTGAGCAACTGCTCGAGCCGGTCGCGCAGCTGCTCCCGGATAGCCTGTTGCACGCGCGGGTCCTTCAATTCGCGCTGCCCAGCGGCCTCTTTGCTCAGCAGCCGCACAATTCGGAAGCCGTAAAGCTGATGGCTATTGGGGTCGCCAACCGGAAGCACCGTGGTGTACTGTCCCGGCTTCAATTTATTGATTGCATCGTATGCGTTCTTGTCCTGCTTGAGTGACGACTCCGGAATGAACCCGAGATCGCCGCCGTTCTGTGCGGTCTCGGGTTGCTCCGAGTAGGTCATGGCGACCGTCGCGAAGTCTTCGCCGCTATCGAGGCGGTTCTCGATCATCTGTATCTTCTTGCGCGCCTCGGCCTCGTTCTGCGCCTTCATGTTCTTGACTTGCGGATTCGGCTGGCCGGTGACGAGGATCTGCGCCAGATGGTACTGCGGCTCGATCAGATTGAATTCTGCTTTGTGCGCGTTGTAGTAATTTGCAATGTCCTGGTCCGAGATGTTGATCTTCGACGTGACTTCCTTATTCAGGACTTTGTCGATGGTCAGCGAGCGCCGCAGGTCGCGCTTGAAGTCGTCCAGTGTGATCTGGCGCTCTTTCAGCCGCTTGTCGAACTCTTCCTGCGTGTAGGGCGCTTTGATCTCGGCAAGCTTCGCGTTGACTTCTTCGTCAGTCGCCAGCAAACCCAGCTTTTCGGCCCGCTGCATCAGGATTTCGTTGTCGATGAGCTGGCGCAGAATGTTCAGGCGCAGCGTGTCGGCCTGCTCGTCGCTCGGCTTCTGCGGGGCCTCCGCCACCTGGTTGTCGTAAAACTTCTGGACTTCCGTACGCGTGATCTTGCGCCCGTTGACGGTCGCCATCACGTCGGCGCCGGCCTCTTTGTTTGAACAGCCGAAGTTGGAAAAAAGTCCGATGAGGACTAAGGGAGCCAGCAGCAGGGCCAGACGTGCTGCCCTATTCTCTTTCAGTTCCAAACCACGCCCCTCCTGGGAGGCAAATTCCTTTTGCCGCGATCGCCAGGCACGCACCTCCGATTTGCCGGACGGGCCATCGCGAGTACCAGCAGCCAATCACTTGCTGGAAGGTTGCGAATGTGGCTGCGCAGCCGGAGCTGTCGCCGCCGGAGCGGTACCCGGCGCTGGCGCAGGCGGCGTCGGCATACCCGGGGCTGCTGCCGCCGGTGACGGTGCACTCGGTTTTGCCGGCGCCGGCGGGGGCTGTACACCCGCCGCCAGCAGTTGCCGGTCCAGGGTCGCTCTCACGGCGTCGACATCCAGGGCGCCTTCAATGCGCTCCCCATTGACAAACATGGTGGGCGTCGCGCTCACACCAACTTTATCGCCCTCGGCGATCGAGGCCTTCACCACCGTATCGGACTGCGCCTTGATGCAGGCTTGCAGCCGAGCCTGGTCCGCTCCATTCTGCTTGCCCAATTCCAACGTCTTCTGGTCGATCTGAGTCAGCGACGCCTGTAGATTCGGCGCTGCCGGACTGAGGGCTCGCTGGTTCGCATGCAGATAGTCAGCGAGCTCCCAATATGCCGTGCCGTTCTCCTTGGCCAGGCAGTTCGCATCATTGGCCGCACGCTGTGCCCAGGGATGAATCTGCGTCAGCGGATAATCCTTGTAGACGATCTTCACCTTGTCCTTGTATTGCGGATAGATTTCGCTCATCAGCGTGCTGTGCATGCGCGCGCAGAAGGGGCATTCAAAATCGTCGAAATTGACGATGGTGACCTTGGCGTCGGGATTGCCGCGCACCGGACGGTCCGTGATCGTGATCTCCTTCATCGTCTCCGCATAGGGATCCTTGCTCAAGTCGAGTTTGGTGAAGCGAATCAGCGTCTTGCCGTCGCGCGAAAGCAGGAAGTCGGCTTTCTGGGTCTTGCCTTCACGGCTCATGGTAATGGGTACAAGATCGTAGTTCGGGAACTCGCTCGCGGTCGGTGCGCCGACAGTGATGGTCACGTCCGGAGGAATATTGAAGTAGGAACGAACCTGACGCTGAATCCGCTCGTTCACATCGGGAGAAACAGCCGGCTTCGGCTGCCCTTTACAACCAACACACAACAGTAGCGCCACCAGCGCCAGTCGTCGGAAGAACAAGGTGGGAAACCGCCTTTCGGATGGAAGCATGAAGAATTTATTATCTCACGGAGGGGCGAATTGCCTGCAAAAGGGCACTAGTGACGACTCCAGAGCTGGAGCCGCGACGCATGTCTCACCTCGAGTCCGAAAACCAGGGGATCTCCATTGCCGGCGTTTTCGTTCGGTCAGCGCCGGGCAATGCCCGCTATGCCCGCACCTTTAACGACGCGACGGGAAGAACCACGTTCATCGATCCTGAGCGAAAGCCTTCCAGGTCCAGGGTCACATACAGAAACCCGAGGGCCTTGAAGATCTTGGTCAGTTCGGCAGCCATCTCCAGCGTCATCGCCCGCGGCAATTCCTCACGCGCAATTTCAATGCGGGCAATCTGACCATGATGGCGCACGCGAAACTGGCGGAATCCCAGGCCGCGCATGGCGTCCTCTCCGCTCTCGACTGCTGCGAGGGCTTCTCGCGTCACCGGACGCCCATACTCAATGCGTGAAGACAGGCACGCCGACGCCGGCTTGTCCCACAACCGCAAGCCGGCCTGCCGGGCAAGGTCGCGAATGTTCTGCTTCGTCAGGCCGGCATCCAACAGCGGAGCTGCGACACCATGCGACCGCGCCGCATTCTGCCCCGGACGATAGTCGCTCTCATCGTCCACGTTGACCCCATAGGCGATGGCATCGCATCCGCACTGTTGACGATATCGTTCCATGGCCGAAAAGAGCTCATCCTTGCAGTGAAAACAGCGAGCGGCATCATTGCGGCGATACTCGACGCGCTCCAACTCGGTGGTGTGAATGATCTCCAGCGGAATGCCCTCCTCTTCGGCGAAGGCAACGGCGTCGCGCATCTGCGAACGCGCCAGACTAGGCGAGTCGGCAAGCACGGCCTTCATGGCATTGCCGACTTGCTGATGTGCCGCCCATGCCAAAAATGCGGAATCGACTCCGCCGGAATAAGCGACGAGCAACCGGCCCAGCGAGCGCAAACGCCTCTGCAAACGAAGCACCTTTGCGGCAAGATCTGCTGAATGTAAGGTGGAGAGCAAAGCCGACATCCCATCATTGTAAGCCAGCGGAATTGGCCCGGCAGGCACAGTAAAGGCCGCCGCGGGCGAACCCGAGCCGCCAGCGGAATGCGCCTTCGTTATTGATGAAACCGCTGCAAGGCGAAGGGGGACACATCCACGCGGGTAGGTTGTTGCAGCAACTGCTGAACCAGCGCTTCACCCAGGGCGGCGGAGTGTTTGAAACCGTGGCCGGAGCATGCCGAGGCGAATACCACATTGTGGTAGTCCCGGAATCTGTCCACGATGAACTTCGCGTCGGGGGTCACCGTGTAGAGGCAAGTCGTGGCGCGCAGGCATTCGCCGGAAACATCGGGAAAACGCGGAGCGATGTATTCGTTGTAGAGCGCGCAAATATCCGAGTCGTGGACGTCGCGAGGGACCGCATCCGGATCAACTGTCGCTTCATACTGTTCGGTGGCAATCTTCACGCCGCCACTGGCGTCGACTTCAGGAAAACCGTACATCATGTCGCGCGGGCGATTGCCGGTGATCCAGATGAACACCGGAAACCGCTCAGGCGCGAACCGCTCTTGATTCCTCGCCACACGGAACCAGCAAAGCATCTGCCGATACACCTTGAAATACCGCGCGTAGTCAGGTCCCAACAGATTGGGAATCCAGGAGCCGGCGGCCACGATCACCGTCCCGGCAGAGTAGTTGTTTTTGCCGGTCCGCACTTCGACGGCGGCTCGCGAAGGTTTGATACCCTGCACGACTTCCTGCGTGACGATCTGCGCCCCCATCTGCCGGGCCAGCGTTAGCTGCGCTTCTATGCAGGCTTCGGGACGAAGGAATCCCGCGCCGGGCTCGACGTACCCGATCTCGTCCCCGCGTAGCCGAAGCTGCGGATATTGTTTGGCGATCTCGTCCGCATTCAGCACCTGGTGAGGAATATCGAACTCATGCGCGGCGTCGATGGTGTCCTGCACGAAAGAGCTCGAGCCGTGATGGTTGCCGGGAGTATTCTTCGACGCCAGCACAAGGCAGCCGTTGCGGACCATCAGGCTGCGGCCGGTGGCCGCTTCCAGCTCCCTCCAGATTTCGTGCGACCGAAGCACGAGCGGCACGAAGACCTTCCCCTCGCCGATGGCCTGCCGCGTGATGCGGGTGTCGCCATGCGAGGAGCCCTGGTCATGCGGCGGCGCGAAGCGGTCGATCCCGATCGCGCACACGCCTAGCTTGGACGCCTGGTAGAGGGCGGCGCTTCCGACGGCGCCCAGGCCGACGACGAGAATGTCGGCTGTGGTCGACATGGAAGGATGATAGCAACTAGCTCCGAGTTGGAGCTTCGGGCAGTGAGCCCGAGCATCAGCTAAGAATTGCCGGCTCGGAGGTTGGAAAGTCGTGGCACATCCGACGATCGCGTTCTCAATGGTGATGCTTCAGACTCGCAGCTCGCGGCTCGCGGCTTATTGCTGTATCGCCTGTATCGCCTTCGGGTGAACCTGTTCGTTCTGGATTTGCGAAGCGTCCCATCCTCCGCCCAGCGCTTTTACTAGGTATACTTCCGTGACCATCTGCTGGCCCGCCAGTTGCGTCGCCAGGCGTTGATTGTTGAGCAGCGAGGCCTGCGCGGCGATGACGTCGAGATATGAGGTAACGCCGCCGACGTAGCGATTGTTGGCGATCTCCAGAGCGTGACGCGCATCGGCGACGGCGGCATTCTGGCTGGATGCGGCCTGCGAGAGTTCGTTCAGTCCGGTGAGGCCATCCTCGACCTGCTGAAAAGCTTCCAGAACAGCTTCGCGATAGTTGGCGACCGTCTCGTCATAGCTGTGCCTGGCATAGGCGAGGTTCGCATGATTGAGGCCGCCGTTGAAGACCGGCTGCAGCAGATTTCCGCCAAACGACCAGATCGCGGTGGGCGCGCTGACGAGACTGCCGATACTGGTGCTCTGGAAGCCACCGGCGCCGGAGAGGGTCAGCTGCGGGTAGAAGGCTGCGGTGGCCACCCCCACTTGCGCGTTCTGGTACGCCATCTGACGTTCCGCAGTGGCAACGTCAGGACGACGCTCCAGAAGGTCGGACGGAACTCCCGTGGGTACGGGAACCGGAACGGCAGTGAGGGGCCGCGCCGGCACGGTGAAGGTCGCGGCGGGATTGCCGGTCAACACGGCGATAGTGTGCTCGAATTGATCGCGCTGCTGCTTGACCAGGTAGAGCTGCGCAACGGTGGAATCGAGCAACGTCTGCTGCTGCGCCAGGTCGAGCCCTGAGGCAACTCCACCCGCGTGGCGGTTCTCGACCAGTTGCAGACCTTTTTGCTGGATCGTGACCGACTCCTGCACCACCTGCGTTTCGGCATCGAGCTCCTCCAGCATGAAATAGTCAGCGGCCAGCTCTGCCGTGAGCACCAGCTGCACGTTGTACATGCTGGCGGCGGTACCTTGCAGCGAGGCGTTGGAGGCCTCCATGCTGCGCCGTACCTTCCCGAAAAGGTCGGGCTCATAGTTCACGAAGAATGGGAGAACAAAGTTGCTCTGCGTTAATGCGTTGCCCGAACTCACCACCTGCGGCCGGCTGGCCGAATAGCGGTTGCGCGTAGCGCTGGGATTGAATGCCCCAGTCGGGAAGAATCCTGCCGAGGTCACGCGAGCGAGCGAACGCGCTTCTTCGAGGCGGTCTTTGGCCGCAAGCAACGATTGATTCGCGGCGAGCAGCTGCTGTTCGTAATCGCTGAGTTGCTGATCGTTGAAGACCTCCCACCAGGCGCCCTTGGGAAGCGAATCTTTGGGAGCAGCTACCCGCCACGGCGCCTCCGTCTTGTACGCGTCAGGAGCAGGAGTCGGAGGACGTTTGTAGTTGGGGCCGACGGTGCAGCCGGCCAGGCAGAGCAGGGCCAAGGCGCACACGAGCGGCAGCCGTGCGTTTCGATGCGCGGTCCGCTGCCCTGGCCTGAAGCCCCCATCGAATGTGTGCTCATTCGGCACGGCTGAAGCTCTGCCCTTCCACCGGAAAACCCTCCACCGCATCATGACTTCCCGCCTGAGGGGGAAACGGGCTTGGGTTGTTCCTTCGGATCTTGCAACTGCTGCGGCTGCGACTGCGGCGGCTCCTGCGTCTGCGCAACTCTTACCTGCTGGCCGTCTTCGATCGCATCGGAGGGATTCACAATGATGCGGTCATTAACTTCGACCCCACCACCGACGATTTCCAGGGTGGTGCCATAGTCCCGTCCAATCGAGATGTGCCGCAGCTGGACTTTGCCGTCGCTGCCCACTACGGCGACCTGCGGACCTTCCTGGCGAAAGAGCATCGCGTTCACCGGGACCGTCACTTTGTTCACGTCAATCCTTGGCGTGAAATGAACTTCGCCGAAGGAGCCGGGCAGCAGCCGTCCATCCTGGTTGGGAACATCGACTTCGGTAAGTAACGTACGCGTCGTCGGATCGATAGCGTCAGCCGTACGCACCACCGTGCCCGTGAACTTTTCTCCCGGGAATTCCTGCAGGGTGACGACGGCGTTGATTCCGACTTTGATCGCGGGCGCGTAGGCCTGTGGAACCGACACGTAGACGCGCAGGGGATCGGTGCGGGCGACGTCAAACAATTCTTTGCCGGCTGCCCCGGCGACACCGGCATTGATCAGCGCACCCGGGTCGACGGTGCGGCGCGTGAGCACCCCGTCGAATGGTGCGTAAACGTGTTTGAAGCCCTCCAGTTCCTCAAGGCGCTTGACGTTGGCATCGGCTGCGGCCAGATTCGCAACCGCTTGCTGATAGCCACTGCTCTGCGTGTCGGCTTCCTCCTGCGAAACGGAATCGGTTTTGCGCAGCGCCTGGTAGCGGTCGGCGTTGATTTTCGCCAGGTCCATTGCCGCGACCACTTGTTGTCGCGCCGCGCGCGCCTGCATCAGTTCCTGATCGACCTCGGGCGTGTCAATGTCAGCCAGCAGATCGCCTTTCTTAATGCGGCTGCCGATGTCCTTGTACCAACGAACCAAGTAACCGTTAGTGCGCGCGTAGATGGGCGACTCGACGTAGGCCTGGAGTGTGCCCGGAAGCACCAGTTCTTCATCGGGCTTCTCCGCTATCGGGTGGACTATCGCGACCGTCGGGACCGCGTTCTGTTCGGTTTCGTCAGCGAGCACGTGGCTGTCGTGCATGCGGACAAGCATGGTGATCCCGCCGGCGATCAGCAGCACCAGGATGACGGCGCCCACAAACAGCAGAGCCCTGCGTGGAGGCGCCGGCGCCAGCCGCGGAGGCGGAGTAATGTCGGCGGCACCGGAATGACCGCCGCCGCCGTCGCGTCCGTCGGAGGGGCGTGGCTCGCCGAAGGAGCGACTTGGGCGCTCGACGGCTCGGGTCTCACCGGATTTGGATCGTTCGTCCATTTAAATCCTATGAATGACTACAGGGTTGCCCAGAATGAATTGCAATAACCAAACGGATGTCGTAAACAGTCCCAGTGATCTCCAAAATTTATCGTGCCCTCTGAGCATCCCTCTGTTCGCGGTAGCCGTGGATCATGGCGAAAACAGAGGGCACGAAGAAAAGCGTTGCCACGGTTGCAAACATCAATCCGCCGATGACCGCGCGACCCAGGGGAGCATTCTGCTCGCCGCCTTCACCCAGGCCAAGGGACATCGGCAGCATGCCGATGATCATCGCCAGGGCAGTCATCAGCACCGGGCGAATACGCGTGTAGCCGGCTTCCAGAGCGGCTTCCGCCGCCTTCGCTCCTGCCTGCATGCGATCGCGGGCAAACGAAATCATCAGGATCGAGTTCGCGGTCGCCACGCCCATGCACATGACCGCGCCGGTGAGCGAGGGAACATTAAGCGTCGTGTGCGTCAGGAGCAGGATCCAGCAGATTCCCGCCAGCGCTGCTGGAAGGGCCGTGATGATGATGAACGGATCAAGCCAGGACTGGAAGTCCACCACGATCAGGAAATACACCAGCACGATGGCGGCCAGCAATCCCACACCCAGTCCGACAAACGACGTTACCATCGTTTCCACCTGGCCGCGGACGATCAGCTGCGTGCCGCGCGGAAGTTGCTGGCGGAAGGGCTTCAGCTCGCGATCCACATCTCGTAGCACGCCGCCGAGATCGCGGTCCTGCGTGGCGGCGTAGACGTCAATCACCGGCAATACGTTGTAATGCGAGACCACGGCCGGCCGGACCGCCGGCGAAAGCTGCACCAGGTTGCTCAGCACCTGCGAGCCGGGCGCGTTGGGATCGGTCACTGGAGTGTTCATCAGGTCTTGCAACGATGTCATACGATATTGCGGCGACTGCACGGCAACCTGATAGCTGACTCCGTTGGCAGGATTCAGCCAGAAGTTGGGCGCCGTCTGGAAGCTGCCGCTGAGCGAGACCAGCACGCTCTGGGCGACATCGCGCGTGTTCATGCCCACCTGGGTGACGCGGTCGCGCTCGATGTTCAGGTGCAGCGTCGGCAGATCGAGTAGCTGGTGCACGCGTACATCGGCGGTTCCCGGAATGTAGCGCAACCGGTTCGCGATACGCTGCGCAATTGCATAGTTGGTTGCCATGTCCGGGCCCATAAGTTGAATGTCAACGGGCGCCGGGAGGCCAAAATTCAGAATCTGGCTGACGATGTCCGCAGGCTGGAAGAAGAACTCCACGCCGGGGAACTCGCGCGGCAGCCCAGCGCGCAGCTTGCGAACGTAGCCGGCCGTCGGGTGATGGTGCTCCTGATTGAGGCCGACGAGAATCTCCGCGTCGCTGGTGCCGATCACGCCTGAGTTGCTATAGGACAAGTTGATTCCCGAGTTGGGGAGGCCGATGTTGTCCAGGATGGTGACCAGCTCATCTTTCGGGATCTGCTGCCGGAGGTAGCTTTCGATCTGGTCGCACAGCCGCGCTGTTTCTTCCACGCGCAAACCGGCGCGGCCGCGGACGTGAAGCCTCATCTGGCCGGCATCGACGTTAGGGAAGAAGTCCTCGCCGAGGAAGAAGACCAGCAGCAATGACGCAGCGCAAAAGCCCACAAAGCACACAGCGAAAGGCTTGCGATGCTCCAGGGTCGTTTCCAGCAGCTGATAGTAGCCGTTGCGGAAGCGGTCGAAGCTGCGTTCGAAGCCACGCTGATAGCGGCCGAAGAAGGTCTTGGCCCCGGCCTCGCGATGCTCGTGTCCGCGCATGATGTACATCACCAGCGTCGGGATGAGCGTGCGCGAGAGGAAATACGAGGCAAGCATCGCGAAGACCACGGCTTCCGCCAGCGGCACGAACAGGAACTTCGCGACACCGGTGAGGAAGAACATGGGGACAAAGACGATACAGATGGACAGCGTAGAGACGAATGCGGGCACGGCGATCTGCGATGCGCCGTCGAGAATCGCCTGCTTCATCTCCTTGCCCTGGGCAAGATTGCGCTCGATGTTCTCGATCTCGACCGTGGCATCGTCGACGAGAATTCCCACGGCGAGTGCCAGGCCACCAAGCGTCATGATGTTGATCGTCTCACCCAGCGCGCTGAGCAGCAGCACGGAGACGAAGATCGACAGCGGGATGGAGATCGAAATGACGATCGTCGGACGCCAGTCGCCGAGGAAGATGAGGATCATGACGGCGGTGAGCGCCGCGGCAATCAGCGCCTCGCGCAGCACCCCATTGATGGAGGCGCGCACGAAGAGCGATTGATCAAAGAGCGGTTTTACGGTTACGCCCGGCGGCAGCTGTTGCAGCGCGATCGGCACGACCCCCTTGACGGCGTTGACGATCTGGATGGTTGAGCCTGCGCCAACCTTGTACATCGACATCAGCACGCCGTGCACGCCGTCCTGGCGGACGATGTTGATCTGCGGCGAGAAGCCGTCGCGCACGTGTGCCACATCGCGCATGTAAATGGTCGAGCCGTTGACCGTCTTCACGGGAAGATCGTTCAGATCGGCGATGCTGCGCGGCGCGCTGTTCATCTCCACCTGGTATTCCAGCGGCCCGATCTTCGTCGTGCCTGACGGCGTAATGACGTTCTGCGTGTTGATGGCGTTGACGATGTCGGAAGGTGAGAGGCCGTTTGCTTCGAGGCGCGGGATATCGAGGTCGACCTGCACCTGGCGGATCTTGCCGCCGTAGGGGTACGGCGTGGCCGCGCCCTGCACGGTTGCAAGCTGGTTGCGCAGAAAATTCTGCCCGAGGTCGAACAGCATCTGGTCAGGCAGGGTCTTGCTGCTGAGACCAAGCTGCACGATCGGCGTAGTAGAAGCCGTGTACTGGATCACCAGCGGCGGAGTTGTGCCCGCGGGCAGAGACCGCACCGTGGTCTGCACGATTGCCGTCACCTGCGCCAGCGCAGTTTGAATATTTGCGTTGGGCTGGAAGAAGACCTTAATGACGCCGACGCCGTTCAGCGATTGCGATTCGATGTGTTCAATGTTGTTGACCGTCACCGTCATGCCACGTTCGGAGTTGGTAACGATGCGGTCTGCCATGTCCTGCGGGGCGAAGCCGGTGAAATTCCAGACCACGCTGACCACAGGAATGTTGATGTCGGGAAAGATGTCGACCGGCGTGCGGATGATGACGAGCGGCATCAGCAGGATGATGACGATCGCCATGACGACGAACGTATAAGGGCGCCGCAGCGCTAATGCAACTATCCACATCGATCGGGTATGACTCCAGTCATGCGAGAGATCGCAATGAGCCGCTGCTGATCAGAATTACCGGGGCCTTGATAAAGTGCAAAAGAGTATTGCTATGATACGATACGTAGCGTATTGGATTCAACGAGGGACCCATCGCGTCGCGAAAGAGCATGGCTATTTCTCGACAAAGCCTACCATCGGAACAACGGCACCACCGGCGCCCGCCCGGCCGGCCGCGCAGCGAGAACGCGCGTCAAGCCATTCTTCGCAGCACGCTCAAGCTGCTGCGCAAAACAGGATTCGACCAGCTTACGATTGAAGCGATTGCCGCCGATGCCGCGGTCGGCAAAGCGACAGTGTATCGCTGGTGGCCTAGCAAGGGCGCCCTGGTGGTGGAGGCGTTCGCCTCCAGCGCCGAACCCGATCTGCACTTCCCCGATTCCGGCTCCGTCTTCAAAGATGTAAGCCTGCAAATGAATCAGTGGCTGGGAGTACTGCGTTCCAGGCAAGGTTGCATTGTGCGGGCGGTGATTGCGGCCGGGCAATCGGATGGCGATCTGATCGAGGAGTTTCGCGCGCGCTTCTTGCGCCCGCGACGGCAAGAGGCATATCGCACCTTACGGCGCGGGATCGAGCGCGGCGAGCTGCCGCATGATCTGGATCTGGACCTGGTGCTCGACATTCTTTACGGCGCGATGTACATGCGTTTTCTGATACGGCATGACGAACTTAACGAGCGGTACGTGGAAGAGGTTTGCCAGCTGGTGATGAGCGGAGCGGCGACACTGAACATCAAAAAGAAGCCGCGGCGCAGGAATGGAAATGGGTTTCCGAGACAGTGAACGCAGGCTCCCGGCATAAAGGATCTGCGCCTCTCCATGAGTTAATCCTCTTCCGTCGAACAGCAGTTCCCGCGTCGCCTGAAGGCCTCTTCGTGGATGACAGTATTCTCTGAGGCGATCCAGCCTACGACTAAAGTCGCGTTTAACACGACGCTGGCCACTAGCTTCACTGTCGTCCCGTCTTATACAATCACGAGTTTCCTACTGTTAGGCCATCCTCGTAAGGAGTAGACAACTCCGGCCAAATTGGCCGGTAGCGCGGGCGCAAGCTGCTCCGCTGTCGTAATACCAACATGAAAATTCACGAATATCAGGGAAAAGCCATTCTGCGGAAGTATGGAGTGGCGGTGCCGCGCGGGCAGATGGTGGAGACGCGCGAAGAGGCGCTGGATGCGGCGCGAAAACTGTTTGACGACGGCGCGACCGGCGTCGTCGTGAAGGCGCAGATTCACGCCGGCGGCCGCGGTAAGGGTGGCGGCGTGAAGATTGCCAAGTCGCCGCAGGAAGCCGGCGAGCTGGCGACCAAGATGCTCGGCATGAAGCTGGTCACGCACCAGACCGGCCCCGAAGGCAAGACGGTGCAGCGTTTGCTGATTGAAGAGACGCTGCCCATCGCGCGCGAGCTGTATCTCGGCATGGTGCTGGATCGCACTAACGGCCGTAACGTCTTCATGGCGTCGGCAGCGGGCGGCATGGAGATCGAGGAAGTCGCGGCAAAGGATCCCAATGCGATCATCAAGGAGCACATTCTGCCGGGCTTCGGGCTGCGGCAGTTCCAGGCACGCGAGATCGCGTTTCGACTGGGGCTGGAAGCGCGCTACATCAGCGGCGCGGTGAAGTTCATGATGGCGCTGGCGCGCGCCGCGGAAGACACCGACGCGTCGCTGGTCGAGATCAATCCCTTCATCACGACTACCGACGGCAAGCTCTACGCTCTCGACGCGAAGATGAACTTCGATGATAACGCTCTGACGCGCCATCCCGACATTCTGGAGCTGCGCGACATCAGCGAGGAAGATCCGCTCGAGGTCGAGGCCAGCAAGTACAACCTGAACTACATCAAGCTCGACGGCAACGTTGGCTGCATGGTGAACGGCGCAGGCCTGGCCATGGCGACTATGGACATCATTCAGTACGCGGGCGGCATGCCGGCGAACTTCCTCGACGTGGGCGGCGGCGCCAATGAGGAGCAGGTGACGCACGCCTTCGAGATTCTGCTCAGCGACAAGAATGTGAAGGCGGTGCTGATCAACATCTTCGGCGGCATCCTGCGCGTCGATACGCTGGCCAACGGCATCGTCAGCGCGGCGCGCAAGACGAACATCCAGCTGCCGATCGTGCTGCGGCTCGAAGGAACGAATGTCGAGCAGGGACGCAAAATCCTGAAAGACAGCGGACTGAAATTTATCGTGGCAGAGACCATGAAGGACGCGGCCGAGAAAGTTGTCGGCGCCGCCAAGGGGGTCGCATGAGCATTCTGGTTGATAAATCGACGCGCCTGCTGGTGCAGGGATTGACGGGACGTGAAGGCACGTTTCACTCGAAGAACGCCGCTACCTACGGCACGAATGTTGTCGGAGGCGTGACTCCCGGCAAAGGCGGCACCACGCACGAGGGCTGGCCGATCTTCAACACCGTTCGCGAAGGCGTGGAAAAGACGGGCGCGAACGCGACCGTGATCTTCGTTCCGCCGCCGGGCGCAGCGGACGCGATTATGGAAGCTGCCGACGCGGGCATTGCGCTGATCGTCTGCATCACCGAAGGCATTCCGGCGATGGACATGGTCAACGCGTGGGAGTTCCTCAAGGGCCGCAACTCGCGGCTGATCGGGCCCAACTGCCCGGGCATCATCTCGCCCGGCAAGTGCAAGATCGGCATCATGCCGGCGCACATTCATAAAGAAGGCAACGTCGGCATCGTCTCACGCTCGGGCACGCTGACCTACGAGGCGGTGCATCAGCTTACGACTCGCGGCATTGGTCAGTCGACGGCGATCGGCATTGGCGGCGATCCGATCATCGGCACGAACTTCGTCGACGCGATCCGGCTCTTCAATGAAGATCCGGAGACGGAAGCGATTGTGATGATCGGCGAGATTGGCGGCAGCGCGGAAGAGACGGCCGCCGAATACATCAAGCAGAACGTGCGCAAGCCGGTGGTGGGATTCATCGCCGGGCGGACGGCGCCTCCGGGACGTCGCATGGGACACGCGGGCGCAATCATCTCCGGCGGGAAAGGAACGGCCGCGGAGAAGATCAAGGCGATGGAGGCTGCCGGAATTCACGTGGCGCAGTCGCCGGCTGACATCGGCGAGACGCTGGTGAGGGCGCAGGCGGCGATGATGAAGTAGGAAAGGCCGCTGTTCGCCGTTCGCCCTTTGCTTTTCGTCTTCTGGCGAGACGCGAGAAGCGAAGAGCGAGTGGCGAAGAGCGATCTTATGAGCGCATACCTGATTGTCAATATTGACGTAACGGACGCTGCCGCCTACGAGGAGTACAAGGCGAAGGTCCCGGCGTTCATTCAGAATTACGGTGGCGAATATCTGGCTCGCGGAGGGAAAACCGTCGTGATCGAAGGCGATTGGAAGCCGAGTCGCCTGGTAATCTTTCGTTTTCCTGACGTGGCGTCGATCGAGAGTATGTTTAACGACCCGGAGTATCAGCCGTTGAAACAGCTGCGGCAGCGCGTCGCGAAATCGGAAATTGTTGCGATTGAGGGCTACTGAGGTGGAAACGGCCTTCCGGCTCGTGACGAACCGCAGCTCCCTCCGCTCGGGCTAAAGTCCTCGGTCGGGAAAACAATTCACAAATAACTGAGAGGGAATTTCCTAACGCATGAAAACCCTGCAACGCACTCTTTCCATCATCAAGCCCGACGCGGTCGAGCGAAACGCCGCGGGCGACATCATCCATACGCTTCTGGAAAACAAGTTCCGCATCATCGGTATGAAGATGCTGCACATCAACAAGCACCAGGCGGAAGGCTTCTACGCGGTGCACGTGCATCGGCCGTTCTTCGAGTCGCTGACCAACTTCATGTCGAGCGGGCCGATCATCGTCATGGCGCTGGAGAAGGAGAACGCCATCGCCGATTACCGCACGCTGATGGGCGCTACCGACCCGGCCAAGGCTGACCAGGGCACCATTCGCAAGAAGTGGGCATCGAGCATCGAGAAGAACGCGGTGCATGGCTCCGATTCGCCTGAGACGGCTGCTCGCCAAATCGGGTTCTTTTCAGCGCGCTCCAAATAGTCGACTAAGGTGACGAGGCCGCCGAAACGTCGCCGCCCAGAGGATTAGCGCACGCCGCGTTTACTACATGATTTGCGAGCTCGCCCTGAGGGCACAGTCGCCGTCGGTATCAGCCGGACAGCGCCTGGACGAGAAAAGGCAAACTCTCATCCATCCGGTAATCGA
>DATFSK010000080.1:0-21063 GCA_035262645.1 Terriglobales bacterium
AGGAGACGAGCGCATACTCCAGACGCAAGCCAAGCGGGTACGTGATTTTCGTTCCGTCGGCGCGCTGCGCGCTCATGGTTATCGCGCCGCTGATTGCAGCCAGGACAAAGAGAGGGACCTTTTCCGAGACGAGTTGCGAGAAGGTCATCTCGTGCGGGGAGGAGGAACTCGCCGTTCCGCATCCTATTCGTTGGAGCGGCCAGTAATCCCACAGCAGCAAAACAAAAGGAAAGGTAATTACTTGCGGTTTGGCCATGAGGCCGAGTGCGAACAACACCGCAACCACCACGTACCGCCCAACTTTACGATCAGCGACATACCAGCGATAGGCGCCGAGCGCGAGCAGGAAGAAGAGCATGCTCAGCGAGTTCTTGCGTTCGGCAACCCAGACGACCGATTCGACGTTGATGGGATGCAGCGCAAACAGCGCCGCTACCATGAAGCTTCGCCAGGTGAATCCCGTTGCCCGCCACAGCACCCAGAACAACAGCACGGCATTCAACCCGTGCAGGAGCAGATTGACGTCGTGCGGCCCCGCCGGATCCAGGTCAAACAACTGGCAATCGAGCGCGTGCGAAAGCCACGTCACCGGATGCCACGTCCCGACGTGGTAGGTGGTGAACGCCCAGTGGACGGTGTTCCACTTCAGACCATCCTGCACCACAGGATTCTGAGTAACGTAAAGCGTGTCATCGTAGTTGACGAACGGGAAGCCGTTCACCCGGAGATAGAGCGCAAGCGTGAGCGCAAGGAGAACGGCACTCAATACCACCGGCTCCTGCCACGATGAACGGCGCGGAAAGCTTGCTGCATGGGACGGAAGGCGCTCGTCAGGTTTGACGCCGGCCGAGTTCAATTGCCCTCCATCATGCTACTGCTCCGCCAGCTTACGCGCGGCCTCGAAGCATTCATGCGCCTGCTGAGGATCGCCGAGCTTGCGATAGGCAATACCCATATCGTTCCAGGCCTTGATCTTCACCGCCCTGCTGGTTGTGAGGATGATTGCCTTGCGATAGTAGTCGATGGCGCCATAGAGATCGCCATGCTCCTGCTCATAAAAGCCGATGTTGAAGGTGCTGATGGGATCGACCGGATGGATCGCCACCGCCGTGCGGAAATGGCCGATCGCCTCTTCCATCTGCTTCCGCTCCAGCAAAGCGCCGCCCAGATTGTCCTGCGCGATGTAATTGGGCGGCGTGACCTCAACCGTGTGCGTCCACAGCGTGACGTTGTCGGCCCAATAATCGATTTGTGCGCGGGTCACGACGCACACCCCAACCAACGCGAGCGCACTGGCCACCGGCAACACGGCCACAGGCAAGTGCGCCGTCTCGCTCCACTCCGCCGTGCCCCAGCAAATCATGATGAATATTCCAATCAACGGAAGATAGGCATAGCGGTCAGCCATTGCCTGACGCCCGACCTGTACAAGTCCGATCATCGGCACCAGCGTCCCGAGAAACCAGAGCCAGCCCACCAGCAGGTATCGCCGGCGACGATGCTCGACAACAAGGAAGCTGACGATCAACAGGACCAACAGCGCACCGTATACCTGCAAGGCTCGCAGCGAATTCCCGGGGTGCGGATACATCGGCGCGAGTTTGGCCGGCCAGAGGGCTTTCATCAGGTACTTGACGTAGGAAACGAGTCCGTTCGACAAGCGCATGGCAAGCGGGCTGGCGTCGAATGAAAGGATCGCGCCACCGGCGCGCTGCGCCTTCATTGTCATGACCGCGCTTGCGACGGCGATGGCGAAGAGGGGAATTTTTTCGATGACCAGCGCTCGAAACGTCTTCTGCGGATACTTGACGCCGGGGGCGCTCCGCTTCAACTCCGGCTCGTTCGACGAAAGCGACAACCGCCTCAGGGGCCAGTAATCCCAGAGCAATAGCACAAAAGGAAAGGTAATGATCTGCGGCTTGGCCATCAGGCCGAGCGCAAAGAACACGGCAACCGCGAAATAACGGAGCGCCTTCGGGTTCGCCACGTACCACCGGTAAGCACCGAGCGCCAGCAGGCAGAAGAACATGCTGAGCACGGTCTTGCGCTCGGCGATCCAGACCACCGACTCAACGTTGATGGGATGGATAGCAAACAGGGTGGCCACCATGAAGCTGCGGCCGGCATAGCCGGTGGCGCGCAACAGTATCCAGAACAACAGCACGGAATTCACGGCGTGCAAGAGCACGCTGGTCTGGTGATGGCCTCCCGGATGGAGCTCGAACAGTTCGACATCGAGCGCATGCGAAAGCCAGGTGAGAGGGTGCCAGTTGCCGCCGTCGTAGGTGGTGAAGGCCCAGGTCACGGTGTCCGAGGTGAGGCCACCCTGGACGTGCGTGTTGTCGATGACGTAGATGTTGTCGTCGTAATTGACGAACGGATGATGCCGGACGGGCAGGTACAAAACGATGCACAAGAAAAAAATCAGGCAGCCGAGCAGGTATACGTGCTTGCCCAGGAAAGCGTGAAAGCCAGCGGCCTGGGATTGCACTTGCGCATCAGGTTGGAGGCCGACGGAACTCACCGTATTTCTTCGCTGGACGAGTATAGCTGATGGGACGCTATTCGCTGTCGCCATTTGCTATTCGCCAGAGCGTACTGGCCGGTGCGTTCTTCTGGCCAGGCGCAGTGCGAGATCAATTGGCGACTGGTCAAAAGGCAGCTCGATTGTTTCAGGCGAATAGCGAATGGCGAACAGCAGCTTCACTCCGACATGGCGTAGTACCCCTGGCGGGCATGTACGTCGAGCTTCTGCTGAGGACGCACTTCGATGCGCAGGGCATGAAATCCCGGAGTTGATTGTTGCGGAGGGAACGAGACGTAATACTGCGTTCGCAGGTCCCGCTCGATCTGGGTGAAGGCGGCGTCCAGGTCCTTGCCGGAACGAGCGAGATACTGCCGTCCGCCGGTAGCATCGGCCAGGCGCTGCAAGACGCCATCTCCACCGTCCGCGCCTTTACGGGAGCGGATGGTCAAAGCGTAGACCTGGATCTCATTGCGCTGGGCTGCCGCAATCACATCAGCAAGGCTGCGAAAGCTCTCCGTGTCATCGCCGTCGGTTAGAACAATGATGGCGCGGTGGACCGGCCCGGCGTCGTCGGTACCGGACAGTTGATTGGCGCAGGCCGTGTACAGTGCATCGAACAGGCGCGTACCCCATCCCGGCTGCTTGAGACGCTGTATGGCATCCAGCAGTTCCTGGCGGTCGGGGGTGGACTGCTGCCACATCTTCATGTCTCCCCCAAAGCCCATGACAAAGGCGGTATCGGTCTGCGGCCGCAGTACGCGTTGCAGAAAGCCGGCGGCTGCGGTTTTCTCATCGGCGAGCACACGCTTGACCGAATCGCTGGTGTCGACCACGAGTCCCAGATGCAGCGGCAGGTCCTGATCTCGCTCAAAGGCGCTGAAGTGACCGACAGGCCGCTGATTGTCAAAAACGCGAACGTCGTCGGGCGAGAGATCGGTCACAAGGCGACCCTGCTGATCGGCTACCGTGAACTGCAGCCGAACCTCAGGAACACTGCGGCGCAGGGTATAGCCAGGAATGTCGGCGGGAAGGTGGCTGCCGGGTCCGGGCATAGAAGGAAGCGAGGCGGTAAGGGCAGTGCCGCTCGGTCCGGCCATGGTCGCGGCTGAGGCGGTGCTGGATCGGTTGTCGGCGCTGGAGCTGTCGAATCCTCCCGAAGCCCACTCGCCGATTCCGGCCAAGGTGAGGCCGCAGAAGGCGAGCGACAAGCCTGTAATAAGCGCCGACCGCTGCACATAGCAGTTATCGGCCAGCCGCCAGAGCAGCTTGAGAAGCAGCCCATATTGGCCCGCGCGCACTCCGGCACGAAAGCCCGCAACCGCGCGCAAAGCGCGGCTCGCCTGTGCGCCTAAACTGCCGATAACTTTCCAGGCGACGTGCAGTGGCGAGGAAATTCGGTCCCGCACGACAACACCCCCACCCCACTTCTTGCGAGGGATAATACCCCAGTTTTGCCGGCAAATGGCGCTGGAAAGACAAAATTTTCTGCTGCGGAAGGCTTCACCACACGGCCCCAGGCCACGTCCCCCGTTAGTGGGATGAGGCCGTTTTCGGTGTATCTCCTGTAGTAACCTATGCTCAGAAGTAATGCCGTCAGAAAAAGTCCTAATCGTCGACGACGAGAAGCTGGTTCGTTGGTCTCTGCGCCAGAAATGTGAGGAGTGGGGTTATCACGTTCTGGAGGCCGACAACGGCTCGGCTGCGCTGCGCGTGGCCCACAACGAGTCTCCCGACCTCGTGCTGCTCGACGTCCGCCTGCCCGATGCCAGCGGCATTGAACTGCTGGAACAGCTGAAGAAATCCGGCGACGCCCGCGCGGTCATCATGATCACCGCCGATCCGCAGCTCGAAGATGTGAAAACGGCGCTCAAGCTCGGCGCCTATGACTTCGTCGGCAAGCCGCTGGACTTCGACGAACTCGCGGTCGCGGTCAAGAACGCGCTGGAGACAACGCGGCTGCGCTCCGAGGTCGAATCGCTGCGCGGCGAGATGCGCCGGCGTACGGGGTACCACAACGTTATCGGCGTCTCGCAGAAGATGTCAGAGCTGCTGGGATTTGTGCACAAAGTGGCAGCCAGCGAAGCAACGACAATCCTTGTCCAGGGCGAGAGCGGAACGGGCAAAGACCTCATTGCGAAAGCTATCCACTACCAGAGCCGGCGGCAGGAGAAGCCATTCGTTGCCATCAATTGCTCGGCTATTCCCGAGACCCTGATGGAAGCCGAACTCTTCGGCCACGAGCGCGGCGCCTTCACCGACGCCAAGACGATGAAGAAGGGCCTCTTCGAGATGGCCGACGGCGGCAC
Source organism: Terriglobales bacterium (assembly GCA_035262645.1). Classification (GTDB taxonomy): domain Bacteria; phylum Acidobacteriota; class Terriglobia; order Terriglobales; family Acidobacteriaceae; genus Bog-257. The sequence goes on from DATFSK010000080.1 coordinate 4,834, forward strand.
GCTCTTCCTCGACGAGATCGGCGAGCTTTCACCGCTGTTGCAGGCGAAGCTGTTGCGCGTGCTGGAAGACCAGGTGATCCGGCGCGTGGGCGGCGTGCGCGACATGCAGGTAGATGTGCGCGTGATCGCTGCGTCGAACCGCGACCTGGAGCGCGCCGTGCGCGAGAGCCAGTTCCGCCAGGACCTGTATTACCGGCTGGCGATCATCTCGATCTTTCTGCCGCCGCTGCGCGAGCGCAAAGAAGACATTCTGCCGCTGGTGGAATTCTTCATCTCACGTTACAACCGTAAGTTTCGCAAGAACGTCACCGGCATCACCGACGAGACTCGCAGGCTGATGCTGAAGTACGACTGGCCGGGCAATGTCCGCGAGCTGAAGAATGCCGTAGAGCGGGCGATGATCCTGGAGGAAGCTCCACAGCTCAATCCGGATTACCTGCCCTTTGCCGTGGCCCAACAGCAATCTGCGCTGACGGCATTCGAAATCTCTTCCGGCCACAATGGGAGCGCCGCAGGCAAGCAGCTGCCCGATGGCCGCAGCTTGCCCCGGCTGGAGATTCCCGAGGGTGGCACGTCGCTGGAGGAAGTGGAGCGCGAACTGGTGGAAATTGCCATGACGCAGGCCAATGGCAACCAGACGCACGCGGCAAAGCTCCTCGATATCAGCCGTGACGCGCTCCGCTATAAGCTAAAGAAGTTCGGGTTGATGCGGGCGGAAGAAGATGAGCCGTCGGCGGCGACACCGTAAGAATTGCAACCAGCCGTCTTCCGTTTGTGTCGGGTCGCGAACTTAGTGCGGCCTTCGGCCCGCAGGGGCAGCAACTTCACCGCCTTCCGTCACTTCGCTTTCTGGCCATGAATGGTTGGCAGTCAAGCAGCAGCCGATTCAACCTATATGGCTGAGCGGAGCAGCTCCCCTGCCAACCTCGGCAAACAATGCAACTGAGGCCTGCTGACAGGCTTCTATCTAAGAAGTCCCCTTTTCGGCAAACAGGCCAGTCGCTATACATGAGGAGCTGTCATGCGAAAGCTTGCAATTGCTATTCTCATCATCATCGTCATCATCATCGGGGCGCTGCTTGCGCTGCCGCACATCATCGATGTCAATCAATATCGAGGGCAGATCCAGAGCGAGCTGCAGAAGCGGCTGAACCGGCCGGTGCGGCTGGGCGAGCTTTCGCTGGGGGTATTTCCGATCCGCGTCGAGGCCAACAATGTGGTGATTGGCGACGACCCCAATTTCCACAGCAATGCTCCCTTTGCGAAGGTTTCGCAGCTGGATGTGAGCGTGAATCTGCTGCCCCTGCTGCGCAAGGAAGTTGAGGTGAACAGCCTGGAGCTGAAGCGGCCGGAGATCGAATTGATTCGCAATGCCCAGGGTGTCTGGAACTTTTCCACGATTGCGAGCGCTCCGGCGCCTCCCGTTGCGCAGCCATCCAAGCCGCAGCCATCGCAGGCCAAGCCCGCGCCAACCCAGCCGGCTCCGCCGCAGAATGCGGGCTTCACTCTGGGTGAGTTGAAGATTACCGACGGCCAGATCGCGGTCACCGACTATCAGAAGCATCAATCGCGCGCCATTTATGACCACATTGACGCAGCGCTGAAGGACTATGCGCCGGGCAAGCCGTTCGATCTGGCCCTGGCCGCACATCTTCCCGGCAAAGGCACGCAAACCGTGAGCCTCAACGGAACCGGGGGCCCGGTCAACAGCAACGATCTGACGAACACTCCCTTCAAGGGCACGCTTAAGCTGGAGCAGGTCTCGCTCTCGGGCGCGCAGAAGTTCTTGAACTCGAGCGCGCTGGCGGGAACCGATGCCGTAATCTCAGGCTCAACCGACCTGAACAATTCCAATGGCAATATGGGCGCGGCCGGCTCGCTGAAGCTGGAGAACGCTGTCATTCGCGGGACGCAGGTCGGCTATCCGATCTCCGCAGACTTCGATGTCGCCGACAACCTGAACACTGACGTGATGCAGATCAAGAAGTGCAACCTGAAGCTGGGTTCCACTCCCTTGTCGGTGAACGGGACATTCAACAGCCATCCGACTCCGGCGCAGATGGATATCAACCTGACCGCTACGAACGCGTCGATCTCCGAGGCGGCGCGGCTGGCAGCAGCGGCGGGCATGGCGTTTAGTACGCAAGCGAACATCTCCGGACAGCTGACAGCGAACGTTCATGCCCAGGGACCGACCAACCAGTTACAGTTCAACGGGAACGTGAGCGCGCGCAATCTGGAGATGAGCGGCAAGGATATCCCCCAGCCGGTAAAGGTGCCCGAGATCGCGCTGACGATGAGTCCGCAACAGATTCAAACCAACAATTTCACCGCGACCTCAGGCGGGACATCGCTGGCGGTGCAGGCGACGGTCAGGAACTATGCCACCGTTTCGCCGGATGTCGACGCAACGGTGAAGACGATCAACGGCAAGGTGAATGAGCTGTTGAACATCGCGAAGGCATACGGTGTGAGCGCGGCCAATGGCATGAACGGCAGCGGCAATATCACCCTTGATGTTCATGCCACCGGACCGATCAAGAACACGGAAGCCATGAAGTTCAGCGGTTCGGGGGCGTTGCAGAATGCGTCACTCAGCATGCCGTCGCTGACCAAGCCGCTGTATGTCCGCAACGCAAACCTGCAGTTTACGCAGAACTCGATGAACATTTCGAACCTTGCGGCGGCGTTGGGATCATCGAATGCCACCGGGAACATGAGTATGACCAACTTTCAGGCGCCGCACCTGACCTTCGCATTGGCGATCGACAAGCTGAATGTGACCGAACTGGAGCAGATCACTGGCGGTTCCAATGCGCAGCCAAAGGCCCCGCCGCAAAAGAAGAAGGCGGATGCCTCGTGGAGCCTGATTCCAGGGGCAGATGCAGCGCCGGCCGCACCCAGCCGCGGGGCGGAGCCGGGTATGCTGCAGAGCTCTACCGGCAACGGCACCATCTCGATCGGCACCCTTACCTACGAGCAGACGGTGCTGACAAACGTGAAGTCGAATGTGGCGCTGAATCGCGGCATCGTTCAGCTGAATCCGCTGACCTCGCAGGTCTTCGGCGGCCAGCAGAGCGGCAGCGTCACGGTTGACACGCGGCCAAACCCGATGACCTACGCGGCGAATATCAAGCTGGCGAACGTGGACGCGAACAAGATGCTCTCGTCTGTGTCGTCGGTGAAGGATACGCTGTATGGAACGATGGGCGCCACGACGAATGTGACCTTTGCGACACCCGCGTCCGGCGATATCGCAGAGACCTTGAATGGCACGATGGCTATCACGCTGGCGAACGGCAAGCTCATGAAGCTGGATTTGCCTGGCGAGCTGGCGAAGATCGGTAAATTCGGCGGGGTACAGCCCAAGGGATACACCGCGATTTCGCAGATGAGCGGCACGTTCAACATCCGCAATGGTGTGGCGGACACGAACGATATGAAGGCCGCGCTCGACATCGGCACCATGGCGGCGAATGGGACCATCAATCTCGTCAGCCAGGGCCTGAGCATGCACGTCACGGCGGTGCTGAACAAGGGATTCAGCCAGCAGGTGGGAGGCACAGGCGTTGGCGGCTATCTCAATACCGCGCTGGCGAACAAGAATGGCGAGCTGGTTCTGCCCGTGCTGATCACAGGAAATATGAATCATCCGGTCGTTGCCCCGGATGTTCAGCAGATCGCGAAGATGAAAGTCAATAATCTGCTGCCAACGGCCGGCGGGATCCTGAACAGCAAAGGCGGAAACAACAATTTGGGATCTCTGGTCGGCGGATTGCTTGGAGGACAGCAGCAGCAGGGACAGGCGGCGAAGCCGGGCCAGCCGCAACAGAACCAACAGAATCAGCAGAACCAGCAGATACAGAATGCCCTGGACCAGTTGTTGGGCGGGAAGAAGAAGCACTAGGCCCGCTACGGCTTGACCGCGCGTACCTTCACCAGCGTGCCGTCGGGGAGCGGCTCTCCCATGAAGTGGACGACGCCGTCGCGCACCACGCCGTTGACCTCGGGAACGACCGAGGCAACGCCTCCCACATCCGTAGCGGAAACGGCAGGCGCGCGTTTAGCGATACCGCGGTCCATGGCCATGTTCGCCAGGCGGTCGGCCTCGCGATTCTTCTCGCGCAGGACGTGCCTTATCTCGAAGCAGTCGAGCTGGTCGATCAGCTTCATGGCCCGGCCGTGCAGCTCCTTCAATGTGGGACTGCTGACCTTGTACTGGCCATTGATCTGCTTGACCATCAGCTCGGAGTCGCTGATGACTTTGAGTGCCTTGAAGCCATGGCGCAGGGCGTAGTTCAGCGCCGCCAGCAGTCCGGAGTACTCGGCGTAGTTGTTCGTCTGCCGGCCGAGGAACTCGCTCAGATTCGCGACAGGACGTCCCAGCTCGTCCTCGATCACAACCCCATAACCGGCAGGCCCGGGATTGCCGCGGGCCCCGCCGTCGATAAAGGCAACAAGGTGTCCCTGATCGAGGCTGGTGATAGGCGCGCCTATAAACTCCTGTGAACGATAACGGGACGACTTCTCCGGAAAGGGACGAATGGACATGGTCTGTAGTTTACCCCTAACCATTTCGATGCAGCGAGGCCGGCTGAGTAGCTGATGCAGGAAGGCAGCAGCTACGAACGCCGCAGAGGCGGATGCCATCACTTTGCGCGGGAAACCGGGGCTGGGTGTGGGTACTGGGTTTGCGCATGTTCCTCGGCGCTCGACATCTGATCAGCCGCTGCACTCGCCTTATCGAGTCGCGCCATGAGCGAATCGTACTGGCTTTGCGAAGGCTCCTTGCGGGCTTTTTCCAACTTTCCGATCTCGGCAACGATGGCTGCCTGTTCCGTCACAATCCGCAGTTCCTGCTTGCGGCTTTCCAACTCGTAGGCCTCCTCCGCCTTCCTGACGTCACTCGTTGCTGAAACTGCGGCAGACAATCTATCGCGGACCTCAACCAGCTTCTGTTCGATTCGCGGGGTCGATTCGTGCTCGAAGATATAAAACCCCTCCTTCGACTTATCAAACTCCTTTTGCGCTTCTACATACTGGCGGTTTAGCTCTCCAAGCTGTCGAAATTTCTCGGCGATAAAGGCATGGAATTCTCCACGCCATTTCTTCGCCTCGGCGAAGGCCTGCAACTTGGCCTGTACTTCAGCGCTTTTCGTGCGCAGGCGTGAGATTCGGGTCTCCGCCTTAGCCTGGGGCGACTTGGCCGGTTGATCTGGACCGGGGCCGCACTGAATCACTGGTTGAATGCCGCGTTGCTGCACGATGTGAGCCAGCTCGTGGGCCAGCAGCCATTCGCCCTGGGCGCCGCGCGCATTGTGCCCGCCGGCAAAGACAATATCGCGGCCAATGGTGTAAGCACCCGCATTCAGGCTTCGCACCGAAGCAGCGGCAGCAGCCTGGGTATGCACGCGCACATCGCCGAAGCTATGGCCAAAGCGGGATTCCATAAACGAGCGCGTGCGCGGGTCCAGCGCCTGGCCCGGGCCCAGCAAGGCGTGTGTCTCGACAGGAGTCGCGATCTGGGCGGTTGATGCGCCTTCTCGCGCTGACTGCGCTTGTGAGAGTCGAGGGCCGGCGCCGGCCAGTGTGCTTGTCGAGCCTGTTGGGATGACGATCTCGTCGGCTACGCGGTCCGCTTCTTCTTCGTGAGCATCAGCGGCGGAGCCCACCTCCAGCTTGGGCTGCACCGCGGCTTCTGATGGAGCATGGATGAGGACGTCGGCGAAGTCGAAGCTAACGCGTGGCGCAGGATAGGAGGGCGCGACGGTCATCGTGCCGGGTTCTGCGGTTGTCTTGCTTGACCGATATACGGACTTCGGGAAGGATGGGCCGGGCTTTTGCGCGAACAACTTCATCGATGCCTCGTACGTCTCGGCATGAAAAGGTCAGCGTAACACAGTTTTCAGGTGGCCCATCAGCTCATCGTCCAACCGCCAGCCGTGTTGCCAGTCTCTCGGGAAGGTTGGCCGCGAGGATGCGGGCCTGGGCCTGCGCAAGGTCGTATGGGACGCGGTAGAAAGTGACGCTGCCCAGGGTTTCAGGATCGGTCTCGTAGAGGGCGAAAGCTGCGCGCCAGTCATTGTCGCGCGGCTGACCAATGGAGCCGGGATTAATGAGGTAGCGTTCGCCGCGCTCGAGCGCAATGCGGCACTCCACGATGCCGTCATGGCTCTCGTATTCCAGCTCGAGCGAGCGGGCCTCGCCGTCCTTGAATGCGAATCCGCCCTGAAGGTGTGTGTGTCCGAAGAAGATGGCGTCGGCATGACCAGGCGTTTCGAAGTCGAGAAAAGCCGTCGAGGCGGTGAGGACATACTCGTCCTCATGGCGGGGCGAACCGTGGACGAATTCCACGGCAGGCAGGTCATCGTCGCGCAAGGGACCCTGCGGGAGGGCGCGAAGCCACTCCGCGTGATCGTTTTCCAGCACCGTCTGGGTCCAGCGCGCCGACATGGCGGCGACCAGATTGAACTCGGCGAGGCTGGAGATGCCGGAGCAGGCGCGATCGTGGTTGCCGCGCACGACCTGACCTCCCATGGCCCGGACGCGTTCGCATACTTCGTTCGGTGACGCGTTATAGCCGACGACGTCGCCCAGATTCACGACCTTATCGTGGGCAGGAGCGGCTTCCAGGCAGGCTTCGAAGGCCTCGAGATTGGCATGGATGTCGCTGATCACGAGCAGGCGCATGTCAGCGGACCTCCGGCGCGACGACGGGGCAGCGGGCGAAATGTCCAGGCGCGACTTCGAGCAGAGGAGGCAACGCGGCCGAACAGCTGGCGACGCGGAAATCGCAGCGCGGCTCGAAGGCGCAGCCCGGCGGCAAAGCGGCAATCGCCGGAACGGTGCCTTCGATGGTCTGGAGCGGCTTGGCGCGATCGGAGCGCAAGGTTGGCACTGAGTTTAGCAGGCCGCGCGTGTAAGGGTGCGCCGGATTGCGAAAAACTTCGGCTGCCGTTCCCATCTCGACCATGCTTCCCGCATACATCACGCCGATACGGCGCGAAATCTGCGAGACCACTGCGAGGTCATGCGAGATGAAGAGCATGGCAAGGGAGAAGGTTTCGCGCAGCTCAGCGAGCAAGTCCAGCACCTGCGCCTGGATGGTAACGTCGAGGGCAGTGGTAGGCTCGTCGGCGATCAGCAGCGAAGGACGATTGACAACAGCCATGGCGATCATGACGCGCTGGCGCTGGCCGCCGGAGAGCTGGTGCGGATAGTCGCGGGCGCGGCGGTCGGCGTCGGCAATGGCGACGGTTCGCAGGGCTTCGACGGCGCGGTTCCAGGCGTCGGATTTCGTGACTCGCCCGTTGGTGGAGTGCGCCAGGACGGCCTCGGCAATCTGATCGCCCACGCGCATGACGGGATTCAGCGCCGTCATCGGCTCCTGGAAGATCATGCTGATCCCGGCGCCGCGGATGTGCTGCATTTCCTGGAGCGGCAACGTCAGGAGATCTTCGTTGCGGAATTGAATACTACCCGCGAGATGCGCCTGTGGCGGCAGCAAGCGCAGGATGGCGAGGGCACTTACGGATTTTCCGGAGCCGGATTCGCCGACCAGACCAAACACCTCACCGGCGTCGATATGGAAGTTGACGTCGCGAACAGCGGTGAGCATTCCCTGGGCGGTGGCGAATTGGATGTTGAGGCCTTGGACGTCGAGAAGCACGGGCACAAAGTAATGCTAGCAGGGCGAGGACGGATTGTTGCGCGAATGCTCTGCCCCAGCCAAAAGATTGGTGAAAAACAAGGTCCTCGACTCGCTGCGCTCGCCCGGCATGACAGAACGGGGCGCCCGGTTCGTCGGCGACTGCGCCGATCAGCAGAGCGAATGCCTGGCTCAACGTACCTTGGCGTACATGATCTGGTCGAGGATGATGCCGTTCTTGACGGCGCTGCGGCGCAGGGTGCCTTCGCGCTGGAATCCGGACTTCTCAAGTACGCGGATGGAAGCGACATTCTGGGCGAAGGCCGTGGCGAAGATGCGAACGACCTTGTAGTTGTCGAAGGCCCACTCGGAGGTAGCGGCGACGGCGCGAGTGGTCAGCCCGCGGCCCCAGAAGGGCTCGGCGAGCCAGTAGCCCATCTCGATGCTCAGCCTTGCAATGTCGATCCCCAGCTTGAATCCGATGCCGCCGACGGCTTCCCCGCCGTACTCCGTGGCGAAGGACATCGGGACGTCCATGGATCGCACATAGTTCAGGTAGTCGATGCCATCGCGACGGGTGTAGGGATGGGGAAACTGGTCGCGCAGGTTGGCGGCGATCTTGGGATTATTGGCGTGGCGGAGCAGCGCGTCGAGATCGTCTTTGCGCCAGTCGCGGACCCGCAGATCGCCAAGGTCGAGCAGCATGAAAAAGCTCTTAGCCGTTAGCTGTTAGCTTTTAGCAAACGGCTGACATGTTCGCTAAGGGCTAATAGCTAAGAGCTAAGAGCCAGTTCAATCAGGTGCCCGGAGCTCCCGCCACTCAGAGCGACATCACTTCTTTTTCTTTGCCCTTGGCCAGCTCTTCCATCTTCTTGATCTCGTCGTCGGTGAGCTTCTGGATCTGCTCCAGGGCGCCACGCTCTTCGTCCTCGGTGATCTTCTTGTCTTTCAGCGCTTTCTTGATGAGATCGTTGCCATCGCGGCGAATGTTGCGGACGGCGGTGCGATGTTCCTCCAACACCTTATGAAGGTGCTTCACCATGTCTTTGCGGCGCTCTTCGGTGAGGGCGGGAACGGGTACGCGGACCAGCTTGCCGTCGTTCATCGGGTTGAGGCCGAGGTCGGCGCTGCGGATGGCCTTCTCGATGGCGCCTATCAGGCTGACGTCCCAGGCCTGCACGGTGATGAGCTGAGGCTCAGGGGCGCTGACATTGGCCAGCTGGTTGAGCGGCATCTGTGAGCCGTAGGCATCAACGGTGACACCGTCGAGCATGTGAACCGATGCGCGGCCCGTGCGCGTGGAGGCCATCTCCCTGCGGAAGTCTTCTACCGCCTTGTCCATACGGGTGCGGAGCTGCGCAAAGCTGTCCTTCAGGGCGGGAATCGCCGCCATTGACGTTTGAGCCATTATGGTCGCCTCAGAATGAAGTCACGAAACGATTGATTATAAGCTCTTAGCATTCAGCAGTCAGTATCCAGCATTCAGCAGCCAGCACTCAGCATTCAGCCATCGCGGGAAAATGCACGGAGAAAGGAGGTCCTGCGTAACACTTTTTGCGGCCGGGCGGCGACGACTCGAGCTGTGCGATCAAATTCGATGGGCCGGGTCTCGCCAACAAATGAAAGCTGCTGGCTGAATGCTGAGCGCTGACTGCTGCTTGCTCTTCTTACACTTCTTCTCCAAAATCTTCGTCCTGGAAGATATACGGCGCGGTGCGGACAAGGCGGAAGCGGACTTTGTCTTTGCAGGTTTCGCAGTCGGGGAAGTACTCGCCGCTGATCATGACGACTTCGTGGGCTTCGCGGTGGTCGCGGTCGTGGATAACTTCGTAGATGCCCGACTGGCGAACGGAATCGCCGGCGCGATATCGCCGGCCATTGCCCCGGCGGCCGCCATGACCCGCATTCTTGAAAGCGCCGCCCTGAAGGCGGAAGAAAGGCCTCCCGCTGGAAAAGTTGCGGCGCGAAACAGAGTTGTAGCGCAGGCTGTGCAGGCGCGCGGGTAGAACCATTGGGGAACCCCCGACATCTTTTGTTGGCTTACTTTGTTGCTAGAAAAGTTAGCGTAAGTCGGGGAATTTGTGAAGAGTGGCGGGAGAAAAAATGAAAAGCCTTCTTCCCCCAGGCTGCCGTAAGGCCCAATTTGCTCACCGTCGCGGGAAGTCCTTGTCCAGATGAATGCTGTTCGCGCGCTGTTTCAGGGCGAACCGCACCCCGTCTTCACACACCGCGCACGAGGGAAAAACCTCGCCCTCCAGCAACGTCGCCTCATGCGTTTCGCGGTGACCATTGTGATCGACCTTGTACACCCCTGAGACTGGGACTTGCTCCGATGGCTTATAAACGTGCTCAGCCATACAAAATGTTTTTCAGGGAAACAGTGGTGATTGTAAACCGGCAGCACTGTTGCCAACCAGGAAATCGTAAAACCAAAGTGCTGCTGTGCTGTCACCGAAGAGGAGCCGTCACTGCTGGCTTACGAGAGAGCCAACGCGCTCGCCCATGACGACCCGGTGAATGTTGCCATGTTGATTAAGATTGAAGATCACGATGGGGAGGTTGTTCTCGCGGCACATGGCGATGGCAGTGGCATCCATCACGCGCAAGCCCCGCCGCAGGATCTCCATGTAGCTGATCTGGTCGAACATAGTCGCGTCCTTCACCAGCACGGGATCGTCGGTGTAGATGCCGTCGACCTTGGTCGCCTTGAGGATGGCGTCGGCCTTGATCTCCATGGCGCGGAGCGACGCGGCGGTGTCGGTGGAAAAGTACGGGTTGCCGGTGCCACCGGCGAAGACCACCACGCGGCCCTTCTCCAGGTGGCGGATGGCGCGCCGGCGGATGAACGGCTCGGCGACCTGGTTCATCTCGATGGCGCTCATCACCCGGGTGAAGACGTCCTGCTTCTCGAGAGCATCCTGCAAGGCTAGAGCGTTGATGACCGTGGCCAGCATGCCCATGTGGTCGGCCGAGACGCGGTCCATGTTCTTGGCCTGTTCGGCAACGCCGCGGAAGAAATTACCGCCACCGACCACTATCGCAATCTCGACGCCGAGGCTGTGGACCTCGGCGACTTCGGCGGCGATCTCGTGGACACGTTGGTTGTCGACACCGAAGCCCTGGCCGGCGGCCAGCGCCTCGCCTGAGAGCTTCAGCAGAATGCGCTTGTAGATTGGAGCGTCCATCGGCAGAAGGAACTTACGTTTTCAGTGTAGCAGGAGTTGGCAGCGGGCGTGCCCCGCCTACGGGACTGGCGAGTGGGCGGGACGGGGGTCCCGTACAGTTTTTAGACAATGGGCGGACAGAGGGGTGTAGTTTCGGAGTGGGAAATCGTGCGCCATTTTGTTTCGCTCAGAAGCCGCCGACGCCGGATCAAGCCGGGATTGCGATAGATTAACTTTAGGACCTGCCTTCCATGGACGAAGTTGACGACCTTCTGCAACGGGTGTTCCGGCTGTCACAGTTTCGTCCTCGCCAGCGAGAAATCATTCAGGATGTGGTCAGCGGTAGCGACGTCGTTTGCGTGATGCCGACGGGCGCGGGCAAGAGCCTGTGCTTCCAGTTGCCGGCGATGCGGATGAAGGGCCTCACGGTCGTGGTTTCGCCGTTGATCTCGCTTATGGCGGACCAGGTGCATCACATGGAGGCCTTGGGAGTTCCTGCCCTGTTGCTGAACAGCTCGCAATCGGGGCGCGAGCAGTCGCAGGTGCTGAAGAAGTTGAGTGACGGCTTCAAGGGCCTGCTTTACGTTGCACCGGAGCGCTTTGCGGCGCCGTCGTTCCAGCGCCTGATACCAAAGCTGACAACAAGCCTGCTGGTAGTAGATGAAGCCCACTGCCTGAGCTTCTGGGGACACGACTTCCGTCCGGATTACATGCGGCTGGCCGAGGTGCGGGAGCAGCTTGGGTCGCCGGTAACGATCGCGCTGACCGCAACGGCCACGCCGGCGGTTCGCAACGACATAATTCGGATGCTGAAACTGCGTGCGCCGAAGGTGCACGTCACCGGCTTCGATCGCCCGAACCTCACCTACGCCTGCCGGCAAATCGACTATGAAGTAGAGAAGGATGAGGCGCTGGTGCGCGGGTTGGAGAAACAGGCGGGCACCGGAATTGTGTACTGCGCGACGCGCAAGAAGGTGGAACATCTGGCGGCGATCCTGCACGAGAAATTTCCTCAGCGGACGGTTCGCGCCTATCACGCCGGCATGGAAACAGACGCGCGGAAGAAAGCGCAGCACGATTTCATGGCCAATGCCGACGCGGTAGTGGTGGCGACCAACGCCTTCGGCATGGGAATCAACAAGCCTGACATTCGCTTCGTCGTGCATTACAACATTCCGGCAAGTCTGGAAGCGTACTACCAGGAGGCAGGACGCGCCGGGCGCGATGGGCGTGCCGCGCATTGCGTTTTGTATTGCAGCCTGGTCGACCGGCACACGCAGGAGTTCTTCATCGACAAAATCGGGGAGAACAACGAGTCGCTAAGCGTGAATCAAATCGAGCTGCTTCAGGCGCACGCTCGTCAGAAGCTGGAGCGCATGTTCCAGTACGCTTATGCGCCTCGCTGCCGGCGGCGCGCCATTCTGGATTATTTCGGCGATAACTCACAGGTGGAGGGCTGCACATGCGATGTCTGCCGCGGGGATGTGCGGTTGCGTTCCCGGGACCACATGCCGGCTTTGTCGACGGGCCGGGCCCGCTCCAGCAAGCCGCCGATTTCCGAGGACGCTCCTCTGGATGGCGCTGCCATGGCTCGCTTTGAGCGGCTGAGGGCGGTTCGGCTGGAACTTGCGCGCGAGCACAAGATGGTTGCGTTTTGTGTGGCGCACGATTCCGTGTTGCGTGATGTGGCGCGGTCGGCGCCGCAGACGCTTGACGCGCTCGCCCGCGTGCGCGGGATCGGGGAGTTCAAGCTGGAAAAGTTTGGGAACGCGTTTCTGTCGGCGGTGAAGGGAGCGAGCTAGCGATTCGAGGCGAACCGCAGATCCCTCGGCTGCGCTCGGGATGACAAAAAAGAATTCGGGGTGGCAAAGAAAATTCGGGTTGGCAAAAAGAATTCGGAATGACAAAAAGGCATTAAAAAACGGCTGGCACGCTGGCTTGAATGCCAGTTCTCCCTGAGCCTAGTCGATCTGCACCAGCTGGCCGAGGTCTACCGGCGGCTGGGGATTGCGGATGGTTTGAGGGGCGCGCCAGTGGTCCATATAGGACACCTGGTGAACGCATGACACGGTGCAGTTCGGCGCGCAGCCTTTCTCGGTGAGGAACTCGCGGCGGATGTCGGCAGTGGTGTACTTTTCCAGCGGAATGCCGGGATAGCCGCGCTGCTGCGAGCAGTAATGCACCAGCCCGTCTTCGCAAATATAGAGATAGCGCGCGCCCGCGCGGCATCGCCACTCGTTGGGCTTGCCATTGGCGATGTTGTTCTGGAACCAGTTGAAGCGCGCATAGTGCCGCTTCTCCAGCGCCTTCATCTTCAGGAAAACTTCGCGCTCGTCATCGCCCAGCGGCCGCAGCTGGCCGTCGCCGTCATGAATGATGCCGATGGTGGAGGTGAAGCCGAGTTGCACCGCGCGCCGTCCGACGACCAGCGCGTCATGCGGGTTGCGAATGCCGCCACCGACCACCGAGTTGATGTTCACATGAAACTCGGCGTGCTCGGCCAGCAGTTGCAGCTTCTTGTCCAGCACCTTCAGCGACTTCTTCGAGACGTCGTCGGGCATGACGTTGTCGATGGAGATCTGCAAGTGATCGAGGCCGGCGCGGTTCAGCCGCTGGATGCGATCGGCGGTGAGCAGATAGCCGTTGGTGATCATGCCGGCGATCATCCCGCGCTTGCGAATTTGCGCGATCAGGTCATCGAGCTCGGGATGCAGGGTCGGCTCGCCGCCGCTGAACGTAATGATCGACGTGCCCAGACGCGCCAGATGGTCGATGCGCGACTTCATCGTCTCCAGCGGCACGGGCTTGGAGAAGTCGTCGTACTCGTTGCAGTATTCGCAGGAAAGATTGCAGCGGCGGACAGGGATAATCTGCGCCATGATGGGGTGGTCGGTCGAGGCCAGCCCCTTGGCGATCATCTTGAGTTCCCTTGCCCGACGTTTTGCCGCCAGCAGACGCCGGCGTGTCCCTGGAGAGGAAGTCCGCATAGTTAAGCTATATCTATTAGACCATATTGAGGTGCGGCGGGATGACCGGCGTCAGCGTGTGGCGAATTTTGGCGGTTGAGCGGCGTTGTGGGCGGCTGAATGTCGCTGCGGGACGCCATTCGCTTTTCGCCATTCGCGTTGGATCTTCGCTATGGACCATGGTTTGGACGCCTGGGTTTTTGGCGAATTGGTGAGCATCACCGCATCGCCAGAGTACGGGGAGACAATGGTTGACCTCGTGCAGCCTCTCTGGCGAATGGCGAATGGCGCCGAGCGCCCCCGGCACCTAAGCCGGTCATCCAGGCGTCACTGGCTCGCCCATGCCCACGACGTAATCAGCCAGCCGGCAGAGCCTTTTTTCAGAACGATAGTGAGCGTGGAGCCTACCTCTTTCATGGCCTTGCCATGCTGCTTGTACGCATAACTGGCTGGAACGACGACGTAGGCGACATCGCCTGTGACATCGACATGGCGAGGCTTGCCGAGAGTGACGACGGCATCCGTAACGCCGTTCTTCTTGGAGTCGGTCTCGTAATCGGTCGCCCATGCCGAGCACGCCCCCATGCCTTGCCACTGGTGAGGTGGAAATTCGTCGATGATGAAGGTCTGATCGGCGCAGGCGCCCACGGCCATCTTGACGTCGCCCTTGTTGAAGCCCTCGACGAATTGGTTGACCTTGGCCATGACGTCGGTCTGGTCGGTCGCAGAGGCCCATGCCGAGGTCAGGAGGACGACGGCTACTGCAACGAAGAGTTTGCGCATGAGTTTAGCTCCGTGACGGATGAGTTGATCCTACGAAGGGCAGAATTGTACACCCGTGCCGCTCTTTTTCGACAGATCGGGCCGCGGAAAGGAGGCATTAAGCGTGGGCGCGATGATGATGCCGTAGCTCGCGAAGGCGCTCGACATGAACTTCGCCTCCGACGAAAATCGCTGCCACGGCCGCGCTCGCAATCGCCAGCGAGCCGTCGACCAGAAACGCCGTATGAATTCCCCCCGGCAGTGATGATCCTGAGACGACGATCGCGGTGTTGAATCCAACGCCGATGGAACCACCCGCTACCTGGAACATGTAAACGATCGCGCCCGCCAGGCTGGCCTGCGAGGGATCGAGCGCGGTGATCGCCGCCGTCGTGATCGACGAGTAGAACAGCCCGACGCCGATGCCCAGCACGACCAAGCCGAAGATCAGCTCGTTGTAAGTTGTGCTCGCGGTCAAACGCGACAGGAGGAACATTCCCGCGCCGAGCATCAGCGCGCCCAGCGTAACGATCAGCTTCGGTCCAAGAATCTGATACAGTCGCCCGGCGATGAACGATGTCAGCATGAACGTCCCCATCATCGGCAGCAGCCCGGCGCCCGAGCCGACGGCCGAGAAGCCGAGCTCCTTCGACATGAATTGCGGCATGTAGAGCAGCGCGGCGAAGAAGATCGCCGACGCCAGCAGCGTGGTGATGCCGGCGGCGAGGAAGCCGCCATTCGCCATCACACTCGGCGGCACCAGCGCACCGTCGCCGGCGCGGCGCTCGAGGAAGAGGAAACCGGTGAGCGCAATCGCTGCGACGACGAACAACCCGATGATCAGCGGCGCGGTCCAGCCGAGATCGAGCGCCCAGTCGAGCGCAAGCAGCATCGCCAGCAATCCGGTGCTGAGCGTGGCGGTGCCGGCGTAGTCGATCGCGTCGTGATCTTTCACCGTCTCATCGCAACGCACCACGGCCATGGTGATAGCGATTGCCACGGCCGCGACCGGCAAATTGACGAAGAAGATCCAGCGCCAGCCGACGCTGTCGGTCAGCATGCCTCCGAGCAGCGGGCCCACTGCGTTGCCGAATCCCGCCGCGCCCAGGATCAGGCCGCCGGCCAGCCCAGCCTTTTCGCGCGGCAGCAGAGCGTAAGTCATGCCGAGGATGGCCGGCCACATCATCGCGCCGCCAATGCCCATCAGGAAGCGGCAGGCCAGCAGCACCGCCGCGTTCGGCGCGAAGCCGCCGATCAGCGAAAAGGCCGCGAAGATCGCCGCGCCCGCGACGAAGATACGCCGCCGCCCGAACATATCGGCCAGGCGTCCGCCGGTCACGATGAGCACGCCGAACACCATGGCGTAGCCGTTGATGACCCATTGCACGGTGGTGACGTCGGTATGAAGTTCGCGCTCGATTGCCGGCAGCGCCACCGAGAGCGCAGTGAAGTCGTTCGCAACAACCAGAACGGCAACGCCCATGGCAGCCATGCCAAGGATGGTCGCTTTGCTGAGGCGGTCCGGCGCCGCCGCTCGCGCCTGAGTAGCTACCACAATTCCCCCGAGATCGTGACCGCCAGAGTTTCGCATAAAAAAAGCGGGATGGCGAGGGAAGTTGTCGGTTGTCGGTTGTCGGTTGTCGGTTGTCGGTTGTCGGTTGTCGGTTGTCGGTTGTCGGTTGTCGGTTGT
>DATFSK010000081.1:0-3407 GCA_035262645.1 Terriglobales bacterium
AAAGCGCGAGCGCAGGGGAACATCCCGGCGTAATCCGTAAGCCTGCTTCACGCTTAGGGCGCGGGAGGCATCGCTGCCAGCGGCCCGAAGACGCTGTTCTCAGAGTTCTGCCTGACCGACCGTAAAACCTGCGCTCTTCAAAGCGCCGATGGCTCGCTCCAGATGCGTTTCAGCGATCAGGATGTAATCGGTATCGAAGGTCGAAATAGCGAAGATCGGAACAGCAGCCTCCGCTAAAGGAGCGGCTATGGAAGAGATCACTCCCGTCTGGGAGAAATCCAGCGGGCCGCGAACCTTCAGGCAGCGCCAGCCACGCTGGCAAGGGACTCGTTCGGGGATACTCCCGCAGACAACCGATAGTTCGTCGGCTGTGCGTGTGATCGAGAGAAAGTCGTCCCCATGCGCCCAAGCCGGGATTGGCGCATCGGGAGCCAGTTTAGCGATCGAGTAAAGGCCCTCGAGAAGATCGAGCTGCATCCATCACGCCGCTTTGGCGGGCGGCGCCGCCACCGCCAACCCCGGCAGCGCCGCTGTCAGCACATCCGCCACGCGGTCCGCGAAGACGAACTCCATTTCTTTGCGAACCTCCTCGGGCAGATCGCGCAGGTCCTTCTGATTGCCTCGAGGCAGAATCACCCGCTTCAGACCGCCGCGACGAGCAGCCAAGACTTTCTCTTTCACCCCGCCGATGGGCAGCACCAGACCCGTCAGCGTTACTTCGCCGGTCATCGCCGTGTCGTTGCGCATAGGCAGGCCGGAATATAGCGACGCCAGAGCCGTGGTCATCGTCACTCCCGCCGAAGGACCATCCTTCGGAATCGCGCCGGCCGGGACGTGAATATGCAGGCCCGCATTCAGAAACTCAGAAGCCTGCAGCCCGAAGTACGACGCGTGGCTCCACAGGTAACTCCGCGCCGTCTTGGCCGATTCCTGCATCACTTCGCCGAGCTGGCCCGTGATCGTCAGGTCCTTTCCTTGGGGTAGCAAAGCCGCTTCGATATACAGAACGTCGCCTCCGGTTTCGGTCCATGCCAGTCCCGTCGCCACGCCCGGCGGCAGTTCCTTACGAGCCTCTTCGGGCAGAATCGCCTCGGGTCCCAGCAACTCCGGCACTTCTTCTTTCGTGATGCAGACCGACTCTGTATTGCCCTCCGCGAATCTCACCGCGACTTTACGAATGACCCGCGCAAGCACCTGCTCCAGTCTTCGCACGCCCGCCTCGCGGGTGTAAGATTCGATGAGCTTCTTCAGCGCCTCATCGTCGACGACGCACTGCTCCGCGGTCAATCCCGCCTGCTTCAGTTGGCGCGGGATGAGGTAGCGCCGCGCGATCTGCGTTTTCTCCTCCTCGCTATAACCGGATAATTGCAGGATCTCCATGCGATCCAGCAGCGGCGCCGGAATGGGATCCAGCGAATTTGCCGTAGTGATGAACAACGCCTTCGACAAATCGAATGGTAGATCGAGATAGTTGTCGCGGAAGGCCTTGTTTTGCTCGGGATCCAGCACTTCCAGCAAAGCCGAAGCCGGATCGCCGCGGAAGTCACGCCCGAGTTTGTCGACTTCGTCCAACATCAGGACAGGATTGGCAAAGCCCGCCCGCCGCATCGCCTGAATCAAACGGCCAGGCAACGCGCCAATATAGGTCCGCCGGTGGCCGCGCAACTCGGCTTCGTCGTGCATGCCGCCCAGGCTCATGCGCTCGAACTTGCGCCCCAGCGCTCGCGCGATGGACTGCCCTAGAGACGTCTTGCCCACGCCCGGCGCGCCCACAAAGCACAGGATCGGCGCCTTCGCTTCCGGATTCAGCTTCAACACTGCAAGCTGCTCGATGATGCGGTCCTTCACCTTCCCGATGCCAAAGTGATCCTCGTCGAGCACCTGCCGCGCCCGCTTCAGGTCCAGATTGTCGTCGCTACGCTTGATCCAGGGCAGCTCCAGGACGTATTCCAGCCACGTACGGATTACGCTGTGCTCGGGCTGCATGCTTGGCATCTTTTCGAGCCGCGCCATTTCGCGCTCGGCTTCCTTGCGCACATCTTCCGGCAGCTCGGCCTTGGCCAGACGTTCGCGCAATTCCTCCACTTCCGCCTGATCGGGGCTCTTCTCGCCCAACTCCTGCTCGATGGCCTTCTTCTGCTGGCGAAGGATGTAGTCTTTCTGCTCTTTTGACATCTCCTCGCGCGCTTCGTTGGCGATCTTGTTGCGAATCTCCAGCACGTCCACTTCGTGGGAAAGCCAGCCGTGGACCATCCTCAGGCCTTCCAGGCGCGTCGGAGCCTCTAGCAGCGCCTGCTCTTTCGCGGCGTCTAGATTCATCAGGGATGCGATCATGAACGCCAGTTGCAGGGGATCTTCCTGCGAGGCGAACATGCGCGCCACTTCTTGCGGAGCCGTGCCTCCTTGCGCCAGCCCTACAAATTTAGATCCCAGTTCCGCTAGCGAAAGCGACAGCGCCTCCAGCTCGCGGCTGGAATCGTCGGGAAGGGGCAGGGAAGTCACCCTCGCCTTCAAATATTCGTTCTCTTCCACTTTTACGATCACCACGCGCTCGATCCCGAGCACCATGATGTCGATCTGATCGGTGCGTTGCCGATTGGCTCTTCGAATCGAAGCGCGGGTGCCGACGGTGTACAGATCGGCCGCCTCCGGCCGGTCGGCATTCGCGTCGCGCTGCGCCACGACGACAAGTTCCTTATCTTCCGTCCCGAGTGCAGCTTCTACCGCGGCCACTGACGCGGGCCGCCCCACCGACAGGGGCATCAACAGGCCGGGGAACAGCGCCGAATTCTTCAGCGCCAACAACGGCAAAGTTTGCTGTACGTTTTGTTTTTTTGCTTCTGCCATAAAGCCTCAACTATTCGATGCTCATGCCTCCACGAGCGTCTCCACTTCAAACGTCATTTCGCGATTCCTCACGTCGGCGACTACTTTCTGCCCGTCGTGAATCTCGCCAGCAACCAGCTTTCGCGCCAGCGCCGTCTCCACCTCTTTCTGTATGGCGCGTTTCAGCGGCCTCGCGCCATAGGCCGGATCGTAACCCACTCGTATCAAATGCTCCCGCGCTCCATCCGTCAGCTCGAGCTGAATATGGCGTTCCGCCAGCCGCGCTTTCAGCGTTTCGAGCTGGATGTCCACGATTTTCTTCAACTGCTCCTCTGTCAGCCTGTGGAACACGATAATCTCGTCCACGCGATTCAAGAACTCCGGCCGGAACAGCCGCGGAAGGTCGTCCTTGGGCGCGTTCGACGTCATAATGACAATAGTGTTCCTGAAATCGACGGTGCGGCCTTGTCCGTCCGTCAGCCGCCCATCGTCGAGAACTTGCAGCAGCACGTGAAAAACGTCGCTGTGCGCTTTCTCGATTTCGTCCAGCAGGATTACCGAATAGGGTTTCCTGCGCACGG
>DATFSK010000082.1:0-6116 GCA_035262645.1 Terriglobales bacterium
GGTGGATTTCTTCCACGACCACTCCGCAATCGACGAGACGAATATTCAGGCAGAGGTCGATCGCTATATCGCCTGGCCGGGGCAGGCCCTGGGATACAAGATGGGTCAGTTGAAGATTCTGGAACTGCGGCAGAAAGCGGAAAATACGCTCGGGCCGAAGTTCGACCTAAAGGGGTTTCATGACGTCGTGCTGGATTCGGGCGCGCTGCCGATGGATGTGCTCGAACGACAGGTTGACGCATGGATCGCGACGCAGAAGGGCAAGTAAAACCCTTCTGATAGCCTTTTGGAATGAGCGAAGAAATCTATGAGGTGAGGAATCCGGCTCCCGTGATGCCGGGGTTGAAGGTTGCGATTCTCGGCACCGGCAAGATGGGCGGCATTTTGCTGCAGGCCTTTCTGAAGAACAATCTCGTATCTGTGGAGCAGATCTTTGCCACCGTACACCACGCGGAGCGGGCACAGGCCCTCTCGGCGCAGTTCGGCCTTGAGGTCACTACGGACAATCTTGCCGCGGCGCGAGAAGCGGACGTGATTCTGCTGGGCGTCAAGCCAGTCCAGGTACCTACGCTGATCGAGCATATTCGGCCAGTGTTGTCGCCAGACAAGATGGTCCTGTCGTTCGCCGCTTCGGTGAAGACGCGAAGCATCGAGGATGCGGCGAAGTGCGATCTTGGAGTGGTGCGGGCGATGCCGAACACTCCGGCGATGCTG
Source organism: Terriglobales bacterium (assembly GCA_035262645.1). Classification (GTDB taxonomy): domain Bacteria; phylum Acidobacteriota; class Terriglobia; order Terriglobales; family Acidobacteriaceae; genus Bog-257. The sequence goes on from DATFSK010000082.1 coordinate 715, forward strand.
GCTGCGGGCATTACAGCGCTTTGCGCGGGTCGGTTCGTGACGGCCGAACAGATGGCCGTGGCGCAGAAGATCTTCCAGACTGTCGGGCGAACGGTCGTCGTTGATGAGAAGCATATGGATGCGGTGACCGGGCTTTCAGGATCGGGGCCGGCCTTCATTTACATCATCATCGAGGCGCTCGCTGAGGCGGGCGTCAATGTCGGGCTTCCGCGCGACGTGGCCACACTGCTGGCAGCGCAGACTACACTTGGCTCGGCGAGGATGGTGCTCGAGACCGGCTATCATCCAGCACTGCTGAAGGACGCGGTGACGACTCCTGCAGGCTGCACTGTGGATGGGATTCTTGAGTTGGAAGAAGGCGGGTTGCGCGTAACGCTAATCAAGGCGGTGAAGCGCGCGACGCTGCGGGCGAAGGAACTGGCCAGCGGTTGAGGCCGGTTCACTCGTAGAATATTTGCATGGCCACAACTGCAATGACGGTGAAGCATGCGTCCCGCGCCCTTGTGCGATATGCGTGGTTTGTCGTGGGCTACAACATTCTCGTCATCCTGTGGGGAGCGCTGGTGCGTGCGACCGGCTCTGGAGCAGGATGCGGAAATCATTGGCCGCTGTGCAACGGGCAGGTAGTGCCGCTGTCTCCGCGGGTGGACACAATCATTGAATTCACGCATCGATGCATGACCGGCGGAGCGACGTTCTTTGTCCTGGGTCTGCTAGTGTGGACTTTTCGTGCGACGATCAAGGGGCAGGCGGCACGCTTGACAGCGGTTGCATCGACGGTGCTGCTGGTCAACGAGGCGATCCTCGGTGCTCTGCTGGTCAAACTGGGATACGTCACTGGCAATCAGTCGATGGGCCGCGTAGTCGTATTGTCAATTCATTTGAGCAATACGCTGCTGCTGCTTGCGGCACTGACTCTGACTGCGGTGATGCTTCGTACGGGGCAGACGACGCGCGAGCTCCCTCTGCGTGGCGGGAAAGCGGCGTGGGTTTTGACCGGGTTGCTTGCGACGATTGTGGTCGGAGTAAGCGGATCGCTGGCGGCTCTCGGAGACACTCTCTTCCCTGCTACTTCGCTGCGCATGGCGATGGAGCAGGACCTCTCCTCAAGCTCGCCGCTGCTCTTGAGGCTTCGCGGTGTACACCCGATCAGCGCAATAATTGCGGCGGCGTTTGTTGTCTGGGTAGTAGCGCAAGCACGGCGTACGATAGCAGGCCGTCGCATCTCGACGACCGTGCTGGCGCTCCTCGTGATTCAGTTTGCCCTTGGGCTGATGGACGTTCTATTGCTCGCACCAGTGTGGATGCAGATTCTGCATTTACTAGGCGCAGATCTTTACTGGGTGGCGCTTGTCGCGCTGGCTGCGCAGATTGTATGGCCTAAGGTGAAGGAACAACCAAATCCGGCAAGGCTCAGCGCGACGTAGAACCGCGCATCGGTTAGTTCTTGCCGTCGACCTTGTCGGCTGCCTTCTTAGTAGCGTCCGCGGTCTTGTCGGCCGCGTCCTTCGTGCCAGTTGCTGTCTTGTGGTAGGCCTTCTTCGTCCCTTCAGCGGTCTTGTCGTAGGCCTTTTCCGTTCCACTTGCCGTCTTATCGTAGGCCTTCTTGGTTCCGGATGCCGTCGCGTCGTAGGTCTTTTTCGTTCCCTTCTCGACGGCCTTTCCTGTGTCCTTTGCCGCGTTCTTCGTCTCGGTTCCCGCCTTCTTAAGGTCCTGCGTTGCATCTTGCGCGAAAGAGGCAGCTACCGAGCCGAACATCAGTGACGCTGCCAGAAGAAAAGGCCCTGTCTTGCGAATGTGCATCTCTACATCTCCTTTTGTGCTGATGTACTACGTTACCTATAGTAGAAGCAGTCGAGGTTCTCAGTCTTCCTCCGGCCCGGTTCATTTTCCTCGTTCTGAATAGCTAAAACGATTCGATACTGGATTTTTATGGCTCTGAGGAGATTTTCTTCTTGGCCAGTGAGAAATTCGTTCATGTATATTTGCTGCGTTCGGCATTTGCCATTTTTGCGATGGAGCCGGCACAGATAAATCTCAATCGAAGGGTGTGGGCGGTCCGCCGTCGGGGATGACGGAGAACGTTTACCGGTCTTGAACGAATGCTGTCTCTTTTTGCGTTGTTTCTGATGGACAAGCAACTGACGCGTCTGTCTGCGGTTGATGTGCTCATTCTGGTGCTCTACTTCGCGATGGTGCTCTTCATCGGCTTCTACGTGAAGGGATCGACCAACACCAGCGAACAATTCTTCCTGGCAGGCCGCGAGATGACGGCGTGGATCGCGGGACTAAGCTTCGTTTCTGCCAATCTCGGATCCCTGGAGCTGATGGGATGGGCCGGCTCAGCGTATCAGTACGGCATTCTGGCCACACATTGGTACTGGGTCGGCGCTATACCGGCAATGCTCTTCCTCGGCATCGTGATGATGCCCTTTTACTACATCTCGAAGACGCACTCTGTACCGGGCTACCTGCAACTGCGCTTCGGCGAGGGCGCGCGCGGTCTGAGCGCAGCCTCCTTCGGATTCATGACCATCCTCATGTCTGGCGTCAACATGTACTCGATGGCGCTGGTGATGAAGGTTGTGCTCGGCTGGGATATCAACTTTTCCATCTGGGTGGGTGCGGCCACGGTCGCGATCTACGTGATGCTCGGCGGGTTACGCTCGGCGATCATCAATGAGGTGCTTCAGTTTGTGCTGATCTGGGCCGGTGCAGCTATGATTCCGATCCTCGGCCTCATTGAGGCGGGCGGCTGGACGAATCTCAAGGCGCAGATCGCCACAAACGTAGGGTCCAATGACTACACACATCTTTGGTCCACTCTCGGCCACTTCAAAGACAATCCGATGGGAATCAACTGGGTCGGGATTGTCTTCGGGCTGGGCGCGATCATCTCGTTCGGCTATTGGACCACGGATTTTCTCGTCGTGCAGCGTGTATTGAGCGCACACAACCTGCGTGCAGCCAAGATGGCGCCCATCATCGGCGCAGCTTTTAAGATGGCAGTTCCCTTGATCGTCATCTTGCCTGGTCTGCTGGCGCTCGGCGTGCTGCGCGACCCGCATACCGGCGCTCTGATCCATCTCGTCGGCGAAAACCAGCTTGATGCTGCCCATCCCTATAGCTACAACGAGGTGCTGCCGCTTATGCTCATCCGCTACTGCGGCCCGGGACTGCTGGGATTGGGCATCACAGCGCTGGTGGCGGGCTTTATGTCCGGCATGGCGGGCAACGTCAGCGCCTTCTCCACGGTTTGGACCTACGACATCTACGGCGCATATATGAATAAGCGCGCACCAGACCGCCACTATGTTCTGATGGGCCGTTGGTCCACTGTCGTCGGCATGATCATCTCTGTTGGCACCGCGTATCTAGTGGCGCACGCAGCCTCCATCATGGACTATGTGCAGGCGCTCTTCAGCTTCTTCATCGCGCCTCTCTTCGGCACTGTGATCCTGGGCATGCTGTGGAAGCGCGCCACGAATTGGGGCGGTTTCCTCGGACTGCTCGCGGGGACGGTCTCGTCAATCGGCATGTTCCTTTACACGAGCACCGGCACGGAAGTCCACAAGAAGGAAGCGCTGGCGCGCATCGCGCTCTCGCCCGACGCGCAACCCATGGCGGAGAACATGTTCCGCGCGCTGTGGAGCTGGCTGATCTGCGTAGCTGTGACGGTCATTGTGAGCCTGATGACTAGACCGAAGACCGACGAAGAGCTTAACGGCCTTGTCTACGGCGCGACCGCCATTCCGAGCGATGGTGCAATTAGCTTTTGGCAGAAGCCCATTGTCTGGGCGGGCGCCGTATTCGCCGTCTTCTTAGTGTTGCAGGTCATCTTCTACTAACTTTTGCGAACATAGATCTGAGGAGTCATTTTATGGCGGAAGGAACAGGACGCGGCGAATCACTTTCGATTTGGTTTTTTGTGGGCGTCATGACCTTGTCTTATGGACTCGTGCTGCTGCCCTACGGTGCTTATGCATGGTTTGGCGGACACGAGGCCAACACCGTTCTCAACAATCTGCACACCACTTTCTGGTGGGGACTGCTGCTGTTGTTGTTTGGTGCGTTCTATACATTCAAATATCGCCCGCGACCAGGTGACAAGGAAAGGGCTTAAGCACCTATCAGCACCGATTGGAACAATTCTTGTCGTTCAACCAGTAACATCGGGTTAGGTCTTCGCAACAGAGCGGCATAGCGGCCGCGAGGAGTATCAAGAAATGCCGAAGCAGATGACGTTAGGAGTGATTGTCGGCAACCGGGGATTCTTTCCTGGCCACTTGGCAACAAGCGGACGACAGGAAATGATCGCGGCGCTGGAAGCCGGGGGCATCAAGCCTGTGGTTTTGTCTCCGGAAGAAACGGCCCATGGCGCGGTGGAAACCTATGAAGATGCGAAGAAATGCGCGAGCCTCTTCAAGAAGCATGCTGCGGAGATCGACGGTATCATCATCACGCTGCCCAACTTCGGAGAGGAGCGCGGTTTGGCCGATGCATTGCGGCTGGCGGATTTGCGCGTGCCGGTACTGATCCAGGCGACACCCGACTCGACGGGCAAGATGTCGATTGCGTACCGGCGCGACAGCTTCTGCGGAAAAATGTCGATCTGTAACAACCTGAAGCAGTATGGGATTCCGTACTCGCTGACGACGTTGCACACGGAGGCTCCGGATTCAGAAGAGTTCAAGGCTGATCTTGCGTGGTTCACGGCGGTTTGCCGTGTGGTGAAGGGGCTGAAGAACCTGCGCATCGGCGCGATCGGCGCGCGTCCTACTGCGTTCAACACGGTCCGCTATTCGGAGAAGCTGCTGGAGAAGTCCGGGATTACTGTCGAGACGCTCGACCTGAGCGAAGTAATGGGACGCATCGAGCGGATGAACAATAACGATGATGCTGCGCAGGCGAAGCTGGCGGCGATCAAGAAGTACATTCCGATTGGCGACACGCCTGAGGCCGCGCTGATGAAGATGGCAAAGCTGGGCGCCGTGATTGACCACTGGATGGCGGCGAGCGAGTTGACGATCAGTGCTGTACAGTGCTGGACCTCGATGGAGGAGTACCTCGGCATCGTTCCCTGCACCGTGATGAGCATGATGAGCGAGAACCTGATTCCCTCGGCCTGCGAGGTTGACGTGCTGGGCACGTTGAGCATGTATGCGCTGACGCTAGCCAGCGAGACTCCGTCCGCGCTGCTGGACTGGAACAACAACTATGGAGATAACCCGGACAAGGCTGTCTGTTTCCACTGCTCCAATCTTCCGAAGCACTTCTTCAAGAAGGGCGTGAAGATGGACTACCAGCTCATCATCGCCGGAACTGTGGGCAAGGAGAACACACACGGAACGCTGGACGGCGTAGTGAAGGCCGGCCCGATGAGCTACGCACGCTTCTCAACG
>DATFSK010000083.1:0-14954 GCA_035262645.1 Terriglobales bacterium
AATTGGGGATGATTCCGGAGATGCCGACAATGTCGTATTCGTGCGCGGTGAGCTCTTGCTCGAAGCGCTCCAGGGTAGGGAAGTCGAGCAGTGTGCTCGGAGCCGAGATGTTACGCTGAATCATCATCAAACCCCAGGAGCGATGGAACATGCGCAGCGAGAAGCTGCCTTGCTCGCGCGTGACCTGGTTGTGATACAGCTCCATGGGGTTGATGGCGCGGCTGCCGAATTCGTCATCGCGCGCATAGGGTCCAAAGACCGAGCTCAGCAGCACGCGGGCTGCGGTCCCTTTAGGATGTGGGGTAATTCCGTCTGCATCGGCTGCGGAAATCATGAGCCCATGCTAGGAAGCGGCTCCGGATTTTTCCGTGACGTGCGGCACGCGCGGTGGGAAATGACAGAACTATTACATTGAGCGTCGGGTTGGGAATCGTAGTCCTTCTTGATACCGAATGGCATTCCTGGGTAACAACGATCATCGCGAGATTAATCCCTGGTTAATTGCGATCGCCGTCATGTCAAGCACCTTCATGGAGGTGCTGGATACGACCGTGGTCAATGTCTCATTGCCGCACATCGCCGGCAGCCTGTCGTCTACCAACGACGAAGCCACGTGGACGCTGACCTCGTACCTGGTCGCGAACGCTGTCATCCTCCCCATGACCGGCTGGCTAGCCGGCCGCTTCGGACGCAAGCGCCTGCTGATGACCTCGGTGACAGGGTTTACGGTGGCGTCGTTTCTTTGCGGACTGGCTCCAAGTCTGCCGTTTCTCATCTTCTTTCGTGTCATTCAAGGCGCGTGTGGCGGAGGTCTGCAGCCACTCTCGCAGGCCATCCTGATGGAGTCCTTTCCGCCGGCGAAGCGCGGTCAGGCCATGGCGTTCTGGGCTCTCGGCATTGTCGTCGCGCCGATGCTCGGTCCGGTTGCAGGCGGCTGGCTTACCGACAATTACAGCTGGCGCTGGGTCTTCTATATCAACGTGCCGATCGGCGTGGTCGCGCTCATTCTCACCGAGATCTTCATCTTCGATCCGCCGTATCTGCGACGGGCGAAAACCGGCATCGACTACTGGGGAATCGGCCTGCTGGCGCTTGGCATCGGCAGCCTGCAGATCATGCTGGACAAGGGCCAGGAGGACGACTGGTTCGGCTCGCACTTCATCGTGACCCTGTGTGTGCTGGCGGTCGTGGGATTGGTCGGGCTGGTCATTCGCGAGCTCACGACGGAGCATCCGGTGCTCGACCTGACCGTCTTCAAGTACCGTTCCTACGCGGTCGGCACGTTTCTGATGACATTTATCGGGTTCGTTCTCTACGGCAGCACCGTTCTGTTGCCGCTGCTGATGCAGGTGATCCTGGGCTACACCGCATTCCATGCCGGGGTGACGAACCTGCCGCGCGGGCTGGCGTCGTTCTGCATCATGCCGATCGTTGGCCGGCTCACGGACAAGATCGATCATCGCAAGCTGCTCGGAATCGGCTTGGTGGCGTCGGCATATGCGATGTGGGAGCTCTCGCGTTTCAGTTTGGACGTGGCGTCGAAGAATTTCTGGTGGCCGCTGGCGATTCAGGGCGCAGCGCTGGGATTTGTCTTTGTGCCGCTGACGACCATTACCAACAACCCCATTCCCAACGAGCGAATGGGCAACGCCACCAGCATCTTCAACCTGATGCGGAACATCGGCGCCAGCATCGGTATCTCGATGGTAGAGACGGTGCAGTTCCGGGCGCAGCAGACGCAGATCAATGTTCTGGGAGAGCACGTTAATCCACAGAGTCCCGCCGCGCGGCAGATGATTGAAAGCATGAAGGCATACTTCATAAGCCAGGGATCGAGTGCGGCGCTGGCGTCGCAGCAGGCATATGAATCAGTGTGGGGAATGGTGCAGCGGCAGGCGGCGATGCTGGCCTACAACGATACGTTTCTGCTGCTGGCGGTGATTTTTGTTGCGATGATTCCGCTGCTGTTCCTGCTGCGCAAGCCCAAGGCCAAGCCGGGAGCGGTCATGATGCATTGAGAAGACCGTGAATGCAGCCGTGCACGATTTGTCGACAACGACAGTCTATTCCCATAGAATTCGCACACTATGAGGCAGAAGATTGCTGTTGTCCTCTTGTGTGCTTGGGGGTTACTGCCGGCGTTCAGCCAACAGATTCAGGTCAATCGCGAAAACAAGACGATTGCCATAACCGCTGATGACTCGGTTACGGTCGATCCCGAAATCGCGATCATCACTGTCGGCTATCAGAACTATGCCCTTACAAAGGACGCCGCGTACCAAGACAACGTTCGCGTGTCGAACGACGTGACCAAAGCATTGCTCAATGGCGGAGTTCCCAAGTCGGCGATCGAAACCGAGCGTCTGCGGCTGCAGCGTCCCGTAGGAGACGAGGGGTGGACAGCCGAGGAGAGGAAACAACGACAATTTGAAGCCCTTCAAACGTGGACAATCCGCGTGAGCGCCGACCAGGCACAGGGGGTCGTAGATGTGGCACTTGGGGCGGGTGCAAACTTCCTAGACGATTTAGATTGGGATGTTTCTGACCGCAAAGCCCTCCAGGCCAAAGCCGGCGCTGCCGCACTGGTGAAAGCCAGAAAGGTCGCCGAGCAGATGGCGACAGGTCTCAACGCAAAACTCGGTGACCTAATCTATGCGAGCAACCATTCGCCACTGCCAAGTGTGGGCACTACCACCGAGACAGTACATGCGCCCGCAGCTCCACCGCCAGCGCCTCCGCACTTGTTGCTTTACCCGAAGAAAGTCAAGTGCGACGCCACTGTATACGCGGTGTTTGCCATCGAGTAGGAAATCTCTTGAGCGGCCTGAAAGCCCTCACTACCCGGGCGTGTCGCAGCATCTAAGATTTTGCGTATGCGTAAGCTGCTCGAGCTGACTTTCTCCGTCCTTCTGCTCCTGACTGTTCCTCTTTTTGCGCAAGCTGCGAAGTCGCAGCCAAAGCCTGCGCCGGCTCGCGCGGCCGATGCCGAAGGCCATCAATGGTGGCAACATGCCGTGTTCTACGAGATCTATCCGCGCAGCTTTGCCGACAGCAACAACGACGGCGTCGGCGATCTGCCGGGCATTACCTCCAAGCTTGACTACCTGAAGCAGCTCGGAGTGGATGCCATCTGGATCACGCCGTGCTATCCCTCGCCGCAGGTGGATTTCGGATACGACGTCTCCGACTACGAGAACATCGATCCTATGTACGGGACGCTCTCCGACTTCGATCAGATGGAGAGCGCCGCGAAAGGCGACAACATCCGCATCATCATGGACCTGGTACTGAATCACACCTCCGATCAGCACAAGTGGTTCATCGATTCGCGCTCCTCGCTTACATCGAAGCACCGCGACTGGTACATCTGGCGCGACGGTAAATCCACCCCAACAAGCGCAACAGCGGCGATTGCCGGCGGCCCCGGCAAGGGCACGAACCAGCCGCCTAACAATTGGGTGGCGCTGTTCGGTGGACCGGCGTGGAAATTCGACCCCAAAACGAGTCAGTACTATTACCACTTCTTCTATCCGGAGCAGCCCGATCTGAACTGGCGCAATCCCGCAGTCAAGGACGCTATGTTCGACGTGACACGCTGGTGGTACGACCGTGGTGTTTCAGGCTTTCGCCTCGATGCCGTCGACACGATCTACGAAGATCCCAACCTGCACGACAACCCCGTGCGGCCCGGCAAGAATGTTTACGGTGATCCCAATGAGGAGAACAAGTACAACACGAATTTGCCCGAACTCCACGACGTGCTGAAAGGTCTGCGCAAGATCGCCGACAAGTATGACGCCGTCCTGATCGGCGAGACGGCGACCAGGAACATCGAGCAGCTGAAGAACTATTACGGCGAGCATGGCAACGAGTTGCAGATGCCGATGGACCTGATGTTCGCCAAGGTGAACCAGCTTTCGGCGCCGGAGTTTCGCGCGCAGATTGCGGCCGTCGATGCCGCCGGCGGCTGGCCGGTCTACCTGATCGGCAATCACGATCTGCCACGCTCGTATAACCGCTACGGCGACGGCAAACACAATGATGCGATTGCCAAAGTCATGGCGGGAATGTATCTCACGCTGCGCGGGACGCCGATCCTGTATTACGGCGAGGAGATCGGGATTGCGCAAAACGATCCAAAGTCAAAACAGGACGTGAAGGACCCGATCGGCAAATTAGGCTGGCCAAAAGAAAAAGGACGCGACGGCGAGCGCACCCCCATGCAGTGGAATGACAAGGTGAACGCAGGCTTCAGCAAGACCAGGCCGTGGCTGCCTGTTTCCGACAATTACCGCACGCACAATGTCGAAAGCGAGGAGAAGGACCCGAATTCGATTCTGATCTTCTATCAGCACCTGCTTGCGCTGCGGCATACCAATCCTGCACTGCTCGAGGGCGAGTACATCGCCCTCAATCAGGACGATCCCAACGTGCTGTCCTATGTGCGCCGCTATAAAGATGATGCCGTGCTGGTGGTGCTCAACATGTCAGGCGATCCGCAACGGATCAACTTCCATCTGGAGAAGCAGGGACTGCCCGGTGTCCAGGCGAAGACACTGCTGACGACAATGCCCGAATTTCACGCAACCGCAGCGCCATCGGGCATGACGCTGGCGCCGTTTTCGGTCTACATCGGCGAAGTTTCAAGCAGCCCGAGGAAGTAAGTAAGCCATTTTCTGCTTGTAGGGGTAGCGAAAATCATCAACAATGCTGGGCTGAATCAAGGTGCGAGCGCGCCTGCTAAGGAGACTACCGATGAGATCGCTACGGTTGATTGCTTCGTGCTGTTGGCTCATGGCGATTCTTGGGGTTGTGGCCAGGGCCCAGGCTCCGGCGAAACCGATGGCCACAAACCTGCACGAGAACGACGCCGAAATTCGTGCACTCTACGACCATTGGGCGAAGGTCTTTGAAGCGCGCGACATCGATGGAATTATGTCGCTCTATGTCAGCGGAGACCAGCTGGTGGCTTACGATGTAGTGCCACCGCTGCAGTATCAGGGTAGTGACGCCTATCGCAAAGATTACGTGGATTTTCTGAACCAGTTTGAGGGTCCAGTCCACGTGGAATATCGCGACCTGCAAGTTTTCAGCAGCGGGAGTGTGGGTTTCGTTCATGCGCTCGAGCGGTTCACCGGAAAGATGAAGAACGGCCAGTCCGTCGATATGTGGCTGCGCGCGACCAGCGGGGTGGTGAAAGTCGATGGCAAATGGCTGATCGTCCATGACCATATATCGGTGCCGGCAGATCTGGATACAGGCAAGGCCCTGGTTGACCTCAAGCCCTAAGCGGTTTCTGAGGCCGTCGGCTGGCCGTCAAACCTAACTCTTTCCGCAGCCTCCTATCTCAGGAAATGTCCCGGGTCTGATTTTTACTGCCGCCTGCCCTCCCCGATTTTTCTTCGCAGCGGCCTTTCTTCCCTGAATTCAGCGGCTTACCGTGCAACTGCGAGGTCACTCGCAGATCACCTCCAGATTACCGCCAGTGCATTGTTCGCGGGAGGCAGTTGACGCACACTCGCCCCATCACGCGGCGAATTCGCCTTACAAGCGGCGGACTCAAGCGGACAAAACAAAATACGAAAGAGGAACAGACCATGAAAAGCAAAGTCGCGATGTTGATTTCGGTTGCAACGCTGGCGCTGAGCGCTATCGCCCCCAACGCAATGGCGTCCAGCAAGGCCCGGCCTTCGGCCCGCGGTCCGGTAGCGGTCAGCCAGAGCGCCAAGGCCGCTTCTGCCATCACGATGAGCAGGAACGCCATCTCGAAGAGCGCTTCTTCGATCACTGTGAGCAAAACCGCCATCTCGAAGAGTGCTTCTGCGATCACCAAGAGCGCTTCTTCGCATGCGGTCCCGGGTCCTGACGCTGTGGGAACGAGTGCGAAGAGCAACTAGTGGCGTTTGCCAGCTTTACCCGGCTGGTGATCGCATACTCCTCCTGGCAGGGTGGAACAACCTCCATCCTGCCAGTTTCGTTAGAGTCACTGCCCTGTGAGATTTGGAGGGCAATCATGAGCGGAAGAAAATACACTCACGGCATAGCGGTCTTCGCTTTCCTCTCTCTGGGTTTGCTGTGTCCGCTCGCGGCCAAGGCCCAGAAGATCAATTCATCGTCTTACAGCAGCAGCTTTCTGAATTTCTCGAGCGAGAGTGGTGAATCATCTTCCGAGGCGACGAATCCGGTCGCGCCCAATCCTTTTGAGCGGCCATGGGGCAACAATCAACAAGGATCGGACGCGCAGTCTGGAGACGCTCTCAGCTCGGTAGTCGACAGGAAGTGGATGACGGCGGCGGGAGCCTATGCCTTTGCCGCCGCCCCGGCATTCTATTCCTCGGGCCCTGTTGGGGCGGAAGCACGCGGCTGGGACAGCGATCTGAGCGGCGCCGTGGCCGCCCACCTGAACCACAGCCGGACAACCGACCTGCGCATAAGCAGCGATCTGGAGAGCTACGGTCAGAGGCGGCAAACGGGCAGCGGCGGTGATCCGGGAGGCCAGACGCTCACATTGGATTGGCAGGTTGCACACTTGCTGCCCAGCCGATTTGGCGCGATGGAAGTAGCCGCAGGCGGCTATGAGCAGCGACTGATTTCTTTTCCTGCCTACGCCAATGGGCCCCTTACGGATGTGCTGCTGGGATATACGGCGTCGTCGGTGGGATTTAAGGCTTCTGTCACCTTGCCCGATAAGAACATCACGTTCTCGTTTCGTTCCGGAACGGAGCATGTGGGCATCGACCGAGCGCGCGTGGCGATATTTGAACTGTCGTGGAGCTGGTAGCGAGGTGTACTTATCGAGGCTGTGATGGGCAACGCCTGCCGGAAAAGCAGATCGACACTGGCATGGCGCTGGGCTTAGTATTCGTAAATCCAGGCATGAGGTTTCCGAAGTCAAGCGCCGGCTGGGTGTTCGTTGCCATTTATCTGGCGGCGAGCTTGTGGCTGGTGCATCAGGCTTTCACCTGCACCGGCTGGATGTGTGACATGGTGGAGATACCGGCTACGGTCCCCTTCGCCCTGGTCTACTTTCCCTTGCTGCGCTTACTCAATCCTATTTTTCTCTTCGGCAGCATAACCTACGCTCCCTTCAGGAACTGGTATTTTATCGTTCCAACCCTGCTGGGAAATTCCATCATTTATTACTGGCTGGGAGTTGGCGTGCGACGGCTGTACGTGAGCCTGTCGCGAAAAGCGCCTGCCTGATCGTAAGCACCAATCCATCACATTTTCGAAGGAGCGGGGACATCGCTTTTCCTGGACCCGTGCTAGACTTTGCGCAATTCCGTGGGCATTCGGGAGGTGAGTTTTGTATCCGCCGCCGGCGCTGGCATTACTGATTCAAATTCGAGAGGACGTGATCCCCGTCGAACTCATCGTTCTGGGTTCGACGGTGCTGGTTATCGTCACGCTTGTTCATGGACTGGGACTGGACGGCATCAGCACACGCTATAAGCGCAAGGCTGAAGATTTACGGCAGCGGGGCTGGCATCCGCGCTTCGCCATGGTGATCTTTGCCGGCGCGATTCTCCTGATGCTGTTTCTTCATCTGGCGGAGATCTGCATTTGGGGTTTCGTGCTGCGGAAAACGGGACTTATCCCGAACATGCGTGATTCGATCTACTTCAGCGCCAACACGTACACGACCCTGGGTATGGGCCCGATGTCGTTGCCGCACGACTGGCGTGAGCTATGCCCGATCATCGCGATCTGCGGGCTGTTTACGTTTGCGTGGACCACCAGCGAGATGTTCAACATTGTGGGTTATCACCACGAACTGGTCGCGGACCTCACGGCCAAACACCACCGCAGGAGTGCACCAAAACATCCCGACCATAAACCATCGGTGAAGGGGACAGCGGCGAGTCAGCCGGAATAGCGGTAGACAAGACCACGCTCGAAGACGGCGGTTGACCCCTATTTGTCACGCGGGCGCGTGCTGGATCAGCCAGCGAACGATACGGCTATGCCTCATATCCCTGTCGTGTTACAACTGTGGACATCGGAGCTATGAACAGCAAACGCACCACGATCATCTTCCTCGTCGTGCTCGTGCTTTTGGTTCTGGGCCTTGCAATCATCATCACCCGGCCTTTTCTGAAGCCCTTTGCCTTCGCGGTGATCCTGGCAGTGGTGTTCTACCCGGTACACGAAAAGATTCTGCATTTGGCGCGTCATCGGCGCGGTTGGGGCGCTTTCCTGTCTACGTTGACGGTGCTGATCCTGTTTGGGGTGCCTGCTTTCGTCATTACAACCCTGGCGGCGAACGAGGCCATCAATGCCGCACATTATCTAAGCCGGAGGAGCGCGGAAGAGGGCGGGTTCCCCCTCTTTCTCGCCAATCTTGCCAGCCCATTGCTGCACTTCGTCGGCCGCTGGATTGATCTTTCGAAGTTCGATGTGCATGCCATCATCAGCACCAATGCGCAGAAGGCGAGCCTGGGGATGGTCGGCGTGGGCGCGGCGATCCTCAGCAACCTGGCGCGGTTCACCATCGATGCGCTGATCACCTTCGTGATCCTGTTCTTTCTGTTTCGCGAGGGAAAAGAGTGGGCGTATCGCGCGGGGCGGCTGATGCCATTGTCGCCGGTGCAGGTGGCGCGCCTGTACCAGAATATTTCCGACACGATCATCGCGAATGTTTACGGCATCCTGTCGGTGGGCGCGGCGCAGGGCATCCTGACGGGAATTGGCATGCGGATTGTGGGCATACCGTCTTCGATTCTGCTGGGATTGGCCGCGGGCTTCGCATCCATCATTCCGGTGGTCGGATCTTCGATCGTGTGGATACCGGCGGCAGTTTATCTGCTGGTCGAAGGCGCCATGTGGAAGGGCATCTTCCTGCTGATCTGGGGAACGGTGGTGGTCAGCGCCATCGACAATGTCATCCGGCCATGGGTGGTCGCCGGGCGAGTCGAACTTCATCCCATGGTGCTGCTGTTTTTCATTCTGGGCGGGGTTGAGGCGTTCGGATTCATCGGCCTCTTTCTGGGGCCGGTGGTGGCTTCGGTGCTGGCAGGGTTGTTCACAATTCTGCGCGAAGAGACCGGCGAGGCGGTGGGCTCCCGGGAAGAGGCTGTGGCCGAGTATCGTCCGGAATAGCGCGTTGGATGACGCCTCGCACGGGACCGCACGTCCCTCGCTGCGCTCGGGATGACAAGTTAACGAGGACAAATTGTGGGCGAATCCTGATCCTGCCAATGCACGGGACCGCAGATCCCTCGTCTGCGCTCGGGATGACAATTCTTTAGAGCCCGAGCGGAATTGCGAGGCGTGAGCGGAATTGAGAGCCGGCGGCGAAGGTAGAGCGTTTATTTCTCCCTCGTCTCTTTTCCCCCGCCGGTCTTCGTCCAGGTCTTGCCCCCGTCGACGGAGAACTCGGTCCACCACTCGACCGCATCGGGGCCGTGAAACTGGTTTACCGTGCGGAACTCGACGCGCTTGCCCTTGATGTCGTTGCTGCTGGAGTAGGTCCAGCGGTCGCCGTTGTCGGCGATGTCCAGCGCGGTATGTCGCGGTTGCTCCTCGCCTAGCGAGACTCCGTAGAAGTAAAACTTGCTGGTCTTGGACGAGTAGGCGTAGATGGAAAGGTCGCGCATGGGCGTGCCGCCGAAGTTGATGTCCTGGTCGCAAACCACAAAAACGTGATCGGGCGACCACACGCATTTCGTCACCGCGCTGGAATGGTTCGCCTTGCTATATGCGGAGTCAATAAAGTCGCCGCTGCCGACCCATTTTCCTCCTACCCAGTGGTTCAGGACATCGGCTGCGGACGGGGTATCGGCGGCCATTAACGGCAAGGAGCTGAGCAACAGCAAAGAGATTCTGATTATCAGGCTCATACATGCACTCCTGATGCAAATTGAGACCGCCATGCAGTATAGAAAAGGGGCCATGGGCAGCTGATGGGTTTGGGATGGGCGCTCACGCAAGTGGACGAAATGCTGGCGAAGAGGTTTGCGCGCTTGCTCGTAACCTGATAAGTTTTGCCATTACCCTCAAAACGAGATGAAGAAAGCCACTTTTCTCGCCCTCTTCTGCTGGCTGGCCTGTGTGCGGTTGCTGGCGCAAGTTCCCACCGATAGTCCAGTCGACGTGTTGCGGCACCCCGGATGGAGTAAGACGATTTTCGCGGGAGGCGGCACGACCGTGGACAGCTCGCCAAGCGGATCGAATTTAGTGCTCGGCTTTCGCATGGGGCGCGTGCTCACGAATGAGCACGGCTCGGGAATTTTGCGCGGAACGTTCGAAGCGGGCTTCGACATCATTCCGCTGGATGAATACTGGATCAACGGCGGGCAATACGCGGGTGGAATCGATCCCGTCATGTTGAAGTGGAATTTTACGAACGGGTGCAAGATCGCGCCTTACGCGGCGATTGTCGGCGGCGTGCTCTTCAGCAATCACAACCTGCCGCCGGGCGATACGGCGCAGGTTAATTTCACCAGTGGGATGGAGATCGGGGCGCAGATGTTCCGCAAGGGAACGAACTCCTGGGACCTGTCGGTGAAGGCGTATCACCTGTCGAACGCGTCGATCGGCAATCACAATCCCGGGCTGAATGCCAATCTGCAGTTCATGATCGGCTACACCTGGCATTAGAACGAAAGCGCAAGAATTGCGTGGCGGTAGCAAGCCGAGCGGGACTATACTCCCCGTAGGTCTCCCTTATGCGGTCTGCCGGATCAGAGCATCCGCTCATCCTGTGCATCGATGACGCGGAAATCGCGCTACGTGTCCGCAAGCTCCTGCTTGCCAGCGCGGGCTATACCGTTCTCACCTCCGCCTCCGGTGAAGAAGGTCTGGAGATGTTCAAGCAGAATCCTGTGGACCTGGTGATCGCCGACCACTTCCTGTCCGGCAAGACCGGAGCGGAGATTGCAAGCGAGATGAAAGAGCTGAAGCCGCACGTGCCAATCCTGATCGTGTCGGCGGCAGCTGAGGCGCCTCCCGATCTCCGGTTCGCCGACGGATTCCTCTCCAAAGGTGACGGACCGGACAGCCTGCTCGAGGCAATTGCGGGCATGCTGGGAGCGCATCCCACGGCAGGCTAGAAGCTTACTGCGACGCGCTGTTTGCGTCGGTTCCCTCCAGCAAACGGTAAGACGATTCGCTCACCATCAGGATGATGGGCAGTCCTGACACTCGCTTGATGCTCTCCCAATAGCGCACCAGGATGGAATAGACAAGCAGTCCCGTCTCGCCTTCACCGAAGAGCAGATATTCCAAAGATTGCCGCATAAGCGGGCGGCCCGTGAGTCCGAGAACGATGCTGATGGGATCCAATAGCTCGCTGATGTAGGCGACGGAATTGGCAACCGCGACCGCGCCGGATGCCTCAATGACGAAGTCCTGCCCTTCCGAAACGAGCTTGAGGCGCAGAGGGGAGAGGAAGTCGCTTCGGTTGTCCATCAGCGTTACATGCAGGTAGGCCAGGGGACCTTTGACCTCGTAGTGCTGGCGGACCTTGCCGGAGAGGTACTTTCGATTGTCCGGGGTATTGATGCGGTGAGGAATCAGGTTGACCTTCTTTCCCTTCAGGCGCTCCCACAGGGCGGCGGAAGCGGCATCGGTGAATGTCGCCTCCGAAACGCGCATCTCGGTAGAGCGCATGGCGCGGCTGAGGGCGCTGATGCTGAGCAGCAGGAAGATGAAGATGCTGGCGATGATGGCGCCGTCCGGGCGCTCGATAACGTTCGCGATAACGGTGTACACAAACACCAGGCTGACCAGCAGGTAATAGAACGACTGCAAATATTTTCGCGGCTGGTGAAGGCCGGCCTCGCGCCAAAGCGAGATGGTTACAGCAACGGCAGCGGAGAGCATCAGGACCAGGACGCCGGTGGCGTATGCGCCGCCCTGGGCGGTGACGGAAGCGCGGAAGACGAGCGTGACCAGAACGTCGATGACCAGCAGAACCAGCACCAGGGGCCGATGATAGGCGACCCAGTGGGGCGCCATGCCGTAGCGGGGCAGATAGCGGGGGATCAGATTCAGCAGGCCGGCCATGGCCGAGGCCCCGGCAAACCAGAGAATCAGGATTGTGGAAATGTCGTAGACCGTGCCGAAAGCGGTGCCCAGGTACATGTGCGCGAGATAGGCGATCGCGCGTCCGTCGGCGGGGCCGCCCTGCCGGTAAGCGCTTTCCGGGATGAGCACCACGGCGACGAAGCTGGAGAGCAGCAGCATGACGCTCATGATGCCGGCAGCGGAGAGGAGGAGTTTGCGGGTGGAGCGGATGCGGCCTGGAATGGTCTCTTCGGTCTTGCCGGGATCGGCGCCATTGACCAATGGCATGACGGAGACACCAGTCTCGAAGCCACTGAGGCCAAGCGCGAGCTTGGGAAAGATCAGAGCTGAGGCGACGAAGAGCATGGTCCAGTCGCCATGCACAGCAAGGGCGGCGTGCCAGTTGGAGAGCAGCTCGAGGTGAAACAGAATCTTCCCGACGCACCACAGCAGGACAATGAGGTTGAGGAAGAGATAGGGAACGGCGACGTAGCTGGCCACGCGTATGGCCTCGCGAAAGCCGATGAGGAATACGATGGCAAGGAGCAGAAGCAGCAAAAGCGTGACTCTCATGCGGGAGCTGCCAGCGAAGGGATGCAGATAGGGGTTGGCGATGGCGTGACGAGCGGCGTCGGCTGCCGACAGAGTCATGGTGATGACGAAGTCAGTGGCGGCGAAGCCGAGGAGCACAAGTACGAGGATTTTGCTGGTCCAGCCGGAGAAGAGGTTCTCGATGAGCGCAATGGAGCCCTGGCCGGCATAGGAGCGCTCGGCGACCGCGGTGTAGATGGGAACGGCGCCCAACAAGGTTACGGCAACCAGCACGGCGGTTGCGGGTACTGCGAGCGCGCCGGCTGCGAGCAGAGCAATGCCGGGCTGATAACCCAGGGTGGAGAAGTAATCGACGCCGGTCAGCCACATCACCAGATACCATGGATAGGTTCGTTCGGGGCGGTGCGAGACGCGCGCCAGAGTGCTATGGGAGAAAAAGCGAGCGAACCAGCCGTGGGTTGCGACGGGTGATGGCAGGCGAAGGACGATATGGGGTGGAGCTTGCGCGCGCTCTTCCATCTTGGGCCGGGAGGGCATCATCTTACTGGAATTTCCGATTGTAAGGCGGGTGGACGAATTGGAGTAGATGGTAAGCAGTAGCCCGCCGCGTGGCTGAGCGGGATAGGGGGCATTCGACTCCGGCACGCAAAAGAGGCGTGCCTGCGCTCAGGATGACAGGTCGAAGGAGAACTCGGTCCGTCGTCGGATGGGTGCAGTTTTGGGACTGGCGCCGGCACCAGGCGATGTGATTTGACACGTTTTTGGTTGTTGGGTGGCGTCGGGGTGAGTAGAATCCTTGCGCTCTGGAAACCGCGGTGTCGGGTCGCGATTGCGGCGTGGTGCAGTCGCATTGGCGTCTGCCGATAGGAAGGACAAGCGCTGAGAGGGCTCCGGTGTGCTCAGACGATGGGGAAGCTGGGTTCTTCCCGGAGGGCCTGCATCCTTTTGAAAAGGCGGGCATCTAAACGTTGAGTGTAATTGACTAAAGGATTCATATGTCGAACGATAATAAAGAGTTAGAACGAATTGACCCGGAGCTCCGAGACGATTCCGAGCAGGCTCGGACGCTACCAGTGCTGCCTGTTCGCGACACCGTGCTGTTTCCGCATGCGGTGCTGCCGCTGACGGTGGGACGCGAGAGTTCGGTGCAGTTGATCAATTCACTGGGCGAGGACAAGACGATTGTCGTGGTGGCGCAGCGTGAAGCGCGCGTGGACTCGCCTCAGCCGACCGATCTGTTTGCGGTCGGCAGCCTGGCGGTTGTGCACAAAGTCGTGCGCATGCCGAACCAGAGCCTCTTCGTCTTTGCCGAGGGCCTGGAGCGCGTGAAGGTGACGGAGTACACGCAGCTGGCGCCCTTCATGCGCGCGACGGTTGAGTCCATCGCCGAGGTCCCAGTTCCCAAGAACTCCGAGATCGAAGCGCTGCAACGCAACGTGCTGACGCTGTTCCAGCAGATCGTGGCGGGATCTCCCACATTGTCGGATGAGCTGTCGACGGTTGCCGGCAATATTGAAGATGCCGGCCGCATGGTGGACTTTATCGCCTCATCGCTGCCCTCGCTGAACACGCGCGATAAGCAGGATGTGCTGGAGACGCCCGACGTTCGTATTCGCCTGGAGAAGATCAACCAGCACCTGGCCAAGGAGCTGGAAGTCCAGCAGCTGCGCAACAAGATTCAGAGCGAAGTGCAGGACCGCGTGCAGCAGACGCAGCGCGAGTACTACCTGCGCGAACAGATGAAGGCCATCCAGAAAGAGCTGGGTGAGCAGGACGAGACGACGCGCGATGCCGAAGAGCTGCGGCAGAAGATTGAATCGGCGGGCATGCCCGACGAGGTCAAGAAAGAAGCGCTGAAGGAACTCGGCCGGCTGGCTCGCATGTCGCCGATGGCAGCGGATTACGGTCTGACGCGCAACTACATCGAGTGGCTGGCGGTGCTGCCGTGGCAGAAGTCCTCAGGCGTCGAGGTCGACATCCCAAAGGCGAAGGAGATTCTCGACTCCGATCACTACGATCTGGAGAAGGTGAAGAACCGCATTCTGGATTACCTCTCTGTACGTCGGCTCAAGCCTTCGATGAAGGGGCCGATTCTTTGCTTCGTCGGACCTCCGGGCGTGGGAAAGACTTCGCTGGGCAAGTCGATTGCACGGGCGCTGGGACGCAAGTTTGTGCGGCTGTCGCTGGGCGGTGTGCACGACGAGGCCGAGATTCGCGGACATCGGCGCACCTACATCGGCGCCTTGCCTGGGCAGATCATGCAGGGCATCCGCCGCGCGGAGACGAACGATCCGGTTTTCATGCTCGACGAAATCGACAAGGTCGGACGCGACTTCCGCGGCGACCCCGGTTCGGCGCTGCTGGAAGCCTTGGATCCGGAGCAGAACTTCAGCTTC
>DATFSK010000084.1:0-12597 GCA_035262645.1 Terriglobales bacterium
CCGCCGCCAGCTGACGTAGCTGTTCCCTTCGTGCAGGTGGATGTTACGGAGAAGGTGCCGGCTTACTTCTCGCGATTGCTGACAGGCACTGGAGAGGTGCCCGTCCACGCCACCGCGGCGTGCGGTTTGACCTCGACTCCCGGTCCGGTACCCATTATCGTGTTGCACCCCACGGATTCCGCGACCATCGACATGAGGGGTGCGCCGAGCTTGATCCAGGTCGTTGGCGGACCGCAGCAAAGCATACAGGTGAACTCGAATAATCCAAGTGCTGTGACTACGGGCAGCTTGTCTACCGTCGATCTCACTCTCGGCGGACCGGACAATACCGGCTCGAGCTTTGGCACATTTGGTGGCCAGGCATCACAACCTGGATCGGTTACTCTTGGCTCCACCGGCAAGTGGCTCTATCCTCATTTGCCTATTAGCGATCCTTACAGGAACGTACAGTACCCCGCTGTCCCGACCACCATGGGTGTGTCCGTCAGTAGAAACTTCACACAAGACGGATGTCCGGATACGACTGGTTGCACAGAGTATCAACCCGGCTATTATCCCAGCGGGATTAAGGTACAGGATGCAACCGCGATTTTCGTTCCTGGCCTCTACTACATCGGGGGCCAAGGCGCTAACCATGGCCTCGACCTGGGGCCGAACTCCATAGTTCGCATTGCCACGGGACCCGGACTTGTCCGCGATGATGGCAACCTCGGCGTCACCTTTTACTTTTCCGGTAACGGCAGCACTTCCGTGAACATCGATGCCAATTCTGGCAAGCCCCATGGCAGCCTGCAGGTTTGCACCAGTTCTCCGACCAACTGCGTAGTTCAATACCACAAGGACGGCAGCAGCGAATTCGGCGTGGCATCTCTCGCTCTTAAGTGTCCGGCCGGGGAAAATCCGCCTGATGAAGTACCCGCTACCATTCCTGGCAACGTACTTCTGGCACCCTGCACCGGAGCCTATGGCGACCCTGCCCGCGATAATCGCGGCTTTCTGTACTTCCAGGACCGCGCCGTCGCTGTCGACGGAAGCAGGGGTGGAGGCGTTCCAAGCTGGCAAGGTGGCGGAAGTACACTCGCGGCGGGCTTCATGTACTTCCATCAATGTCACGCCGACCATACCGGCACCGAACCTTGCGATGCACCCACGGCAGGCTTTGGCGATGTCTTCCACATGGGCGGAACCCCGGGGTCAGGTTCTTATGCTGTTGGCAGCTTGGTCACAGACAAAATCTTTGAGAATGGAAATCCAGGCCTGCTGATGATTCTGGATCCGGATAACACGTTTCCTCAGTACAAGATTGTGTTCTTCCACTAGGAAGACGCCGGGCGCAGCAGTTTGTCTTTGACTGTCCATCGCTCCCCTATTGCTGCGCCCAGAAGTACGGGTCTCTGCCTCGCTCCCATAACAATCGCTCGCGCAAAAACACCCCCGCCTTCGCAGGTGGGGCACGCTGTGAACTCAGCAGACGAGGAGGCATGATGCCAGGCATCTCCCGCATGGTCGTTCTCGGTGACTCCGTTGTTTGGGGACAGGGGCTGCTGACCGAGCACAAGTTTGCGTCGTTAGTAGCACAGGCCCTGGGATCTGCAACTCCGCCGCAATTCGTCGCGCATTCAGGGGCGGTGATCGGCATTGGGCGCGCTAATGCTCCAGGCGCCTCCTCGCCGGAAATTCCTTACGCCTACCCAACCATCCTGACGCAATGCAACAGTTTTAACGACAATCCCGATAGCGTCGACCTCGTCCTGGTAAATGGCGGCATCAACGATGTGGATACTCGAACCATCCTGAACCCTCTGACCAGCTTTGTTGCTCTGGGTGATCGCACGGAGTTGCATTGTTACGCCGACATGAAGGTGTTGCTCCCTGTGGTGGCAGCCAAGTTTTCCAATCCGAACACAAAAATCGTGGTCACGAGCTACTACCCCATACTCAGCACGGATTCGGATCCGTTTCGAGTGCCTCATTTGCTCCAGTTTCGCGGAATCGCGCTGCCGGATTTTCTCGACACGGCTCCGCTGATCGGGAAGATCTTCAGCTTGTGCCTGCAATTCTGGCATGACTCCGAAATGTGGCTGGGACGTGCAGTTGCAGAAACCAACGCCGCCCTCGGCGGCAATCGCATCCGCTTCGCCGTTGCGCCGTTCAGCGAACAAAATGCTGTGTTCGCATCCGACCCATGGCTGTGGGGCGTGGGACTTCCTCCAGATTTTCCCCCCGAGGATGAGGTCGCGTCGAAGCGCATTCCAGCCTGCGATTCGTTCTACGGCGGCAACCTGGGAGACCTGCTGGCCTGCGAAGAGTGTCACCGCGCTTCCGCCGGACACCCTAACCGCGCCGGCGCTTCCGCCTTTGCAAGAGCGGTAGAACAGGCCCTTTCCTGATTTTGAAGTTCCCGCGTAATCCTACGCAGTAAGAAACGCGCCGCAATCGTTGCAGACACGCTCCTCACAAGTATTTAAACTAAGCGCCAACGCGTGTCTGGCCGGCAAGCCATTGTCAGCGCCGGGCGATTGGCGAGCCCTGGAATGGATGGAGGATGGGGATGAGTGCAATGTCAGTTGGCCGTCGCCTGGCGGAGGCCTCGGGCGCCCTGTGTTTACTGTGCGCACTGATGGCGATGGCCATAGAGCCGGGGCGAGCCCAGACATTCACTGTTCTGCACGACTTTACGGGAGGAAATGACGGAGCCGCTCCGGCCGCCGGGGTCACACCCGACACTGCGGGAAATCTTTACGGTACGACAACCATCGGCGGGGCGATGGGCCTGGGCATTGTCTTTCATCTGGCACGCACGGGCGATACGTGGCGCTTGTACCCGCTTTATGCCTTCAACGGACTGAACGACCTCAGGGACGGGTTCGATCCGCTTGCCGGTGTAGTGATCGGGCGTGATGGCGAAGTCTACGGCACAACCCATTCCGGCGGCGACGGTAACGGATGCATGCAATGGTACGGCTGCGGGACGCTGTTCCACATCGCGCCGGGGAGAACGGCCCACCAATGGCAAGAAGTTATTTTTCATCGCTTCGGGGATGCTGATGGGAGCAATCCCGATCGTGGAGATCTGACCTTCGATGCAGCCGGCCATCTCTACGGCACGACGAGGAATGGTGGCGCGTATCAGCAGGGCACGGTGTTTGAGCTGACGGAAGACCCGAGAGGCTTTTGGACGGAGAACGTGCTCTACGGCTTTGCCGGTTCGCCGGATGGAGCTGCGCCGTTAAGCGGGATCGCGATCGACGAGCAAGGAAGTTTGTACGGGACGACCTCAGCTGGCGGCGCGAGTGGATACGGAGCGGTTTACCGCTTGCTCAACTCCGGATCGGGATGGACGGAAGAGGTGCTTTACAGCTTCGGCAACGGAGCCGATGGACTCACGCCCACGGGCGGCATGCTGGTGGATTCGGCAGGAATTCTCTACGGTGCGACACAAGACGGTGGCCCTGGCGCCGGTGGCGTGGTGTTTGAGCTTTCACCGTTGGGCGAGGACAGCTGGAGCTTCCAGACGCTGGCGGAGCTGTCGGGGCCATCTTCCGGAGGGCCGGCCAGCAACCTCATTATGGACAATGAAGGAAATCTCTATGGGACAACGGTGGGCGACGGCGCGCTACACTGGGGCTCGGTTTTCAAGCTGACCAGGTCGGGCGGAGGGTGGAGTTACCAGTCGCTGCACGACTTCAGCGGCGGAATGGATGGAGGCACTCCCTACGGCAGGCTTTCTGTCGGCGACCACGGCGAGCTGTATGGCACGGCTTCCGCCGGTGGGGCTTACGGGCAGGGCGTGGTGTTTGAGATTGTGCCCTAAGGATGATGAGCTCATCGCGAAGTGCTCATGGTACGGTCGCTGTCGTTGCTGGTTATCTTCGCAAGTCCTCCGCGTAATCGCCCGCCCAGGTTCAGCGTTGGCGGAAGAAAAATTAACGACAGACAGCTAACGCTTTACTTTGTCGGGGCGGTGGAACATTTCTACCTCCACTTCGTTCTTTGCGTGCTCGCGGCGGAGCTTGTTCTCGTACGACGCCTTGATGAAGCCGGAGAAGAGCGGGTGCGGCTCGAGCGGCTTCGACTTGAACTCGGGATGGAACTGGCAGCCGAGGAAGAACGGATGGTCGGGGATCTCGACAATCTCGACGTAGGTGCCATCAGGCGTCGCGCCGCTGAGGCGCAGGCCGCCGGCGACCAGCGTGCTTTCGTATTCCCGATTGAACTCGTAGCGATGGCGGTGGCGCTCGCTGATTTCGTTCTGGCCGTAGGCGCGCTGCGCTAAAGAGCCGGGCTCGAGCTTGCAGGTCCAGGCGCCGAGGCGCATGGTGCCGCCGAGTTCTTCCACGCCGCGCAGTTCGCGCAGTTTGTAGATGACGCGATGCGGCGTCGCGGGATCGAACTCGCTGGAGTTGGCTTCTTCCAGTCCACAGACGTTGCGAGCGAATTCGATGCAGGCGGTCTGCATGCCGAGGCAGATGCCGAAGTACGGGACCTTGTTCTCGCGGGCGTGCTGAATGCCTTTGAGCATGCCTTCGATGCCGCGCTTGCCGAAGCCGCCGGGGACGAGGATTCCGTCGACGTTCTCGAGCTGCGCCTGCACGGTGGCGTCTTTCTGCTCCAGGCCTTCGGCTTCGATCCAGTTCACGTTGAGCTTCAGGTTGTAGCCGAGCGCGCCGTGCACCAGCGCCTCTTTCAGCGATTTGTAGGAGTCTTCGTACTCGACATACTTGCCGACGATGCCGATGGTCACTTCGTCCTTCGGGTTGTAGACGCGATGGACGAGATCCTCCCAGCGGCTGAGGTCGGGCTCGCGGGCGTCGATGCGCAGGTAATTCAGCGCCAGGCGGTCCACACCTTCGCGCGCGAAGACCAGCGGCACTTCGTAAATGGAAGCGACGTCTTTCGCCGTGATCACGGCTTCGTCGGCGACATTGCAGAAGAGTGCGATCTTCCCCTTGATGTCTTTAGAGAGGAAGCGGTCGGTGCGGCAGAGGAGAATGTCGGGCTGAATGCCGATGCTGAGCAATTCTTTCACGGAGTGCTGTGTGGGCTTGGTCTTGAGCTCGCCGGCGGCGGCGATGTAGGGCACAAGCGTGACGTGCACGAAGAGCGTGTTCTCGCGGCCCAACTCCTGTCGCATCTGGCGGATGGCTTCGATGAAGGGCAGCGACTCGATATCGCCGACGGTGCCGCCGATTTCGATGATGGCGAGGTCGACATCCTGCGCCACCTTCTTCATCGCGCCTTTGATTTCGTTGGTGACGTGCGGGATGACCTGCACGGTCTTGCCCAGATAGTCGCCGCGGCGCTCCTTGGCGATGATGGTTTCATAGATGCGGCCGGTGGTCCAGTTATTGTCGCGCGTGAGCTTGCTGTGAGTGAAGCGTTCGTAGTGGCCGAGGTCGAGATCGGTTTCCGCGCCGTCGTCGGTGACGAAGACTTCGCCGTGCTGGAAGGGCGACATGGTGCCGGGATCGACATTGAGATAGGGGTCGAATTTCTGGAGCGTGACTTTGAGGCCACGGCTTTCCATGAGACAACCGATGGAGGCCGCTGCCAGGCCCTTGCCAAGTGAAGACACGACACCGCCGGTCACAAAGATGTACTTTGCTGCCATCGATTCCTCGGATGTGGGGATTTGTGCGGGCGAGTGGCCTTTTTAAGGGGAGCCGCATCCGTCAGCGTTTTCGCGCAAACAGAGTGGGCCACACAGGCGTGCACGATCAATTATGACTGGAAACGGCGGCAGTAGCAAGAAGCAGTTTTGGTGCAGTTGCGTTTGCGTTGTTCGTGAGGGTGATGGATGAGGTTCGGTGAGGCGGACTAACACATTTCGGAATGAACGAATGTGTGGGGCACCCGCGTGGAGCCGGACCGCAGATCCCTCGGCTTCGCTCAGGATGACAAAAGCAAAAAGTAAAACCCCAGGTCAGGCAATACTGGCCGGACCTGGGGTCGAGGAGGGTTGTAATTCCGTCAGTGCCAGAACTTGCGGCCGAAGGCGGCGAGCAAGCCGGTGCCCATCAGCAACAGCGTACCGGGCTCGGGAGTCGACTGAAGGCCCTGGCTTGAGGGATCTTCCCCAATGTACAGAAACTCCTGAACACTGTGGGGATCGCGGTCGTGCTGGTTCACCGGTGTAACGATGTACACACGATTGAAGTCGACACCGGGAAAACCAATCTTGGCTTCATTCTGCGCGGCGGTGATCCAGGCCATGCAGACACTGTCGCAAGGCGAACTGGGATCAAAAATATTCCAGACGGCGTTGTTCAAGTTCAACCATTCCGAAGTGGGTTCGGTGAGCGTCTCGAGCAGCAGCCAGCCAGCCTCATCGTAGAGCATCAGGGAATACAGGGAGAAGGGCCCGGCGACATTATTAAATCGCGTGAGCATGATGTCCCTGGTCCCGAGGTTGGTGGTGTTGGCGAACCACATATCACCGGGCGAGCCACCATGAATGTAGTCATCGCACATGGCGGCGATGACCGAACCCGATGGATTGTCCGTCTCCTGAATCTCGTACGGATATCCGTTTTGCCAGTTGCCATTGTTCCAGGCCAGGAACGTAAACTCCTCGGGGCCGGCAAACGAATAGACGGCACCGCATAAGAGGAGTACAGACAGAAGCAGCAGCCTGCGCATCATTTAACAATCCCTCCCAGGGAAAAACCGGTTCGATCGTTCCTCTAAACAGCAGCCCTCGGGACTACGTTGCGGCGACGGCAGCGAGAGCAAAACAACGCCAATCACCCGCAAGGGAGAGAACACTTGTAGCCAAATCCACCCAACAGCGCCCAATAAAACTGGCGGGATCGCTCCGCGTGGCGCGACAGAGTTCCTCCCACATCTAAGTACAACCTGCGAACACTATGGGTTCGCCGTGGCAAAAATTCAAGAGAAACCAGCACATGCCGCCAGATAGGTAAACAGCGCGGGTGGTCACTGGCGGTTGTTCCCCCGGCTGAGTCAACAGAGTTGTGAGCTGGCGAGGCAGTCACAGCCTCTACAGAGTACTTTGCAATCGGAATTCCGCGAAATTGCCTTACAATTCCGTTACTTTAGGGGAAAGACTGCAAGAATTTGCAACTTAATAGATGATGTTTCCCCATGTTATGGCACATCTGTAGGAGTAACAGGGGAGTTCTGTTACTACCAGAATGTGTCGGAGTTGTGACGGCGGGGCTGTGCCAGCGAGGCAAACCGGCGCGAAGCAAACTCCTCTAACGTGTATCCGACTGTGCCGCTTTCGATGTGAAAGCGCGACGGCGGAGAGCAATATTGGAGGTTTCCGAATGAAGAAGATGCTGGTAACAAGCCTGTTCATGCTGGCGATGCTGGCCTGGGCGGCGGCGCAACAGCCGGGTACAAATCCCGGGCGGAGCAGTGGCCAGGCCACCGCCCCGAGTTCGCAGGCGCCGGACGCGAGTCAATCACAACCGTCGATGCCGGGCAGCGCTGAGCAAAACACGGCGCCAAGCGGCGGGCAGGGTCCGATGGCGAACGCGCCTGTGACCGAGGGCTGCCTGGGCGGGAGCGAGCCGAATTACACGATCACCGACAAAGCCGGCACCACGTACAGGCTGAATATTCCGCCCAACGCGGATACGTCAAAACTGGTGCAGCATGTGGGAGAACCGGTGCAGGTCGCGGGTAATGTAAAAGACGCGGGTAACGCGGGCAATGCCTCGATCGATGTACAACGCATCGGCGCAGGAATGGGCAAGTGCCCGGGCAGCGGCCCGAGTGGAGCGCAGTCACCGCCAAAGCAGTAACCGGCGGACGGCTCCCTCGGCTGCGCCGGGATGAAACATAATACGGGCGCTCAGGATGACAAGTGGTTGGAAGGGGCTGCCGCGCGCGGGCGAATTCCGATTTTGCCGCTGCGCGCGTTTCTCCCCTTGGACATTCAGGCGCCCTGACCTTCAGCGGCTTGAACACTGACATCCAGCATCTGCACGCTCGTCAACAGGTCGGGATCGATAGGCAGGATTGTCAGGGTGTGCGTGATCTCGAAGAGCCGGCGTACCTGCGGCGTAGGACCGGCGATGCGAAGCTTTCCGCCGCGCTGTTCGATCTCGCCAAATGCCCGCATGATGATACCCAGCCCTGCACTGTCGACAAAATCAACGTTCGTGAGATCGAGCACCAGCTTTCGAGCGCCGTTGGCGATCAGCGAATTAATGAGCCCTTCGGTTTCGCTGAGGCGGGTTCCCATGGTGAAGCGGCCATAGCATGAAATTCCCGTGACGCCGCGATCGAACTGCAAGACCTCGGTATTGAGCATCATGGCAAAGGGCTCCGATTCGGCAACGATTCTTGGTTTCCCGCAATCGGCAATTCTGCGCTCCCTCGCCGCGTGACACAAGCCATTTCTTGCGTCGAGTTGGGACCCCATTTTTACGATTTGTCATCCCGAGCGCAGCCGAGGGATCTGCGGTCCGCCCGCGTGGAAGAATCGGCGCCCGACGAGGCATCCGTAAACCGGGTGGGATGGCAAGTGGTAAGAGGGCGGCCCTTGTGAGTTCGAATTGCGAGACTGGTGCCGGGCAGTGATCTCAAGCAACTGCATAGGCTCGCCGATGATTTGAGTGATGGAGTGGGTTTATCGGCTCCGCTTTGCATGGCGGCACACGTCCAGGTCGGACCCATCGGCGGTAAAGGTGTTGCGGCCGGCTTGTCACCGGGGCGGCAAGCAGGACTGCTCGCGCTGGCGGCGCTGGCGCTGGTGAGTTCGTGGTACTTCGCCACGGTGATCGCGCCGGCGGGGCTTGGATCGCATGCGCCGACGGTGGAACAGGGCCTGTATCCGGAGTGGCTGGGATGCGGCGAGATCCTCGAGGGGCGAAGTCCGTATCGGGGCGAGGTGACGCAGCAGATTGCGGTCACGCTGCGAACGGGAACGACGGCCGCCAGCCTGGAGACGAGTCCGCGCTTTGCCTACCCGGTGTTTCTGGTGGCGCTTTACTGGCCGCTGGCGATTCTGCCCTTTGCCGGCGCGCAGCTGATAGCGCTTGACGCGAGCATTGTTTTACTGGCGATCTCGATTCCCTTGTGGTGCGGATGGCCGGCTGAGATGTTTGACAGGCTGATCGTGGCGGCTGCGGTCTTCAGCGGCTATCCGGTGGCTCTGGCCATACAGCTGCGGCAGCCGACGCTGCTGTTTGTGGCGCTGCTGGCGGTAACTGTGTGGTGGGCGCGATCGGGGCGGCTGGTGCGGGCGGGGATGGTGGGCGCGCTTTGCGCGGCAAAGCCTCAGCTGGCGGTCGCGGTGCTGCTGCCGCTGGCGTTATGGGCAGTTTGCAGGTGGCGGGCGAGGAGGGCGTTTCTGCTGTCCCTGGGAGGAACGCTCGCCGGGTTGTTGCTGGGAGCTCAGGCGATCGTGCCCGGATGGTTCGGCGAATGGGTGCACACCATGCGCGCGTATTCGCACTATGCGGGAGCACAGCCGCTGGTGGCCGAAATGCTGCGGGGACATTTTGTGCTGCCGGTTTCCGCGCTGCTGGTGGGATCGGTTCTCCTGGTGAGTTACAGGTTTCGTGACGCCGACCTGCTGTTCGCGATCAGCTATTCAGTAGCGGTGTTTCAGCTGCTGTTCCCTTTTCTCATCTATAACGAAGTGCTGCTGCTGCCGGCGGCGCTGTGGATGGTGATGAAGGCGGCCCAGATCAGGCGATGCGGACAGTGGCAACAGTTACTGTTCGGCGCGACGTGGACGCTGGCTGGCGCGTCGGCGGTGGCGATGGCCGGGCTCTCGCTGTGGGACATGGTTGTGCCGGGCTCGGGCGTGAAGCTGTGGACGGTGCCGTTTGTGACGGCGTGGCTGTATCCGTGGGCGGTGTTTACGGCGCTGGCGGCGTGGGCGGCTTCGCGAACGCTTGAACCTGCGGCCCTGGCCGGGATGACAGATTCCTGCGTAGGACCGCAGACCCGCGGCTGCGCTCGGGATGACAACTCCGGTGCATGCGCGATGGCAGCTGGCCGGGCTCGGGATGGCAGATTCCAATGCGTTCGCGAGGGCAACTGGCCGGGATGACAACATGGGGATGGAAGAACATCCTGCGCTGTCGAGTGACAGCAGGTGCCTGGCTGCGAAGGTTTGCGCGATCGTGCTGGCGATGGCGGGTTATGTCCTGCTGTGGAGTGGTTTCAAGCCGGTGGTGTTTTCTGGAGTGAAGGCGGACTTCTCGTGCTTTTATCGCGCGGGGAGGATGGTGGCGGTGGGCGATGGGGCGCAGGTTTACGATCTGGCTGCGCAGAGCCGCTACGACCGTGGGCTCGGCAGCGAGTTCGTTGACGGCAGCGGGCGGAGGTTCTCGCTGCCGTTTGTGTTTCCGCCGTATGCGCTGGCGGTGCTTGCGCCGATGTCGCGGCTGCCGTATCGGTGGGCGGAGCTGATGTGGTTTGCGGCAAACGCCGGCATGCTGCTGGCGCTGCCTTTCGTATTGCGGCGAGCGCTTCGCTGGGATGACAAACCGGTTGTCGCGGCGCTCGTCGCGCCCGTGGTGTTCGTGCCGGCAGTGCTTGCTTTGATGCAGGGACAGCTTTCGATCCTGATGCTGTTGCTGTTTGCGATTGCATTCGCCGGTATGGCGGAAGGCAACGATGCGCAGGCCGGCTTGGCGCTGGCGTTCACCACGTTGAAACCGCAATTCGCGTTGGCGATGCTGCTGGCGCTGATGGTGTGGCGAAAGTGGAGGGCGCTGGCGGCGTTCACTTCCACATGCCTGGCGCTGTTGGGCGTATCGGTGGCCATCGTGGGTTGGCAGGCGACGCTCCATTACCCGCGCGCGGTGATGGAGTTCAACCGGCTGCCGGGCGCACTGGGGGGAGAACATCCGGAGAGCATGCCGAATGTTCGCGGGTGCTTGTATGCGCTGCTGTATGGGCGAGTATCGGAAGCGGCGGTTGGATGGGTGACGGCCGGGATGTCGATCGTGCTGCTTGCCGGAATGGCGGCGTTGCTCAAACGCGGTGGGAGGATTTCGGCAGCGAGTTATTCGCTGGTGATGGTGATGGCATTGCTGGCGAGCTACCACGCGTATCTGCACGATGCTTCCCTGCTGCTGTTGCCGATGATGCTGATGTGGAGTGAGCAATGGAGCGCGCCCCGCGTTGTGCTGGCGGCAGCAATGTTGGGGATGTATGTTGTGCCCGTGCTGCCGACGTCGCTGAGTGCCACGGCAGCGCAGATGGCGATGGTCATGGCGCTGTTTGCAGCGGGGTTGTGTATGGATCAGCGCGATCCCCAGGCTAGCTCAGTGTCTTAATTCAGGAGACTACCCCGCGATGGCGGCAGGAATTCGGGCCGACATGGCTCGTTCCGTTGAGAGTCCGGTAAACGGAACCGAGAATAAAAGTTTTTCGTGCTCGCTCCAGCTGCTTCCGCCAGGGAACGAGAGTGCTTTCGATTTGAACCAATTCTCCGTGTGGGTGGAGATGATTCGCCCTTCGAGCAACCCCAAAGCCGGCCGGCGACTGAGTAGGAAAACGTTTGCAATTTCTCCAGCTCCCGTTGCCCGGCTGGCCGCGGCGCTACAGGCGATGTCCGATTGCTGCGAGTTAACAAATAATTGCTGCACAGTCTGCTGGCGCGCACTCTCGCTCTTGATTGCAGCTCGCTGCCAACCCAGAGGCTGGTCCTTGAAAGTATCGTGGCCACAAAAGATGCCACGCAGGTTCGGCCAGGTATTCACTCCGACCGTGCTCCAAGCCTCCACAGCAGAATTTGAGTAGGGAGGCCCCGCCATGGAATATGTGACTGGCCCATGAGCCTCTTCCCTGTCGAACTGCGTTCCGCGGACAGTCAGCCAGGCATGAGTCGTGATGTAACACTCGCAATCGGAATTCTTCATCATCACATCATGGGCCCATTCCCAAGCCGCGTTCCCGGCAAAGAAATCCACTCCCAGGATCAGCATTTTTGTCCCGGAAATGACGAACTTTACCGCCGTATTGGCGCCGGTAGTGTCCTGCGATCCGACCCAATAAGCCATATCTCCGCCACCGAGATCCATACCGGAGCCGTAAACCCTGGATCGGTTCGTCGCAGAGAAATACCCGGTCTTGAAATGCTCACCGAGGTTGCTTCGAGACGTCGGGTGGTTTCCGACATAGTCGTTATTCCCCGGCGGCTCAATAAATGCGATCTTATTCGTGTCAAGAACCGTCCAGGCGGCTTCTGCATTCCTGATCTCATGGGGAACCGGCGACTGCAGGCAATCGCCAACGCCTATTACGGCCTTGATGTTAGCGTCAAAGGACGGTTCGCTGGATGTGAGAACAAGATGCCTGTCGTGGACAAGCCACTTCATCATCGCCGTGTAGTATCGGCCAGTCTTGTCGGGACATCTACCCGCCAGGCCCTGAGGATCGGGAATGATGGCAGTGGTGAAATCGGGGGAGGCTGCCTCCACCGTAGGGATGCGGAGCATGCGTGATGCTGCGGCGCCGACGAAACCTCCCAGGACAACCCTTCCAAAGTCTCGGCGAGTGATCTCAGGATTCTTCATGGTCGTCCAAATGCACAGCGCACCAGCCTTTACCTTGCCGAGGCCCCGCCAATCTTAGGACTGAAGGCAGGGCAGGTCAATGAATAAGCGG
>DATFSK010000085.1:0-11483 GCA_035262645.1 Terriglobales bacterium
CGACAACACCTTCATGTCGCCGTACTTCCAGCAGCCGATCCGCTTTGGCGCGGACATGGTGATGCACTCGACAACGAAGTTCCTCAACGGCCACAGCGACGGCCTGGGCGGCGTGCTGGTCTGCACCACGCGCGAGCAGGCTGAGAGGCTGGCATTCATCCAGAAGGCGGCTGGCGCCATCATGTCGCCATTCGAGTGCTGGCTGGTATTGCGCGGCACCAAGACGCTCGCCGTTCGCATGGAGCAGCACGACGAAAACGGCCGCGCCATGGCCGACTTCCTCACCCGGCATCGCAAGGTCAAGGAAGTCTTCTACCCCGGACTGAAGAGTCACCCGCAACACGAGCTGGCATGCCGGCAGATGTGGGGCTTCGGCTCGATGATTACCTTCGAGACCGGATCGCTTGCCAACGCCAAGCGCGTGCTGAAGCGCGTGCGCGTGTGCACCATGGGCGAGTCGCTGGGCGGGGTAGAAACGCTCATCTCACATCCGGCGACGATGACCCACGCGGCTATCGGCGAGAAGGGCCGCAAGGCCATCGGCTTGACTGATGGCATGGTGCGCATTTCCGTCGGCATCGAAGATGTTGAAGATCTGATCGCGGATTTGGAGCAGGCGTTGGGGTGAAGCAGTTGTCAGTTGCCGGTTGTCAGTTGTCAGTGTCGCACCGCAGTAGCGACGCTTCGCATATAAAGACTCCCTGTTTCGTCCGCCCACGTGACGCGCAGCCGTGACCTGAACCTGAGAGTGTTTGTAAAAAACGTGGGTGTCTGTATGAAAACAGGATTCCGGAATTCGATGACGCACGCCGACTGCAGAGAATCGAGCGCCGTAGGCGCGGCGTCAGTTTAGCCCAGGACGGGCCGCCGCGGCCGGAGTCCTGGGTAGGATTGGAAAGTCGTCTCAGCCTCGTAAGGACGGCACGTGAACCGAAACATTTGCCGACCGTGAAGGATTCTTCGGCGAATGTAACATTGGATTGCACCGACTTAATCAGTTGCGGAGAAACCGGCATTGTCCGCCTCAGAATCCGATCGCATCACCGAGCTGCTTCAAACCGCAAAGACCATCGCGGTCGTCGGCCTCACCGACTCGCCCTTGCGGCCCAGCTACGGCGTCTCGCATTACATGCGCTCGCAGGGATACCGCATTATTCCCGTTAATCCCAACATCACCGATTGGGAGGGCGAGAAAGCGTATCCGTCTCTGCTCGATCTCCGCGAAAAAGTCGACATTGTGAACGTCTTCCGCCGGATTTCAGCTGTGCCGGAAGTCGTAGACGAGGCCATCCAGATCAAGGCCCCGGTTATCTGGATGCAAGAAGGCATAATCCACGAAGAGGCTGCTGAAAAGGCGCGCCAGGCGGGCATCTTCGTCGTGATGGACTGCTGTATCCTGAAAGAACACCACCGGCGAAAGCTCACCTCCGAGGGCTGACCTTACCGCCCTTTCCACTTGCTACAATCCCGGAATGACTTCCACTCGCCTGGAGCGCGTGCGGCAACAACTCCGGCTTTACGAGCATCCGCTGGTGGAGTTCGATGCTCGCGCCAAAGGCGAAGGAGTTGAGTTCATCATTCGCCCTCGTTTCACCGACCCGCCGGTACACACCTACTACTTCGACCTTCATCCCCGCGATCTCGACGACCCACAATTCGAGTGGACGTTCCAGCGGCAGGTGTTCGACTGCCTGCACGACTACCTGGTCGAGATGTTCATCCGCACGCCGCAACATCGCAAGGAACACCAGCAGATGGAGCGGGAAGGCAAGCTGTGATGCCGTCGCCAGAGGAGCGCGCACGGCTTTCCTTGCGCCAGCGCATCGCCGAAGAGATCGCCCGCAACGGCCCCATTCCTTTCTCGCGTTACATGGAGCTGTGCTTGTATGAGCCTGAGCTGGGCTACTACTCGCAGGCGCGCGAGCGGTTCGGCAAGGCGGGAGACTTCTATACCTCCAGCGACGTGCATGCCGTGTTCGGACGGCTGGTGGCGCGGCAGTTCGAAGAGATGTGGCGGGCGATGGATTCTCCCCCGCGTATCGATCTGATCGAACTCGGGCCGGGGCGCGGATTGTTCGCCCGCGATGTTCTCGACTGGTCAGCAAAGCAGTTTCCGGATTTCTTTAGGGCTCTGCATTACACACTGGTGGAACAGTCGGAACATCTACGTGGAAAATTACGCGAGCGCATGGAGGAGCACATCGCAGGCACAAGGTGCGACGTTTTTGACTCTTTCGAATCGGCGCTCACAGAGGCCGGCGACAACATTGTGATCTTTGGGAATGAGTTTTTTGACGCGCTGCCGGTCGAGATTATCGACTATCGGGGGGCGCTGCGAGTCGGCTACAAAGACGGACGTTTTGTTGAAACCTTCGTTCCCGCCTCCGCTGCCGATAACGAATTCCTGGATCGTTACGGCATCCATCCCGAGCAAGGCGAGCGCGTCGAGGCGCCGCTGTTGGCGCTGGAATGGATGGAGCGCATCGCGTCTGCCTTCCACGGCCGTCGTGGCTTCCTGGTGCTGATCGACTACGGCTATACCCGCGAAGAGCAGCTCGCCGGAAGGCATCGCGATACGATCATGTGCTATCGCCAACACACTGCAAGTGGCTCACCGTACGAAGCTCCTGGCGAGCAGGACATCACGGCGCACGTCAACTTCACGGCGCTGCGTGGTCGCGGCATTGAACGCGGGTTCGAACCGTTGGGGCTGGTCACGCAAGCGCAATTCCTGATCGGCATCGGCGAGGCGACGGAGTTTGCCGACGCCTTTCAGGATTGCAAGCTTCCGCAGGAGCGCGCCAAGGTTGCACTGCAGTTGAAGCACCTGATTTCGCCTGCGGGAATGGGCGAAACATTCCAGGTGTTGTTGATGTCCCACAATGTGGCAAAAGAAAAGGCCGCCTCGCTCAGCGGCCTGAAACTGGCGCATTAAATCAGCCTACATGCCCGGCTTGTCGCCGTTGCTGCCTTGCGGCTGGTAAGGCGTTTGCAGGTATTTTCGCGCCGTCTCCAGAGCGTTCTGCGTGTTGTCGTTGGTCTGCAGCGCCTGGCGATATTCATTGGTCGCGCGCTCGCGCTGCCCCGTCAGGTCGAAAATCATGCCCAGCTGGATATGGCTCCAGACCTCGGTCCAGCGCGGCTCGCCATCGCCGTTGAGCGCTTCGCGATACGCATTCGCGGCTGACTGGTAGTTGTGTTGCTGGAAGAAAACTTCGGCGATGCGATAGTGCGCCAGCGAGCTGTTGCGGTTTATGTCGAGCGCTTTTTGGAATTCCTTGAGCGCCTCGGTCAGATCCCCCTGCTCGATGTCCTGCTGACCTCGCATGATCGAGGTTCGCACCTGCAAATCTTGCGAGTTCTGTAGTACCTGATTGTTGGGATCGATGGTGATGCGCCGTGGCCGCCCGAAGGTATCAACCGAATAAGCGGAGTTGGTGCCTTCGACTTCGATACGCTTGCTCTCCGTTTTGCCGTCGGTATCGATCCTCAACTCAACCGGCATGCGGAAGAGGTCCATGTCCTGCGAGATCTCGCCGACAACGCGAAAACCTTTCTGCGTGCGGTATACCGTGTACTTGTTCTTGAACTCCGGCGCGCCGGTCGAGTTCAGCCATTGCGTGAAGAACCAGTTCAGCTGCTGGCCGGAAGCCTGTTCGGCGACTTTGCGAAAGTCGTCCACCGTAACCGGCTTGCCGGAATATTGCGACATGAAGGTCCGCATCGTCTTGTCGAACGCTTGCTCGCCGATGACCCAACCCAACATCGCAAGAATCATGCCGCCCTTATCCGTCACCAGCGATTGAAACTCGGGCGAGAAGGAGTCCAGGCGTCCCACGTCAGCGAGCGGCACCGAAACGTACGCCAGCGCGCCGACCGACATGTCCTTCGTGACTTCCTGAAAGCCAGCTTCGCCAGCGACGTGCTCGACGTAAAGCGCTTCCGAGTAGCGCGCGCCACCATCGCTCAGCCACCAGTCGTCCTTAGTGGCGGGACTGACCATGGTTCCGAACCACTGATGCGAGATGTTGTTGGCCAGCAGGCGATAGTTTCCTTTTTCCGTGAAGTACCGACCGGCCAGGGCAGCGATCTCGGGCGCCCATGCCGAGGGCACGGTGTCGTCCGGCAACTCTACAACGCTGAGCTTCTGGTTGAACGGTGGCCCGTAAAGTGTCGTGAAGAAGAAAAACTCTTTCGTCGCGATGTCAGCGTAGTTAGCGGCGGCGGCTTTGTGCTCCGGCGTCGTGTAGACGGTAATGTTCAGGCCGCCTTCCGTGCTCTTGGTCGGCACATACTTCCCGATGATGATGGTGCCGGGGAAGCTCGGCCGGTCCTCGTAGGTGAAGGTGACTGTCTGGCCGCCGGCAGGGGTTGCGAGGCGGGTGAGCGTGTCCTGCGGCTGCCCCTTGCGCGACGGTGGTGTCTTCTCTTCGATTTCAGCAGGGGCATTACCTTGTTTTCCGCTTGCAATCACGGTGTAGCCTGGGGGAACGCTGACGTTGATCGTCGCGGTGAAGCGGTTGGTGCCATAGCCGACCATGGGAAACCAGCGTCCGGCGTACAGAAGATACGTGATCGGGTCGCCCACGTAGGCGAGCTTCAGTCCGGGCACGGGGCTGTCATCGCCTGATTGGATCGCGCCTTCGTACTCGAAAAACAGCGTGTCGGACGATCCCTTCGTTAACGTGGCAGGCAGCGAAATGCGGACGGTTGAATCAGAACTGACGCGCTCGACGGGAAGGGACTGGCCATTGGCGTCCAACACGCGCGTGGGGCGCAGGGCATTGTGCAGCTCGAATGTCGCAATGTTGATGTCGTCGAGAGCGGTGAACTTGACTCGCGCCTGGGCCTTCAGCTGATGTGTCTGCGGCGTGACGGCGACATGGATGATGTAGTCGTTGACCTGCACCCGCGGCTTCTCAGCCGCAAAACAAGTGGAAACGAGGACGCAGACACCGAGGACTAGAAGGCGTGCTGCCGGCCTTGCTGCATTGCGCATGGGGAAGAGAACTCCTACTCTATTAACCATAATTATAGAAAAATTGCGCAAAAGCTGCGCTTTTACAGGCTGGGACGTTGCCTGCCTTTCCGCATCTGAAACGTCCGCACTACGATTCGTCGCTACTTCCGCCCGAGTGTTCCACAAGCTCAAGTACGCTACTCGCTGCCCTTTCGGATGCACTGCCGCCCTCATCCCCCGGCTGCAACCGTTGTCTCACGTCGCGGAAGTCCTGAATCATCTTCCGGCGTGGCTCGGCGTCTGGCATCAAGCGGCGCAGCTCATCACGAACGCGTTCCGGGGTGAGTTCGGCCTGCACGAGCTCAGGTACAACATCCCGCTCGGCGATGAGGTTGACCATGGCGAAGCGGTCCACCTTTACTAGACGGCGGCCCACACTCCAGGTGAGCGGCGCAACCCGGTAGACCATAGCGAACGGAGTGCCGATGAGAGATGCCTCGAGCGTAGACGTGCCACTGGCGACGGCGGCTGCGCGCGCGTGCAGCAACGTTGCTCGTGCGTCGCGCGTGAAGGTGATAGGCGGCCCCGAGTAATCGCGCAGGAAAGATGCCATCCAGCTCGCATCGAGCGTGGAAGCGACCGGTACTGTGTAAACGTAATCGGGGCCCAGAAGTTGCGCCGCTTCGAGCAACACGGGAAAGATCCAGGAGACCTCACCGCGGCGGCTGCCGGGTAACAGGGCGATCCACTGGCGGTGCGGATCGAGCCCATACTCGCGGGCGAATTCCTCGCGGGTGATGCATGGCGCAGGCAGATCGGCGAGCGGATGACCGACGAACTTCGCCGGGATACCGCGCTCGCAGTAAAACTTCTCCTCGAAGGGGAAGATTACGAGCATCTCGCGAACGTATTTGCGAACGCGCTCGATGCGGCCCTGCTTCCAGGCCCATAGCTGAGGGCTGACGTAGTAGATGACCGGCACGCCCTGCTGGTGCAGTTCGCGCGCAAGGCGAAGGTTGAAATCGGGGAAATCGATGAGGACCGATGCGTCCGGGCGGCGGCGGCGCGCCTCGCCCACAACCTGGTGAAAGCGGCGATAGATGTTCGGAATATGCTTGATGACCTCGACGATGCCGACTTCGGCGATCTCGCGGGCATCGACCAGAAGCTCGCAGCCGGCATTGCGCATCTGATCGCCGCCTACGCCAAAAAATTCAATAGTGGAAGAATCTGCGACTTGCCGGCGCAGAGCCTTGATCAGCTCTGCGCCATAGAATTCACCGGAGGCCTCCCCCGCGGAGATCAGGATTCGCACAATGGAATTATGACAGGTGGGGCGACGGCGCTCTTATGTCGGCACAACCGGAGCAGTTCGAAGCTACGCAATCTCTGAGAAATCGGGCTCGTGTCAGGCAAGACTTCAGGTGGGTGAGAAGGTGCCGTCCCTACGGGACTCAATAGCTTTTCCGCTTGACCCAGGACTCCGCTTCGCTCCGTCCTGAGCTAAACTGTCGCCGCGCCTACGGCGCTCGATTTTCGGAATTCGCACTCGCTGCTGCATTCCGACGGCAGTTCTCACGCACGCTCTTCAGTCGTGCCGATAAGAATCTCAGTCGTCGGCTGAGACAGTAACACCTGGGGCTGAATATTCTCCGGGCGGGATTCCGGCCGGCGCAGGAATCTCCTGGTCTTTGTACTGCAGTTGGTAGAGCTTCCAGTAAATCCCATGCTGCGACAGCAGCTGCTGATGCGAGCCCATCTCGCGTACCTGGCCTTTGTGCATGACGATAATCGTGTTGGCCCGCTGAATCGTGCTCAGGCGATGGGCGATGATGATGGAAGTTCGCCCTTCAACCATGCGAGTAAGGGCTTCGCGCACGCGGAACTCGGTTTCGGTATCGACGCTGGAGGTGGCTTCGTCGAGGATAAGGATCTTGGGATTGTGCGCGAGCGCGCGGGCGAAGGAGATCAGCTGCTTTTGTCCGGTTGACAGTGTGCTGCCGCGCTCGCGGACTTCCTCCTCAAAGCCGCCCGGCAGCGAGCGGATGAAGTCGGCGACGTTGACCTGCTCGGCCGCTTCTTCCACTGACTCGTCCTCAATCCAGCGCGTGCCCAGGCGGATATTGTCCGCGACCGTTCCGGAGAAGAGGAAAGGATCCTGGAGCACGACACCGTAGCGGCGGCGCAACTCGCTCAGCTCCATTTCGCGAATGTCGACGCCGTCGACGCGGATGGCGCCCTTCTGCACATCATAGAAGCGGAGCAGGAGAGAGATGATCGTGGTCTTGCCTGCGCCGGTGTGTCCGACGATCGCAACCGTCTCGCCTGGCTCTATGGCGAACGAGACGTCGCGCAGCACCCAATCCCATTCCTCCGCCAGATTGCCGGCGCTGACGTTTAGCTTCAGCTTTTCGCCTTTGCTGGCGGCTTCAGCGGCGGCTTGCGCCATGGTGCGATAGGCGAACCACACGTGATCGAACTCGATGCGGCCCGGTCCTTGCGGCGCCCTCGGCTTGGCAGGCGAGACGATCTCCGCGGGCGTGTCGAGCAGCTTGAAGATGCGCTCGCTGGACGCCATTGCCGATTGCAGGATGTTGTACTTCTCGCTGAGGTCCTGGATGGGACGGAAGAATCGCTGGGCGTACTGCATGAAAGCGACGAGGACGCCGAGGGTGACGACATTGCGCAGAACCTCGTTGCCACCAAACCAGATGACCATCGCAATCGCCGTCGCCGACAGAACTTCGACAATGGGGTAATAGACTGCATGCGCCATGATCGCGTCCTTGAAGGCGTCCATGTGCGTGCGGTTGATCTTTTCGAAGCGCTCGTACGAGCGCTTCTCGCGATTGAACAACTGGAGGACGACAATGCCGGTGACGTGTTCCTGAAGATAGGCGTTGATCTTGGCGATGGCTACACGGATGCGACGGTAGCTGTCTCGCACCTTCCCACGGAAAATCGAAGTCGCGTAGAAGATGATCGGCAGCACGGCAAAGGTGATCAGCGCCAGGCGCCAGCTCATGTTGAGCATGATTACCAGAATGCCGGCGAGGACGAAGATGTCTTCGAAGATTGAGACCACACCGGCGGTGAACATTTCGTTCAGGGCGTCGACGTCAGTGGTTACGCGCGTGACGAGGCGGCCGACCGGATTCCTGTCGTAAAACGAGATGTGCAGGCGTTGCAGGTGGCGGAAGATCTCACTGCGCAAATCGAACATCACCTTCTGGCCGGTCCACTGCATGATGTAGGTCTGGGTGAATTCGAACAGGAAGCTGGCAAGCAACAGCCCGATGTACATGGCCGCGATCTGCGCGATGCCGGTCAGCGGCCGTGGGCTCAGGAAGCGGTCGAGAAGCGAATGGGCTTCGGTGTGGCGCGCGAGGTATTTGTCGATGGCAACCTTGGTGAGATACGGGCCGAGAACGTCGGCACCGGCCTTCAGCACGATTGCGACAAGGGCGACGGCAACCTGCCAGCGATAGGCGTGCAAATACTTCAGCAGGCGCTTCATCAGCCTGGCGTCGTATGCCTTGCCTAATACTTCTTCTTCCTGGATTGCCATGGGCCCTTAAATGATTGTAACGAACGCCGGAAGTCATATAGACGGCGGTGCAAGGGTGCGGGATGGAAAAACATGGGAGATCGGCCACGCGAGCATCAAGCTGCTACTGTAGTAGCGGGAAGCACGACGAACCGGATGCCCCTGGGAATCTACATTTCGGTGCCCTTTTGCCGCACCAAGTGCAGCTTCTGCAACTTTGCGTCGGGCGTATTTTCGCGCGCGGTTTTCGAGCGATACGTGCAGCAGGTCTGCGACGATATAGAGGCCTCGGAAATCATCGCGCGCGAACTGGGCGGCACGCTCGAAGAGCGGGCCGATTCCATCTATCTCGGCGGAGGAACGCCTTCCGTCCTTGCGCCCGATCAGCTGGAACGCATATTTGAGGCTGTCCGCAATAACTTTTCCGTAGAGCCCGCAGCCGAAATCACGGTGGAGTGCGCGCCGGGCACGATCACAAACGACGTTCTGAATGGGCTGCTTCGTTGCGGTGTCAATCGTGTCAGCCTGGGCGTGCAGTCGTTCGTCGATAAAGAGTGTTCGTCGGTCGGCCGTCTGCATACGCGAGAGATCACGCTGTCTGACATCTCTCGCCTGCGTTCGGCCGGCATTGGCAACATCAGCATCGATCTGATCGCCGGCTTGCCGCACCAGACGCCGGAGAGCTGGGATGTGTCATTGAATGAAACCCTCGCGACCGGCGTGCCGCACGTTAGCGTTTACATGCTTGAAGTGGACGAAGAGTCGCGCCTGGGGAACGAACTTCTTGCCGGCGGAAGCCGCTATCATGCCCACTTTGTCCCCGACGAGGACCTCACCGCCGACCTGTATCTCGCTGCGTGCGAGCGCCTGGAGAAGAGCGCCGTCCCGCAATACGAAATCTCCAATTTCGCAAGGCCGGTGACGCACGGCATAGGCTTGCGCGAGTCCCGCCATAACCTGAAGTACTGGACGCGACAGCCGTACATCGGTTTCGGCGTTGATGCGCACTCGATGCTGAGCGCCGCGCCGGACTTGAGGTCGCAAGGCGTCGATGCGGTACGCTTCGCTACTCCGGACTCGCTGGAGGCTTATTCGAGCGGGAAAGAACGTGGCGCCGATGGGAATCGTTTGCAGCAACTGCGGGATTCCCGCACCCTGGTAGACGCACGGGCGGCCATGGAGGAGTCATTCTTCCTCGGCCTGCGGTTGAATCGCGGAATCTCGCTGCCACGGCTCGAAGAGCAGTTTGGGCGCCAAGCGATCGACGCCTATGGGCCTGATATCGCGGAACTGTTGGATGCCGGACTGCTCGAAAGCGCAGGCGGCCGCCTGCGACTTACCCCGCGGGGACGACTCCTGTCCAACGAGGTTTCCGGCCGCTTCCTGAAAGTGTTGAACTGCGGTACAACTCCCGCCTGAGACGCAGATTCCTACTTCTGGCGGCAGCTTCCGGCTGCCAGGAGAAAACGCATGCTTTGGACAATCTTTGCCATCCTGCTCATCCTGTGGCTGTTGGGATGGGGTTTTCACATTGCAGGAAGCCTGATTCACCTACTGCTGGTGATTGCGGTCATCGTGCTGATCATCAACCTGGTCACGGGGCGTAGAGCGGTCTGAAGGCAGCGGGTCGATAGGGAGCGGCTGAGTGCGATCAGCCGCACCACAGGGGTGGGCAGCGCCGAGGTTACCCGGCGACCTCCTCCAGCTGTTTCTGGTCGATGTCAAAGTTGGAATAGACGTGCTGCACGTCGTCGTGTTCTTCCAGGGCCTCGAGCAAGCGGATCATCGTGTTTGCCTGATGGCCTTCCAGCTTCGTATAGTTCTGAGGAACCATCGCGATCTCGGCCACTTCCGGCGCGATTCCGGCCTTTTTCACCGCTTCCAGGACGGCCTCGTAGGATGAGGGGTCGGTCAGGACCTCCCAGTTGTCGCCATCATCCTTCAGATCTTCAGCGCCAGCCTCCAGCACCAGATCCATCAGTTGGTCTTCCTTGGCCGCGGCCTTGGGGATGATGATGTCGCCCTTCTTGTGGAACATCCAAGCGACGGAGCCCGCCTCGCCCAGGTTCCCGCCATTCTTGCTGAAGGCATGACGGATCTCGCTGACCGTGCGATTGCGGTTGTCGGTTGAAACTTCCACCAAAAGCGCAACGCCCCCGGGACCATAGCCTTCAAAGGTGATTTCCTCGTAGGAGACGCCGGGCAGTTCGCCCGTTCCGCGCTGGATTGCGCGCTTGATGTTGTCGGCCGGCATGTTCTCGGCCTTGGCAGCCTGTACGGCCGTGCGCAGGCGCGGATTCTTTTCCGGGTCACCACCGCTTTTGGCAGCGATGGTGATTTCCTTTATTAGGCGAGTGAAGATCTTGCCGCGCTTGGCATCCAGCGCGCCTTTTTTGTGCTTAATTGTTGCCCATTTTGAATGGCCTGACATGAGGGAACCTCGGAAAGCGATCTTAAAGACGATTTGATTGCGACCCGCGACGCGAGGACACGGCAACACCTCCGCCTCCAACAGCTTGAAGCGGTGCGGGTAAGTTCGATTATATCCCGGCGCTCAAGGCCCAGTCGAGAAGTGCGCGTGGGCGGACGAAGGCGCGTTTTCAGCGATCAATAAGCAGGAATGCAGCCGTTTACATCTTGTCGGGCGGCACGATATCGACGCGGCGCTGCTGTTGATAGCAGCTCTCGTCGGTCGCGTTGCAGACCGGGTAAAGCTTGCCCCAGCCGGTGGCAAAACCGATGCGCGACTCGCTAACGCCGCTCTTGATCAGCTTCGACTTCACGAACTGCGCCCGGCGATACGAAAGCACAAGGTTGTAGAAGATGTCGCCGCGAACGTCGGCGTAACCCTGGATCCACATCTCAGAACCGGTGTTCTGGCTGAGCCAGCTTCCGTTGGCCTGGAGCACATCAGGGTTCGTTACCCGGTTGTAGATGTTGAAGGGGAAGTAGACCTCCTTCACGTTCTGAATGAGA
>DATFSK010000086.1:0-29731 GCA_035262645.1 Terriglobales bacterium
GTGGGAATCTTCACCGGAATCTGGCGCACGATGCTCTCACCGCGATAGGGCTGAAGCAGCGCTTCGATGGTGATCTGGTCGCCGGGACGCGCTTCGGTTACGTCAGTGCGCGCCGTC
This sequence comes from Terriglobales bacterium, assembly GCA_035262645.1. Classification (GTDB taxonomy): domain Bacteria; phylum Acidobacteriota; class Terriglobia; order Terriglobales; family Acidobacteriaceae; genus Bog-257. The sequence continues at coordinate 118 of DATFSK010000086.1, forward strand.
TCCAAGCGCGCCGTTCGACGATCGGGCACGAGGTCGAAGTTCAGCTCGACGCCTTCAATCTTCGGCGTCTGATATGGATTCTCAAAGATGCGGCTGAAGCGGTCGCCGATAGAGAGCGCGATTCCGTATGCGGTCGGCGTTGAGCCGTCGAGGGGGGCGTACATGTCGCGCACGCTGAGCTTGGGATAACCGAGGACCGAGATGTCACCATCGAGGCGATAGGTCGTGTCTTCACCGTACTCATTCATGCCCTGGATGGCGTTAAAAACGGTCGCCATCATCGCAGCGGGCGTGATCTTGGCGTTGTTTAGCACTTCATAGTGGAAGGTTTTGGGATGCGAGACGCCGTTAAAGGTGAGCGTCACCGGAATCATGTGCGGCTCGCGATCGAAGCGGCCCATGATGCCGGCGCGGCGGTCCTGCACGAACGCGCCAACGGGTTCGGTCGTGTTCACAATCTTGAAGGAATTCTGCGGCGACGGCAGGGTAGCAAGCACCGTGGCCTTGGTCATCGGCATGTCAATGTTGCCGGATTGCAGGAAGGGATGGCCGCAGGCGAGCAAATGTGAGTCGTCGATGTAGGTGACCGTGCAGGTGCCGGCGATGTTCATATCGCCGCGAACCAGAATGGCACTCACCGCTGATCCCGGCTCGAGCGGTTCAGGCTGCTTGTCATTGCTGACCGAGCCTGCGCCCATAACCGGCACGACGCCGGCAGAGGAGAAGTCCTTCGCGAAAAGCCGCAGCGTCTCCTGGCTGAACCCGCTAAAGACCAGAGGAGTGTCGATCGGCTTCAAAAGGTCTGCGTACCCAGCGGGCGAGGCGGCGTCGCCCGGCAGACCGGGGCCGGATGTGCGGCTGAGGGCCTGCTTGGGGACTGTCACGCCATGCGAAACGTCGGTGAGCGGCGTCTTGTCGAGGGCATCAATCTCCAGCATCGACGCGGCGGGAGTGATCCCGCAGATCGGCTCCTTGGAGAACTCACCGATGCGGTATGCGATTGCGCCGACCAGCTTGCCGTCGATGTAAACCGGGCTGCCGCTCATGCCAGCCACCACGCCCGTATACTCCACCTTGCTGCCGTGCAGGCGGGCAAGGATGACATCAGCCTGTGGACCTGCCATGTCATGCAGCACGCCGAGAATTTCCACATCCATCGGCTCGGGTTTGACGCCTTCGAAGACGGTGTAGGCGATGCCGTGCATGCCGGCTTTCACCTGATCTTCAGGCATGATTTTGGGTGTCGGCTCGACGCAGAAGGCGGCGATGGAAGTGAGGCAGACGATAAGCGACGCGCACGTGCGGTAAAGCATTCTTCCTTATTCCTTGCCGTGCTCCGGCTCCGCTGACCGGAAATCGCGGCCCCGCCTATTCCAAAGTGGACACACAGCCGTCTAACCAAGAAGCAGGTTTGCTGTCCCCACAACGAAACAGATAGGTTGAAATTGCATTTATACTAGCAGACATAGCGGCCCATGAGGCACACCGATGTATTCTGAGAAACACCTTAAATCCCCAGATATTTCACCTAAACCACCTAGTCTCTTTGGTGCGGCGCTGGCCGCGCTGGTGGCAGTCAGCCTGCTGTGGCCGGTTTCAGGCGCAGCCCAGAGCAGCGGCGGAGACCAGGGCTCGCCCCAGGCGCAGTCACAGCAAAAGCAGAACCAGGATGATCAAGTCCCTGCGGCCGCCGGGGGGCCGACGGGCGAGTCAGGCCCGATCGTCGTCCCCAAGAGGGGTAACACCGAAGCGCCGCCACCTCCGCCAAAGCCCAAACCGACCGATATCCCTCAGTACTCGCTGCATGTTGATGTTCCGGTCGTGACTGTCGACGCCCAGATCATGCAAAAGAACGGGCGTCCGATCGAGCTACCCCTCGAGCAGGCGAAGGAGCACTTCAAGGTCTTCGAAGATGGGGTGCCGCAGAGGATTCAGAGTGTGACCAAGAGCAAGGCGCCGATCACCGCGGTTCTGCTGGTAGAGTTCGCGGCGACGGATTACCACTTCATGTACGACGCGCTGAATTCGTCTTATATCTTTGCTTCGCAGTTGCAGCCGCAGGACTGGGTCGCTGTGGCCGAGTTCGATGTCAAAAGCCATATCCTGATTGATTTCACTCAGGACAAGCAGGCCATCTTCGGGGCCTTGAATAGCTTGCGTGTGCCTGGATTCAGCGAGACAGACATCTACGACGCCATCTTCGACATGCTTGACCGGCTTGACCGCGTTCCTGGTCGTAAAGAATTGGTCGTTGTCGCCAGCGGCCGCGATACCTTCAGTAAGCTTACGCTGGATCAGACACTGAAGAAGATTAAGGCAACCCCGAACGTAACCATCTACACCATTTGCACAGGGAAGGCGTTCCTGGACTGGGCCCAAGCGAGGGGTGGAGCAAATCCCGACGTTACTTCGTCGCTGATGGACTACGTACAAGCCGAGAATCAGATGAACGCGTTCGCGCGTATGACCGGGGGCCGCAGCTACGCTCCGCAAATGATGGGAGAGCTGCCCGATATCTTCCGTGAGGTAGCGGGCGCGATCCGCGATCAGTACACGATTACTTACAAGCCGACCAATACCAAGCAGGATGGCACTTATCGCAAGGTGAAAGTGGAACTGGTAGGACCGGACGATAAACCGCTGATCATCAAGGACGAGAAAAATAAGGACATCAAATACACCATCCTTGCCCGCGATGGCTACACCGCAAAACACGAAGTCGAATGATGGCCGCCTTCCAATGATGGCAAGAAAATGGGCTTCAGCCTTGGCTGAAGCCCAAGTCATTTGCCGCGGCAGCAGACGGCTCAGTGCATATCGCTCATGCCGCCGCCACTCCCGCCTGTCTGCGATAGCATCTTGACACTGTTTACATGCATAGAGCCGCCGCTGGTCATCGTGCCGGTTACCGCTACGTGATGACCAAGGTGCTCCTGCAACGCGTCCGGATTATCGACTGGGATGACCTTCTGGTCCTTGTCGCTGACGAACACCGGCTTCTCACCCGCTCCCACGCATTTCTTGGCACAGGCTTCGTGTGAGGCACTGGCGCCTTTGGCTCCGCACTTGGAGTCGCTGATCCAACCATCCCAGGTCTGGTCCTTTGCAGCCGCCAACAGGGTCATACTGAAAACATAGAGCCCAATCAGTACGAGAACTTTCTTCATCTTCGATCTCCTCGTTGAATTTTGCCGCTCGGCGCTCAGCCGAGTGTTTTAGATGGAAGCGTCAGAGGCGCCCGATCTGAACGGTGCAGGGGCGGTTGCGCCCCTCTTCCATCTTTCATCTGTGGGTACGTCGCCAAAGCTCCCGCAGATTGCGATGCCCACAAGTTTATTCCATTAAAGCTTTGTGCGGTACCCAGTCGGGTCTGTGGGACTGCCCCCTGCGTAAACCTGCGCGGGCTACTTCCGGGGTTCACTGAGGGCCTGGGCCAGCTCCGTGGGGCTGTCCACCAGCACGTCGGGTGCGACCTGCTCCAGGCTCCGCGGCGCGAAGCCGTAGGTCACTCCCACACTCCACAGTCCGGCATTGCGCGCTGTCAGGATGTCCACCTGCGAATCGCCGACCATGACGGTCTCTTCCGCATCCGCCGCGGCTTCCTTCATCAGGGTATTGGCGCCCAGCGGATCGGGCTTCTTCGTTTCAAAGCTGTTACCGCCGTAAATCTGAAAAAAGTTTCCGGCCAGACCCAACCCTGCCAGGATGTCACGTGACGCGCGCACCGGCTTATTCGTGAGGACCGCGAGCTTCCGCGCCCGTCCGTTTGCCTGCGCGATCTGCTTCAGTGCCTGCTCGATTCCGTCGTATGGCCGTGTGGTGTCCAGCTTGTGCTCCTTGTAGTGAAGGAGAAAATAATTGAGCGCCTCCTGCAGGAATTCTCGGTCAGCGGGATCGCCCAGCGCGCGGCGAATCAGCATGGGCGCGCCATCTCCAATGTATGTCCCGATCACCTCCAGGGGCAGCTCCTTGCGTCCGTAGCGGACCAGCATGGCATTGACCGACGCTGCCAGATCGCGCTCGGAATCGATCAGCGTCCCATCCAAATCGAATAGAACGAGCTTGATCTGGCCCGGCGGAATCGCGCGATTCACTCGTATCATCAGCTCCAGTATAGCGATCCCGGCGTGTACCTTTGTGGAGGTCGGGGCGTTAAGGACGGGTCCTGAACGTTTACAATGGAATACATTCCAAGGGCGCAATTCAAGCTCGCACTTTCACCTGAGGTAACGGATGGCCACCACCAAAACACCGCCTAAAACTGCGGCCGCATCGGCAGAAAAATATGAAGGCCTGACTTCCGAGCAGATGATTCGCATTTATCGGCTCATGTATTTGTCGCGCAAGCTCGACGATCGCGAGATCCTGCTCAAGCGCCAGCAGAAGATTTTCTTCCAGATCTCAGGCGCCGGCCATGAGGCGTTCCTGGTCGCGGCCGGAATGGTTCTGCGGCCCAGTTATGACTGGTTCTATCCGTATTACCGCGACCGCGCGCTGTGTCTGACGCTCGGCATGACGCCTTACGAGCAGCTCCTCGAAGCCGTGGGCGCGGCTGACGATCCCAACTCGGGCGGCCGCCAGATGCCCTCGCACTGGGGACACAAGAAGCTCAACATCGTGAGCCAGTCATCACCGACGGGCACGCAGTTTCTCCAGGCAGTCGGCTGTGCCGAAGCCGGTCGCTACTTCCATCGTTATCCCGAGGCGGCGCAAAAGGCCAACGGTGATTATCGCCAGTTCAAGGATGTAACCTTCCGCGGTGACGAGGTCGTGTACGTCTCATGCGGCGATGGTACGACCAGCGAAGGCGAGTTCTGGGAGTCGCTGAATTCCGCGTCCAACCTCAAGCTTCCGGTATTGTTTGTGGTCGAAGACAACGAATACGCAATCTCGGTTCCAGTCGAGGTTGGTACCGCGGGCGGCAACATCAGCAAGTTGGTTCGCGGATTCCCGAATTTCCATTTTGCCGAAGTGGACGGCACCGACCCGCTGGGGAGCTACGCGGCGTTCAAAACTGCGGTTGACTACATCCGTGCCGGCAAAGGTCCGGCATTCGTGCATGGTCACGTGATTCGTCCCTACTCGCACTCGCTCTCCGATGACGAGAAGCTCTACCGCCCCGAGGCGGAGCGAAAACTTGAGGTGGAACGCGACCCCATCACCCGTTTCCAGCTGTTCCTGGTGCGCGAAGGCATTCTGGACGAGAAGGGCGTCGACGGACTGGAGAAGGATGTCGACGCTGAAGTTCAGGAAGCAAGCGACCGCGCAGTGGAAGCGGTGCTGCCCGAGCCCGGCTCCTACAAACTGTTCGTGTACTCCCCAGACCTGGACCCCGCTTCGCCAGCGTTTCAAACCGAAGCCGTGCATCCCACTCCGTCGGACAAGGGTGCGAGTCCGGAGCGCACGATGGCCGATCTCATTAACCTCTGCCTGAAGGACGAGATGAAGCGCGACCCGCGCGTCGTGATGTTTGGCGAGGACGTCGCCGATTGCAGCCGCGAGGAGTATCTGAAGGACCATCAGGTGAAAGGGAAGGGCGGCGTCTTCAAGCTGACGGCGGGCCTGCAATGCGATTTCGGTTCCGATCGCGTCTTCAACTCGCCGCTCGCAGAGGCCAACATCGTCGGCCGCGCGGTAGGCATGGCAACGCGTGGGCTTAAGCCGGTAGTTGAGATTCAGTTCTTCGACTACATCTGGCCCGCGATGCAGCAGCTTCGCAACGAACTGCCACTCATGCGCTGGCGGTCCAATAATTACTTCTCTTCGCCGGCGGTTGTGCGTGTCGCCATCGGCGGATATCTCACCGGCGGCGCCATCTATCACTCGCAGTGCGGCGAGAGCATTTTCACCCACACACCCGGCATGCGCGTCGTATTTCCGTCGAACGCCCTTGATGCCAATGGCCTGCTGCGTACAGCGATTCGTTGTGACGATCCGGTCATGTTCCTCGAGCACAAGCGCTTATATCGCGAGACCTACGGTCGCGCTCCCTACCCAGGCCCGGATTACATGGTTCCGTTTGGCAAGGCAGAGACCGTTCGGCCAGGCCATGACCTCACAGTCGTAACCTACGGCGCAGTTGTACCGCGCGCTTTGCAAGCGGCGCAGCGTATCGAACGCGAAAAGGGCGTCAGCGTCGAGCTGATCGACCTGCGCACGCTCAGCCCGTATGACTGGGATGCGATTGCGACCTCGGTAGCGAAGACCAATCGCGTCATCGTCGCCCACGAAGATATGTTGAGCTGGGGCTACGGTGCGGAGATTGCGGCGCGAATAGCTGATGAGCTGTTCGATGAGCTCGATGCTCCGGTAAAGCGCGTCGCGGCGAAAGATACATTTGTCGCCTATCAGCCGATCCTGGAAGACGAGATTCTTCCCCAGGCAGAGGACCTGTACCGCGCAATGGAAGAGCTGGCAAAGTATTAACCGCGCCGCTCATCCGGAAATGTCGCTCCAAAAACAATCGCCCGCATAATCTCGGGCGATTTTCTTTGCTCGTAACCGTTATCTCGCCCCCCTGCTCCCCCTCAACCAATCGAGCGAGATCGGCCCCGCGCCGAAGAAGATCAGCGAGAAGGCGATTGCCGCGCATGCCAACGGAAACTCCATGCCTCCCTCACCTGTTAGCCCATGGGGGAGGTGTACCTTCAGGATCGCGACCAGCATATCGATGAGAATGGCGAAGGCAGCGATCCGGGTAAGCAGGCCAAGGATGACGAGGATGCCGCCGCCGAACTCGGCCGTGACAACCAGATAGGCCATCCATTGCGGAATTCCCAGGTGTCCAAGGAAGCCCATGATGCCGTGCAAATGGGTTGCAATCTTCTGCCAGCCATGCGCGATCATAATCGCGCCCAAAACCAACCGCAGGACAGCCAGCCCCAGCGGTTGCAGACGATCTAGAAAGCTCAATTAGTTCTCCTGTGCGGCAGCGGCCAGCGCTTCCTCGTGGAACTCCTCCACAGACTCGATGCGATAGTTAATCGCGACTCCGCGATGTGCCATTTCGTTGAGGAAAAGCTGCGCTGGAACGTCGATCTCCTGGTGGATACCGCCGCGCTTGGCGATCTGTCCGGAGATCAGCATCTGCAACACGATCGACGCCGGCCACGCGGTGGTGCGCATCATGGAGGTCATCCCTGTCTCCGCGTCCGTGCAGTCGATCATGCTGAATGAGGCAACGACGTCCTGGTGGTGGGCTTCCACGCGCAGCAGGGTAACCTCCGGCTCGTCGCTCTTGAATTTTTCCTCGAACAGGCAAGCGACAGCCTGGCGAGGCGCGATCATGGCGCCATTGATACGGCGCTTCTCGCTGGAGAAAAGGCCCAGGTCATAGAGCGTCCTCAGCTGGTCGACATGGCCGGGGTAGCGCAAGGTCTTTTCGAAGCACTCGCCGACCTGTCCCTGGAATGTTTCGGGCAATGTCGAGGTGCCGCCTGAGGTGTGAAAGGCCTCGAGCTCGGGGAATCCTTCCATGTGGAAGGGCTCGACCTCGGTCAGCGGTTCGACCGTTACGATTTCTCCGTTGCGCAAGACCTTGGCGGGCTCACTGTATTCGTTGATGAGGCCTTCCACGGAGAATACGAGCTGGTAGTTGAAGGGAGGACGCGGCCGCTGCGGAAGCCCGCCGACATAGATCTTGAGCGCGTCTGCCTTACCACCGATCCGGCGCAACAACTCGCCACCAAGGATGGAAGCCATTCCCGGAGACAGCCCGCAATCAGGAGCCATGGCAACACCCGCCGCGTGCGCCTGCAACTCACGCTTGAACTGCTGCTGAACGATGGTGTTGTTGCCGCCGAGATCGGCGAAGTGGCATCCGGCGCGAATGGCGGCCTTCACCAAGCCAAGGTTGAAGTAATAGGGAACGGCGGAGAGCACGCCGTCATGGCCTCGCATGAGCTCGAGGGCGGCGCCGGTATCGGCCGCGTCGAGCTGAACGCCGGCTATTTTCTTGCTGCCGGTTAAACGTGCGATCCGCTCAACCGCTTCATGTACCCGCTGCTCATCCTTATCAGCGAGTGTGACTGCCTCTACCTGCTCGCTGCGTGCCATGTCGAACGCAGCGGCCCAACCCATCATGCCTGCCCCAACGACAAGAATCCTCATGAAGACCTTCCGGATAACAGAGATATGAATACGTCCTGAGCACAGCTAACCCTGGAAGTAATGGCCAGAAGGGAAAGGATAAATCACCGGGTGGGTTTGAGAAAGTGATCTGCGGCACAATGGCAGAGATTGGCCAATCCCTGCCGCACCTTTTTTACCTAGGGCTGCATTGGCATGCGCCGTGCGATCTCGATCCCTTTGGGTGTGGGCATGGCGCGGCTTTGATTCACCGCAATGAAAACGACAAGATCTTTGGTTGGATTGAGCACGATGACCGAGCCGAAGCCGGCCGTTCCTCCGTTCTTCAAGATCACCGGATGGAGATTCGGATTGCCGTTGCCCATGTTATTCACCCAAGCCATCGCCTGCTTGTTGAAGCCGTTCGGCATAGTGTAGATCGGGGTTTGCGCAAGCTTCATTGCAGCGCTCAACTCGGCAGGTATCGGCTTGCCATTGACTTCAGTGTGGCCGAGATTGGCCTCCCCAAAGCTCAGCATGTCACGGGCGGTCGAACGCAGGCCGCCCGCTGCATACCATGCGTACATCGGCCAGACCGGCGCGCGCTGTCCTCTCATGTTGTGACCTTCTGCCAGCCGCTTACGCTGCTCGGCCGATGGCCGCAGCTCAGTGTCTGGCATGTTCAGCGGCTGTAGTATGTCGGTATTAAGCTGATCTTCCCACTGCGTGCGGGTGGCGGTCATCACCAGATAACTGAGCAGTCCAATGCCGGCATTCGAATAGAGATAAGGCGCGGGTAATTTCGTTTGCGGACTCAAGCGCGCGACCCACGTCAGGAAATCTTTCGTCGTGTAATGCTCGATGCTCCGCATCTCCAGCGCACGCGGGAGGTTCGTGGGATCGTCCGGCAGTCCCGATGTGAAATCGGCCAGCATAAGGGGCGTCATCGCCTGCGCTTCGGGTCGAAGCGTGTAGCCGCTCGGCATGTACTTCTGGGCGGATGCGTTCGGGTCAATCTGTTTGCGATTGATCGCCAGCGCGAACAACGTCGTTGTGTACGTCTTCGTGCACGAGCCGATCTCCACCAGGGTGTCCGGAGTGAATGGCTCGCCTGAATCAGTGGCCTTTCCGTAATTAAAGAAGTAGCGGCGCCCGTGGAGGGAAATGCCGACAATGGCGCCCGGATATTGGCCCTGCGCCATGAACGGCTGCATGATCTCGTCGACCACGCGTTTGACTGAGGCTTCCTGGCTTGCACCCGCAACCGCTGGTTGTGAGGGAGCCTGGGCCCGTGAAAAGCCGGCCAGGGACGATAAGACCAGTACCAAGCGGAAAACTCGATCCCATCTCGCGGAATGGAGCATCATCACCCCTGCGATCGTGTGTGCGAGCGCACAGATGTTAACCCTCACACCTCAAGCTGAGCAACTGCCGCAGACGTAATCGAGCGTCAAAACGTCTCCTCCAGAGCCATCGTATAATCAAGGGATACCCATTCGATGAAATTGTCTTCCGTGAGGTCCTGCGATGAACTCGCGGCCTTCGGAATGGGCCGGCTTACATGGAATTTCGACTCGTCAGTTCTTACAAACCACAGGGCGATCAAGGCGGCGCAATCCAATCCCTGACCCGCGGGGTCTTTGATGGCGAGAAGCACCAGGTGCTGCTGGGCGTCACCGGGTCGGGCAAGACGTTCTCCATGGCCAAGGTCATCGAAAACGTGAACCGGCCGGCGCTGATCCTCGCTCACAACAAGACGCTCGCGGCGCAGCTTTACCATGAGTTCAAGGCGTTCTTTCCGAACAACGCGGTCGAATATTTCGTCTCCTATTACGATTATTACCAGCCCGAGGCATACATTCCGGCCGGCGACGTCTATATCGAGAAGGAAGCCACGATCAACGACGAGCTCGACAAGCTGCGGCTATCCGCCACCAAGTCGCTGTTTGAACGACGCGACTGCATCATCGTCGCCTCCGTCAGTTGCATTTACGGACTTGGCTCGCCGGAGGCCTACTATGGCATGCTGCTGTTCCTGGAAAAGGGACAGAAGATCAAACGCGAGGACATTGTCCGCAAGCTGGTCGAGATCCTTTATGAGCGCACGGATGGTGAGTTCCGCCGGGGGACGTTTCGCGTGCGCGGCGATACTATCGAGATCTATCCAACCTACGACGACTCCGCCTACCGCATCGAGCTGTGGGGCGATGAGGTCGAATCACTGTCGCAGATCGATCCGCTCTTCGGCACGGTGAAGCAGAAGCACGTGCGCCTGCCGATTTATCCGAAGACCCACTACGTGATGAAGCCGGAGCGAAAGAACTCCGCCATCACCTCCATTCTGGAAGAGCTGGCGTGGTGGGAGAAAGAGCTGGAGAAGCAGGGCCGCATCGTGGAGGCGCAGCGCGTGCATCAGCGCACCCGTTTCGATCTCGAGATGATCAAGGAGATGGGCTACTGCCACGGCATCGAGAACTATTCGCGGCACTTCACCGGACGGCTGCCCGGCGAGCCACCGCCGACGTTGCTCGACTACGTCCCGCGCGAGTACCTGCTGTTCATCGACGAGTCGCACCAGACGATCCCGCAGGTGCACGGCATGTGGCACGGCGACCGCTCGCGCAAGCAGAACCTGATTGAGTACGGCTTCCGCCTGCCCAGCGCGCTGGATAACCGTCCGCTCACGTTTGAGGAGTTCGAGCATCGCGTGAATCAGGCGATCTATGTCTCGGCAACGCCCGGTCCATACGAGCTGACGAAGTCCGCAGGCGTGGTCGTGGAGCAGATCATTCGGCCGACTGGGCTGATTGATCCCGAGGTGGAAGTTCGGCCGGTGAAGGGCCAGATCGACGACCTGCTGCATGAGATCCGCGAACGCGCCAAAAAGAACGAGCGCGTGCTGGTCACCACCCTGACCAAGCGCATGGCTGAAGATCTGGCTGAGTACTACAGCGAAGTTGGTGTGCGCTGCCGATACATGCACTCGGAGATCGAGACCCTGGAGCGCATCAAGATCCTGCGCGACCTGCGCCGCGGCGAGTTCGATGTGCTGATCGGGATCAATCTGCTGCGCGAAGGCCTCGATCTTCCGGAGGTCTCGCTTGTGGCGGTGCTGGACGCCGATAAGGAGGGCTTCCTGCGCTCCTCAGGATCGCTCATCCAGACCATCGGACGCTGCGCACGCAACCTGAATGGGCGCGCGATTCTGTATGCCGACACCGTCACTGAGTCGATGCGGAAAGCAATGGACGAAACCGAGCGGCGGCGCGCCATTCAGCGTGCCTATAACGAAGAGCATGGCATCACGCCGGAAAGCATCATCCGCCCGCTCGACATGACGCTGGTTGCGGTTGCTGAAGCCGATTATGCCGACTTGACCAACGAAGCCGAAGGCATGCCCGAGTTCCGCACGCAGGAAGAGCTGGATGCCTACATCGCGAAGCTGGAAGGCGAAATGCGCGAGGCAGCGAAGCGATTCGAATTCGAGCAAGCGGCAAAGCTTCGCGATATCATCCGCGATCTGCGGACCAAGGAATTCATGTTCACCTAGTGACGACGGTTCTGCCGGCATCACGGGTAAGTCGTGCCCCACGGCACAATCCACACGCAAAGTACGCTGAACGATCCGCCTGCCGGTTATCTGGACAGCAGCGTCACTGCTCCGGCAGCACCGGCAAATCCACCTTATTGACCGCAGAGCGGTCGTCGCGCAGCTTAACGTACAACTCCTGCCCACTGGGATGCGGCACGTTCAGAGTCGAACCCGCGAAACCGTCGGGCACGGGCGTGCTCTGTTGAAATTGCGGGTCGGTCGCCACCGAGTCCAGCAGAAAAAGGCCTGAGCCACGCAGAGTACACTGCTGGTCCGCGGCCTGGGGACAGCGAAGTTCTTGCAGCTTCGGCAATCTCACTAACGTTACCAGCGGCTGCCAGTCTCCCTTTTCGCCATTCGCGTTTACAGGGCGAAAACGCAGCGGTCCAAACGCCGACGGCCCAAGGCCCTTCACCGGGTCAAGCACAGCCAGCACGGTTTGCGAGTCCTGCAATGTCAGCGTCCCGTCGGCCAACGAGAGCGTGGTGTGAATCGACTCATCCACGGTAGCGACTTCGATGGTTTCAGCCTGGGGAAAGCTCTCCGGAACCTGGCTCTTCAGCGCAAACGACAGCTGCGCATTCTGCGGCAGCTCGTCCGTGCCTTGCAGTTGAATTGCCGAGGCCGCGGATGAGCTGGGTTGGACGGCTTTGCTGATCAAGGTTAACTTCGGGCGTGGCGGCTGCACGGTGGCAGTCAGGTCCAGCACCCGCCCGTCCTTCAGCGTCACGCGCGAGTTTTGCTTGCTTCCAGCCGGTATCCCCGTGAGATCGGCCGAGGGCGGGGCCTTCATTTCAAGTTGGTCCTGATTATTGACTCGCGTCAGGCCGGCAGGCGCAAATGGAATCTCGCCCATCTTCAGATCCGCAACCTCGTCCAGCCGGGTCCCCGTCAACACGCCCGAATGATCGCCCGCGTCAATGTTGAAGGTGTCCAGATGACCTGCTTCCGCATAGCTGCGTAGCGTGACATCATCTGCCTTCGCCATGCCAAATTGCTTCACACTCATGGTGAGCGGTCCGGGCGTTGCATTCTTTAAGGAGACATCGACCTGCAACTCGTCAGGACTCGCAACCTTGTACGACGTTTTTAGTTTTTTACCCTGTTCATCGGCAACGATGACATTGTCTACACACACTGCGGAGTCGGAACGCAGATGCAAAGTGTCATCACGGCCAACGATCAGCGCAGTCTCGTCGGACGGCACGAGTGTCCATTTCGCAGCTTGCGAGGTTTGCAAAGCGAAGGTTGGGCCTTCAAAGGATTCAAACCCCCATTGCCCGCGCAAAGTTCCGCTCACTTCAGGTCCGAGCTTGGCAAAGTCAGACGGCTGGGGTTTTGCGGCGCCGCCGGAAGAGAGGACAAAGCCTCCGCGCGCAGGGTTGGCCTTTACGGGTAGATCCATCGACGCCCCGGACTTGCTCCACACGTGCAAAATAAAATCGTGCGCCAGGCTCGTGGAGAAGACCAGAGGCGCGCCTTCCACTGGCAGGACAAGCGAAGAATTCTGCACGCAATAGACGCCCTTAGCATCAACCGCGCGCAACGGCGGTAACTTTGCGGGTTCAACCGCCGGCAGAGCAACGACCAGCACCGACTTTGGCTTGTCGAAAGAGGGCGCGGTATTCAACTGCAGATTAAGATGGTCGCCTCTTGGCAGCGCAAGGGCGGGGATGTACTGATACTCCGGGTTGCGGAACGTGGTCATCAGCCGCACGACATCTACAACCGCTCCTACATATGCACTGTAGTAGCCTGCTCCGGCCCACGGCGTAGAACTCATCTGGCCTGCGATATCGGCCGACGGGCCGTTCGCCAGCGCTGCCACCATCGATTGACTGTGCGTGTCGTCCAGCACCAGCTGATCGCTGTTCTGGATGAGGCACGATGCCTGCTGCTCCAGTGGCTTCTTAAGGCAGTCATCATCCAGCTTTATGGCCAGACTGCGAGCCAGCAAAGGCGATTCCTGCTTCAGTTGCTCCGGGTCAGCATCCGACGCTTTCTTCACAGCCTGAAGGTAGTCGTCCAATCGCGAACGGTCCAGCGCTGCGCGGTTCAAGTCCTGCGAGGCGCGCACAAACGCACCCGGCTTGCCGCGAACGTTCGAGCGCAAGGTGCCGAAATCGCCCCCACTCTCCGGCGCGAGAAACACCAGCGCCTGTTGCGCGCCCTTGGGAACGGTTACCACCACACCTTCGGCGCGGACCCGTTTGTTCCAGGACTCAATGCGGGTGAACCAGCTCTCCGGAGGGGGGTTGGTGGTGCCGCGCAGAAATGTGACTACCAGCAGGTAGTGCGCACTCTGCGTCTCGGGAAACTCCGGGTGGATCCACAGGCGATCGCCCTCCTGCAGGTTAGGCACTTGAGCGATCGGCAGTTCCCGGCCGGCGCGGCTGATACGCAGCTCTACCTCGGGTCCCGGCAAATCGAACGGGGCCGGATCGGCATGCAGCAAAGTTGGCAAACACAAAGAAAACAAAACAACCAGGCGAACCAGGGCAAAACGAAAGCACATAGCCTTATTAGAAGCAGGATGAAGCGAGTTGGTTGATGGCAGGACGATTTATGGCTACGCACACATTTCAACGCAGGCTGAATCATATTTGCATAGCGCAGGTTATGCTTAGGTCATGAACACGAAATACCCCCTCGCCTCGACCGCGGCCCTCATCGCCGATCCGGCTCGAGCGGCCATGCTTGCGGCACTGCTGGGCGGCAATTTCTTGCCTTCAGGAGAGCTGGCGCGCATCGGAGGCGTTTCGGCGCAATCGGCAAGCATGCACTTGAGCCAACTCCTGGCCGGGGGATTCCTGCGGGTCTCCGCGCGCGGGCGGCACCGCTACTACAGCCTGCGCGGGCCGGAAATTGCATACGCGATCGAGTCCTTGAGTGCGATCTCGACGGTGACGAAATACCGGCCCAGCGGCGCCGATCAGGCGCTCTGCTATGCGCGCACCTGCTACGACCACCTCGCCGGCGAGCTGGCAATCCAGCTGCGGGCCGCCTTCGAGCGCAACGGATTCATTGTGTCGCAGGGTGAGCGAGACTACGAACTCGCCGCGCGAGGCGAGAGTTTCCTGCGCAACTGGGCGATCGATGTTGACGGGCTGCGGCGTTCGCGAAGAAGCTTCGCCCGTCGCTGCCTGGACTGGACGGAGAGGCAGGACCACCTCGCAGGTGCGCTGGGCGCGGCGATTTGCCAAAGACTGCTGCAACTGCGCTGGATCAGCCGCGACCATCGCAGCCGCGCCGTGCACCTCTTGCCCGCAGGAAAACGAGAGCTGACGCGCTTGCTGGAGCTTGCCCCATTGGCGGATTTCTCCTGATCGTGAGTGCGACAGGAGGCATTCCGGAGATGGCCTGCGTGTGAGGAAGGCCGCCTTAAGAGGAGAGAACCGTGATCACAGTGTGCATTCGCTACACCATCGACATCCACAAGCACAGTGATTTTGCGCAATACGCGCGCAATTGGCCGGAGGCAATCCGGCGCTGCGGTGGTGAACTGCTGGGCTATTTCCTGCCGACCAAGGCCGCAGGACCGACAAACATCGCCTATGCGCTGATCAACTTCGATAGCCTCGGCGCTTATGAGGGATACCGCGAGGCACTGATGAACGACGAGGGCGCAAAACAAAACGTCGCCTTTGCCGATCGCTCCGGCTGCATTCTGATCGAAGACCGCTCCATCCTGCAGCGCTGCTGAACAGTCGCCGGGCTGATGTAAGATACGATGCTCCGCGAGGTAGCCTCTTATCTTTCGGTCATCGATATCCCCCCGATCTCCCCTGCCTGCCCGCTATCAGTTCTGGCAGAGCGTGCCCCTGTCCTCGCTCACGCTCTTTTACGCTGGCGTGTTCTGTTTGTTTGCCACCATAGGCTTCCTAATGTTGATGATGAGGACCTATCGTCTCGGCTGGATCGAGGTTTCTTCCGTCGTTTTCCTCTCCGGTGGAGTTGCCGTCCTGTATGCAGTGGTAGCCGTTAAACGAAAGTATGTCCTCATGCCGTTGATCGCGGCTGCGCAAATAGCGGCGTTCACCTGGCTCGCCCATGTATTTGCCCACGCCGCCGGAGCGGTACTAGCGGAATCGCCGCTACAGTCCCAACTCCAGTTCTTAGGATTGGGCGGCATACTGGCCCTGTCCGCGGGTTACGCGCTGTTTCTCGTGTTCTTCTCCCGCGAGGGCGTGCGGTATTTTGCGGCACACACCGAGATTGCACTTGCCCGTGAACTTCACCAGGCGCTGGTGCCGGAGATCCTGCGACGTATTGGTCCCTACGAGATCTATGGAGCTTCGATACCGAGCGGTGAAGTTGGCGGCGACCTGGTCGACCTGGTGGAAGGAAATAACGAATGGATCGCGTACGTCGCGGACGTTTCCGGTCATGGCGTCTCTCCGGGCGTCCTGATGGCGATGTTCAAAGCCACCGTGCGCTCCCGCATACTGACCGGCAACGACGGTATAGGCCTGTTAGAGGGAGTTCACCAAACGCTTTATCCGCTGAAGACGAATAACATGTTCGTAACCGCCGGCTTTCTTCAGGCACAGGGAGAGCGAATAGAACTGTCGTTAGCGGGACATCCCGCTCTGCTCCACTTTCAACGGAGTACCGGAAGCGTATGCGAGTACCCTCCCCAGGACCTTCCTCTGGGTATTCTGCCGGTTCAGAGCTTCAGCGCGCAGACTATCGACTGTCGGCAAGGAGACATTTTGCTGCTGTTGACGGATGGAATCACAGAAGTCGCAGGCCAAAACGAAGCGGAACTCGGGGCCGAGCCAATCAAGTCGGGATTGCAACAGTGGGCTGGTTTGCCCCTGCCTGAGGTCTTTCGAAACATTCGTGAGCTGGCGCTTGGTTTCGGCAAGCAGCTCGATGATCAAACCATGTTGCTGGTGCGCCGCCTCTAGTGGGAGGTTTTCTGGACTTGCGGAAACTCGCGCGGCTTCGTGGAGGGAAATGGAAAAGGCTGTGACTTTGGTTATGCTCTAGCCGCCAACTCCTGCGAGGGAGTCCGCAGCGTGGATGCATGCACCGTCACAGCCTCTTGACGCGACCACCGCTTTCGCGGTTCCGGACCCCGGCTGACACCTCGCAGTGCAGTCGGTTTTTTCGGGTCCAGCGGTTCCCGCGAGTCGCCTCGCCGAACCGGTCACTCAGCTTACTTCGGGTTGGCTACGATTTGTTGCCCGCCCTTTTCTGCCGTCGACGAAAGCCATCCTAATCGAGGATTGAAAAATGTCAACGCCCAAGGTTGGTGCAAACGCAACTTAATTTTCTGTGCGAATTTGTTTTTGTAAACCAAAGAAGGCGAGACGCTTCTCTTCCGCAGATTTTGATTTTCAAAGTCGATTCACACCTTTTTCACAGAAATCTGGCTCTGAAGTGGCAGCATTGGGGATGAACCAACTCTGTTTCTTGACGGATGTGGAATTCTCAAGCATCTTGGAGAGTCAGGAGTCGAATGTCGGAACTGGTAGCGTACGTCGACGGCGGGTCGCACGGAAATCCTGGGCCATCGGGCATCGGTGTTGTGATCGAGGGCCCTGGTGGGAAGACCACCCGCATCGCAAAATGGATCGGGCACCAGGACAATAACGTTGCCGAGTACGTGGCCCTTCTGGAAGCCCTTCAGCATGCGGTGGCAAGCAAAGCAAAGACGCTGCGTGTCTATTCCGACTCCCAGGTTGTCGTCAAGCAAATGACCGGCGAGTACGCCTGTCGTAGCTCCCGCCTTCACTCGCTGAATTGGATCTGCCGCAAACTGGCGCGGGCTGTCGAGTTCTCGATCAGCTATATCCCCCGCGAACAGAACCGCCAGGCGAATCAACTGGCCAACCACGCGGCGAAACGTCGGAAGTAAACCCCACGCTACTAACAACGTATGAGGCTTGTGACCGCGGTCACTGCGCATGCGCGCAAAAGCGGCCAGCATGGAAGTTACGCAAGGGGAACTCCATGCCTACCAAAACCATCATCGAGCCATTTCGCATCAAGAGCGTAGAACCGATCCGCTGGACCACCCGCCAGGAGCGCGAACAGTTCCTCCGGGCGGCCCATTACAACCTCTTCCTGCTTCCGGCCGACGACGTGCTCATCGACCTGCTCACCGACTCCGGTACAGGGGCCATGTCGACGCGCCAGTGGGCGGCGATCATGCAAGGCGATGAGAGCTACGCCGGCAGTCGCAGCTTCGATCGCTTCCGGGACGCAATCCAGGAGATCTTCGGCTACCAGCATGTGATTCCCACGCATCAGGGGCGCGCTGCCGAACGCATCCTCTTCGGCGTTGCTTGCAAGAAGGGGGATGTGGTTCCGAACAACACGCACTTCGATACCACGCGAGCCAACATCGAGTACGTCGGCGCCGAGGCGGTCGACCTGCCCATCCCGGAGGCGAGCCAGCCGGCGAAGTGGCATCCATTCAAAGGCAACATGGACGTCGCCGCACTGGAGGAACTGATCGCGCGCCTGGGACGGCAGCGGATTCCGCTGGTCATGCTTACGATCACCAATAATTCCGGCGGTGGGCAGCCAGTCTCCATGGAGAACGCACGCGCCGTCAGCGCCGTGTGCCGCAAGAACCGCATCCCGCTCTACTTCGACGCCTGTCGCTTCGCCGAGAACGCCTACTTTATCAAGCAGCGTGAACAGGGTTACCAGGACAAGTCGCCCAAACAGATCGCGCAGGAGATGTTCGCGCTGGGCGACGGCTGCACCATGTCGGCGAAGAAAGACGGCATGGCCAACATCGGCGGTTTCCTTTGCACGAACGATGGCGTGCTGGCCGCGCAGGAAAAGGATCTGCTGATACTGACGGAAGGCTATCCCACCTATGGCGGACTGGCCGGTCGCGATCTGGAGGCTGTTGCCGTGGGTGTCGAGGAATCGCTGGAGGAGGACTATCTCCGCTATCGCATCGCATCGACCGCCTATCTCGGCGATCATCTCAGCCGCGAAGGCGTGCCGATCGTGCAGCCTCCGGGCGGACACGCGATCTATCTCGACGCTCGCGCTTTTCTCCCGCAGATTCCGCTCGATCAATTCCCCGGCGTGGCGCTTGCAGCAGAGTTGTACCTGGAAGGCGGGATCCGCTCAGTTGAAATCGGTAGCCTGATGTTTGGCGCGGCCGCCAAGATGGATCTGGTGCGCCTGGCGATCCCCCGCCGCGTCTATACGCAAAGCCACATCGATTACGTGATTGAAGTGGTGCTGGAGGTCTGGAAGCGCCGCGAGAGCATCCACGGCATGAAGATCACGTATCAGGCCCCATTCCTACGCCACTTCACGGCGTACCTGGAGCCCGTCCTTGCTGAGGTAAGAGAAAGCGTGCAGTGCGTGTAGCACCAGTTCTCACCTTAAGCTCGAAAGAAGCGTTCGCCCTCGCACATTGTCATCCCGACCGCCGGCTTCAGACGGAACGCAGGGAGCTGCCGTCCGCTGGATTCCGACAAAGTGACAGCTGACCGCTGATGGCCGATGACCCGTCTGGTGTAAGCTCTTCCATTTGGGGGTAAGTGGAATGAGCCTTTCTGTGGGCGACGTCGCCCTGCCTGATTCGAGAACCCGCAACCGAATTTCCACTCCAGCTGTGCTGCTCTTCTTTGTTTTTACGCTGGGGGTTTCTTTGTTCGCTCAGCAATACGATCCTTCACTGTACTCCGGAATGCAGTGGCGGCAGATCGGACCGTTTCGCGCTGGACGCATTACGGGCGTGACTGGTGTGGCCGGCCAACCGGCGATTTACTACGTGGGAACTGCCGGGGGCGGCGCGTGGAAAACGACCGACGGAGGAATGGTCTGGAAGCCGGTCTTTGATAAGCAACGAGTGGCGTCGATCGGAGCCATTGCTGTCGCCCCTTCCGAGCCAAACATCGTGTACCTCGGGACGGGTGATGTCAGCAACGTCGGCGGGGCCGTTAATCAGGGCAATGGGATGTGGAAGTCCACCGATGCAGGTGAGACGTGGCAGCACATCGGGCTGGAAGATTCCCGCCATATAGGAGCGATCTGGATTGATCCGCATGATGCGAATCTGGTCTTCGTGGCGGCCCTGGGGCATAGCTACGCGCCCAACGCCGAGCGCGGCGTCTTCAAGACAACAGACGGGGGCAAGAGCTGGCAGAAGGTCCTCTACAAGGACGATAAGACTGGCGCGATTGATGTGGCGTTTGCTCCGGACAATCCGAAGATCGGATTTGCCGCCCTCTGGTTTCACTATGTCAACCCCGATACACCTTTTGCAGGGCTGATGGGTACTGGAGGCGCGGGAATTTACAAGACGACTGACGGCGGAGCCTCGTGGGCACCGGTCACGATTCCGCAGTTGGCCAATGGCCATCTCGGACGCATTGGGGTCATCGTCGCGCCTGGCGGACAACGTGTGTTTGCGATCGTGTCGGAGAGAAAAGAAGGAGGGCTCTATCGCTCCGATGATGGCGGCACAACATGGAAGCGAATTACGGAGGATCCGCGTATTCAGGGCAATGGATATTTCAGCAAGGTCTTCCTGGATCCCCATAACCCTGACATTGTGTACGTTGCGCAGACGTCGCTGTATCGCTCCACCGACGGCGGCGTGACGTTTGAATCGTACAAGGGCGCGCCGGGCGGAGACGATAATCACGCGCTGTGGATCGATCCGACAAATTCGAATTACATGGTGATGGGCAGCGACCAGGGCGCTACCGTCAGCATGGATGGCGGCAAGACGTGGAGCTCGTGGTACAACCAGCCAACCGGCCAGATGTATCACGTTTCGACAGACAATCGATTTCCGTACTGGGTATACGCCACGCAGCAGGACAGCGGATCGGTGGCGACGCTGAGCCGCGGCGATTATGGCGCGATTACGTTTCTCGACTGGGACCCGATCGGCGGCTACGAGTTCGGCTACATCCTGCCGAGCCCTCTCGATCCCAACATCGTTTATGCAGGCGGCGAGGCTCGCGGGTTGTGGCGCATCGACCGCACGAATCGGCAGGTGAAGGTGATCTCGCCTAATGTCAGCCGCGATGGCGATTATCGGACGGCGACCAATGTTCCCCTGGCATTCTCCCCACAAGATCCACATATTCTGTACGAGGGAACGCAGTTCCTGTTGCAGACCACGGATGAAGGCGCGACCTGGAAGGCAATCAGCCCGGATCTAACGAACCGGCCGGGTGAAGCGCCTCCGCCGTCGGCCACTCAAGAAGAGCAGAAGCCGGAAGCGGCCAGAAGCGAAGAGGCGAAGAGCAAAGAAGCCGAGAACAAAAAGCCGAAATCGCAGGAAGAGCAGGAGACGCTGCGACCGCCCGACCGTCGCGCCATTACGACGATTGCGCCTTCCGCACTGAAAGCGGGCGTGATCTGGGTCGGAACGAACAATGGACTGGTGCAGGTCACGACTGACAACGGCGCGAGTTGGCAGAATGTCTCGCCGCCGGGCCTGCAGAAGTTCTCCGAGATCACCATGGTTGAGGCGTCGCACTTTGATCCAGCGACCGCCTACGTCTCGGTGGACAATCACCAGGGCAACGACTTCCGTCCGCACATCTTCCGCACCACCGATTATGGAAAGAGCTGGCAGGAGGTGGTGAAGGGAATTCCCGACTTCAGCTTCGTGAAAGTGGTTCGCGAAGATCCCGAGCGAAGAGGCCTGCTGTACGCCGGCACGGAAACCGGACCGTTCGTCTCCTTCGACAACGGTGACGAATGGGGAACCCTGCAGCAGAATATGCCAACGGTGTCGGTGCGCGACATGGTTGTGCATGGCGACGACCTGGTGGCCGCGACTTACGGACGTGCCTTCTGGATTCTCGACGACCTGTCGCCGCTGCGGCAGATCAACGAGCAAGTCGCGAAGTCGAGCGCGTATCTCTTTCGTCCCGCGACGGCCATTCGCCTGCGCAATGACATGAATCAGGACACACCGCTACCGCCGGAGATGCCGGCCGGCGACAATCCGCCCACCGGAGCGATCATCGATTACTACTTGAAGTCGGCTGCTTCGGGAGATGTAACGATTGCCATCTACGACCAGAAGGGTCAGCTTGTACGGCAGCTCTCCAGTGTGCCCCAGCCGATGCACAGCGAAGAGCCGCCGCCGGTGCCGAGCTACTGGCTGTACCATCCGGCGCCGCTGCCGAAGAATGCGGGAATGAATCGTTATGTGTGGGACCTGCGATATGCCGCGCCTGAAGCGATCCAGCATACGTACCCGATCTCGGCCTTGTACGAGCGAACCCATGCCGAGCCCCAAGGGCCATTCGTCGTGCCGGGAACATACGAGGTGCGACTCACGGTGGACGGCAAGACTTACAAGCAGTCGCTGACGGTGAAGATGGATCCGCGCGTCAAGATCAGCGAGGCAGCGCTTCAGCAGCAGCTCGACTTCGGGCATAAGGTCGATAGCCTGATTACACAAAGCTTCAACTTCCATGAACAGGTCGGCAAATTCCAGAGCGAAGTTGGGGAACGAAGGTCAGCCCTGGCGAAGAATGAGGAGGCGAAAGCGACGCTGGAGGCGCTGAACACGTTTGAGGCGAAGGTGACAAAGATCCAAGGAGAGATGCAGCGGGGTTTTGGTGGCTTCGGAAAGCCGAAACCGACATTCACCTTGATCAACTCGGAATTCTCTACCCTGGCGGAATCCGTGGACCAGGCCGACGCGGCGCCGACCGATGCCATGCACCTTGCGTATCGCGACTATTGCAATGACCTTGCGAAGCTGACGCAGCAATGGTCGGATTTGATGAAGCAGGAGTTGCCATCGGTGAATAGTCAGCTTACGCAGCAGCATGTACAGCCGCTGCCGGAGGTGGCGCTTAGCGGAAGTGTTCCAGCGTGCGGGCAGTGACGAATGATTCACCAGCTTTACCCGTGGCACTTCGATGTGAAGCATTACGGGAGTCGTGGTTACCTTCGTTCGGCGGTGGACGTTTTGTTCCCGGCACAACTGCGTGTTGCAGGTTGTGGCATTCTACAGCTTCGGCCCGAAGGCGATTCCCCCGACCACCGCAGCTGCCAGGACGAGCCAGGCAGGATTGATTCTCGAGAGCAACAGAATACCAAGCACTACCAGCGCAATCAGCGCCGTGCCCCACCCGGTCACCGCCCCTCGGGCCAAACTGAGGCAGCCTGCCAGCAGTAGCCCGATTGACACCGGCGACAGTCCGCGTTCAATCGACGTCCGCCAGCGCCAGGTTTCGAGTCTTTGCCACAACCGCCCCATGAAGAAGGCCAGCAGCGCGGTTGGAGCGAAGAACGCGACCAGGACGGCAACCACTCCCGGAATTCCATAGACCCACTCCCCGATGGCGACAATCATCATCATGTTGGGACCCGGCGCCACCTGTCCCATGCTGTACAGGTGGATGAGCTGTGTGAAGCTAAGCCAATGATGTACATCGACGACCAGCTTCTTCATCTCAGGAAAAGCGGCCAGTCCGCCACCCACCGTGAGGAGTGAGAGATAGGAGAAGACGCGAATCAGCGCAAGCAGCTGGCTCATTGCGCTGTCTCCTTCGGTTTGCGGGGGCGATACCAGAGCACGGCAAGAATGCCCACGACAATTAGTACTCGCGGCACCGACTGATGGAGCTGATCGACACCAAAGACGGTGAGTCCTATGAAGACGAGATCGTAGGCATGTGCGAGCGATCGCTTACCCAATTGGATCGTTGTCGCCAGGACTAAACCGATAGCGGCGGCCGCCACTCCCTTTAGCACGGCCGTAATCATTGGCTTGCCGCCGTGGGTGTGGTAGGCAACTCCCGCCACCAGCATCAGAACGCCGCCCGGCAGGCATATCGCAATCAGGGCGGTAAGCGCCCCGAGGAAGCCGCGCAGGCGGTCCCCTACCAGCACGGCCATGTTCGTTGCGTTCAGGCCGGGCAGGCTCTGGCTGATGGCGAGATACTCGACGAACTCCCGATCGTCAACCCACCTCCGCTTCCTGACCAGGCCATCGCGAAGATACGCCACCACGCCGCCGCCGAAGCTGGTTGCGCCGATGAAGAGAAACTCCAGGAAGATACTGCGGATAGAGATATCTGCCGCCTGCTCGGAAATAGTCGATACCGAAGTTGCAAGACCTTTGGCGGGGATTTCACTCATGGCTCTGAGGAATGTTGCCGTGTAGCCGATACACCGCACCGGTTTTGGTCGTGCCCAGCGAAACCCACTCTCTCACATCCTGCTGCAAGGTGATGAAGAATTGCTCGCACAGCTTTCGCGGCTTTTCGTGTACTTCATCTTTGCGATTGAACTTGATCTGGTACGCGAACTCGCCGACAAGGGGCATGTGCTCTCCGCGCGTCCGCCACAGCGCCACGTTGCAATGGCCTACCACGCCTTTGCCGAAGTCGAGATCGCCGAGTTCCAGAAGCACTTCTTCGATGATTGCCTCGTTGACCAGCTTCACCTCCTCATCCTTGGACTTCTTCAGAATGGCGAGTGCCGGAATTACATGGGCGAGCGTCCACGTTCCCAGGCGGTCTCCTTCATGCATTTGGCTGAGACCGAACTGGCAATTGTGCGAATACAGCAGGCGATAGCCACCAAACTGGTCTTTCAGCGGCAGCGCCTCGGCCTTGAATTTGATCTGATACTTGCCCGCGATGTTTGGACGAACGTCAATGGCAGCAGCTTTTTTCTCGTCGGGATGGCGGAACTTGAAGACGATTTCGGGATCGCCCACGGGGAAGCCGTCCTCGTACACGATCCGGCGGCGTAGGATGAACGCGTTGTTGTAGAGACGGAAGTCGGGCGTGTCCATGAAAACAATTTCGCGTATGTCCGGACGACGGCTCAGCTTGGGATCGCTGACGAATCCGACCTTGAGATTCTTGGCCGTGTGCTGCACCAGTTTGCCAAACTCACGAAAACTGTCGACGGAGATGAAGCGGTCAGGCTTCAGGATGAGCTTGGCTTCCAGATAACCCACGGAGTCGAGAGGATGACCGTCGCTGTAAGTGCCCGCAGGTTTAGGCTCCTGCGCCGGCCAGGAGCCTTCCGCAGTCACTGGCGCGGGCGTGCCCCTGTCATGCTTCTGCGCGTACTTCCCATTCTCCTTCTTGTCATCCTTCGACACCCGACTGCCTCCTCGGCACTTGCGGATTTGGCTTATTCATTGTGTGACGACGCATTTCTCCTGCAAAAACCAGCGCAATCGCGCATTGCGGCGACGAATTGCAGGCGTTATGGACAAACGCGGCCGCGCTGAGCGAGCCGGATGCGCTTTTAGCTCTTGACTACCTCGGCCTCGCCACCCTCGGGTCCATAGAAGAAGACCCACGTCGCGAAGTCATCGCTGAACTCGGTGAAGCGGTGTTCCTTCCCCGCCGGCACAAAGAGCATGTCTCCCGGGCCAAACGATGTTCCTTCGGAGCCGAGCAGAAACCGTCCCTTGCCCGTGGCGACAACGTAAATCTCATCTCGCGAATGTGGCGTTTGCGGATCGGTGCCACGTGGCGCGTACAGCTTCACGGTGAGTGTGCCGTGCCGGAACAGTTCGATGGAACGCTCACCGCCCGGACCGGGAAGTTTGGCGAGACCAGTCAGAGCCCTCAAGTAACCGTGAACTACATTGCCTTCAATCTTCATTGTCAGAGCGAAGCCTTCTCTTAATTAAATTGATTTAGTTTTTGGCTTCCAGACGCCAATAATGATTCCCATCAGGATACAACCCAGTACAGGATAGGCTGATGAGATCAGGATGAAGGAGCCGGGCCGGATTTCAAATACCATTTCGGTCACCATGGCAAAAGCTGCCGCGAAGCCAACCAGAAGTCCGGCATAAATACCGCGGAACAGACTATGTGTCGGGTAACCCACAACGATTCGAGCAATGATATAGCCCATCAGGAGATTGCACAGCAGGGCCACAAGGTACGGCCAGAAATTGGGATGAGACATGTAGCGCTGCAGCTCGTCTGGAGTCATGCGCAGTCCACCCCTCCACTGGTTCGCGAAGACGGTGAACCAAACCCCGCCCAGCACCCAGTCGGCAACTCCCGCTACCAGAATTGCAGCCCAGTTTATGCGCATAACCGCACCATTTTAAGGGCGACAATACACTTGTTGGAATGGGTTACGCAATCGGATTGCGCTGGGCGCACATGTTCAGTACACCTTGCGGCGTGTGCCCTTGCTCGCGCAGGGCGCGCAGGCTGAGCGCGTCGTGGCGTTTCGCCAGGCGCTCGCCGTTTCTATCGCGCACCAGGTCGCAATGGAAGTAGGAGGGGACCGGCAGTTGCAGCGCGCGAATCAAGAGCAACTGTCGCGCGGTGGACTTCAGAAGATCGGCGCCCCGCACGATCTCGGTGATCTGCATGGCTCCATCATCCGCGACGACCGCAAGCTGATACGCGGGAACATCGTCGCGTCGCCAGATCACGAAATCGCCAAAGTCACCTCCCGCGACATAATTCTGCCTGCCTTGTCGCAGGTCGTCGAACGAGATGGTCTCGCCGTCAGGAACAAGGAATCGCCAGTTCACGCCCTGGGGAGTTTTGTGGCTGCCAGCTTCACCAACTTTCTCGCGGCAGCGTCCGGGGTAGATGGGCTCATCATCAACATCGTTGGGCGCTGCAGCGGCGTGCGCCAGGTCCTTGCGTGAGCATGTGCAGGGATAGATGAAGCCTCCGTCGCGCAACTTCTGCCAGGCAGCGAGGTACACATCACGACGCTGGCTTTGCACGTAAGGTGCGAAAGGTCCGCCCTCCTCTGGACCTTCCTGCCAACATGTGCCGAGCCATCGCAGGTCTTCCATCATGGCGGATGCGAATTCTGCTTTGGAGCGCTGTGGATCAAGGTCCTCATTACGAAAAATCAGGCTTCCATGATTTGCAATTGCCCGCTGATACGCCGTCCAGAATGTGCAGGCATGGCCTACGTGCAGTAAGCCCGTCGGAGAAGGAGCGAGCCTTCCTCGATACGGCCGGCCCGTCATCATGGACACCGCATTCATGCCGTGAATTGTAGTTGGAAAAGCTATCTTCACCACAGTGGCACAGAGCCACAGCGGAATCCTTCCGAAGGCAAAACCTCATGAAGGTACGTCAGGCGGACTATTCATGTCACTGGAACGGCGGTCATCTCCACCGTTTTCTCGGTGCCTCTGCGCCTCTGAGGTTCAATTTTCAGTCGCGTGCTCCCACCAACTCCGGCTCGGCTTCGGGCGCCTCAACCAGTTCTCTTTGCGCTGGCGGAGGAATGGCTCTGCGAGGCGCCGGCGAATGTGGATGCAGATCGCGCGCGTTGCGCAGTAACAGCAGCAGTGGCGCCATCGCCCAGAAGATAACGCCCATAACCCAGAACGCCTCCACGAACGACAGCATCGCCGACTGCCGCTGCACCATCATGTAGATCGCCCCCCAGGACTTGCGCGTAGCGTCATAGGCGCTCAGGGGACGATGCAACGAGAAATAGTTTTGCAAGTTGTGGACCATCATCTGGGTCCGCATGTCCATGGGTGTGATATGGCTGATGAGCTGATTCTGGTGCACCTGCTGGCGGCGGGCTAAAAATGTAGTCATCACCGCGATACCGAAGCTGCCGCCAATATTGCGCATCAGGTTATAGATACTGGTGGCGTTGCCCATCTTTTCCTTCGCGATTCCCGACATGCTAGTGGCCATTAGAGGTACAAACAAAAACGCCATCGCCGCGCCCTGCATGATCTGCGGCCAGAAGATGTCCCAGTATCCGGCATTCAGGTTCAGGTGAGACAGGCTGAACATGGTGTAGCCACCGGTCACTATGCCGATGAACAGTAGCTTGCGTGGATCCATGCGGTTCGTCAGTTGCCCGCTGATGGGAGTCATGATCAGCGCTCCGATTCCGCGCGGCGAGAGCGCCAGGCCCGATTGAAATGCCGGATAGTTGAGCAGAGTCTGCAAGTAAATCGGCAAAAGCATGAGCGACGCATAGAGCACGAATCCCAGCATCGTCATCAGGAACGTACCCGCGCTGAACGTGCGGTCCTTCAACACTCGTAAATCAACAATCGGATGCTTCGCCGTGAGTTCACGAATGACCATGCCCACCAGCCCGATCACGCACAGCACGGCCCAGAGCCGAATCTGATCGCTGCCGAGCCAGTCTTTCCGCTGGCCCGTGTCGAGCACCATCTGCAACATCCCGAAGCCAAGCGCCAGAAAGCCAATGCCCCACAGATCAATGCCGCCCGCGAGGCGCTTGCGCAGGTATTGCGGATCGATGACGAACCGGCTGATCATCAGCAGCGAGACGATGCCCACGGGCAGATTGATGTAGAAGATCCATCGCCATGTGTAGTTGTCGGTGATCCAGCCGCCAAGCGTAGGTCCGATGATCGGGGCGAAAATGATGCCCAATCCGAACGCCGCCATTGCCGTGCCGTGCTTCTTTGGCGGGAAGGTTTCCAGCAGCACGGATTGCGAGAGCGGCTGCAAGCCTCCACCGCTCAGCCCTTGCAGGACGCGGAAGAAGATCAGCCATTGCAGGCTGGTGGCAAAGCCGCACAGCAGGGAAGTCAGGGTGAAGCCCGACACGCAGATCATCAGCATGCGCCGCCGTCCGAAGCGCGCGGCGAGCCAGCCGGCCATCGGCAGAATGATCGCGTTTGAGACCAGGTAGGAGGTGACGACCCACGTGCCCTCCTCCACCGTCGCGCCCATGTTGCCCGCCATGTGCGGTACCGACACATTCACGACTGTGGTGTCGAGCACCTCCATGAAGGTGGCCAGCATGACCGCAACCGTCACGATCCATGGATTGACGTGGCTGGAACTGTCGGACGACATCTGCTGCCGTCAGCATAGGAGAACGAGGGCACACCGGTCGGTGATGGGGCTCACACCGGTGGTGTCAGGCCGGTTGTGATCGACATCACACGGGCAGGTGAGCCGCAATGCTACGATAATTCCTTATGTCGGCGCCCAACTCTCTCTTCATACGCGCCTGTCAGCGGCTTCCCGTGGAGACCACGCCTGTCTGGTTCATGCGGCAGGCCGGCCGCTACATGCAGGAATATCGCGACGTTCGCAAGCACCACTCGCTCGTCGAAATTTGTAAGAAGCCCGATCTGGCCGCCGACGTGACCATCACGGCCGCCGAGTTTCTCAACGTCGATGCCGCCATCATCTTCGCCGATCTGTTACTGCCGCTGGAGGTCATGGGACTGCCGTTTCATTTCGCCGCCGGTGAAGGACCGGTGATTGAACGACCGCTGCGTACCGCCGACGACGTGAAGCTGCTGCGCACCGATCGCGCCACGGAGCTGGGTTATGTTGCCGACGCGGTCGCGCTTGTAGCGAAGCATTTCGGCGCGAAACTTCCGGTCATCGGTTTTTGTGGTGCACCGTTCACCTTGGCCAGCTACATGGTTGAAGGCGGCGGATCGCGGCATTATGTAGAAGTCAAGAAACTCATGTACAACTCCCCCGAAGTGTGGGACGAGCTCGTGGGCAAGTTAGTCGACGTCCTGGCACAGTACGCGGCGGAGCAGGTGCGCTCCGGCGCCGACGCGTTACAGATCTTCGACAGCTGGGTCGGCTGCCTGAGCGTCGAGGATTACCGGCGGTATGCGCTGGTGCCAACCACTCAGCTCATTCAGCGCCTCCAGAAGGAGACGAAGGTCCCGATCATTTACTTCGGCACGGACAGTGCGACACTGCTGCCCTCCATGTCTGAAACGGGCGCCGATGTGATTGGCCTGGACTGGCGCATTCCGCTGAACGACGGTTGGGACATTGTGGGACATAACCACGCGGTGCAGGGCAATCTCGACCCCGTGCTGCTATTCGCCTCCTGGCCAGAATTGAAGCAAAGAGCCGAGCATATTCTTCGCCTGGCTGACGGGCGGCCGGGACACATCTTCAATCTCGGCCACGGCATTTTGCCGCACACGCCCGTGGAGAATGTAAAAAATCTCGCAAAGTTCGTCCACGAGTTCGCTGCCTCCGCCGTACCCGCGAGGAAGCCATGAGC
>DATFSK010000087.1:0-7610 GCA_035262645.1 Terriglobales bacterium
ACCATCACGGTGAACTGGAGACCGTGATCTACGTTATCAGGGGCAGCGCGCGCGTCCGCTGGGGTGATCGCCTGGAGTTCTGCGACGACGCCAACCCCGGCGACTTTATTTACGTTCCGCCCTTCGTGCCGCATCAGGAAATCAACGCCCGTCACGACATTCCCTGCGAGGCTGTCATCGTCAGAAGCGGGCAGGAGCCGATCGTCGTGAATCTGGATATCGAAAGTCCCGAGCCGGGAGATGGAAGCGGCGGCGAGACACCCTTTCATCCCGCCCGTCAGGTGCGGTGACCTTGTGTCTGGCAGAGCTGGGCATGGGAGAGGGCTTTCACGAAGGCTCTACTACGGCAACACCACCTTCTTCACCAGTGCGGCAAAGCGGGGATCGGAGCGCAGGGGATCATATGCGAAATCTGTTTTCAGGGCGATCATGCCCTGCCCATCGCGTTCCTGATATGCCGTCTCCAGCCAGCGGAAGGCCTCGTCTTTATTGCCGAGCTCGGCGTAGAAGGCCGCAATCTGGGAAGGGGAAACGTAGCCGTTCTTGCGTTGCGCCAGTCGCGCTTCAATGCCTCTGGTGACCGCCTTTTTCCAACCCCCGGAACGATACCCCTGCTCCGCTGCGGCGGCGAACTCGATGTCGTTGGGGTCTCCCACCAGTTGAGCGTAGGTCTTCCATTCCTCGATGACCTCTGGGTACATGCGTTTTCCCCAGTAGGCCCTTGCCATATAGACATGTTGAGCCGCGAAGGTCGGATTCTCGCTCGTCAACTTCTTTCCTGCCGCAATGGTCTCGTCATATCGTCGCGCCGAAACGTGCACCGACAACAAGGCGGTCTGGACGATGGGCGAAAGAGGATCGAGTTGGCTGGCCCGCATCGCTTCGGCCAGCGCCTCCTGGTCCCGGCCACCAATCAGGGCGAGATCCTCGGCATACCACTGGTGTGCCGTAGCGTCATTCGGATCAAGTTCGAGTCCCTTTTTATATTCCCTCTCGCCCTCGGCAAACTGCCAGTCGTAGTCGGTTAGATTGCTGCCCAGGAGGGCGTGCGGATGGGCCAACGTCGGATCCAACTCCAGCGCCCGCCTCGCCGCCGCGTCCGATTTGACGGTATCTTCGGTTGGATTACCGCCATAGACTGGCCATACTCCATAGACATCCGCGAGACCCGAGTAGGCCAGCGCGTAGCCGGGATCTTTGGCGATGGCCTGATTGAAATAGACGACAGCTTTTGCAAAATCCGCCGGAGTTCGCCGGTTCCAGGCGTAACGCCCCTTTAGGTACAGCTCATAGGCCTCGGGATCCTTCGTCCCCTGCTTGGTGACCTCCTGCTTCTCCGCGCTGCTCATCTGCGAGCGCAGCTTGCCCGCGATATCGCCCGCAATCTGCTGCTGCAGCGAG
Source organism: Terriglobales bacterium (assembly GCA_035262645.1). Classification (GTDB taxonomy): domain Bacteria; phylum Acidobacteriota; class Terriglobia; order Terriglobales; family Acidobacteriaceae; genus Bog-257. Next base: position 1,402 of record DATFSK010000087.1, read on the forward strand.
ATGATGTTCGCCGCCGGACCGCTGTAGTGCTGCCCCCAGATTTCGGTGTTGTCGCTGACATTGGTGAGCTCCGCGCTGACTTCAACCATGTCGCCGCGCGGCACCACTCGCCCGCTCACCAGCGCCGACACACCTAGGTCTTTCCCGACTTGCTGCACATCGATGTCTTTCCCTTTGTAGCGGAAGACGGAATGGCGCGACTTCACCTTGAGATCGGGCACGTGCGTGAGGCTGTCTATCAGCGATTCGGTGATGCCGTCGCTGAGATAGTCGGTCTTGGCGTCGCCGCCCTCGTTGACGAAAGGCAGCACGGCCAGCGAATCGATCTGACTCGCGCTTTTCGACCGCGCATACCAGAATCCGCCCGTGATCAAGGCCGCAACCACGACGCATGCCGCCAGGATCAGCCACAACGTGCGGTGGCTGGAGGTGGCGACCTTCGCGCTCCCGCTGGACAAATGTGCCGCCAGCATCCGCGTGGAATCGGTATCGCGCTTCAGCCGTTGCAGGTCGGCACGCATCTCGGCCGCGCTCTGGTAGCGCAGGTTACGGTCTTTCTCCAGCGCCTTGCGAATGATCGCCTGGAGCTCCGGTGTGACATCCGGATTCAGCTGCGAGGCCGGCCGAGGCTCGTCGCGCAGGATGGCGCCGCAAATCTCGCCTGAGCTGGCGCCGTTGAAAGGCATCTTCGCGGTCGCCATCTCGTACAGCACCGCGCCGAAGGAAAACAGGTCACTGCGCGCATCCAGGTCCTTCGCCTTCACCTGCTCCGGCGACATGTAGGCCACGGTGCCGAGCATTGTCCCCGGACTGGTCAGGTGCTGCGCATCGGAGTCGGCGATCTTCGTCTCCGACTCGGAGTCCGCCTTCTCGCTCACCTTCGCCAGGCCGAAGTCGAGGATCTTGGCGTGACCGCGGCGCGTGATGAAGATGTTCGCCGGCTTGATGTCGCGATGGATGATGCCTTCGCCGTGCGCGGCGTCCAGCGCCTCGGCAATCTCGGTTGCCACGTCGAGCAGGAACTCCGTCTCCATCGGCCGCCCGGCGATGCGGTGCTTCAGGGTCACGCCGTCGAGGAACTCCATCACCATGAAGACGCGCCCGTCTTCTTCGCCGATGTCGTAGATGGTGCAGATCTTGGGATGGTTCAAGGCCGATGCGGCCTGCGCCTCGCGCTGGAAACGCGACAGCGATTGGGGATCGCTTGCCACTTCCTGCGGCAGGAACTTCAGCGCGACAAAGCGGTGCAGGCGCGTGTCCTCCGCCTTGTACACCACGCCCATCCCACCGCCGCCGAGCTTTTCGACGATGCGATAGTGCGAGATTGTCGAGTCAATCATGGATCAATGGCGCAGAAATGAATGCTTGATAATAGGGCGAGCCTCAGGAGCAGTCAATTGATTTGGCAGAACGGTAGTGGGCCACCTTGAAAATCCTATCCGGCATGTTCTTTAGCGCCTGAATAAATCCATGAATAGCAAGAACGCCATAAGCACGGTGACCGACGCTAGGACAAGAAACGCGAAAGCACCTATAACCATTCCAAACCAGTATTCGATCGGCTCCCGATCCCGGCGACAGGTGCGGCCTCTAATTGTAAGGCTGCCGCTGCGAAAACAACCGTAATAGCCGTATCCAAGGAGGAAGGCAACTGTAGAACAAAGAACGAGCGTGACGAGTTCACGCGTCATTTAAATCACCCTTCTAGCATTCACGTCGCTTGTCTCTCCCGCCTCTGCTCGTACTGCTCCCGGAGAAAAACAAGGTGAGTTTGACTGCATGCGAATTCACCGGGAATGAGCACTAGGGTTCCTCTGGCCTTGAGATGTCACTCATAATCCTATGCATTCACGCGCACAACTGGCGACCTTTTTATGGGTTGGCCTTCAGCTCTCCGATGGGAACAACCTTCGTGTCGGTGCGGAATTTCTTGTAGTCCCGATCGCTGACATCCACGTCGATATTGAACTCCTTCAGCAGTGCCAGCCGGGCATCCACCTTCACCGCCACGTGCTGCTGCAGCCAGACTTCGTCGTTGACCCGCACGTTCTCCAGCGTGACCCGCGACCCCTTATGCAGCCGCGCCAGAAAGAGTCCGAATGAAAGCGTGTCGATGCACTCCACATCCAGCTTCGCCACCTGCGAATCCGCGCGATCGATCCACACCCGGAAGCGCATCTTGGGCAGGATCTTCGCCTCCTTGCGCACCGGCTGGTATCCGGGCTTGGGATCGCTGTCGATGACATAGTTGTCGCGCCCATTCAGCGACTCGATGCCAACGAACTTGAAGTTGTAGGCGTCGGCCACTTCTTTGACGAATTGCCGCTCGTCCTCCCGCTCCTTCTCTTTTTTCTCCAGGCGCTTCTTGCGGTCCGACTCCGACTCGTTCTTGCGCTTGTCGATCAGCTTCTGGATCTTCTCGTCTTCCTTCTGCGCGTCCTTGGCCGACAGCGGCTTGTCATTCTTGGCGATCAGCTTCTGCACCTGCTCGCCGTAGATCTCCATCACGTCGTAGGTCTCAGTCTCGGTCGACTTCACCTGACCTTTGCCGTCGAGGTGATGCATCTCCTGCCGCTCGATGTAGGTGTAGTTGCGCTGCTTCTTGTCATTCTCCAGGTCCTTCTCGGCGGCCTGGCGGATCAATTCGCGGATTTGTTCCTGCGAGAGCGTAGTCGGGCGGGTTTCTGCCGGCGACGGCCTGGCCTTGGCGCCCGCGCTGTCCTGCGCGACTCCCAGGAGCACACTGAGAAGACAAAGGATTATCGTGTGTACGACCCGCATCGTCCCACCCGTGCCTCTACAACCCATGGCCAAGAGACGAGTTTTCCCATTCGTCACTGCCTTAACGCCTTTAGCCACTTCCCGCATTGTGCTCGCGATTCCCGCCCCGGTGTCTTCGCTGATTGTAGCGAGAAGATTCGCTTCTCCCCAGCCCGCTCCCGTTGTACAATCCCTGCAGACCCTCGACATGGTGATCCTGTGAAAAAGACCATTTCGTGTGCCTTGTTTGCGCTGCTCGTCCTGGCCCTGTCGGGGTCCACGCTTTCCTACGCCAAAGACAACGTCCCTCAGACCGAGGCTCAGAAGCAATCGCAAAGAGCGGCAAAGAGTTATAACAAGCAACTGAAGAAAACGCAGAAGTCGCAATCCAAAGCGATGAAGAAGCAGATGAAGGACTGGAAGAAGAACCACCCGACCATCACCACCACCTAGCCAGCGGGTTGTCCTCGGGTCAGCCTCTCAAGTTTTCGCCTTCCATAGCCGAAGTTTGCGATGAACCACCTTTAGCAATTGAGGTGTTTCTAACGGCGACTGTTGGCAGTAAAATGAGCAAGCGAGCAAGTCGTTTTCGGGCCAACGGCGGAGATCCCGTCCGGATTGGGTCGGGTCGCGGCGGCGTGCTCTGCGGAGGGTTCCACCCGCTTGCCAGGATCGTAATTGGCACGGCAAAGAGCTCCCCGCGAGGCGGTTAGCTCGGGACCTGGGCCACCATATCTATGTCATCCCCTGAATTTCTCTCGCAGGTCCGGCCCGCTGAAGTGCTCCGCGAAGCCATCCTGCGCCACGTCCGCTATACCCTGGTCCGGCCCACCTCTGAGCTGAAAGCTGCCGATTACCTCAAGCCCGTGTCTCTTGCCATCCGCGATCGCATCGTCGACCGCATGCTGGAAAGCGAAGCCCGCTACCGCCACAAAGACTCCAAGCGGCTCTACTACCTCTCCATGGAATTCCTGATGGGCCGCTCCCTGGGCGATAACCTGTCGAACCTGCGGGTAGAAGAGCTGTGCCGCGAGGTGCTGGCCGGCTTCGGTGTCAGCCTCGACGACGTCCTCGAAAGCGAGAACGACGCCGGCCTCGGCAACGGCGGCCTGGGTCGCCTTGCGGCGTGCTTCCTGGAATCGATGGCCACCCTCGGCATGCCCGGCTTCGGCTACGGCATCGATTACGAGTACGGCCTCTTCAAGCAGGAGATCTACAACGGCTTCCAGCGCGAGAAGCCCGACCGCTGGAAGGTGAACGGCACGCCCTTCGAGATTGAGCATCTGGAAGAAGCGGTCAACATTCCGCTCTACGGCAAGGTCGACGGACCGCGCGAGGTCGAGCACAGCCTCGAGCAGCTCTGGACCGGCCATAAGATCGTCGTCGGCATTCCGGCCGACATGCCGATCGTCGGCTATCTCGGCCAGACCGTGAACTGGCTGCGCCTGTTCACCGCGCGAGCGTCGGAAGATTTCGACATCGAGATCTTCAACCGCGGCGACTACATCCGCGCCGTCGAACAGAAACTTCAGTCGGAAAACATCACGCGCGTGCTCTATCCCTCCGACTCGGTCATGAGCGGCAAGGAGCTCCGCCTCATCCAGGAGTACTTCCTGGTCGCCTGCGCCATCGGCGACATCCTCCGGCGCTTCCGCCAGCAGCACAAGAAAATCGAGCTGCTGCCGTCGAAGGTCGCCATCCAGATGAATGACACGCATCCCAGCCTGGCGGTCGCTGAGCTGATGCGCGTCCTGCTCGATGAAGAGAAGCTGCCGTGGGACCAGGCCTGGGAGATTACACAGCAGACGCTGGCGTATACGAATCACACGCTTCTGCCCGAAGCCCTCGAGAAGTGGTCCGTGCCGTTGCTGGAAAAAGTCCTGCCCCGGCACATGCTGATCATCTTCAACATCAATCATGAATTCCTGCGCCAGATGCAGCAGTACTCCTTCCTTGACGACGAGGGCCGACGCCGGATGTCGATCATCGAGGAAGGCTACGAGAAGCAGGTGCGGATGGCGCACCTGTGCATCGTCGGCAGCCATTCGGTCAACGGCGTCTCCAAGCTGCATTCCGACTTGCTCGTGCATTCTTTGGCGCCTGAGTTCGCCAAAGTATGGCCAGAGAAATTCAACAACAAGACCAACGGAGTCGCGCCTCGCCGCTGGCTGATGAAGGCCAACGAAGGCCTCACCGACCTCATCAGCCGTACGCTCGACGACAACAAGTGGATCACCGACCTGCGCAAGCTGCGTGACCTGGAGCCCTTCGCCGAAGATCCCGACTTCCGCTATGCCTTCAAGGAAGTCAAGAAGCAGAACAAGCTGAAGCTGGCGGGAGCTATTCAGGATCTCAGCGGCGTTGCCGTCGATCCCGACTCGCTGTTTGACGTCCAGATCAAGCGCATTCACGAGTACAAGCGGCAGGTGCTGAATGTCATGGGGATCATCCACGACTATCTCGGCATCGTGGAGCACGGGATCGTACCCTCTGTGCCGCGGACTTACATCTTCGCGGGAAAAGCCGCTCCGGGATACTGGGCCGCCAAGCAGATCATCAAGCTGATCCACAGCGTCGCCGACGTGGTGAACAATGACGAAAAAGCGCGCGAGGTGATGAAGGTAGCATTCCTTCCCGACTATCGCGTTTCGCTCGCGCAACTTATTATGCCCGCTGCGGACTTGAGCGAACAGATTTCCATGGCCGGCATGGAAGCCTCCGGCACCGGCAACATGAAGCTCTCCATGAACGGTGCGCTCACCATCGGCACTTACGATGGGGCAAACATCGAGATCGCCGAGGAAGTCGGCGAAGATAACATCTTCATCTTCGGTCTGCGCGCGGAAGAGATCCACGAGATGCAGCAGAAGGGCTCCTACAACGCGAAGGAGCGCTACGAGAACGATGCAGCCATTCGCGAGGTCATGGACGCCCTGGCTTCGGATCGCTTCTGTCCCAATGAGCACGGCCTCTTCCGCTGGATTTTCGACGAACTCGTCCATCGCGGCGACCGTTACTTCCACATTGCCGATTTCCCCGCCTACATCGAGACGCAGCAGCTCATCGACGGGGAATACCAGGACGAGGACGTGTGGTGGCGCAAGGCGGTGCTGAACGTCGCCCGCATCGGCAGGCTCTCCAGTGATCGCACCGTCCTGGAGTACGCGCGCGACATCTGGCATATCGGCAAGTTCGAGAAGCTCGCCCGCGTCGCCAAAGCGCCAGCGCGCAGTGTGACGCCTTCCAAACCGGATGTCCAGCCGGTTGTTGAGGCCGAAGCGACGCCGGAGATTGAAACCAAGCAGGTTGCCGACTGAGTCGCGCCGTCGCTGAAACTACTGGCCGGATCTTCTCCCGCAATGTTCGCTTCGCTTTTCAAAAAGAACGGCAATGATTCGCTCCTCGCGCAACGCTTGCGCATGGTCGAGGAGCAACTGCGCGCGCGCGGC
>DATFSK010000088.1:0-101674 GCA_035262645.1 Terriglobales bacterium
CACTGGCTTCAGCATGTATGACTGGCTGTTCCCCGGCGACACTCTTACCTCGGCCGAGATCAACATCTCCACCGCTGAGAACGGTGGTACCAGCCTGTTTGATCAGGTCGTGAACTTCACCCAGAGCGCATGCACCAGCAACGGCTTCGGCTACAACGTCTGCCTGGAGAGCTCCACGTTCAGCGGTCCGACACTCAATGCCGGCACCTACTGGATCAACCTGGAGAACGCCAGCGTTCCCAGCGGCGACCCGGTTTACTGGGACGAGAACTCCGGTCCGTCTTCGGCCTCGGAGAACTCCGTTGGATCGATTCCGTCGGAAGCGTTCACGGTGAACGGCTCCAGCGGCTCCGGCAGCGGCACGGGCACGGTTCCTGAGCCCAGCAGCATCATGCTGTTCGGTTCTGGCATCCTCGGCTTGGCGGGCGTACTGCGGCGCAGGCTCTTCTAGACTGGCGCTTCGAGCTCTCACACTTCACGTAGACCCAAAGCCGGAGCTCTCCTAGCTCCGGCTTCCTTTGTATCGTCAGAAGCAGATCGGCACCATGAATAGATTTCTTCGTGTCTCGCGACACATCCTGAGGCTTGCGTCGAGTGCAATGGCGAAACGGAATGGGCACAAAGCTGGGCACGTAAGGAAATTGGGGTGAATCAGAGAGAGCCACAATCTGCGGAAGGTAATGAGACTTACTGGCGCGCCCGGAGAGATTCGAACTCCCGACCTAATGCTCCGGAGGCATTCGCTCTATCCAGCTGAGCTACGGGCGCGCGGTTAGAAAATTATACATGTGGAATCGACCACGGCCCCTGACTCCAGCCTCTCACGCAACTTCAAGTTTCTGAATGTTGATCGCGCCTACAACTGTTCACACATTCGTTCTTTTCGAATGTGTCGGTGGTCTCTCACCCAGGCCGCTGGCTCAATGTACAAATCAGAATCCGTGGTACCCCCACCCCCCTTTTTTTGCCGTCTCATTCTAAAGATCTTATTTCAAAATATTGAAAATAAACGACTTGCAATGAGACAGAGGCGCGCGCATATTTCCTTTATTTTCTATGCCTTGCCGCCGATCTCAAATACGGTAGCTTCGCCACCCATCGATTTAACTCGGTTGTCAAAGAGGACGTCGAACACATGCGCTGGGCCGGTTCGTTCTGTCTTGCTTCCGGCAACTCCGTCGAGTTCCTTGATCGCAAAACAAAAAGCACCGGAAAGAAGCTACATACAGCTTTTCCGGTGCCGTCTTTCAATCTAGCACAGTGAGACTATTTGTCAGTACAACTTTGGCCGTAAGACTACTGAGCCCGCGTGGCCGCGAACTTGAGGCGACCCGTCGCACCTTTATACCCGCAGGGCAAGTGTGCAATTGCTCAGGCTGAATACGCATTGCCTATCGTGCGCCTCTGGATCGAGTACGCGCAGCTTTGCGCGCAGCCCGGCTCCGACCAGCCGCGCCTTTGGTGCGTGCCGCCTTCTTTGCAGCCTGGCTCCGCGATGCGCTACTCCGCTGCCGGGCCGCGCGGTGTGCCTGCTTCGACAGAGCACTACGCGACGCCGAACGATGTCCTTCGCGCTTCAGCGCCCTGCGAACCGCACGCGAGCGCTTGGCCGATGTCTTCCGCTTACGCGAGGACTGTCCCTTGCGGACATCGCGTGCGGCCTTGCGTCGCGTCGCTTCAGAGGTCTTTCCCTTCTTCGGCGGAGGCAACTTCACGCCGGCACGCCGCGCCTTCGACAAGCCGATCGCGATCGCCTGCTGCGGCGAGCGGGCCCCGCGCTTGCCTTCGCGAACATGTTCTATCTCTTCTCTCACGAACTCACCGGCTTGCGTGCTTGGCGCTTTGCCTTCGCGAGCGTCTTCCTGTGCGCGTTCTATGGTTTCCTTCTCCGGCATCGATGATCCTCCTGAAGTGGTTTGGGCGAACGCGAGACGAGCATTACGCCCTTTTGTTATTCAGGATGCCGGCGATGTAAAGCGGGATGGTTTGTAGCGTTTACGTTCAGTCCGTGCGCGATCGAAACTTACTGAGAACTGACAACCGGCAACTGACAACTTTTTACGCCTCTCTTAACGCCCTCGTGATCGGCATCCTCGCCGCACGAAACGCCGGCAACAGTCCTCCGATGAAGCCCATCACCACCGCGAATATCAGGCCGAAGATCAGCACGTGCGGCGTGATCTTGAACGCAAAGGCCATTTCGCTGAAGCTCTGCGTCTGTCCCGTGCCCGCCGTGTAGCCGTTCATGGTCAACGCCACCAGGCAGCCCAGCACGCCGCCGATCAGCGCCAGCAGCATCGACTCCAGCACAAACGAAAACAGAATGCTGAAGCGCGAGAAGCCCAGCGCGCGCAGTGTCCCGACCTCGCGCGTGCGCTGCGAGACGATGGCGTACATCGTGTTCATCGCGCCAAAAACCGCGCCGATGCCCATTACCACGGCGACGAACGCCGCCAGACCCAGCAGCGCTGCTCCTGTTGGTCCGGCGAGGTTCTCGTAGTACTTCGGTTCGGAGTCGATCTGCAGCTGCACGCGCGGGTTGGCGCGGACCTCCTTGTCGAACGACGCCATCGTCGCAGGATTGCTCAGCCGCAGCGTCAGCGATTCGCATCCTCCGTTGCGGCCAATCGCCGGCGCCATCGCATCGTAGTCGCCCCAGATCTCGCTCTCGAACGAGCTGCCATCGGCGGTGAACAGGCCCACGATCTGGAACGTCTTCTTCTGCACGCTGAAGGTGTCGCCGATGTTCAGCCCGGTCACGCGATCGGCGATTTTCTTGCCGACGATCGCCTCAAACAGGCCGGGCGTGAAGTTCCGCCCTTCGACAATCTTGATGTTGTTGCGGACCTTGAATCCTTCCTGCGAAACGCCGCGGAAGGTGATGTTCGCCGGCTGATTGTCTGACTTGCGTGGCCGAGTGGTAAGCACGACCACCTCGCAGGAAGCCATCGGCTTGCCGTCACTGTCGCGGGCGACACGAGGGTCGACCCTGATGACATCGGCGTCGCCGATGTTGATCCACGAAGTCAGCTCCGACAGCGACCCACGCTGCGTCACGATGCCGTTCTGCGGCGACCCCGTAGATCGCAGCGCGATGCGGAAGCCATTCTCCATCGCCAGCAGCGTCACGAAAACTGCCACCACCAGCCCAATGCCGAAGATGGCCAGCAGCGTCACCTTCCAGCGCTGGCGAAGATTGCGAATGTTGTATGCGAGCGGAAGGGCCATAAGTCAGCAATTAGTAATTAGTAATTAGTAATTAGCAATTAGCAATTAGCAATTAGCAATTAGCAACGAGCCGTTAGGAATAACTTTTAGCAATCACTCGTCACCGATCATCAACTACGGATGCTTTGTATCCCGGGCACGACTTTTCGATTCGCCAACGCCCCCGTCCCGCAGGGACGACTCAGCTTAGCCCAGGACAAAGTCCTGGGTATGCTTCCATACCCAATCGATGGTCCCGGCAGGGACCGCCGGCCGTCAAGCTCTGTTCAGGGCACGAGGCCGCGAAGAAATTTTGCTCCGCAATCGTTTTGCATCAGGGCAAGAACTTTTCGATTCGCGAACACCCCCGTCACGCCAGGGACGACTCAGCTTAGCCCAGGACAAAGTCCTGGGTGCGCTTCCATAACGATTCCACAGTCCCGGCAGGGACTGCCCGCCGTCAAGCTCTGTTCAGGGGCACGACTTCGTTTCGTTAGCGCATACCAACCGCTACTTCGCCAGCTTCCGCGCGCAGGCGGCGTAATGCCTCGCTGTCTCATCATCGAACAATACAAATCGCACCTGGCGCACGTGCTTTGCATCCTTCAGCGCATCGGCGGCGCTGCTCACCGCGACCTCGGCCGCCTCCTCGACCGGATATCGATACGCTCCCGTCGATATCGCCGGAAACGCAATGGACCCAAGCTGCAACTCATCGGCAATGCGGACCGACTCGCGATGGCAATTCGCCAGCGTCTCTGCCTCACCGCGATTGCCTCCACTCCAGAACGGCCCGACCGTGTGGATCACATGCCTGGCCGCGAGCTTGCCACCGCTGGTGGCCACAGCCTGTCCCGCAGGCAACCGGCCAATGCGGTCAACAATCTTCTTGCATTCCTCGAGTATGACCGGCCCTCCCGTACGATGGATCGCCCCGTCGACTCCGCCCCCGCCCAGCAGCGAAGAATTGGCAGCGTTCACGATGGCATCGGTCTCTTCGTGCGTGATGTCCCCAGGCCCGGCGATCACCAGCGCGCGATCGCCGAGTGAAACGCGAAAAATTTCCGGAGCTCCCATACCGAAAACAATTTTACAGGCCCCTGAAACGGCCCTGCCTGCAATCGTCTTGCATCGCACCACGCTTTTGAGGCTGCCGTGGACCTTGCGTTTTGCAGAGCGTCGTATCAGGTGCACGACTTGCACAGCCTGTTGAAAACTCACTCCGCAATCGTTTTGTGCCTGCAATCCTCTTGTGTTCGACAAAACTTGTTGATTCGCAACCGCCTCCGTCCCGCCAGGGACGACTCAGCTTAGCCCAGGACGAAGTCCTGGGAGGGCTTGCCTAATCACTCCACAGTCGCGGCAGGGACTGCCGGACGTGAATCCTTGTATCAGGGGACGAGTCCCCTCCCGGGTCAGCCTTCAACTTTGCCTGGCACGGCATCCGCCGTACGCTTGAGCGCCTCTCCCAACGCCACCCGCGGCTTCCACCCCGCCGCCTCCCGAATGCGCCGCGTGTCATACCAGCGGTCCTGCAACGCACGCTCCAGTTGATGTCGCGACAGCCGCAGGTCGCCCATTGGAACGATTGGCCGCAGCACCTCGGTGATCGGAGATGCGGCATAGAGTGGCCACGGAGAAGAAAACCTTGTCTTGGAATGATCGATCGCGCTCTTCAACTCGTGATACCTCCCGAGCGTCAGCTCATCGTCATCTAGCACGTTGTATTCGCGCAGGCCCGTACCTGACGCAGCGGCCACTTGCATGGCGTCAACAATATTCTCCACATAGTTCAACGGGAATTTGTTCTGCGGCTCGCCAAACACGATATTCGTCTTGCCGAGCTGGAATGCGAAAATCCCGTTGGGCAGCGCTCGACCCGGCCCGAAGATAATTCCCTCTCGAAGAATTACAGTAGGCAAGCCCGTTTTGTTCGCGAAGGAGCTGACCAGCCGGTCGGCCGCGATCTTCGATTGCGCATAGGGATCGCGCAGCTCAGGGTGCTCGTCAAAGGGCGTGCTTTCATCAATGCGCTCGCCTCCTTTGATCGGGCCATATACCGCCAGCGAGCTCGCATACACGAACTGCCCGACACCCTGCTCAGCACAAGCCGTCATCACGCGCTCGGTGCCGGCAACGTTCGTCTCGAAGTACTCTTGGTGCTTAGCTGTGCCGACCTTCGCTGCCAGATGATAAACAACGTCCGCATCTCTGACAGCGTGGGATATAGCGTTAGAATCGGCGAGATCGCCGGCAACGATCTGAACACCGGCAGCTCCCAGCGCATCCGCTCGCGACGACCGCCTCGCCAGCACGACAACATCCGTGCCCTTCGCGAGCAGATCGCGCACCAGAAATCCACCGAGAAATCCCGTACCGCCGGTTACGCATACGCGCATGGGAAGAGCATGCTCCACCGAATGAGATCACAGCTCAATGTGCGCCCCTCGACCGCCCTCCGACCGTATGTTAGATTACACTTTCGCTTTTCAATCTGGCGCTGGAACGTCCCGCAAACTTCGTTTCGCCGCATCTCTGGTGTTGGAGCAGGACATCCCAATCCTTCGAGAGCAGAAGCATTGACCATCCTCACTTACATCGTGCTACTGCTCGCCGCCATTCCCGGTATTTACTACCTGCTCGCAATTTACAGCTCGCTACGCTATTTCCGCGTGGCCTGGCGCGAGAACCCGCCCAACGCCGACTTCACGCCGCCCATCAGTTGCCTGAAGCCGATCCGCGGCCTCGACGAAGACGCCTACGAAAACTACGCCAGCTTCTGCCGCCAGGATTATCCCGAGTACGAGATCGTCTTCTGCGTCGATCTCGACGATCCCGCCCTCCCCGTGCTGGAGAAGCTGGTCGCCGACTTCCCCGAGCGCAACATTCGCCTTCTGTTTGGCTCCGGACGCAACGGCATCAACGACAAAGTCGGCCGCCTGGTTCGCCTGGTGAGCGAAGCGCAGTACGACGTGCTCGCCATCACCGACGGCGACATCCGCGTCGGGCCTGACTACCTTCGCGCTGTAGCCCATAACTTTCGCAATCCGAAGGTGGGTGGGGCCACCGTCCTCTACGCCTCCACCGAAGAGACATCGTTCGTTCAGCATTTGCAGTCGATCGGCATGATTTCCGATTTCTTCGCCGGCATTCTGGTGGATTGGCAACTCGAAGGCATCAAGTTCATGTTCGGCCAATCGATCCTGACGACGAAACAGCGCATCGCCGGCTTCGGCGGCTACGAGACGATCGAGAACCGTCCGGCCGACGATCTCAACGTCGGCCGCCTGGTCGCGGCGCAAGGTTACGAAGTCAAACTGCTTCCCTACGTCGTCCAGACCGTCGCCGATTTTCAGTCACTCAAAGATTTGTTCTACAAGCGCGTTCGCTGGATGACCGTCATGCGCCTGATGCGGCGGCGCGGACATCAGGGCCTCATCTTCACCTGGGGATTAATCTGGGCACTGATCGCCGTGGCAGTGCATCCCTCGCGCGCCGTCGCCATCGGCTACCTCGGCACCTATATCGTGCTGCGCGTGGTCATCACGTGGATCATCGGAATCCACGGGATGAAGCAGAAGGGCATCTGGTCGAAGATGCTGCTGATCCCGTTGTGGGATTTAGTCGCCTTCATGATCTGGATCGCCAGCTTCGGCCGCAAGACCATCCGCTGGCGCGGCTACGAGTACTACATCCGTAACGGAATCCTGGTCCCGGTGAATCCGGCGACTACGCCGTTTGGAAAGTAACCCAGCATGACTCATAAATCCAAAATCGCCATCGCCGGCGCCGGCATCTACGGCGCAACCACTGCCATCCGCCTTGCCGAACAAGGCCACGAGGTCCACCTCTTCGATCCGCTCGGCGTGCTGAACGCGGCCTCGGGCATCAACCAGTTCCGCATTCATTCCGGCTACCACTACCCGCGCAGTCCCGAGACCATCGAAGAAACGATGGGCGCACGCGCGGAATTTCTCGAAAGTTTCGCTCCGGCCATCGTGCGCAACAGCCGGCATTACTACGCCATCCCGCACGAAGGCTCGCAGACTCCCCCGGAGATTTTCGAGCGCGTGATGTCCGAGCACAAGATCCCTCTGCGCCCCTGCCGCCCCGAGTGGATGAACTTCGATTTCATCGACAAGTGCTACGAGGTAGAAGAGCACATCTACGACCCGGAGATTTTGCGTGAGGAGCTGACGAAGAAGATCGAATTGTTACGCCTGCGCCTCCATCATCACGAATTCAGACAAGACATGCGGGGCGACTTCGACTTCGTTGTATGGGCGACCTACGGCCTCGGCGCCTCGCGCGGCCTCTTCAAGTCGGTGAAGTACCAGGTCGCGGAGAAAATTCTCATCGAACTGCCGGCGCAGTTGCGGGGTATTTCACTTGTCGTCGTCGACGGCCCCTTCACGGCCTTCGATCCCTACGGCAGCTCGGAGCGCTCGATGTGGGGCTCGGCCAAGCATTCCAACCACTGGACCACCACCGATCCCAGCGAGCCGATTCCGGAGCAGTATCGCTTGCTGCTGAACGGCCCCCGCTTCGAGCCAATCTCCTGGACGCGCCACGAGGCGATGCGCAAAGACGCGATCCTCGCCGTGCCGGCCTCAGCCGAGGCAAAGTATTTGGGGTCGCGATTTACGATTCGCGTGGTCGAGAACAATCCCGCGCAGGACCGTCGAACCCTCTATGTGCAGGAGACCGCGCCGCGCGAGATCCACATCTTCTCGGGAAAAGTCGTGAGCGCGGTGAAAGCCGCCCGCCTGGTGAGCGAGCGCATCGCGCAGGGGTGAACGGTATAGCGGGCCTTCAGGCCCGCGTCTTGCAGCGTGCCGCCTAAATTTCTTTCGCCCGCTTCAGCCTCGCCACCGTGCGCTCCTGCCCCAGGTTCGCCATTACCGCGAACAGGCTGGGCGCAACGCCTTGCCCGGTGAGCGCGACGCGCGCGCCGTTGATTAGCGCTCCGGCCTTCACATTCTTCTCTGCCGCGAAGTCGCGCAGGACTCGCTCAGTGCCGGCCTCGGAAAACTCGCTCGCCTGCTCGTAACGCCACCCGAGTTCCACAAGCATCTGGCGCACCGCGTCGTCCTTCAAAAACTTGTCCGCAGCGGTCCGATCGACGTCTAAAACATCGCTGAAGTATCCGCGAAACAACGTCGCAAAATCCTTTAAATTCCGCGCGCGCGGCTTCACCAAATCGACCGTCGCTTCTATCGCCTCACGACTCGTCTGGAAGGGAATGAGATCTGCCTTCTTCCATTCTTCTTCAACCAGCGGCAATAACTCTGCTGCCGGCGTCGCGCGAATGTACTCCGTATTGAACCAGTCGAGCTTCGAGCGGTCGAAGATGGCATTCGACTTCTGAATGCCGTTGAGATCGAACAAATCGATCAGCTCGCGGTCATGCAGAATTTCCCGCGACGAGTCCGGCGGTGTCCAACCGAGCAGCGCGAGGAAATTTCGAAATGCCTCGGGAACAATTCCTTCTTCCTTGTACGCAATCACGCTGGTCGCGCCATGGCGCTTGCTGAGTCGCGACTTGTCCGGCCCAAGAATCAGCGGCACATGCGCAAACACCGGCAGCGGTTGCCCGAGCGCCTCGTAGATCATCATCTGCTTAGGCGTGTTCGATAGATGATCTGCGCCGCGCAGAACGTGGCTGATTCCCATATCGAGATCGTCAACCACGACGCTCAGGTGATACGTCGGCACACCATCCGATCGCAGCAGCACGAAATCTTCGATCTCAGAATTACCGAACTCGACTCGGCCAAACACCGCATCATCGAACGCGGTACTGCCTGTCTCCGGAACCGCGAACCGAATCGCCGCGCCCTCACCCGCTTCGATCCGCCGAGCCGCCTCTTCACGCCCCAGGCTGCGGCAGGCATCGCGCGTCACGCGCCCTTCGGCCACCCCCTGCGCGCGCTGCTGCTCAAGCTGCTCCTTCGTGCAGAAGCAATAGTAGGCATGACCGCCGTTGAGCAGACGTCCGGCCGCCGCGCGATACAGCGCCATGCGATCGGTCTGATGGAACGGCCCTTCGTCCCAATCGATGCCCAACCAGCGCAATCCGACGAGAATGCCTTCCACCATCTCCGGCGTGGAGCGCTCCAGATCGGTGTCTTCGATCCGCAGCACGAGCGTACCGCCATGATGCCGCGCGAAGAGCCAGTTGAACAGCGCGGTCCGCGCCCCTCCGACGTGAAGATAGCCGGTGGGGGACGGTGCAAAGCGCAAACGGACAGGAGGAGAGTTCTGTGAAATGGCATTCATTCTTGGTTTAGCAGTGCTCTAGCCGCGCAGCGGCGGGATGATGTTAGCCCGGCGCGTAAGCGCCAGGTCAGAGTGTCAGATAAGGCCGCGCCGCGTCAGCCGCGGCAGCCTTGCGCCCGGACGAACAGCAGGTCCCTCAACTCGGGCTGAAGCCCTCGGTCGGGATGACACAGTTAATGGTTACGGGGTTGCCTTCTCCCGCTTCTCAATCTTCGCCCAGGTATCCCGCAGCGGCACGGTACGGTTGAAGACCAGCGCTCCCGGCTTCGAATCGAAATCCACGCAGAAGTATCCCAGACGCTCGAATTGATACCGGTCGCCGGCTTTCGCCGAAGCTAGCGACGGCTCCAGCTTGGCATGCGCGATCACCTCCAGCGAATTCGGATTCAGGTTCGCAGTGAACTCCTGCCCTTCGGAAACTTCGCTGGGATCTTCCTTCGAGAACAGATTCTCGTACAGCCGCACCTCGGCGTCGATGGCATGCTCCGCCGACACCCAATGAATCGTCGCCTTCGGCTTTCGACCATCGGGCGCGTTTCCGCTGCGCGTCTCCGGATCGTACGTGCAGTGCACTTCGACCACTTCGCCACGGTCGTCCTTCTTCACGCCAGTGCACGTGATGAAGTATCCTCCGCGCAGCCGCACCTCCTGCCCGGGGAACAAGCGGAAGAACTTCTTCGGCGGCTCCTCGCGGAAGTCGTCCTGCTCGATGTACAGCACACGCGAGAACGGGACCTTTCGTGTACCTGCGCTCGCGTCCTCGGGATTGTTCACCGCTTCGAGCTCTTCGACCTTGCCCTCGGGATAGTTGTCGATGACAACCTTCAGCGGCCGTAGCACGGCCATGGCCCGCAGGGCGCGCTTGTTCAGGTCTTCGCGAACGAAATGCTCCAGCATCGCCAGATCGATGATGCCGTTCGTCTTCGAGACGCCAATTGCGCCGCAGAAATTGCGAATTGCGTCCGGCGTGTAGCCGCGACGGCGAATGCCGGAGATCGTCGGCATGCGCGGATCGTCCCAGCCGCGCACCCGTCCTTCCTGCACCAGTTGCAGCAGCTTGCGCTTGCTCAGCAGCGTATAGGTCAGGTTCAGACGGTCAAACTCGATCTGCTGCGAGGGAAAAATCCCGAGCTGCCGGATGAACCAGTTGTAGAGCGGCCGATGGTCCTCGAACTCCAGCGTGCAGACGGAATGTGTGATCTGCTCGATCGAATCAGACTGGCCGTGCGCGAAGTCGTACATCGGGTAGATGCACCACTTGTCGCCGGTGCGGTGATGCTCCGCGTGCAGGATGCGATACATCACCGGATCGCGCATGTTCAGGTTGGGCGACGCCATGTCGACCTTCGCCCGCAGCGTGCGCGAGCCATCGGGAAATTCGCCCTTCCTCATGAGCTCGAAGAGATCGAGATTTTCCTCGACCGAACGATTGCGATACGGACTCTCCTTGCCTGGCTCGGTGAGCGAGCCGCGATACTCGCGCACCTGCTCAGCCGTCAAATCGTCGACATAAGCCTTGCCCGCCTTGATCAGCTGCACTGCCCAGGCGTGAAGCTGGTCGAAGTAGTCCGAGGCGTAGAACATGCGGTCGCCCCAGTCGGCGCCCAGCCAGCGCGCGTCTTCGATGATGGAGTCGACATACTCCTGCTCTTCCTTTTCGGGATTGGTGTCGTCAAAGCGCAGGTTGGTCTGGCCGCCGAACTCCGCCGCCAGCCCGAAGTTCAGGCAGATCGACTTCGCATGACCGATGTGGAGATATCCGTTGGGCTCAGGTGGAAAGCGCGTGTGCACGCGCCCGTTGTACTTGTTCGTCTTCAGGTCGTCGAGGACGATGTCGCGGACAAAATTCGACGGCCGGACTGAGGTCTCCGTCGATGTCGCAGCCGCTGCCTCTTTCGGGGTTGGTGTAGACATGATTGAGCTGCCTCGAGGGCAAAGATTATTTTACGCGGTGAGAAGCCAGCAAGCACCGGAGCGCGAATGGCCCCTTCCGCTTGTGAATTGTCATCACGAAAGAAGCGAGGGATCTGCTTTTCTTCGGCCTCCGGCAAACAGCAGAGCCCTCGCCGACCGAGGTCGGTTCGGATGACAAACTGTACTGAAGATGCAAGCTTTGGAAAACTATGGCCAGCTGATCTCGTACAGCAGCACCGCGACATGCGCGATGGCGGCGTTGTCGGTTCCCATGCCTTCGGGAGTCTTCGCCTTGATGCCGACGCGCGACGGCTCGATACCGAGCAAGTCCGCGACATTCTTTTGAATTGCCGCTGCATGCGGGCCGATCTTGGGGGCGGCCAGAATCAGCGTACTATCGACGTTCCCAACCTGGTAGCCCGCTTCGTCGACCAGGCGCAGCGCCTCGCGCACGAACAGCGCGGAGTCGGCGCCCTTCCACTTGGGATCGCTCGGCGGAAAGTGCGTCCCAATATCGCCGGCTGCGATCGCGCCCAGCAGCGCGTCGGTCAGCGCGTGAAGCAGCACATCGCCATCGGAGTGGCCGGCGAGTCCGCTGTGATGCGACAGCGTGACACCGCCAATCTTCAGCGGCACCCCGGCTTTGAACTCATGCGAGTCCCAGCCATAGCCGATGCGCGGAATGCGGAGGATGGGTGAAGTGGACATGGCGCTATGGGGTTAAAAGATTGTCATTACGAGCGAAGCGAGGAATCTGCTGTCCTTCCGAGCGGCAAAGAAGCAGATCCCTCGCTACGCTCGTGATGACAATCTGCTAATTCGCGACCTTCAATCCTAACTTTGCGACTCTATCACCCGCCGCGGCGCTTCCAAGCTAGTTGCTGATTGCTTCTTTCACCCGCTCAGGCTCGCATCGCGATTCTCCAGCGACAGAAAAAACTCAGCCAACTCAAGATCCGCCGGCGTGGTGATCTTCATATTCCGCGGCGAGCCCATCACCACGTGTACCGCACCACCCGCCCGCTCGATCAATGACGCCTCGTCGGTTCCCATGAAGCCGTCGGCCATGGCCTCATCGAACGCCTTCTTCAGCACTCCGAAGCGAAAGCCCTGCGGGGTCTGCGCCAGCACCATCCTCTCGCGCGGTACAGTCGCGATCACCACCGCTCCATCGGCGGTGCGGTCGACTTGCTTGACAGTGTCGATTGCAGGCACGCCGGCAATCGCCGCGTCATACTTCTTCACCGCTTCGATCACGTTGACGATCGTTTCCTGATCGACAAAGGGCCGCACCGCGTCGTGCACCAGGACGATGTCATCGTCGGCCGCCTTGATCGCGGCCAGCGCATTCGCAACGGAGTTCTGCCGATGCTCGCCGCCTTCGACGACGCGCAGGCGGCTCTTGAACTTTTCATTTTCGATTTGCTTTTGAAAGCCGGCGGTTTCGTTCTTGCGAAGGGCAACGATGATGTCGCTCACCGCCTTGCACTGCGCAAACTTGCGCAGCGTGTGCACCAGGATCGGCGTGCCTTGCAGCTCAAAGAACTGTTTGGTCTTGCTTTTGGGACCGCCGGAAACTGCGGCCATGCGCGTTCCCAGTCCAGCAGCGGGAATGATGACGACAACTTTCATGTTGGGGAGGCGAGTATAAATGGCAGGGGTGGTTCGAGACAAATTGGTGAGCACGCGGCGGGCAGAGCGCAGTGGCCAAGACTTACTTAGCTCTTATCCGGGCTCAGGCTTCGGGTCAAACTGCAGGAATTCGATGGGCGCCCCGTCCTCCACGATGAACGCAACGCGCACTCCAGGTGAAGGGCTGTTGGGAGCGATCAGGATGTCTTTGCCCTCAAGCTCGGCTTCCAGATTGTCCACTTCGAATGCCACATGTGGCACTCTGCGCACGAGTTCCGGGATCGAAGAGCCAGGCTCAAATCGCATCCACTCGATACCATAGAGGCTCGTCTCAAATCCCGATACATACATCTTGAACTGTTCCAGATAGCGTTCACCCGATCTTGGATCACTCGTCGGAATCCCGAGGTGGTGATATCGGCGCATTTCTCGCGCTACTCCGGCTTGGCCGGCTCCGGTATGACAGCCGCGGGAGTTGGGCCTGACTTGCGAACGTCCGGCCTCGCCTCAACCGGTCGCGTCTCCACCGCCCGCGACGCATTCATCCCGCGCTCGTCGAACTTGCCGAAGATCATCTTGCCCGCGGTCGTTTGCAGCACCGACGTGACCGAAATGTCGATGTTCTTGCCGATCATCTTGCGCGCGTTATCGCACACCACCATCGTCCCGTCATCGAGATAAGCGACACCCTGGTTGTACTCCTTGCCTTCCTTCAGGATGAAGACCTTCATGATTTCGCCGGGAAGCACGATGGGCTTCAGCGAGTTCGCCAGCTCATTGATATTCAGCACCTCAACGCCCTGCAGCTGCGCCACCTTGTTCAAGTTGAAGTCGTTGGTGACGATCTTGCCCTCGTACATCTTCGCCAGCTCAATCAGCTTCAGGTCGACTTCGCGCACCGCCGGGAAATCGTCCTCCACAATCTGCACGGTGAGGGTCGCGATCTTCTGGATGCGCTGCAAAATATCCAGCCCGCGCCGCCCGCGGTTGCGCTTCATGGAATCGGCGGAGTCGGCCACCAGCTGCAACTCGCGCAGCACGAACTGCGGGATCACGATGATGCCGTCGAGAAAGCCGGTCTCCGCAATATCAGCAATGCGGCCGTCGATGATGACGCTGGTGTCGAGGATCTTGTACGTGCGTTTCCCCTGCTTCTCCCCGCCGAAGATCCCGCCCAGCGCAGCAAGATTCAGCAGGTCACCCTTGCCGGCGCCCACGACCAGACCGACATATGCCATCAGCAGCATGACGAACAATTGCAGGAAGCTCTGTGTGGGGCCGGGCCTGATGCTGTTGCGGATGACAAGGCTGAAGAGATAAGCGCCGATGATGCCGAGTATGCTGCCGATCACCGCGCCGATCAGTCGTTTGAGGCTGACACTGCGCAAGCGGACTTCGAACAGCACAACGGCGACGCCGATCACCGCGCCGACCCCGGCGGCCGGCAGCCGTCCTAAGCCCAGCGGCTGAAGTTCATAGCAGGACAGCGCAGTAATCAGTACGAATAAGACACGTATGAGTACAAGGTCCACACCACACCTCCCATGGCCAGCCCTGGGGGTCTGCGGTCGGATTAGTATTCGCCGGGGTTATGAAATTACGATCCGTGACAACCGCAACCAGCGGCCATCGCGGAGCCCGGATCATGCCGGCGACTCAGTCCTGTTCCCTTAGACACGACAAGCGGCCTCGACTCGATCCACCTATATGAATCACTTCTCGGGGAATATGAAAAGAGGAGCGGTCCCCGATCCACCTTAGAGGTGGAAGTACTACAAAACTCAGAACAATCGAAGTATATATCAGTTCAGAACTTTCGCCAGACCATCAGGCTTTGATGCCCCATAGTACTTCCCCATTTGGGCCCCTTGCGGGCCGGTTGACGCCTAAATCCTCCGAGCTACTCTGATGCTAAATCGCTGAGCCGCGTCTATATCTCAAGAGAAAGCCGCGCCCACTCCGGATGTCCCCAGGGCCCAGATAACCCACCAGCCGAAAACCACAGCCATACATGTGCCGCGCTTCACCTTGGTCAGGCAGGAGTAGCCGATGCCCGCCAGGATCAGCGTCCAAATCATTAAAGACGTCAACATTCGCCGCCAGTCCGTACAGGAAGTGCGAGCTTGGATCGACAAGTCCGCTGAGATTGCTGGCGACGGGATTCTGGAAGGTAAAGTTTTCGCCAGCGCCCGCCCCGACGATCAGCATCGCAATCACGCCCTTGACAATTCCAGGCAGGGACGCATAGACGCAGATCGCCAGCGACTGGTTGAATTTGAGCTCGGTTCCCAGGCCGAAATTAAATGTGCCCAGCAGCACCGCGGCAAAAATAACCAGCAGAACCAGCAAGATCACGGGAAACGCATAGGAGACCACGCGGTTGAACTTGATGATCGTTTCCATCTGGCTGGCGCGCTGCTCAGGAGATAACTGGTCCAGTTTGGCGGCTGCCTTCGGTTGCAGGGCAAGACCATTCTCCACTACCTTCTCCATGCCCAGTTTCTTGTCAACCACCACTACAAGCGCAACTCCGAACACGACCAGGAGAATGAACGGAACCAGCCAATTCGCGCTGCGACGTAGATCCGTAAATGTCTTGGAGGGGGCGACAAACGTATCGATGACGCGCTCCACTTCCGAGAGCGGTTTTTCTTCGATTGGGGCAGCAGGGGCGGCGGCGCTCATAGAGCAATCCTCAGGGATGTGGTCAGCAATTAGCAATTAGCAATTAGCCAATAATCCGCGGTCCTGCCGCCAAACCCGAGCCGCCACAAGCTAGCTGCTAATTGCCAGTTGCTGACTTCCGCGAGATTGTAACATTGGCGCAGGTGGGTTGAACGTCTCCCGCGGCCCTTTTAGACTGAAACCATGCACGTTCACGCCGGCGACATGCACAGTGCGAAGACCTCGCGCGTGCTGCGAATCTCTCTCGCAGTAACGCTGGCTTACATCGTGCTGCTGGTCATCGCCGGACTGCGGGCGCATAGCCTTGCCCTGCTCTCCGAGGCGGGACACAACCTCACCGACTTTGTTGCCCTGCTGATGTCGTGGGGCGCCGTATTTCTGCAAGGCCGCCCGCCGAGCGCGCGCAAAACCTTCGGCTATAACCGCGCCGGCGTCCTGGTCGCATTCATCAACGGACTCACCCTGGTTCTGGTTTCGTTCTACATCCTGTACGAAGCTTTCAAGCGGCTGCAATCGCCGGTCGCGGTGCACGCCAATCTCATGATCTGGGTTGCGGCGGCGGGTGTTGTGATGAACGGCGCTATCGCGCTGCTGCTCATGCGCGGCCATCGCGACATCAACTTGCGCAGCGCCCTCCTGCACGAGATCGGCGACACTCTCTCGACTGCGGCGGTAATCGCCGGCGGTGTGGCAATTGCAATCACGGGACAGCTCTGGATTGACCCCGCGCTGTCCGTGGGTATCGGCGTGATGATCCTGTGGTCCTCAATCGGCATCATCCGCGAGAGCCTCAACATCCTGCTCGAAGGCACACCCAGCGGCATGGACCTGGCGCGCATTGAAGAGGCGATCTGCACAATTCCCGGCGTTTGCTCGGTTCACGACCTGCACGTCTGGAGTATCGGCAGCGACACGCACTCGCTCTCCTGTCATGTGGGAATCGTCGATATCCCGGCGTCGGAGAGCGCCGGTATTCTCGCGGCGATTCGCACGGTTTTAGGCGAGCGCTTCCAGATCCATCACACCACCATCCAGTTCGAGTTGAACGTGTGCGAGGTCAGCGACGGCTGCGTCATTCCCGTCAGCCCGAGCCATCAGCACGAACACAGCTCGGAGCATTCACATTGAGCATGCAAATCATCCGCCATCCGCAATGCCGCCGGATACTCAGCTTTGTTGCCCTCTGCTTCCTGCTGCTGTCACCGGCCGGTTGCAGAAGGCACGCTCCACCCCCAAAAACAACTCCGTGGAAGCTGCAACTGAACATCAGGCCTGATCACCCCCGCATGACGAAACCGATCACCTTCATCGTGCACATTGACGACGCGCTCGGCCATGCAGTCACCAATGCCAAGGTAAACGGCACGCTCACCATGAGGTCCATGGAGATGGAAAAAACTGCCCTGAAGTTCGGAGTGAAGGGCAATGGCGATTACGGCGCCTGGGTGAAGGACATGGATATGTCCGGCCAATGGAACCTGGCCATCGACGCCGTACAGGGCAATACGCACGAGACAAAAGATTTTGAGGTAAATGTCCTCGAATGAGTCAGCCTTGGGACGTTGCTGGGTTGCTCCATCAACCGGGCAGGTTGCCCTG
This sequence comes from Terriglobales bacterium, assembly GCA_035262645.1. Classification (GTDB taxonomy): domain Bacteria; phylum Acidobacteriota; class Terriglobia; order Terriglobales; family Acidobacteriaceae; genus Bog-257. The sequence continues at coordinate 17,317 of DATFSK010000088.1, forward strand.
ACACCGGCTCACAATAACTATCTCTAAAAAGCTATTTTCCAGGCTGGCCCGTGAGTTCTTGTTCAAGAGTTGGCTTGTCCGCGGGCCACACATTTCGTTGACACTTCCGGATCGCCAGCTTAAGATTCCGCACACTCCCCCAACTGCTGTACCTCATTCCGCTGTAGGGTGACGCGCCCTCCTTCGGGCGCAGATCAATAAGGAAACAGAGGAGAAGAAATGAGATCCAGAAGCGTCACTTTGTCTATGGCTTTGCTCATCGCGCTGGCAGTTACCGCGGTGCCGGCGGCGGCGCAACACCGAATCACGACCTTCGACATTCCGGGATCGGGCACGAGTCCGACGCAGGGAACGTTTGCTCAAGCCATCAACCAGGATGGGATGATCGCGGGATATTACATTGACGGCTCTTACCACACGCACGGCTTCCTCCGCTATGGTCGCGACAACATCCACACAATCGATGCCGGCAACGGAACCAGTGCGTTTGGCATGAACCAGCTGCGCACCGTGACCGGATCCTTCACCGATAGTGTGTCCGCCTCGCACGGCTTCGTGTACTTTGCGCGCAACGGCAGCCTGTTCACCTTCGACGCGCCGGGCGCGGGGACAGACTCCTTACAGGGCACCTTCCCCATGAGCGTGAACCTCATGGACACAATCACCGGACCTTACCGTGACTCCAACGACGTGTATCACGGCTTCGTGCGCTTTGCGACCGACACCTACGCCACCTTCGACGCGCCTGGCGCAGGCACAGGGAGCCGGCAGGGCACTTTGCCGCAGAGCATCAACCGGGCGGGAACGGTTGCGGGATACTACGTCGATTCGAGCAATGTGGCGCACAGCTTCCTGCGAGCGGCGAGCGGAACCATCACTACCTTCGACGCTCCGGGTGCAGGCGGCGGGTCGCAGCAGGGTACATTCGCTAATGCCATCAACCAGATGGGAACGATTTCCGGATTCACCGTCGACAGCAACAATGTGCTGCACGGCTTCGTGCGTACCACCGATGGCGCGGTTGCCATCTTTGACGTGAGCGACGCCGGAACGGGCGCGGACCAGGGCACGCATCCCTCGGCCATCAACCAGGGCGGCGACATCACCGGGTTTTACGTGGATGCGGTTGGTGTGAGCCACGGCTTCGTGCGCCAGAGTACGGGCAGCATCGCGACCTTCAACGCTCCGAGCACGGGAAACCTGACGATGTTTCCCACCTCAATCAATACCGCGGGACAGGTCACGGGATATTACGCGGACGCCAATGGCGTGAGCCACGGCTTCATACGGCAATAGGCTGAAGCCATGAAGGCAAGCGGCCGGGGCCGTTAAGCTCCAGGCCGCTTGCAGCGGGAGCCAGACTCGCTTGCCGGCGTCAGTGGATGCAGGGCCCGTTCGAGGTGCCGAAGGTATTGTCGAGCCATCGGTTCTGACACGTACTGTTGCCGTCGAACAAATCGTAGCCGGTATTGTTCAACGCCGTATTGGAAATAATGTCTTTGTTACTGGAGTCGCGGTCGGCCGCGATGCCGTATCGTCCATTGAACACGGCGGTGTTGTGCAGGAATTGAGCCCGTTCCCTGGAGCCCGTAAAAATTCCGTCCTGACTGTTCCCACTTGCTAGATTGTCGGTAAGCTCGCCGGTAGCCACCATGTAGAACCCATCGACATTATTGGTGGCAACGTTGCCGTGCACGATTGCTCTCCCACTGTTGAAAGAGAAGCCCACGTCGTTGCCGTTGGCGGTCACACCTGTAACTTCCACTCTCCCCGATACGAGCAGGACACCGTAACCGGCTGTGTAGTTAGCGATGACTCCCGGTCCCACGATGCGAGCGTTCGCGCCCGACTGTATCTTGATGCCGGCCCGCTGCGCAGTATTCGATCCGGTAATCTGGTGACCGGCGAGATTCAACACGACGCCTTTGGCATTGCCGCCAATAATGATCCCATCGCCGGAGCAATTGAGTAGATCGTTCGCCAGCACATACTGGCCGGATGCCGTGATGAAGCTTCCACAGCTGGTGATCTGGTTTTGACCTTGCGCAGAAACGACAGCCAGTAGCAATAAGAAAAGCAGGGCCGGAATGGCAAGACGAGATGTTTTGATTCGAGTGGCGCGTAGAGTCATACTTATGGCACTCCCTCTGGTGCTTCAGGATTGGTCATGGCGCTGTTTGCCGCTGATTTGGCGGCAGAAAATATACACTGGATTGCGGATCTCTACCACCTTTTCCTACGCGAACCTGTAGCGCAAATGGGCTGAGCGTTGCGGTTAGGGCGTTGGACATCGCAGTCTAAGCTCGTAATTTATGTAATCGCCGGTTCACAACAGTAATCTCCCATCGTGGAGAGTTGAACGCGAGATGCCAACGGAATTGGGACTGATTGGGCAAGACATCCGAACCCCGCGGGCGGCGGGAATCGCTGGCATTGTCTTCGCACTGTTGTTAATTACCAGCGAGGTAATGATCTGGCTCTACGTGCCTTCTGCGTTGGAGGCACAACGTGCCGTAGTCACTCAGCATTCCAGAGAACTTGCGATTGCCTTGAACCTGCGTCCGTTCGCGGGCATCGCATTCCTGTGGTTCATGGGAGTCATTCGCGATCGCCTGGGGAACCTTGAAGACCATTTCTTCGCCACGATCTTCCTGGGTAGTGGTGTGCTGTATGTCGCCATGATGTTTCTGAGCGGTGCGATGGCGCATGCGGTGCTGACGCTCTTGGCGACCGGATCACACACGCTGATTACTTCCAGCTCTTACGAGTTGGCGCGGCAAGAAGTTTTTGGCATCACGGCAGTTTACGCTACGAGAATGGCCGGCGTGTTCATGATGTCTACGTCCACGATCTTGATGCAAACGCGGATTACACCGCGCTGGGTAGCGATTCTGGGTTACATGCTGGCGCTGGTTCTATTGTTGAGTGCCGGCACGAAACCTTGGCTGGCATTGGCGTTTCCGCTGTGGGTGATGCTGGTCAGCAAATGGATGCTTCACATCCGGGGACAAAAGCCTGGGGCAGACGCTGCTACCGCCAGTCATCACTAGCGAAAAATCCCTTATCGTAAGGAATCCGGCAGAATCTCACCGAATGACCGAAGCCGACCTCAGCAACAGGACTACTCGGAGATCCAGGATGCGGTAGTGAGAGATGGTTTGCCCGATCATCGCCGCGAATCTTACGGGGACGAACTTGGCAAGTCAATGAAGTCCGGGAATTGGTGGTGTCTCACATTGATAGTTGGCGCGGTTGCTCTTGAACCGGACCTTATCGTCCATGCTGTTGCTTGTAGATCCGCTCGACCTCTTCCACCGTATCGATCTCTTTGGGCAGCTTGTCACCGCGCACGCGTACGATTCTCGGAAAGCGCAACGCATATCCGCTGTCGTGCCGTTCGGAGCGCATGATGGCATTGAAGGCTACCTCCAGCACGACCTCCGGCTCCACTTCGCGTACATGCCCGTGATCGGCCGTGGTGTGGGCCAGGAACCATTCGGTCAGCTCGGCAATTTCCTTGTCGGTCAGCCCTGAATATGCCTTGCCGATGTTGACCAGTTCTTCGCCTTTGCGCACGGCGAAGGTGTAGTCGCTGAGCACGTGAATGCGCTTGCCGTGCCCGAACTCCGCCGCGGTGACGACTACGTCAAGCGTTGCCAGCTCGCGTTTCAGCTTCAGCCACCAGCGGCCTCGCCGTCCGGGCATATAGGGCGATTCCAGGTCCTTGATCATCAGGCCTTCATTGCCGCGCGCCATGGCCTCGGTGAAGTACTGCTCGAGCTGCTCCGGCGAGTCTGCGCGTGTGGTTGGGGCGCGCATGACCCAGCCCGACGCCGCCGCCTCTTCTTCAATCTCCGCCTCGAACAGCAGATTTCCCTGCGCGTTCCTGATGGGACGCGGCGCCACACGACTGGCCCCTGCGAATACGCCATCGAGCACCTGCGCGCGTTGGGAGAGCGGCTTGTCCAGCGTCAGCTCGCCTTCGGCATAGATCACATCGAAGACGACATAGGCGACCGGAACCGTTTCGATCATCTTCTGGCTGACCTGCTTGCGCCCCAGGCGCTTCTGAATCTCGCCGAAAGGCATCGCGTGCCCGCCATCTTCGTTTTGCTTCCACGCGACGACCTCGCCATCCAGAATCACTTCGCCCGCCACCTCGCTCAACAGCCCAACCAGCTCGGGAAAGGACGACGTCACCTCATCCAGCGTCCGCGAGAACAGCCGCACCTGCCCATTCCCGCAATGCGCCTGGGCCCGGATGCCGTCGTACTTGTCTTCCACCTGCGCGTGCTCGAAATATTGAAACGCTTCCTCTACATCCGCCGCCGGACTGGCCAGCATGAAGCCGATGGGATGGAACAGGCGCATGCGCGCCTCGTCCAGCCGGTGTTCTGCCGCAAGCAGCAAGGTCGCGCCGATGTCGCCCAGCAGCATGTTCGCCCGCTGCACGCGCGCGAGCGGCTCTTCATAGGCTTTGGCGACGGCCTCTTCCACCAGGCTTTCCTTCGACCCGATGCGCAGCTCGCCGGTGATGACCTTCAGGATGTACTTGGCCTCAAGCGCAGTCGCGCGCTCCAGTAGTGACTTCAAAAGACCGGCCTTGGCGGTCGTGGTGCGAGTCTCGGCGATCTGGTCGAAGCTGTTGCGGAGGTCGTGTAAGGTGACGGTAGACTGCGCGGGCGCTTTGCCTTGAAGTATGTCGTAAGCCGCTGCGCCCAGATCGCCGCGCTTGCGATAAGCCGCCGTCAGCGCCGCATCGCGCGCGCCGGCAATCTCGCCAACCAGTCTCCACAAGAGCGATCCGCCAATCTGCAGCGTGCGTTCGTCGAAGGCGGGAAATGCGCGTCCGGAGAGGAATACGGCGGAGATGGCCGCGTCTGCCACTTCGCGCGTGCGAAAGTATTCGGCCACCAGGTTGACCTTTTCGGTCTTCTTGGTCGTAGCCCCTATGCGCTCGCACAACTCGGCCAGGCGTTGCATATCAGCAAGGGCTTTGGATGCGCACAGGAAGGGGAAGACGCGGCGCCGGCTAATAGACCGGCGCCACAAGAATTTACTGTCCGCCGCCGGGCTGCGCTGACGCCCGCTGCTGGCCGGCGTAATAACCGCTGCGCGTGCGCACTTGCAGGTTCTTGTACCCGGGAGCTTTTGCCAGGACCTTCACCGTGCGATAGCCGCCGGCGCTCTGCGGGGTCGAAGGCTTGTACTGGATGGTGTACTGATTGCGAATGTCATGCGCGATCTGCTGCGTGATCGCCTCCACCTCACCCAGGTTGTTGGGGAAGAACGCTACGCCGCCGGTGTCCTCGGCCATCTCGCGAAGTGCCCGCCGAGCGCGCTTTCCGTGCTCCTCGCTCAGCAATCCGATGGTATAAATCGTGGGACCGTTCTGCTCCTGCAACCGTCGCAATGCCTGTTCGAGCGACTCGCGGCTGGCGTTATCCTCGCCGTCGGTCACGACCAGCAGAACTTTCTTCTCCAGCTCGCCGCTCTTCTTCAGGTGATCAGCTGACGCAACCACGGCGTCATACAGCGCCGTGCCCCCGCGCGACTCGATCCGCTCCAGCGCGTCCTTCAGCTTCGGGATGCTCCCGGTGTAGTCCTGATCGAGGAAGTATTCCTCGTTAAAATTCACCACGAAGACCTTGTCCTGGGGATTACTGGAGCGCACCAGGTTGATCGCGGCAGCGTTCACCTGCGGCCGCTTCTCGCGCATCGAGCCGGAGTTATCGATCACGATGCCCAGCGCCACCGGAATATCCTCGTTGCGGAAGGACGTGATCTTCTGCGGCTTGCCGTCTTCGAAGACCGTGAAATCGCCCTTCGCCAGCGTGGTGATGGGCCGGAAATGGTCATCGACTACCGTAGCGTGCAGCGTGACTTCATCGACTTCTTTCTTGAAGATGTAGACGTCATCGTGCTGCGCTGCGGGCGCCTCCCCTTGCGGCGTCGGCACCTGGACGGTATCTCCCGGCTGGTTCGGGGCGGGAGCGGGCGCCGGTTCCTGCGGTTGTGCCCCTTGCTGGGCACGGGGCGCTCCGGACTGCTGCTGCGCCGCAGCTGCGCCAGTATTTTGCTGGCTGGCAGGAGGGGGCGTCTGGGCAGCCAGCCACGTCCCCATCAGGAAAATCAGGACAAACAGAACAGGAGAACAGTTATTCCGTGGGTGCATAGTATCCAGTTTTGGCGTAAACATGCAGCGGTGGCAAGCCTTTCGGCGGATTGAGCCGGACTTTGATCTTCCGCCATTTGCCATCGCGCGCTGGATTGGTTGGACGGTATCCGAGGACATATTGGTTGCGCAGCTCGATTCCAATTTTGGTAGCCACGTCCGCCAGTTCGTTCGGCGATGCGATCACAAATGTCCGCCCACCAGTAACTTCGGTGACTTCGTCGAGCAGCGCCGGGCCTTCCCGCTCCTCCGGCGTCTTGGCATCACGGTCAAACAATCCAATGCCGTAGATTTGGACATCCGCCTCGCGCACCATCGATTTGATCTCGCCTTCCGTGTAGCGGCTGTGGTTATCACCGCCATCGGAGATGATCAGCAGGGCTTTGCGCTCGTATTTCGCCTTCCGCATGCGGTTCATGCCAAGGTAAATGGCGTCCAGCAGAGCCGTGCGTCCCTTTGGAACGGCATAAACCAACTTGCTCTGGATGTCCTCGACGGATGAGGTGAAGTCGACCAGGACTTCCGGCTTCTCGGAGAAGGTGATCAGGAAGAACTCGTCCTGCGGGTTGGCAGTGCGGAAGAATTCCACTACCGCCTGTCGCGATTTGTCGATCTTGTCGGCCATCGAGCCGCTCACGTCGAAGATCACCCCCAGCGAAATCGGCGCGTCTTCGCTCGAGAAGTGCCGGATGATCTGCTGCTGGCCATTGTCGGTCAGCTGGAAATTCTCTTTCTCCAGCCCCGTGACCAGGCGGTTCATCGGATCCGTAATCGTCACCGGAACCAGCACCAGGTCGACATCTTTCTTCAGCGGCTTGGTATGGGTGCGCAGCGTGGGGTCGACCGAGCCGCCGGGAATATTCGGAGGGGGAGTTGCGTCTGCCTTCTTCGTCTCGCGCGGTGTGATGTGCACGTCATCGGTCTGCGCCCAGGCAGGCAGCATCATCCAGCAGGCGACAACGCACACTGAAAGCAGAACCAGCAGGGTCTTGGGAGCGCGCACACTGACTTGGACGGGCTGCTTAGCAAAATGTCCCGCCGCAGGATTTGAATACCGGAGCTGGATGGTCGAGCCGTTTGACCCGAATGCCGTACTTCTGTTGCGGGCCATAGGAACCCCTGATTTGTGCTGAATGTTATCACAGCTGACGGCAGCCGAGTAAGATCACAGCCCTATGCAAACCGCTCTGGCGTACCGGAACCTGCTGCACGTATGGATGTGATGCAGGTCATTCTGGTTTCCCATTTACCATTGCTACAATCGTGCTTCCCGAGGCTCTGGTGGATTCACCGCAGAGACACAGAGGTTCGTTTGAGGTAAAAGTTGACGGTCTGTGCAATGTTTTTGTGGTGAACTAATGAGCGTCATAATTTTTGCCGCGGGACCAAGAGGCTCACATGGCAGACATACTTCCCTTTCGCGCTCTGCGTTACGACCTTTCCAAAGTAAGAGCTGGCGACGTAACGACCCAGCCCTACGACAAGATCACGCCCGCCATGCAGGACAAGTACTACGCAGCCAGTCCGTACAATCTGGTGCGGATCATCCTCGGCAAGTCGCAGCCGGGCGATGACGAGCGCGAGAACGTCTACACTCGCGCCGCCGCCTCCCTGCGGCAGTGGCAGGCCGAAGGCGTGCTGGCGGCCGATGCCGAGCCCAGCTTCTACGTCTATGTTCAGAAGTTCAAGGTCGCGGGCGATCCGTCTGGAGCTGAAATCGAGCGGCGCGCCTTCATCGGCCTGGGTCGCGTCGAAGATTACGACCGCAAAGTCGTTTTCCGGCACGAGCAAACCTTAAGCGGGCCGAAGGCCGATCGCCTGAACCTGCTCCAAATTACGCAGGCCCATTGCGAGCAAATCTTCATGCTTTACAGCGACCCGGCAGACGAGATCGCGAAACTGCTGACGCGTGACGTCCCGCCCACTATCGAGCTGCGCGATGAGTATGGCGTGCTGCACCAGGTGTGGAAGGTCTCCGATCCGGCGACGGTCGAAGCGGTCCGCAACAAGATGGCTGACAAGAAGTTGATCATCGCCGACGGCCACCATCGCTACGAAACTGCAATGAACTATCGTAACCAGCGGCGACAACATGCGCCCGCTGATCCGGAAGCTCCCTACGAACGCGTCGTGATCACCTTCGTCAACATGGACGCGCCCGGACTGGTGATCCTTCCCACGCACCGCGTCGTATTCGGGCTGAATGACTTCCGTATCTTCGATCTGGTCGGCCAGCTGGGTAATTATTTCGACATCGAGGACATCGGGCCGGTGACTGACGTGCAGGGAGCGATGCAGCGTCTACGCGAGGCCGGCAAAGACGGCACCGCGCTGCTGGCCGTGACCGCTCATAGCGCGTTCCTGCTTCGTGCCCGCAGCGACGTGCAGCCGGCGAAGTTGAGGGACCTCTCGCCACAGCAGCGCGAGCTAGACGTAGTGAAGCTTCACAAGCTCATTCTTGAAGAAACACTTGGCATGTCGGAAGAAGATATCCGCGCGCAGAAGTATCTCAAATACATTCGCGACGCCAGGGAAGCTGTCGATGCGGTCGCCAGCGGCGAGGCACAGGTTGCCTTCCTGATGAATCCGGTCCACATCGAGCAGATGCGCGATATCGCCTTCGGCGGCGGAGTCATGCCACAGAAGTCGACCGATTTCTACCCCAAGATGCTGAGCGGGCTAACGATCTACTCAGTAGAAACGCCAGCCCGCAGCAAGCTTGACGAAGCACAGCTCACGGCTGCTCGATCGGAGTGATGACGACATACGACAGAAACGCTGTCGAGTCGTAGTTTCTTATTCCCCGGAACTCCAGCGTGTGACTGCCGGCGGTACTGACCGTGAATGGGACGCTTTGCAGCGTGAATGGGGTATAGCTGATCAAGGACCAGGTACCAATCAGGTTGCCGTCGATAAAGACCTGGACGATTTGGTTACCATCATATTGTCCGCTGGAATATCGCGAGCCAGGGTAAAAGCTGAGAGTGTAACTTCCGGCGGTAAAGCCTGCGATTGTTTGCCACGCGAAAGACGTGCCCTGCAGGGCGAGTGCTTGGGTGAAAGGCACCCCGTTGAAAGGCGGTGGCAGGAATGAAGTGTTTGGACCCGTCAGAGCAGAGCCACCCGTTCTGATGCCGGGAATTCCACTCAAGGTCCATCCGAAGCCGGGAGTCGAATTGAAATCCTGGAAAGGCCACACCCACCTCACGGTGCAGCCGCTGACGTGCCCTTGGTAGGCGTAGTTCTGCCCACACACAATAGGCACGGCGCCGAAATCGAAATTGACGACGTTAATCTGGGCAAATGCATTTGCCGCAATTATAAGAATTGACAGCAACCACACCCTTGATAGCCAGCGCATAACAAACCTCCCAATCTACGGTCTCCGTGCGGTTGCCGTAATGCCTACGTAAGAGACAAAGGCCGTGGTGTCTCCAGGATTCATGCCCATGAACTCCAGGGTATGACTGCCGTTTGAGTTGACCGTGAAGCTTGTGGTTTCCAGAGTGAACGGCATGCCGGTCGGTACGTCCCAGCTGCCGATCACATTTCCGTCGATCATTGCTACAAGCCTTTGCGGACCATAACCGCATCGGCCGCCGACATAGAAGCTAAGGGTGTAACTGCCGGCCGAGAAACCGGGAATGGTTTGCCAGGCAAACGAACCGAGACTCTGCAAAATGGCTGCCTGACGGAATGGCATCCCATCGAAGGACGGTGGGCAAAACGCGCTGTTCGGGCCGGTAACACCGACGCCGCCAAAGCGCGGGGAGCCGTTCAAGGGTATAGGCCATCCGAGGATCCAACCGAATCCTGGGCTTCCATTGAAGTTTTGGGTAACTGGGTAGATGCAGGTGAGTTGTGCTCCCTCGTACGTGAAGCCCTAACCGTCGCACCCGACCGGCACGGCGCCGAAGTCGAAGTTGACGATGTTGATCTGACCGAATGCGCTTGCGCTGAGAAGCAAACTTGTGCTGAGGAGAAGGACCCTTAGAGGAGTGGACATAACCGACCTCCGAGTCAAGTTTGGGGACGATGTTGACCCCGGTCGAGGCGTCTGTCGGTGATGGTGAGCACTGACGTGAAAAAATAGTTTCTCCTCATTCCCACTTTGGAACGAAAGATTGCTACTGTTTCCCGACCTTCGGACGCTCATTTATACTTTTCATTTCGCACTCGTTACCCACGATCTAGAACTCAAGGAGTCCCAGTGAAGATCCTGGTCTGCATGAAGCAGGTCCCCCAAAAAGATGCGCCCCTCAAGCTGAATGAGGGCGCCACGTGGATCCGCGAAGATGTTTCCTACGAGGTCAACGAACCCGACGCTTACGCTCTGGAAGAGGCCCTGCGCCAGAAGGAAAAGCACGGCGGCGAGGTGGTCGTAATCACCAGCGGCCCGGCGCGCGCTCAGCAGGTGCTGCGTGAGGCGTTGGCCAAGGGCGCCGATCGCGCTATCCACCTCGAAGGCGACGGCTTCGTCACCCTCGACGCCTTCAACACCGCCAGGGCCTTCGCCGCCGCAATTAAGGACGAAAGTTTCGACCTGATCTTCACCGGCCTGCAATCGGACGACTATGGCTTCGCGCAAACCGGCGTCATCCTCGCGGAGTTGCTTGGCTGGCCGCACGCCACCATCATCATGCAGATCGAAAAGAAGGACAGCGGCATCCGCGTAAAGCGGGAACTCGAAGCTGGTTTCTTCCAGTTCGTCGACATGCCGTTGCCCGCCGTGCTGACCATCCAGTCTGGCATTAACAAGCTGCGCTACGCGACGCTCATCGGCATCAAGCAGGCGAAGAACAAGCCGCTCAAGAAGGTGAGCTTTGACGAAATCAAGCCCTCACTTGGCGACAATTTGCAGAAAATCGAAAAGCTGTACATTCCGCAGAAAACGAAAAAGACGGAAGTGCTGGAAGGACCTCCAGCAGAGGTTGCAAAGAAGCTAGTCGAGAAGTTGCGCAACGAAGTAAGGGTGATTTGAAAAAACAGCAATTAGCAATTAGCAGCGAGCGAATACCCCGATTGCGTGAGCACAACCGTTCAACGCGGGAAGCGCCGCCTGCTAAGAGCTAAAAGCCCAGAACTAATTGCTAATTACTAATTGCTAATTACTTATTTTCATCGGCATCTAACCGGGTGGGCCAAATTCTTCTAAGGAGCTTGCTCGTCATGCCAGGATTCGAACGCGACCAGGTCGCCATTGACAACACCGTCGAGAACCGCCGTCTGGGCTCGGTTTTGCTGACCGTAGGCTGGATCCTGCTGTGGATGGACGCGGTGCTCGGTATCTTCTTCTTCATCAGCCTGCGTAACGGCTCGTGGTTCTGGCCGATATGGCTGGGCATCGAAGGCGTGCTCGGGCTGGTGCTGATAATCATGGGAACGCATTACCGCCGCGCGGTTGGACCGACCAGGTTAGGCCGGCGCGATCTGGAACGGACGCTGGCACAGCAGCGGCAAGACGACGCGGAAGATCACCAGGTCGCCTGAAGTTATGAGGTGGACACGAAGATAGCTGGCCAGGGTGGCAGACCGGGCCCGGCGCCACGGGCAGGAGGTAGCTATGTCATCCGCGGAAGAGAAACGTGAAAGCGGCTCAGCTCTGATGGTCATCGGCTGGGTCATGATCTTGTTTGCTTTCCTGGTGATGTTCTTTCACCCAGCAGCCTTGAAGCTGGGCCAAACGAGATTCGGCATTCTGGCAGCCTGCCTGGCGGTTGCAGGCGTGGCGTTAAGCCTTCTGGGTGTCATGGTAAGGCGCCGAAATAACTAGATCTCGCCTCAGAGATCGCATCGAGTTTTGCGAAGGATTCGTATCATCGCACGGCTCAGGTCGTGTGCACTACAAAGGACGTGGGTTCAAGAACGGATTACTAAATGGCAGACACTATTCTGGTTGTAGTCGAACAGCGTGAAGGCAAGTTGAATCGGGTTTCGCTGGAAACACTGACGGGCGCGCAGGCGCTTGCGGCCGAGAGCGGCTGGACGTTGGAAGCCGCCGTCGTGGGCAGCGGCGTCGGCGACATCGCCGGCGAAATCGCCAAGTACAAGGTCGCAAAGGTCTACGACGTCGAATCGCCAAAGGTTGAGCCTTACACCCCGGACGGCTTCGCCGCCGCGCTGAAGCAATTCATCGAGCAGAAGCAGCCCAAGCTGGTGCTGATGCCGCACACCTATCAGGTGCGCGACTTTGCCCCGAAACTTGCCTCCGCTATGCACCGTTCTCTCATCAGCGATGCGGTCAGCTACAAGTACGAAGGCGGCCGGCTGCTCTTCACACGCCAGATGTTCCAGGGCAAGTTCGCGGCCGATGTTTCGTTCGTCGGCGACGCTCCCTACTTCGCAACCTTCCAGAACGGCGCCTTCCGCGGCGACCAGGTGCAGAGCGGCGATGCTGCGGCTCCGGTTGAAACCGTTAACGTAGAGGTTGCCGACAGCGTAGTCCGGAACAAGCCGGAGGCGCCCTTCAAGGAAGCAAAACAGGCGGTCGATCTCACTGCGGCCGAGATCATCGTCGCCGTTGGCCGCGGCATCAAGGAGCAGAAGAACATCGACATTGCTCGACAGCTGGCCGATGCGCTGGGTGGCGAGATCGCGGCGTCGCGACCGATCTGCGACTCGGGGTGGCTGCCCATGGATCGCCAGGTGGGTTCGTCGGGCCAAACCGTGTCGCCGAAGCTGTATCTGGCGCTCGGCATCAGCGGCGCCATTCAGCACGTCGTCGGCATGAAGGGCGCGCGTACCATCATCGCTGTCAACAAAGACGCGGAAGCACCCATCTTCGAGATCGCCGATGTAGCCGTCGTCGGTAACCTGTTTGAAATCGTGCCGCCCTTGGTGGAAGAGGTGAAGAAGGCGAAGGGCGCCTGACTACGCGGTGGAAAACGACCCTGCTGTTCCGTATTGGGCATTATTGATTTGCTCCGTTTCCAAGCTGAGGAAACCTGCTATTCTTGCTTCCGTAGCACTTAAGCACTCAAAGCTCCCAACGTCTCAGGGTGTCGTTTTTCAACTGCGCGGGCGAAGAACTTGCGCCTCCCTTGTTTCGTACATCACATTGCTGCGTTTGGCGTCAATGTCTGACAATGTGGCATACTGCTCCGGCGACGATGAAGTAGTCAGGATCGTACCCCCCTCGTTTGTGGAATGGGCCAATGATTGTGTTTCGTAAACCGCTCCCGGGCATCGATCGTCCTCAAATGGAGGCCGATGCCGTTATTGTCGGCGGCGGGCCTGCCGGCATGGCCTGCGCCTTACGCCTTTCCCAACTGATAGACGAGCACAACGCCAAAAACCCTGACGCGCCGCTGAGCAAGGAAAACATCTATCTCCTGGAGAAGGCCCGAGAAATCGGCGCACATTGCCTCTCAGGAGCGTTGCTCGATCCGCGTTCCATGAACGAGCTTCTGCCTGGGTTTGAGAAGGAAGCTCCACTCGACGCCGCGGTCACGAAAGAAGCGGTATATTTCCTCACCCGCACCGGCAAGATCAAGTTTCCCATCACGCCGCCACCGATGCGGGATCACGGCAACTACGTCATTTCGATTAACAAGTTCGTAAAGTGGCTGGGCAGCAAAGTGGAAGAGGCGGGGATCACGGTTTTCACCGGTTTTGCCGGCTCCGAGCTGCTGTTTGAATCCGGTCGCGTAGCCGGCGTTCGTACCGACGATAAGGGTGTCGACAAATCCAACCAGCAGAAATCAAACTTCGAGCCAGGTTACGATCTCAAGTCCAAAGTCGTGATCCTCGCTGAAGGCACGCGCGGCTCGCTCACCAAGCAGCTCATCGGCCGCTTCCAGATGGATCGCGACCGCAATCCGCAGACCTACGGCGTCGGCGTGAAAGAGCTGTGGGAGCTACCCGCCGGCCGCATTGCTCCCGGCGAAGTGATCTACACCATGGGCTACCCGCTGACCTTCAACGAGTACGGTGGCGCCTGGATCTACGGCTCGAAAGACAACATGGTGTCGCTCGGCTTCGTCACCGGACTTGATTATGCCGATCCGCGCATCGATCCGCAGCACATCCTGCAGGAGTTCAAGAAGCACCCCTTCATTACCAAGCTGCTGGAAGGCGGGAAAATGGTCCGCTACGGCGCGAAGTCGCTGCCCTACGGCGGATGGTGGTGCATTCCTCCGCTGGCCGGCGATGGCTGGATGATCCTCGGCGACTCTGCCGGCCTCCTCAATTCGCAGCGGTTGAAGGGAATTCATCTCGCGATCAAGAGCGGCATGCTGGCCGCGGAGACGGCGTTTGATGCAATGGTGAAGCAGGACTTCTCCTTGCCCGTACTCGAACAATTCCAGACGCGCGTCGACAAGAGCTGGATCAAGACCGAGTTGTGGCCGGTGCGCAACTTCCACCAAGGCTTCGAGCAGGGTTTCGTCTCCGGCATGTTCCATGCGGGCATTCAACAGTTCACCGGCGGGCGCGGACTGCACGCTCACTACTCCAACGAAGCCGGTCACCATCGCATGCAGCAACTAAGCCGCCTGCCGGGCGACGGCGGCGAGCGGAGTCACCTGATTGGCGCCGCTAAAGGCGATGGAAAGCTCACCTTCGACAAGCTCACCGACCTCTACCACTCCGGCACGAAGCACGAAGAAGACCAGCCTGCGCACCTGGTCATCCACGACACCACCATCTGCAACGAGCGCTGCGTGACCGAGTTCGGCAATCCGTGCAAGAACTTCTGCCCGGCAAATGTCTACGAGATGGTCGAGGCGCCCGACACACCCAGCGGTCTCGAGATTCACCTGAACCCATCGAACTGTGTCCATTGCAAGACCTGCGACATCATGGACCCCTACGAGATCATCACCTGGGTCCCACCCGAAGGCGGCGGCGGTCCGAACTACGAAGGAATGTGAAACAGGAAGCAATTAGCAATTAGCAACTAGCCGTTAGAAGCTATCTCACAAATCATTTTTGAAGGGGCACGGCTTCAGCCGTGGCGAAAAAGGCTGTCACAAATCGTGGGCTTTAGCCCCTGCGGTGCTTCGCCTCCGAGGTGCTGCCGGATCTATGAAGTGAGTTCTGGCAATTAGCGACTGACGGCCAGCTGCGGATATCGAAATCTTTAATTCGCGCCAAACCAGCGCTATCTGCCTGCCTTCCTAGACGTGCTCCGAAACGCTGCCCCATCCACGCACCTGGTTTGCCAACCGACAACTGACAACCGGCAACTGACAACTGGTTTATATTGTTCTGTGTCCCAGTGAGATTCTTCCGTTCCTACTCCCATCGAGTTCTGTCGGCGTTCATCTTGCTTGTGCTTGCCATGTTCCCGGCATGCAAGCGCCAGGGTCTCACGCATCACGAATTCATGTACGTTTCCGCAGCCGAGACCAGCCTGCGCGATCGCGTCGCGACGATGTACAACAAGCTCGGCACGGTACACAACGGCGATCGCGTCGAGGTGCTGGAGCGGCAGCGGCGCTTCGTGCGCGTCCGCACCGATAACGGCCAGGAAGGCTGGATCGAAGAGCGCAGCCTGGTGCCTCAGGATGTGTACGATGGCTTCCAGAAGCTCGCGCAGGACGATGCCAACACGCCGGTGCAGGCGCGCGGCACCACGCGCGCCGAGCTCAACATGCACGTCGAACCGTCGCGCGACGCCGAGCACCTGTATCAGTTGAAGGACGGCGAGAAGGTCGACATCCTGCGGCGCGCCACCGCGGAGAAGAACCCGCCGAAGGCACCGAAGCCCGCACAACCGGCGCCTCCTCCGAAGACCAAGGCAGGCGGCAGGCCAAATGCCACGAAGGCCGGTGTCCCGGGCAAGACATCTCAATCCGCATCGCAGCCTGCCACGCCGCCGGCTGCCGGCCCAACACAGAATTCCGTGGGACAATCGCCGCCGTCGACAGCTGCAACAACCACTCCGGACGCTTCTGCCGCAAAGGAGCAAGCGCCCCCGCCGAAGCCGGTCATGGAAGACTGGTACCTGGTGCGTAATTCTTCTGGTCACGTTGGCTGGGTGCTATTACGCATGGTCGACCTCGATGTCCCCCTCGACGTCGCACAGTACGCCGAGGGCCAGCGCATCATCGGCTATTTTGTGCTGAACAATGTCGAAGAAGACGGCAAGCCCGTGCCGCAATATCTTGTCCTGCTGAATGAACCGAAGGACGGCCTGGCATATGACTACAACCAGATCCGCGTCTTCACCCGCAACCGCGCCAAGCACCGCTATGAAACGGCCTATCGGCAGCGCAATCTCAATGGCTATTTGCCGGTCAAAGTCGGACATCAGGACTTCGGCAAGGAAGGGGACCTGCCGACGTTTACCATTCGCGAGAAGAACGACGCTGGCCAGATCGTGGAAGAGACCTACAAGCTGAATGGGCCGATTGTGCGCCGCGTGCTCACGCCGGAAGAAGAAGCCCTGGACAAGGAAAAGCACCAGGCCGCGCTTGCCGCGCGCATGAAGGAACTCGGCGCACACCACGGCACGACGACGCACAAGCACAAAAAGCACTGAGTTCCGCCGGTAGCGCCGGTCTCCAGACCGGCTGTAGCGGGGATCTCCAGATCCCCACTTGGTATCTTCGAAATAATGCTTCCGGACGCAGGCGCGCAAGTGCGCGGGCCTGAAGGCCCGCGCGACAGCCGATCTGGAGGTCGGCGCAACTGATGTTAGCGACTATAAAAGTCCGCAATCGCCGCTACCACGCGCTGCTGCTCATCTTCACGCAGCTCCGGGAAGATTGGCAGCGCCAGCACTTCCTTCGCCGCGCGCTCTGATTCCGGCAGGTCGCCGGCGCGGTATCCAAGGTAGGCAAAACACTGTTGCAGGTGCAAGGGTACCGGATAGTAGATTTCTGTCCCGATGCCCCGTTCTGTCAGGAAGCTCCTCAGCTCATCGCGCCGCCACGCGCGCACGACAAACTGGTGGTAGATATGGTGCGCATCCGTCAGCGACGCCAGCAATGCGATCGGCGCCTGCTGATTCATCCGTGAAGCCCCGTTTTCGACCAGGCCGGCCCCAGCGAACAAGCCGTGATACCTGCACGCAACCATCCGCCGCTTCTGGTTCCAGTCATCGAGGTGCTTCAGCTTAACGCGCAGTACCGCCGCCTGGATCGCATCCAGCCGGCTGTTCCAGCCAATCTCTTCGTGGTAGTACCGGCGTGCGCCGCCGTGATTTCGCAACCGGCGCACATGCTCTGCCAGAGCTTCGTCGTCAGTGGTTACGCAGCCGCCGTCGCCATAGGCGCTCAAATTCTTCGTCGGGTAGAAGCTGAAGGCCGCGGCTTTTCCCAACGTGCCGGCCTTCTTACCTTTCCATCCGGCGCCGAAGGCCTGCGCCGCGTCCTCCACAATCGCTACCCCATACTGCTCGCCAAGCTGCGCAAAACGGTCTATCTCCGCGCACTGCCCGTACAAGTGCACCGGCTCGACAGCGCGAATATTCTGCGAACGTCCGCGCTTCAGCGCATTCTCAGCTTTAGCCGGATCCAGATTCAGGGTTGCAGGATCGATGTCGGCGAGCACCGGCGTGGCGCCGCAGCGCACAATCGAGCTCACCGATGCGAAGAAGCTGAACGGCGTCGTCACGACGCTGGTGCCCTCCTCCACTCCACTGCAACGCAACGCAAGCCACAGAGCATCCGTGCCAGAGGCGCAACCGACGCTGTGGCGCACGCCGAGATACGCCGCCGACTCGCGCTCGAATGCGTCCAACTCCTCGCCGCCTATAAAGTGCTGCGTGCTCAGCACGCGATCGATGGCCGCCGCCACCTCCTCCCGAATGCTCTCGTGCTGCCGCTTTAAATCGAGCATGGGGACGGGCGCATTCACGGCAGTTTCAGAGGAAACAGCGGTTGTTGAGACGGTGTTCACGGGCATGATGAAAGTTTAGCAGTTGTACGCCCTCAGGCTTAGCGTCCGATGAACATGAAGTAATGACTCGACGCTCCCATGAAGAACAGCATGGGGAACGATACCCAGAAGTTCAGCCGCGCAGCCAGGAAAGTCAGGCGTGCGAACTTGGCCGCTTCCGCCGGCATCGCCGTGCCTTTGGTCGCATTCTCCTCGGTCCAGCGGATCATCCGCTTCTGCATGCGCCAGACCAGACCCCAGACGTTGAACATCATGAACCAGCCGAGCCCGCCGCCAATGCCGATCGCCAGCGTCTGATTGCTCTCCCATCCCTGCTGGTTCATCGCCAGAAAAATGTACGCCGCCGCGACGATGACGACGGCCATGATGGCGCCAAATACGGCGCCTTTTCGCAGCGCCTCCGCCGGAGACATCAGCACTCCCATCTCCACCGCAAAGGCCAGGGTCCAGATCACGACGAAGCTGCCAATCACCCGCCCGGCTGAGGCAGTCTCTCCGGCGGAAACCGCAGCGCGTGCGTTTTCAGCCACGATGTGGTTCCAATAGGCAAAGCCGAGCAGCACGGTCACCAGCGAACTCCAGCGGAACCACCACATCGAGCGCGACATCAGCTTGGGAACCACCGCGCCGCGCTGCGAGGCATCCAACTCCTGCAAAAACGGGAAGTTCACCAGATTGAAGAAGTACAGCAGGCCCACCCACATAACGCCGGCAACAATGTGTATCCAGCGGAGCACGATCAACGTGGCCTGCTCGCCCCCCGGAAACGATATTTGCGGAGCAACGGCCAAACTGGCCAAATAAGCGCTCATCCGTTCTCCTGACCACAGCGGTGTCTCTGCTTTCCCATTTCAGGTTGGGCGAATTCTACATCACCGCGACCTGTGCCGGCGGCGGTTGAAATCGTCCTGCTGGCAGCTTATCGTAAACTTGCTGTAGTATCCGTGTGGCGCGACCCGATCTAGAAAGTCGCCGCCTATAACCATTTTCGACAGACCCTCGGTTCGTGTGGGGCCGCGAACGTTTGGGGCTGTGCTGTTTGTTGCAGGTTGATGGAGAGAGACCTATGGAAAGCAAGCCAGCACAGAACATCCAGGATTCGTTCCTGAATACTGCCCGCAAAGACAAGTCGGTGATTACAATCTATCTCCTCAGCGGGGTAAAGCTCACGGGTAGGATCCGTTCGTTCGACAAGTATTCGGTTGTTCTGGAGACCAACAACCAGGAGCAGTTGATCTTCAAACATGCGATTTCCACGGTGGTGATGTCGCGCATTCCGCATGCTGAGCGGCATATGGAACCAAGGCCCGCGGCGGAGCCGGTGGCCCCAGTCGGGGCGACGAACGCTTCGTCGACGTCCGAGGACTAGCTTATTTCACGCGCGCAGCGAACGAACTCCGGAGCGTATCGGCGCTCGTGGCCATCCCGCAACAATCCACAGGAACGCGCTTTCCTGGTAGGAGGGGAATTCGTTTCCCGCCCGCCCGCAAAGACTCCGGCGGCCACGGCAACTGCCGCCGTGGAGCAGTTGCCTTCTCCGCCTCGCGTTGGCGCCTCCGGAAAGGTCCCTCCCGCCGCTCGCGTCGCCCGCAATGCAGCGTCAGCCCATTTGCACGCCGAACGTGGGACCGGTTTCTCTGCTGAAGAATCCATGGCGGAGCTGCGGGAGCTTGCCACCAGTGCCGGCGCTGCAATCGCGGGTGAGCTTCTGCAACGCCGCCAGAGACCGGACCCTGCCACGCTGATCGGCAGCGGCAAGCTGGAAGAGCTCAAGGGCGCGGTAGCTTCGACTGCCTCCGATGTCGTCATCTTCGACCACGAGCTGTCGCCTTCGCAGCAGCGCAACCTCGAGCGCGAACTCGGTGCCCGGGTCATCGATCGCACGCAGCTCATCCTCGACATCTTCGCCCGCCACGCCCGCACTCGTGAAGGACAACTGCAGGTGGAGCTTGCGCAACTGCAGTATCTGTTGCCGCGATTAACCGGGCGAGGCATTGAGATGTCGCAGCTCGGCGGCGGCATCGGCACACGCGGCCCAGGCGAGACGCAGCTGGAAACCGATCGCCGCAAAATTTACCGGCGCGTTCGCCATGTCGAGCAGCAACTGGAGAACGTCCGCCGGATTCGCGGGCAGCAGCGCCAGCGGCGCGAGTCTGCGAACATCGCGACCGTGGCCCTGGTCGGCTATACGAACGCCGGGAAATCGACTCTCTTCAACGCCCTCACGCAGGCAGGCGTTCTGGAGAGTGCTCGTATGTTCGCCACTCTCGATCCCACATTGCGGCACATCGAGCTGCCGTCGAAGCGCGAGGCGCTACTGTCTGACACCGTAGGATTCATCCGCAACCTGCCGCACACTCTCGTCTCCGCATTTCGCGCCACGTTGGAGGAAGTGCAGCGCGCTTCCCTGCTGCTGCATGTGGCGGATGTAACCAGCCCCACCGCCGCCGAACAACAGCAGCGCGTGGAGGATGTTCTGCGAGAACTGCAGGCGGAGGACAAGCCGCGCCTGTATGTCATGAACAAAGTCGACCTGCTGCCGGAGAAAAAGCGCGAGAGCCTGCGCGACTCCGGCGATGTGGTACATGTCTCCGCCACGACCGGTACCGGTCTCGACAGGTTGCTGGCAGCCGTCGATGCGAAGATCACCGAGGATCCGGTCCAGCAAGTACGGCTGCACGTGCCGCAATCGGAAGGCAAAGTCCTGGCGATGCTCGATGCCAGGTCGCGCGTGCTGTCGCGCCAGTATCGCGATGGTTATGTTGAGCTGGAAGTGCGGGCGCCTGAATCGCAGCTTCGAAAATTACAACATTTCCTAAGCAAATAGGCCAAATTGAAGGGAGGAGCCTAGACCACCCGCGCGCCGGCATCGGCTTGCTCATGCGCATGATAGCTGGAGCGCACCAGTGGGCCTGACTCGACATGCCGGAATCCCATCTTCAGCGACTCCTCTTTGAGAAAGCGAAACTCGCTGGGCGGATAGAGCCGCGCCACCGGCAGATGGTCTTTGGATGGCCGCAGATACTGGCCGATGGTGAGGATGTCCACCTTGCGCTCGGCCAAGTCGCGAAAGACTGCCAGCAACTCTTCTGTGCTTTCGCCCAGGCCGACCATGACGCCTGTCTTCGTCGGGATTGCCGGATTGATTTCCTTCGCGCGTTCCAGCAGGCGTAGCGTGCGTGCGTAACGCGCACCGGAGCGGGCCACGCGATACAGCCGCGGCACGGTTTCGGTGTTGTGGTTGAGGATATCCGGCTCGGCGTCCATGACGATACGCAGCGGCTCGTCCAAACCTTGAAAGTCCGGGATCAGTACTTCGACCCGGCAGGCTGGCACCCGGCGCCTGATCTCACGTATTGTGTCAGCGAACACCCGCGCGCCGCCGATATTGTCGTCATCGCGATTCACGCTGGTCACAACGGCAAATTTCAGCGCCAGCCTCTCCACCGCTTCCGCCACGCGGCGAGGCTCGTCATAATCGATCGGCTGCGGACGTCCCTTAGGGACCGCGCAAAACCCGCAGCGCCGAGTGCACAGGTTCCCCAGCAGCATGAACGTCGCCGTGCGATGGTTCCAGCACTCGCCAATGTTGGGGCAATGCGCCGACTCGCATACGGTGTGCAGCTCCAGCTTGCGCGCCAGCGTCTTCAGGTCGTGATAGTTGTCGCCCATCGGCGCGCGCGCCTTCAGCCACTCCGGCTTAGGCGCCGGTTGGCGCGGACCAATGTCGATCTGAATCAGTTCAGGAGCGGTCGCCATGGGACACTCCTATTGTACCGTTTGTACCGTGAGGCGTATGGTTCGCTGTTTCGTCCCGCACGCCGACGGCGGTGAGGGGAATTTGTATGCCCGGCGGCATCCCTTTCTGTACACTGGGCTTCCATAAAGTTAAGGCCCGTAAAAGGAACTGCCCTGATGAGAAAGCCTGCGCTCCTCTGTCTTGCCATTGCCCTCCTGCTCAGCGGATGTAATTCCGGCAACAACACCGGCCAGAGCCAGCCCCCACAGACGAAGCAATCCGAGTACGAAACGGGGCGTGTTGCGTTTCAGAAGATGTATCTGTCGGCTCGCGAATGGGCTGCCGACGCAATGCCCTTCCGTTTGCAGTCGCGCTACACGCCGGGTGCGCCCGTGGCTGAGGGAAAAGCGGGCGTATGGCGAGCATCCTTCGCGTCACCAGCGCGCAACATGATGAAGATATTTGTGTGGTCAGGGCTGGTTGGACCGGAAGCTCCCGAGCGGGGGGTCACCTTCTCCGCAGAGGACAGCTGGAGTCCCAGCAATGCCTCCGCTCGTATTTTCAACATCGGCTTCCTGAAGGTAGACAGCGACAAAGCGTACGAAGTTGCGCAGAAAAATGGCGGGCAGAAGCTCACCACCAAAAATCCGCAACAGGCGGTGTTCTTTATTCTGGATTGGGATGCAGCGAAAAACCAATTGCTGTGGCACGTGGTTTATGGCGACAGCGAGGACAATGCGAAACTGCGAATCGCCGTCGACGCATCAAACGGTGATTTTCTGCGCGTTGAAAAGTGACGCGAATCCAAAGTTTCAACGGCTACTGCAGGCTTAGTTGCCCGACGGTTTCGAAGGACTCCATCCTGCCCAGACGGGCACTCCCTTGTCATCGCGCAAGGTGACTGTGTTCGTTCCCACAGTTATCTCGCGTGCCAGGATCTCTTCCTCACCTCCGGAGGTGCCTGGGGCTTTTGAGCCTGTCACCTGCACCTGATCGCCTTTGGCAAAAGTCGTATCGATGTCCTTCAGGAACGAAGCTGGAGCCACGTGAACCAGGACAGTTGCAGTCTCCGTCTTCACCACCAGATGTGTGCCTTCAAAGTTACCCGGCACCTCGCGGATTTCTTCAACGACTCCTTTGACCTTAATTTCGTTTGCTGTGTCGTACTTCGGTCCCGTGTCCTTCACTTTTTGGGCCATTGCATTGCACAATGCCAACTGCAAAACGAAAAGACCGAAGCAGAATTTTGCCCATAAACTGCCCCGCATAGTTGGTACCTCCTCGCGGCAAGTTAACCTGCCTGGGGAAGCTTCAGAACCCCAGGTTCGGTACCGATCATCCACTTCGCCGGTAGCGAAAACGGCGACTTTCGACGCCATATTGCTCCCAAATCCCTGATAACTCAAGCTCCAACATAACTGGTCCTGACCGAAGCATCAGTGAGAATAAGCACATGGAGCAGTGACGCTGGTCCACTCCCCCAAAATGGGCCGTATCCATTGAGTTTTTCTCTCTGGACTGGAATCTTACTTGCCTTATAGCGCTTTCGTGTCATAATCATGGCACGCCCCCAGCTAGATCTGAGGAGTCCTTGTGCGCGCTTCGTTCACTCCCAGATTTCTCTCTCGGCTCCGGGTCGCGGGGCTGGAGTACGAAGACGTGCGTGTCGAGCACGTGCTGGCCTTTTCGCGCCTGTTCGTGGCACTAACGTCACTGGCAGCGTGGCTGATCCACCTCGGCGACACCTCTTCGCGCTACCACGTCGGCCTCGCGTTGTTGCTGGGCTATTTCGGCACAAGCATAGCTTTGCTGGCGCGCCTGAGGTTCGGAGCCGCCGCCAGTCGCCGCTTCGTACTTTCCGCGCAAGTAAACGACGTGGGGTGGCCCGCGCTGCTTTGCTTGTTCGCGGACGTGCCAAACAGCGGCTTCTTCGTGCTTTTTCTCTTCGCCATGATTGCCGCCGCCTTTCGGTGGGGCTTCGCAGAAACGATGGCCACGACATTGGTCGGCGTGGCTGTATTGCTCTTCCAGGCCATTATCGTTGCCAATGGGCCGGCGGCTGCGCGCAACCTACTCTTCACGCCGATCGAGCCCGCCCGCCTCATCGTACGCTGTGCTTTCCTGCTGATGGCGGGTGGCCTGCTTGGATTTCTGGCGGAAACCGAAAAGCAGCTGCGCGCCGAGATCGCACTTACCAACCACCTGCTGTCACTGGCGCGCGTTGGCAATCGTTTTACGACGGTCCTGCAGAAAATACTGAGCGAGCTGGGCCGGGTCTTCAATGGCACTACCGTTTACCAGATTTCCGCCCAGAGCAGCACTGGCCGTGCTTTCAAGTGGGAGCTTCCATCGCTCAATCATCCCACCATCCAGGTCCACGAAATTGCTCCTGCCGACAAAACGTGCGAGCTACTGTCCGATTATCCGTACACGTTCTACATGCGCCGCAGCAATTCCAACGGCACCTCCTCCATCACCGCTCTGGATGAGGAGGGACGTCGCGTGAGGATGCCTCCCACCACGGAACTGGAGATGCCGCTCCCCGATGCTGAGTCGGTCCTGGTGGTCAGCCACGAAGCGGGCCGCGATTGGTATGGCCGTTTCATCCTGGTGAACGCCCAGTTGGGCCGTCAGCGAGAGCACGAACTGCAATTTGCCCAAAGCGTTATCCGGCAGCTCTCGCCCGTGCTGTATTCGGTTTATCTTTTCCGCGGTTTTCGCTCGCACGCCGGGGCTACTGAGCGTGCCCGCGTGGCCCGCGAGCTGCATGACACGTCCATTCAATCGCTTATTGGAATCGAAATGCAGGTTGATGTTCTGCGCCGCCACATCACCGACGGCCAGCAGGCCACAGAACTGGAACGCATCCAGGGACTGCTCCGGCACGAGGTCTTGAACCTTCGTGAGCTGATGCAGACCATGCGTCCTATCGATATCGGCCCTCATCAATTTCTTGACTTTGTGGCCGAACTAGTGGAACGTTTCTCAAGGGACACGGGAATCGCGGTACGATTTATCTCGGAGTTGCAGGAGGTTACCCTGCCTGCGGCGACGTGTCGCGAATTAGCACGGGTTGTACAGGAAGCGCTGATTAATATTCGCAAGCACAGCCGCGCCCACTCCGCCATTGTCCGCTTCGGCTCCCAGGACGGACTGTGGAAACTAGTAATTAACGATGACGGAAACGGGTTCCCTTTCGCGGGACGCTTTACCCTGAGGGAACTGGATTGTCTCCGGCGGGGTCCAGTCGTGATTAAGGAACGAGTGCGCGCCATTGGAGGGGACATCGTCATCGAGTCGACTCCGGGCCACGGGTCGAGGTTAGAGATTACTATTCCGCAGAAAGGATACGAGTCCTATGGATAAGAAGGAGCCCTCGGTGCGTATTGTCATCGCCGATGACCACACTATTTTTAGGGATGGGCTGCGCCGTTTGCTGGAAGCCGAACCTGAGCTTGAGGTAGTTGGCGAAGCTGCCGACGGCACGGAGGCTGTCACCCAGACCCGCGCTTTGAAGCCGGATATTCTGCTTCTCGATCTGGCGATGCCGCGCGTCCCTGGCATGGACGCCCTGCGTGACCTGTCTACCGACGGTGACGGCTCGCACACCAAGATCATCGTGCTCACCGCAGCAGTTGAACGACTGGAGATCGTGCAGGCCCTGCAGTTCGGGGCGCGCGGCGTCGTGATGAAGGAGGCTGCCACGCAGCTGCTGATGAAGGCGATCCGCACCGTCATGTTGGGACAGTATTGGATTGGCCGTGAAGCCGTGGGTGACATCGTGGAATTCATGCGCACCAACCCATCCGGCGAGAAGGCGCCCCGCAACTACGGTCTCACCCGGCGTGAGATGGACATCCTCACCACGATCGTTGCCGGCCTGAGCAACAAGGAGATCGCCAAGAAGTTTTCGTTGAGCGAAGATACAGTGAAGCATCATCTGACCAATATCTTCGACAAGGTGGGCGTCGCCAGCCGGCTCGAACTAGCATTGTTTGCGATCAACAACCGTCTCACTGAACCGCCAGGCAGCAACTAGAGCTAATCTGGCTCAGCTGTGGCGGGGGGCCCGGCAGCGTCGATCTTCAGAGCGGCGATCTCCAGATCGCCGCGTTCATTTTCCAGCGACATCTCTTCTTCCGGTCCACTCCTTACCAAGCGGATGCGGACTGGCTCGCCGCCGTAGCGAATACTCGTCTATCATTGAAAGTGAATTCCACCATTGCGGGAGCGACAAGTCCCGTCGCGTGGTGTTTGATGTTCTAGGGTTGTCTGGAGAGGAGTGCTGATGAGAAGCAAAGGGCCCTTATCTATCGCATTTGCATTGGCTTTGAGTCTGGCCTTATTGGCAGGGTGTGCGCGCAAGGCCGAGCGTAGCGATGCGCAGGTGGCCAGCGATGTGCAGAACAAGATTTACAGCGATCAGGGGATCCAAAGTCGCCAGATCAGCGTGCAAGCTGCAAGCGGCGTAGTCACGCTTAGCGGTACTGTAAACAGCGATGTCGAGCGTAACGCCGCCGCGAACGATGCCGGTGCGATCGATGGTGTAAGGACTGTCATCAATAATCTCCAGGTGCAACAGGCGCAAGCAGCGCCGCCTCCACCTCCCGCTCCCGTTGAGCAGCCGCAGGCCGCCCCGAAGGCGGCGCGGGAAAGGAAGCGTCCACAGGAGGCGAGCAACCGCCATCATCGCAATAAGAACGTAAGTGAAGATGACAACTACTCGAGCGGAGATATGCAGGCCAATAACACGCCGCCTCCTATGGCGCCCGAGCCTGCGCCGCAGCAGCAGCTCGCACCCGCTCCTCCGCCGCCGCCGGCGAAAGTCACTATTCCGGCAGGAACACAGCTGACGGTACGGCTGAATGATCCACTCGACTCGGAGCGCAATCAAGTTGGCGACACCTTCCACGGTTCCCTGAGCGCGCCGATTGTAATCGATGGAGAAACGGTTGTCCCCGAGGGTGCCGATGTGGTCGGACGCGTCGCCAACGTGCAAAACGCCGGACGATTCGCCGGCAGTTCCCTGCTGACCCTGGAGCTGACCTCGTTCTCGATGAACGGCCGAACCTATAACATCCAGACCAATCAGTGGTCGCGCCAGGGCAAAGGCGAAGGCAAGAGCACGGCGACCAAGGTCGGCGTTGGCACCGTTGCCGGCGCCGTCCTCGGCGGGATCATCGGCGGAGGCAAAGGAGCCGCCATCGGCGCGGCCAGCGGTGCGGGCGCGGGCACAGGTGTCGCTGCGGCGAAGAAAGGCGAGCAGATTAAGCTTGGTCCCGAGGCGGTCTTGAATTTCCAGACGATCAACACCGTTACGGTTACACCGCAAAGCACGAGCAATCCGGGACGTACACCGCTTTCCTAAGGGCGAGAGCGACGAAGCGCAGTCGGTATCTACCGCCTGCGCTTTTTTTGCATCTATCTTCTACAACAGCTCAATCAGCTGTGATGTCCACACCAGGATCGGTACATGCCCAAGTTCACCGCGCTGCTTCATACTCACAACGACGCACTGCGTCTCGGACGCGCACTGCAATCCCTACGCCCTTGCGACGAGGTGCTCATCATAGATGAAGGCTCCGAGGACGACACGGCGAAGGTCGCCCGGGAGTACGGTGCAACCTTGAAGACGGCCATTCCCGGCGTCTCTCCCGGCGCCTATGCCATGGATGCCCAGCACGAATGGATCCTCTGCCTGCGTCCTAACGAATCGCTCTCCGATATGCTGGAAGCTGCGTTGTTCGAGTGGAAGGAGCAGGATCCGGGTGAGAATGCGTTTTACTACAGCATTGCCATTCGCGAAGAAAACGGCGGCGGCTGGAAGGAGTGCCCGCCGGAGGTGCGGCTGGTCAATCGGAACCGGGTGAACTGGATCGGCGAGATGCCTCCGCAAAACCAAAACTGCACGCGGATCCATGGCGAGCTGCTATCCTTCCAGCACCCCTGAAAAGGTGCTGGATCGAGAGATTGGACCGTCTACTGGAGTGCGCGCTGTTCCTGGCCGGATTGTCATTCGGCAGCTTCCTCAACGTTTGCATCAGCCGCATTCCGCGCGATGAGTCCGTGGTCACGCCGCCGTCCCATTGCCCCGCTTGCGGTAAACGGATCGGCTGGCGAGACAACATCCCTCTCATCAGCTGGCTCGTGTTGCGCGGCCGATGCCGACAATGTGGGACACGCATTTCCCTGCGTTATCCCCTCGTAGAGCTTCTGACCGCGCTTGTCTTCCTCGGCTGCTATCTATACTTCGGCTGGACCTGGCTGACATTGAAGTTCTGCATCTTCGGGTTCCTGTTGATCGGCTTGATCTTCATGGACGCAGAGACCGGCCTGCTGCCGCGCGAATTTACCTACTCCGGCATCGTCCTTGGCCTGCTCTTCGCTTGGTTTGTGCCAGTTGACTCCTCAGCGACCGAACTAATGTTGCGCGTCTACCGCAAACAGCTGCCTGGCGCGCATTGGCTCTCGTTGCTCGACGCGCTGCTTGCCGGAGTTATCGGGGCGGGCTTCTTCTATCTCGCATGGGCCCTGTATTATCTCGTGCGGAAGCGGCATGGGCTGGGATTCGGTGATGTGACCCTGATGGGCATGTCAGGGACCTTTCTCGGCGTAAAGCTCACAGTTATGGTTATCTTCTTCGCTCCGCTGGTCACGGTCGTTTATGTTGTGTTCCTGCTGGCGCGGGAGGCCCTTTCGACGAAAAAGCTTGACGACACAGCCTCGGAGGACCAGACACCACTGTTGAGCCGCGAGATCCCCTTCGGAGTATTTCTTGGCGCGTGCTCACTGGCAGCGGCGTTCGTCGGTGAATCTGTTTGGAGCTGGTACTTGAGGCAGGTCCTAATGTGAGAGCTCGCGGTCTGCGTAGCGAGGCTGCCCGTTGCGCCTGATCCTGGCAATCTGCTTCAAGTGATGCTTGGCGTGAGTTTGATGGAAACGCCGCCAATCTCTGCTGCTTAGAGGCCCGAGGATAGGATGATCGAGCAGTTTGACTTGGCTGCCGAAGCGCCGCTCGGCATCGGCCAGCGTGGCATCCAGTGCCACGAGCGCATCGTAGAAGCGCCGCAGCGAGTCCGCGTCCAATCCATGTTGCGGAACCGCGATTTCGGGTGATCGCCGTCCGGCAGGCATAAGGCCGAGCTTTGCCACGTAGAGGGTAGCCATCCAGTCGCGCAAAGTCGGCTTGCCACCGAGGGGACGGCCCGCCTCCATGGCCTTCAGAACGCCTTTCGTTGTGCCTTTGAAACTCAGCAGGAGATGTTCCAGGATTTGGCCGGAGCTCCACTTGCCGTCCAGCGCAAGATGCCAGTCGGATTCCGACCAGCCACCCGTCAGCCTCTCTACCTCGCGGCGAATCTGCTCTAACTCTGGTGACAACGATCTACCCCGCGGCCCGGTGCGGATCTAGTATTGCAGATACTGTTTTCAACAATATGAACCCAAACGGAAACTTCTTCAATCTCTTTTCGCCGAGAGAGAGGAATTTCACGCTGCATTCGTGAAGGCAGCACGTTAGTGACAATTCGCAGGTCCCTCAGCAGATTTTCAAACTCGCCATGGCTCGATTTGTTCACTTCCGCCGCGATGCTCGAGCCCGCTTTCCCGCCACTGCAGTGAGGGGGCCAGTCCCCTTTGGCGGCTTGCGACCGCCTTCGACGACTTCCTTCAGCACCACAGCGTTATTGCGTTCTTCATCGGTGGACGAGTACAGCAGCGTTACGTGCCTTTTCTGCTTCTCTAACTCATACAACTGCTGCAACGCGGTATCGGCCTTCTGCGACGAAAGCTCCTTCAGATATCTCTCCCGAAACTTCGTCCATTGCTGCCGATGGGCATGGAACCATTTGCGCAGATCGTCGGAGGGGGCGATGTCCTTCAGCCATGCGTCGAGGGCAGCCGCTTCCTTCGACAGTCCCCTTGGCCACAACCGATCGACCAGCACACGCGCGCCGTCCTGGGGCGTTGGTAGCTCATAGACGCGTTTGATGGAGACGCTCATGCGAGGTGTATTCTAACTCTGATGGAGGCGCACCCGCAGCCGTTAAGGCGTTGCAACCACCTCTCGATGCTAAACGTGGGCCGTTTAGTTCTTGTCACAGCAATCAGCATCACTTCAATCATGGTTCTCAGCGCCTGCGACGTTGAGCCGCGCAAAACCGATGCCGAACTTGGACTGAATCCGCAACAGGCCGCCGGGCGCCGCGTTTACGACTCACGCTGTGCGGAGTGCCACTTCGCTTACAGCAAAGCCAATCTGAAGGGGCCGAGCCTCAACGGGCTGTTCAAGAAACAGTTCATGAAGAACGGCATTCCCGCCAACGACGAACGGGTGACGGACATCATCCTCCTTGGCCGCGCCAAGATGCCGGCATTTCAGAACAAGCTGACACAGCAGCAACTGGATGACCTGCTGGCGTACTTGCACACATTGTGAGTGGCTTAGCTCTTAGCTCTTAGCTTTTAGCTCGTAGCTCGTAGCTTGTAGCTTTCCTCATCTCGCCAGCAGCGCAACTCCTCCGGCCACGAATAATGCCGCCAGCCAGCGCCGATGGTCGACTCGCTCTTTCAGGAAGATGCTCGCCATGAAGGCATTGCTGATGAAGGTAAGCGACGCAGAGGCCGGCCCGACCACGCTGACGTCTGCCCACGAGAGAGTAATCAGCAGGCTCAGGAACGACATTGCCATGAACAACAATCCGAGCATGAAGCGCGGACTCGATATGACCCGCCGCACGACCTGAAACAAGCCTTGTGACCGGCGAATTGCACCCAGATCTCCGATCTCTTTCATGGCCCGCGATTGGGTCACGTCGCCTGCGCTGGCGGTGAGAACGATGGAGGCGATGCCCGCCCACGTCTTTGGGCTTATCATGCGTCGCTCCTCGTGCTCTTCGGGACCGCCATTTCACCTTCGGAATGACTGCGGCCACGCTCCGTCAATGACGGGCCTGTAGCCACAAAGCCGACCCCGACCGTGATCAACGCAATGCCCAGCCAATGCTCCAGCGTCACGTTTTCATGCAGGAAAATCCGCGCCAGCGCCGCCATGAAGACGTAGCTGAGCGCCGTCGCGGGCACCACGTAGGTAAGGTCGGCCCAGGAGAGCGCTGTGAGATAGCTGCAGAAGAACAGGATCAGCAGGCAGATTCCGCCGATCACCCAGGGATTGAGGATGGCGTTCAGGAGCAGATGCAGGTTGGAGCGGCTGACTGCCCCGAACTCGCGCATCCCGCGGCTGAGACAGACGTCGCCGCTGGAGCCGAAGACCATCACAGCGGCCAGAATTAAATACTTGCGGAGGGTCAAGCCAGCCTCTAGTTGGCGAGCCTCGACGAGCACGACTCCTCGTCGGGGTGCTTACGCGCTGATGGGTTCAGCCGCTTTCGATTCGGATGCGTCACCTGCACCCGAGGCTGGCGGCGTCGCATTCGGACCCTGCTGGCCTCTCGCATCCTTCACCGCGCGATTACGCATGGCACGCAGCTTCAGGAAGGACTTGGCCTCGCGGTAGAGTCGCTTGCGCTCGGTAGAGTCGAAGGCTGCTTTTTTCACAATGCGGAAAACCGCCTTGGGCCGGAAGTAATACTCGTCATAGAAGCGATGCACCATCTCCAGGATGTAATCGCGCGAGATGCCCGGATACTCGATCATCGCGACCTGGTGTCCCATCTCGTCGACCATCTGCGAGCCTTCGCCGACCAGGAAGCCGTTGGCCTTGGCAAAGTCATAGAGCTCGGTACCGGGATAGGCGTGCGCGAGCGAAACTTGTATGGTCTCGACATCCAGCTCTTTCGCGAAATCGATGGTCTTGCGGATAGTCTCTTTGGTCTCTCCCGGAAGGCCGAGAATGAAATCGCCATGCACGACCAGCCCCAGCTTCTTGCAATCGCGGGTGAAGTCGCGCGCGCGTTCAACCGTCGCGCCCTTCTTGATGTTCTTCAGGATCTGCTGATCGCCTGACTCGTAGCCGACAATCAACAACCGGCAGCCGGCGTCCTTCATCGCCTTGAGCGTCTGATAGTCGGTGGTGACGCGCGAGGTGCAAGACCAAGTCAGGTTCAGCGGCTTCAGCTTCTCGCAAAGCTCGATCGTACGCGCCTTCTGGATGTTGAAGGTATCGTCGTCGAAGAAGAACTCCTTTACCCACGGCCAGTATTCTTTGGCCTTCGCCATCTCGCGCGCGACCGCGTCCGACGACCGCTTCCGCCACGGATGCCCACTGAGCGTCTGTGGCCAGAGACAGAATGTGCACTGTGCCGGGCAGCCCCGCGTCGTGTACAGCGACACAAACGGATAGAGCAGGAAAGGAACGTTGTAGCGGCGAGGGTCAAGATCGCGCTTGTAGACGTCGACGACATCGGGCAAGACATCCAGATCGGCGATTGTCGGGCGATCGGGATTATGCACGACCTGCCCGCCGGCACCGCGGTAGGAAATACCGAGGATTTCGTTCAACGGCTTGCCATTCGCATACTCCACGACGGCATAGTCGAATTCTTTGCGCACCACAAAGTCGATAGCCGCTCCCTCTTTCAGCGACGCTTCGGGCAGCGTGGAAACGTGCGGCCCTACAAAGGCGATCTTCAGCTTCGGATTGGCAGCCTTCATCGCTGCCGCCAGCTTGATGTCCCCTTGGAAGCCAGGCGTGCTGGTAAACAGCACCAGGAACTCGTAATCTTTGCCAATCTCGATGGTCTGATTGGCGTCCACCTTGTGCGGGGAGGCATCGAGCAGGCGCGAACCCTCCAGCATTCCAGCCGGGTAAGCGAGCCATACCGGATACCAGTAGGACTCGATCTCGCGTGTTGCCGGCCAGCGCGAACTGGCGCCGCCGTCATAATTCTCGAAAGAAGGAGGATTCAGGAGAAGCGTTTTCAAAGGCATAGTTTCAGATATCCATCCTATCATCTGTCGGAGCTGCCCGGAATGCACTGAGATCGTTAGGCTTAAAGCACTCAGCGTTCAGCACTCAGCGCTCAGTATGCAGATCGTTAATTTCTTGTGGCCCAGGGACGCGGGACGACGGAATGCTGACTGCTTCTACTGCCCAGGTTTCGCCCAGCCCTCGAGCCGGCCCGTCAAGCGAAGCAGCTGCAGTTCTGCCCGGCTCAATTCGAATTCGGCGTCGAGATAGGCAGCCTGCTTGTCGTCGGTATCCAGCTCGGCATTCTGCTCGTCACGCGTGTTGGCTACGCCTGTTTGCACTCGGCTCTTGACCGACTCCAGATCTCCCTGCGAGACCTCCCATTCCAGCTTCGCCACGTCCCTCGCGGCTGAGAGCTCCCGCAACGAGCGCTGCAGCTTCAGCGCATCCTCGCGGACCTGGTCCTTGGTAAGTTCGGCCTGCTTGCGGGCGAGCATTGCGTCGGCGTCGGCCTGCTGCGCCTTGGCCTTCTGTACAGAGTTCCACAGGGGGATGCGAAGATTCATGCCGCCGCTGAAGTTGTTGGCCGTGTAGTTGCGATAGTAGAGATCGTAGTTGTTGAACTTGGCGAGATAGGCATATTGCGAGGCCAGGTCGATAGTCGGCATCACGGCTGCCTTATGCTCGCCGCTCGCCCTGGCTTGCGCCGATGCAACTTTCTGCTCCGCCAGCTTCACCGTATAGCTGTTTTCCACTGCCTGCGCGGGCAGATCGTCGTCCTGCGACATCTCCGGCAGCTGCGGAATCGATTCCGGCTCCGTGGCAATAGACTCGGCGGAGACTCCCATCAAGTGCGCCAGATGCTCACGCAGGACATCGGCCTGCCCCTGCGCTTCGGCAATGCGCAAGCGGATGCGGGCGGTCACGAGCTGGCTCTTGGTGAGCTCGAGTTTGCTGTCCACGCCTTCCTGGAGCCGCTGTGCACTGACAAACTGCGCTTTTTCCGCCGCCTGTTGCGCTTCCGTCAGCGTCTTGATTTTCGCCGTGAGCTGGTCCAATTGCGCGTAACTGAGCGCCGTATCGAGAATCACGGAGTCGCGTTTGTCCTGGGTGTCGAGCGAGGTCGCGTTCCAGTCGATCTTCGCTGCTTTAACGAACTGGCGGAGCGCGGGATTGTAGAAGGACTGGCTGGTGTTGAAGTTCACCACCGAAGGAGCCGAGCCCTCCAGGGTGAGTGGAAAACCATAGGAATAGCCGAGTCCCGAGCCGACCGTGATTTGTGGAATGTAGTTGGCCCGCGCTTCCTGGTATACCTTTTGGGCGCGCCATTGATTAATGGCGGCGATTCCCATTACTCCACTGTGCTGCAATGCCATCTCGACGGCGCTGCGGAAGGAAATCGGGTTGGGAGCAGAATCGGCGGCGAAGCCGAACGTCGCAGGCAAGGTCAGCGCGCACGCGAGAGCGGCAACTCTCGCGTACCTGCCAATCGTCTTATGTCTGGAACGCCGGGGTCTCAGGTGCATCCCGTGTCTATGCTAGCAGGGCGAAGACGTACCCTTACTGTACGCGGCTGAGAGCTTTTCTGGCGGGCCCGAATCCAGAGGCCAGGGCCAGTGAGGCGCTGTACTCGGAAGCGGCCGCACCATTGTTTCCCATCTTTTCGTTCAACTGCCCGATCAGGTAGTGGGCGCGGAATGCCGGCGCCGACTCGACCAGCGCGCCTGACGAAAGATAGCGCTGCAAATACTGCATGGCCCCGGAAAAATCACGGCTTCCCAGATAGAGTTCTGTAGCTGCATCGAAGTACGATTCAGCCGGTTTGTTGGGTTGCGCCATGGCCGAATGCACGGCCTTCTGCATGTCATCGAAGCGTCCGTGCTGGCGATAGAAGGCGGCCAACTGAAGCCACATGTCGGCCGGATTCTTCGCCGACTGAATGGCGTCACGATACTGCGCCTCGGCCTCGCCATACTGCTTTTCTTTTTCGGCAGCTCGCGCCAGGATCAGGTGCGCGTTGCCGACATCGTACTTGGCAACCTGCTCAGCCTGTTGACGGGCCTTGTCCAGACCGCCGCCCATCACCGAGGGAGCTTCGGTGTAATACTCGGCCAAATCGACCCGCGCCGGAACATTCCTGGGGTCAAGCTGCACGGCGCGCTCGAATTCACTCTTCGCCTTGCGGGCCAGACTGGCCGCGGAGAGCGGATTGGCCTCGGAGGCCTTGCGCCCGTACTCGCGGGCCAGCCAGAGATGGTAGCTGGCGTTATTCGGATCGAGGCTGACCGCCCGCTCCCCGAATTTCACCGACTCGTCCCAGCGCTCCATCGCGTAGTAGGCGCGGGACAGTTGATTCAGCGACTCAGCATCGCTACGGGTGCTCAGTATGCTGACTGCTTCATCCATGTGCCCGGAAGAGAGCAATGCCGACGCAGCCGGGTCTGCGGTCCCAGCCGTGGCCAGGACAACCAAAACTGCAATAACAACAAAGAATTTCAACACAAACTTCATGGATTCGCCGGCTTTACCGCCATACCACCTTTCAAAGATTGCATATTAAGCGCACCCAGCGCCAGCACCGCGTCGTCGGAGAGACCGCTGGTCACTTCCACGCGCGTCAAGTCGGAGACCGACGTCTTCACATTCCGTCGCCGCAATTCTCCGTCAACCACCTGAAACACGTATTGGCCGTTGGCATCCTGGTGGATGGCCTCCCGGGGTACGGTAACGACGTTCTCTTCTCGCGCGGTAATGACTGCCACATTGACATTGGTATTCGGCAGCAGTTTGAGGTCCTCGTTCTGAATCACGCAGGTTACCTCACCTACCATTCTGGTTCCGTGGGGAACGACGGTGGTAGGTAGCGTCTCCAATGTCCCCCGCCAGACCCGGCCAGGCAGTGCGTCCCAGGTGACTTCAACCGCTTGTCCTTGGCGCAAACGGCCGATCTCCGGTTCGTCAACGAAAGCGCGAACGCGGACTTTGTGCAGATCCGCCACCTGCACCAACAGGTCGCCAGTGTTTACGAAGGCGCCGTCGCGCACTGGTAACGAATAGACCATTCCCTCGTGAGGAGCGGTGACATTCGTGTTCTTCAACGTATCCCTTGCGGCTTGCAGTGAAGCGCGGGCTTCAGCCTCCTGCGCCTGAACGTGCCCGATCACCTGCTGCGAAAAGCGGTCCTTGAGTTTCTGATCCAACACGTGCACTTCGGAGTCGGCTACATTGAGCTTGCTCTGCGCGGCATTGACTTCGGCCTGCGAAGCCGCCCCGCTTTGCAGCAGCCTCTGCAGCGCCTGGAGATTTCTTGCCGCTGCGTCGCGGTCTGCCTCCGCCTTAACAAGCGCGTTGCGGGTGGTCAGGATCTCCTCTCGTGTACCGCCGCCTTGCACCGCGTTGAGATCGGCTTCTGCTCCCTTCAGCTGCGCCTGGGCCCGCGCCGCCTGCATACGCGCGTCCGCGTCGTCCAGGCGCACCAGCATTTGACCTGCCTTGACCCAATCGCCCTGCACCACGCGAATGTTCTTTACCGTGGTGGGCATTGGGGCGAATGCCTGAAAGTTATCCAAAGCCTCGATTTTCCCGTTCGTCGCAATGCTGGCCGTGATGGTTTCCCGGGCAGCGTGGCCGATTCGGATTGGCACCTGCGAACGGTGCAGCGAAACGAATGCGGCGAGAATCACCACGGCGACAACGATGCCGATAATGACCAGCCAGGTTCGCTTTCCGTTCACATCTTGATGGCCGTTTTCAGATGCGGCTGCCATTTTTTCCCAAAACTATAAGTATAACTTACGTCTATACTTCCATTCATTACGCTTTTCTAAAGCCGGACTTATGTCCAATGCAATTCGCTCTTTTCCGGCTCTCTGCTGATGATGGGAAGCGCTAACTATCTGATGCCGCAGGCAGTGCGAAGACGCATCTCCGTTGCCGGATTCAACTCGCGGCATCGGGCACTCATCCCACCACCAGCGTCGAGGCTTCCTCGGTACGCATGACATTTCTGCAGCGAATTCGACGCATCGTCGTCGGGACTGCCAACGACCTCGGAGACAAGTACATTTTCTCGTTCGCTGCCGGGCTGTCGTACTACTTCGTGATGGCGTTTTTCCCGGCGCTGATTGCGATGGCCGCCATCGTAACCTACCTCCCTATTCCTGATCTCTTTAACACCATGATCAGCGCAATCGCTCGCGTGGTTCCGCCGGAAAGTATGGGGCTGATCCGTCATATCGCCGCGGACGTGATCTCGCCGCGGCGCGGCGCATTCCTTTCCGCCGGGCTCCTGGGAACGCTGTGGACGTGCTCCAGCGGCTTCTCGGCAATGATTGAGGCGCTGAACCTCGCCTATGAAGTGCCTGAGACTCGGCCCTGGTGGAAGACCCGCCTGCTCGCCTTCGAACTCACGTTTGTCGTCGGCACGCTGGTGACTCTGGCCTTTGCCTTCATGATCGTTGGCCCGCAGTTTGGGGCCTTCCTGGCGGGCAAGCTGGGCTTGTCGTGGGCATTCGCGCTGATCTGGCCGGTTTTGCGATATCTCCTCGCTGTCACGTTCATTGTGATGGCTGTCGAAGGACTGTATTTCCGGGCGCCAAACCTGCGGCAGCAGTTCACATCCTCCCTGCCGGGCGCCATACTGGCCGTCGTTGGCTGGATCCTGCTGTCGGACGGCCTGAGCCTCTACTTTCGCAAATTCGCGCAACTGAACAGGACGTACGGTGTGTTGGGGGGCGGCGTCGCACTGCTGGTTTGGCTGTACTGGTCGGGATTTCTCATCCTGCTGGGAGCGCAGGTAAATTCCGAGCTGATTCAGATGCGCGGCAACGGTGCGCTTCAGTTGAAGAACCCTCTACCGCCGAGGGCGAAGCCGATGCCCGCGACCACAGCCGATGCTGCGGCTCCCGTCGAAAACGTCGAAACTCCTGGCGAAGGCGCTGCTGCTCCCGTCGAGGACCCGTCGGCAAAGCTAAAATAACTGCATGGCAAAAAGTGAGCGCTACACACGGCAGCATGCCGAGTCCGGACTGGATGCTAAGCTGCCGGAAATTGAAACCTGGCCGAACCAGTTCCCCAGCTACGAGATCGTCATTGACATTCCCGAGTTCACCTCCGTCTGCCCCAAGACCGGCTTGCCCGACTTCGGGACGCTCTGGATCCGCTACATGCCCGACAAGGATTGCCTGGAGCTGAAGTCACTGAAGGAATATCTGACTTGCTATCGCAATCTCGGGATCTTCCAGGAGAACATCGTCAACCGCGTGCTGGAGGATGTGGTGCGTGCGACACGACCGAAGTGGGCGGAAGTGAAAGGCGAGTTCCGGCCGCGCGGGGGGATTGGAACGGTTGTAATTGCTCGCTATCCCCGGCCGAAGAAGTAGCGACTTCTACGTTCGCAGACCAGCTTAACCACAGAGCCACTGAGATACAGAGTTTTCTGGAATTATTCTTCTCTGTGTCTCTGTGGTTGATCGGTTCTTAGTCCGTGCCCTCCCGACGTGTTCCGAAGTACTTCCGTATCCCGATGGTGTTGTATTGTCCCCAGGGGCCATTGGCGCCCAACCATGCCGGACCCAACGGCTGGTCGCGCGAGCCGAAGCGTTGGATGGTCGGATGGTTGGTGAAGCGGAACTGGAAGCGTTTCGGCAAGTCGACGCCGATGCCCCACTTGTACTCCATGCCGATCCCGCTCCATGACCACGTGTAGAGCACCCCAGGAAGATTCTTTCCGAAGAGGAAATTAGGGTCGTAGAAGAGCATCAGCCGGCGGGCGATGGTTCGGCCAAACGGTCGCAACTCGATGGTGCCGGCGATCTGATAGCGAGCGAAAGCGCTGCAGGGCGCGTTGACGCCCCCATATTGCGGTGCGCCGGCATTGGCGGCGCAGAGGTTGGGGTCGATCTCGTTGTGTGGAGGCGCCAGATCAAACTCGGCCCAGCCCCAGTACCAATCCTTGGGAAATAACAGCTTTTCCTGCGGCTGCGGCGAGGGTGTTGGGGCCTGGGCGGTTACCGTGCCCTGGGCCGGAGAAGTGGTTTGCGAGGAGGAGGTGCTCGGTGTGGTCTGCGTCCACGCGGCGCAACAGAACGTGAACACAACAAGGAACGGCAGCAGGCGCTTCATGAAGCCTCCGCAAAAGTTTTAATTGCTGGAATGCTGTAGCTGAGAGAGTAGACGACACCTGCGGCATGCGCAACTTGTGTTTGAACTGGTGTAGTAGTTGGGCGCTGACTGCCTCAAAGGATGCGGCGAACTTATCCCGTTCCATGCAGAACGGTGTGATCGAACAACCACGGCCCGCCTGACGGCATGTTATCCTCC
Source organism: Terriglobales bacterium (assembly GCA_035262645.1). Taxonomy (GTDB): domain Bacteria; phylum Acidobacteriota; class Terriglobia; order Terriglobales; family Acidobacteriaceae; genus Bog-257. The sequence goes on from DATFSK010000088.1 coordinate 56,263, forward strand.
GCGCAATGTTATCGCTGCTGAATGGTGACGGTCCGGCGCCGGCTCGCGGCCCACAACTTGCGGCTGGTGCTGTCTCTGTCAAAGCCGGCGCGATCACAGCGCTCTTGCTGCTCACCGCGCTCAACTTCCTCAACTACATCGATCGCAACGTGCTCTACGCTGTACAGCCGCTGATCGAGAGAGAGTTTCATCTCGACGACGCGAAAATAGGCCTGCTCACCACTGCATTCTTCTGGTGCTACATGGTGGCTGCGCCGCTGATTGCGCCGCTGGCGGACCGCTTCTCGCGCAAATGGATCATGGCAGCCGGGGCATTCGTGTGGAGCGCCGCAACCTTGCTGAGCGCCGTCACGAATACCTATGGTGAGTTGCTGCTGCGCCACGCCATCGTCGGCATTGGCGAGGCGACCTTCGTCGCTATCTCACCCGCGTTTCTCTCTGACTTGTTCCCTGAAAACATCCGCGGACGCATCATGGGAGTCTTCTACCTGGCGACACCTGTAGGCAGCGCCCTGGGATTCATCATCGGCGGCTATCTGGGCCATCATTATGGCTGGCGTACGCCGTTCATGATCTGTGGCATACCGGGCTTTTTCCTTGGGCTGGCATTACTTGGACTGCGCGAGCCGACGCGCGGGGCGAGCGATCAACTGGCCGACACAGTGGAGCGCGGTTCGATCCGCGGGCTGCTCAGGAACAAGGCATATTGGACGATTACGCTCGGTGCCGCCATGATGACCTTCGCCATCGGCGGCCTGCAAGTGTGGATGCCCACGTTTCTGGTGCGCATGCGCCACCTGCGCCTGGACGAAGCCAACAACATATTTGGCGGAATGACGGTCGTCTCCGGGACCGTCGCGACCTTGCTCGGCGGCTGGCTCGGCGACCGCTTGCTGCGTCGTAACAAAGCAGCGTACCAGCTCGTCTCCGCTGTGGGCATGGCGCTGTCCATACCGGCGATCGTCATCGCAATCTACTGGAAAGGACCGGCGATGTACCCGGCCATCTTCCTGGGTGAGTTTTTCCTGCTGCTGAACACGGCGCCGCTAAACGCCGCGCTGGTGAACTCGGTCAGCGCCCGCATTCGAGCCACGGCTCTGGCAGTGAATGTGTTCACGATTCACGCATTGGGGGACGCGTTTTCGCCCTGGGTGATCGGCACCATCTCCGATCGCAGCAACCTGGAAATGGGATTGTCGGCGATGGTGGTGGCGGTGGCCCTGTCGGCGGGGATTTTGTTCTTCGGGATGCGGTATGCGCCGGAAATAGCCGCAAGCCACGAGCTTCGGGCTACGAGCTAACCGCCAACAGCTCGCAGCTCAAAGCTCGTGGCTCGCAGCTTACTTTGTCGGCTCCATGTGCAGCGCGTTATTGAAGCGATTGAAGTAGTTGAACAGGCCGATGGCGGCAAGCAACTCGATGATCTCTCCCTCGTCGTAAAACTTGCGCAGCTCTTTCCAGAACTCATCGTCCACGCCATTGGACTGGAGCGTCGCCCGCTCGGCCAGCTCCAGAGCAGCCTTCTCCGCTTCGGTGAATTCGGGGTGATTGCGGAAATTCGCTAAGTCGGCGATCTGCTGCTCGCTCCAGCCGTGCCGCCTTGCCAAGGCGGTATGCGAGGCCAGTCAATACTCACAATTGTTCAGCTGCGAGGTGCGGACGATCACCAGCTCCTTCAACTTCGCCGGCACCGTTCCCGTATTCATGACCGCGCGGAAGTGCGCAATCATCGTCCGGAGAATCTCCGGCCGGTGGGCCACGGTGCGAAACATGTTGGGGACATTGCCGCGCTCGGCAAGGTAGGTGTCGTAGATCTTCGCGCTTTCGGAATCAACCTGGTCTTTTTCGAGTCGGGAAATCCGAGGCATGACTCTATTTTAGCGGCATCAGACGTCGGTTTTCAGCAATCAGCATTCAGCTCATCACAGATATCGCCGAAACTCTTCGGGGGAGATCTCCACATCTCGCAGGATTGCCCGCAGCAGCCCCGGTCCGATCACTTCTCCTGAATGAGCTCGGCACCACAGTCGCTCTTCCATCAGAATGCCTAAGAAAAGTGTGACTGCCCGAATTCGAATGACGCGAAAACCGGATCGTTCAAGAACCCTAACTAATTCCTTGCCCTGCAAGCGAGGCAGACGGGTCATACGGAAATCTGCTGAACGCCCACGAGTTCCAGCCGGCTATCCGTTGGGTGCTCTGAATCGAGACATAGTTCAATGGCTTCACGCACCCGCTTCATCAAGGTGTCCAGGGTCTTCGCCTGGGTGTGGCAGCCGTGCAGGGACGGCACAGTAGCGACATAATAGCCCTCTTCGTCGCGCTCGATCACAACCGTAAACTTTCGCTGGTTCTTCACAGTGCAAGTATTTTACCAGCGTCGATACAGGGCAATCAGCAGTCAGAATTCAGCATTCAGCCAAGCGAGGCAGACGGGTCATACGGAAATCTGCTGAACGCCCACTAGTTCCAGCTCGGAGGATTTATGGGCGAGCCGGGAGGCCGGCCTAAAGGCCAGCTCTACCGGTCTAACCAGCTCTGGGTGAAGGCGGAAGGCTGACTGCTCCAAAAACCAACGCCCTTTCGTCTGGGTGCGAAAGGGCGCGGGAAATCCATCCTGGCTGAGAATCAGAACATTAGTGCGCGAAGGCTGAGATCGCGCCTGCCTCGTCGTCTTTCACATCGAAGACGGTGTACAGCTTGGTAATCTGGAGCAGGTCGTGCACCTTCTTGGTCAGGTGCAGCAGCTTCAGTTCACCGCCCTGGTTGCGGACCGAAGTAAAGGCGCTGACCAGTTCGCCGATGCCTGAGCTGTCGATATAACTTACGTCGCCGAGGTTCAGCAGGATCTTCTTCTGCCCTTTGCCGAGCAGATCCTTTATCGTATCGCGCAAGACGACGCTGCCTTCGCCGAGCGTGATGCGTCCACTCAAGTCGACGATAGTGACGCCATCTACCTGCCGCGTGCTCGCTTTCATACTCACGTGGAAGCCTCCTGGCGGTCCAGCTCACTACCCTGGAGCCGCTTGATCATAGTGATTTCAGTGCCGGGGTTCAGCTTGCGAAACCGAACCTCATCCATGAATGCCCGCATCAAGAATATGCCACGCCCGGAGGTCTTCAAAAGATTCTCCGGCGCCAGGGGATCGGGAACTTCTTCGGGGATAAACCCCCTGCCTTCGTCGCTAATGGTGACGATTAACTCGCGACCATTTTGCTCGAAACTCAAATTCACGCGCTTGTTGGTATCGTAGGCGTTACCGTGCAGGATGGCGTTGATCATCCCCTCCCGCACGGCCATGGAAACTCCACTGCGCGTGTCCTCGTCCAGACCGGCCCGCGCCGCCTGCTGGTCGGCCATCTCCTCGGCTTTATTCACGCTTTCCAGCGTGGATTCCATACGGTACGAAACGCGTTGTGGCGCGGTCATCAAATCGCTCGTTGAGCCGAGATCATGTTCAGCATCCGCTGCGCGGAACAGAATCATCAGGAATGCAGAAGTTTGCCTGTTCGCGGCAGAGTTGTCAATCCGCGGCAGCGCGGGGCCCCCCGGAAAGAAGAGCCTTCTGTCAAGAGATCGAGGCCGATCCTGGTATCAGGATTGCCTCACCTACTGGTGGCGGGACACCGCCCGGCGCAGGCCTGTAGAGGAAAATCAGGTTGAGCCTGGCACTGGTACTCCACTAGACGGAAAAGGAGTGGTGGTTGCGGGCCGCGTCAGGTCCGCCGGAGCACCACTCCTCAGCTGAGCTAGGAAATCGCAGGACCCTAGCTTACTGCTGCGGCATCGAACCCTGCGATTGAGACGGCGATACAGAGAGGACCTTAATGGTGTTGTTATCGGTATTCATGATGTACTGCACCGATACCGACTGTCCGTCGTATGCCTTCAGTGTTTTCGGGTTGCTGATCTGATAGGTCTTATTATTGCTTGTCAAGCTCCTGCCGTTATTGCTTACCATGCCCGACATGGCCTGTTTAGGGAACGTGGTCGAACCCATCTGGCTCTGCTGTGCAGCCTGGTTCTCCTGCGCCTGCATCTGCTGGTCCCGCTGCGACGGCTGGTCCTGAGTACTGTTCTGGGCGAATGCTATCGCCGGAATACTAAGCGCGATAGCAAGCAAAGCTAGCATCATCTTTTTCATGTGTCCCTCCTTGTCACTGCTGCCTGCCAATCTGTGTGACGGCAATTCCGCGAGCGAGGTTTGCTCCGCCGGACAGGAAACATAGGGCTTCTAAGGCCCGAAAAATCGGGGCTTTGAGATGCGTTGCATTCGCGTTATCGTTGCTCAAGATGACAACGCCTGCGCCGGCTTCCGTCAACGCAACCCTGGCCACCTACTTGCCCCGTCTGCAAATTGAACTGCTGCAAGAGGACGCCTGGGCGGGGGATCAGGCCCACGTCCGCACCTTCTCCGGGGCTGTTCTGGTCGTGGACATCTCCGGCTTCACCGAGCTTACCGCGCGATTTGAGCAGCGGGGCAAGATGGGCGCCGAGCAGCTCTCGGGAATACTCCGCGATTACTTCGGGCGGCTCACTGACATCATCACTGGTCACGGCGGCGACATCGTCAGTTTTGCCGGCGACGCTGCGTTGGCGGTGTGGCCGGAGATGAAAGCTGCCGGCACGCGTGCTTTGACCTCGCGATGTGTGCAGGCAGCCCTCGCGATCGAGCGCGAAAATGCAGCTCAGTCGCCGCAGCATGGCGTGCTGCTGAAGCAGCGCTCCGCGATAGCAACCGGGCAGCTGCATGCAGCCTTGCTGGGAGGCAGCCAGGACCGCTTGTTCCTGCTGGCCGGAGAACCGCTCCGCGAGGCCGGACTCACCCTTCATGACGCCGCGGCCGGCAACGTGGGGCTGGCGCCGTCGGCCCTGAGTGTTCTGGGCAATGAAGTCACAGGCAGCGTGATGCCGTCGGGGACTTTCGTGGTGCATGCGGCCGGCGCCGAACGGCTCGAACAAGGGACGCCCGTTTTCCTGGCGGATCCGAACCTGTCGCTGGCCAACTATCTCCCTGCCTTCGTCGCGGACCGGGTTGTTGCTGGACTTGGCGACTGGCTGGCTGAGTTTCGCAGCGTGACCGTAATGTTCGTGGGGTTCTCCGGCTTCGATGCGAGCCGGGAGGAGGCTCTGCTGCAGCTCGATCCGGCCCTCCAGCGTATTCATCAGGTCCTGCAACGTTACGAGGGCTCGATTTACCAGTTCCTCATGGATGATAAGGGTCTGGCGCTAATCGGGGCTTTCGGGTTGCCGCCGCGCGCCCATGAAGAAGACGCCCTGCGTGGGGTGTATGCGGCGGTGGAGATCGAAGCCGCGCTGAAGTCGCTGGGGATTCGGGCATCCATCGGGGTGGCGACGGGCAGCTCATTCTGTGGCATCTATGGCTCCCAAACGCGGCGCCAGTACACCGCACTTGGGCGGCCCATGAATATTGCGGCGCGACTGATGCAGGCTGCAGACGGCGGGATCCTGTGCGATCTGTCGACCACCAGCCGCGCGGAAAAACATCGCAAGTTCACCTTCCAGCAACTCGACCCCTTGCAGGTAAAAGGCAGCAGTGCGCCGCTGACGGTCTATCGCCCCAGCCCAAGCTACAGCGAAGCACTGTGGACGGCAGCTTCTGCGCGCGTGCGGCAGCCGCTGCAAAGCGGAATCGTCGGGCGAAACCGCGAACGCCAGGCGCTGGCGATCGCGCTTGACCATCTGCAGGCCGAGAAGACAAGTTCCCTGATTCTGCTTGAGGGCGAAGCGGGAATCGGCAAGTCGCGTCTGATCGAAGAGCTGCTGCTGGCGGCTCACAACCGGCAGCTTACATGTTTAACCGGCACCGGCCAGGCGATCGAAAAGGCGATTCCGTACCATGCCTGGCGGCCGATCCTGGCCTCTGTCTTCGGCCTGACGAACGAGTCGGAGAGCGCCGAACGCCGTCGTCAGCGCGTGCTCAGCCAACTTAGTCCGGATTTCCAGCCGCTCAGCTCCCTCTTGAATGCCGCGCTGCCGTTTGACTTTCCGGAGACGCTGGAAACTCGCGAGCTACAGGGAGAGGCCCGCGCCGATGCGACTCGCCGTCTGCTGCTGGATGTCCTTAAGCAGTATCTGGCCAGTGACCCGGCGGTTCTGATACTGGACGATGCCCACTGGTTCGATTCGGCCTCTTGGGGACTGGCACGACTTGCGGCCGAAGAACTGCGTCCGGCCGTGATTGTGGTGGCGATGAGGCCTGTGACCGACGCGCCCATCCGAGACTACGAAGACCTGCTGGGGATGCCGGGTTCGGTGCACTTAGCACTGGAGCCCCTCCCGTCAGAGGATGTGCTGCAGCTGGTTTGCCAGCGGCTGGGAGTCAAGACAATGTTGCAGCCCATCGCGCAGTATGTGCTGCAGCAGACGCAAGGCAACCCCCTGTTCATCGAAGAACTGGTGTACGCCTTGCGCGACTCAGGCGCGATTGAGATTCGCGATTCGGAGTGCAGGCTGGGGCCGCAGCTCGCCGATTCATCGAAGAGTATCGACGAACTCTTCCGGCAACTGCATATGCCGGAGACCGTACCGGGAATCATCACCAGCCGCATTGATCGCCTGTCGCCATCGCATCAGATGCTGGTCAAGGTGGCGAGCGTCATCGGCAGGAGCTTTTCGCTGCCGACGCTGCACGCCGTGCATCCGGCGGAGGGGGAGAAAGCGCGCCTGCCCCAATTGCTCGCAGAGCTTGAGAGCCATCGTATTGTGCTGCCGATCGCAGCGGAGGAATACGAGTTCCGGCATCCGCTGATCCAGGAAGTTGTCTACGGGTCCATTCCGGTTGCCCTGCGGCGGCAACTGCACCAGGCGACAGCGGAGTGTTATGAGCACACCCACGAGCGCAACGTCGAAAGCTACGCTCCGTTACTGGCGCAACACTGGACGGCGGCGGCCGTCGCTCCCAAGGCGGTCCACTATTCTGCGCTCGCTGGCGAGCAGGCGCTACGGAATTTCGCAATATTGGAGGCGGTGCGTTTCCTGACGAGCGCAATCACGCTTGACAGCGAAGCGCGAAACCGCACGGAGGGAACGACGACCGATGATGCACGGACGCGCGCGCATTGGGAGTTGCTGCTGGGCAGCGCTTATGTGAGCTGGTCGAAGTACGAGGAGGCGCGCGAGCACCTGGAACATGGCCTGGCGCTGGCCGGGCATCCCATGCCAGGTTCGATGGTTAAAGGTGTGCTGGCGCTGCTGGCGGAAGCGGCGCGCCAGGTGCGGATTCGCATGAGCACGCCGGGTCGCGCTATGAAGGAGGACGAGCGGCGCACGCAACTGGAGCTCACGCGCGCGTACGAAGGCTTGATGGAAATTTACTACCTCACCGACAAGCCGGTCCCGTGCCTCTATTCCGTCTTCCGCGGCCTGAATTTAGCCGAGCCGGCGGGAGCCTCGCCTGAACTGGCGCGCTGCTACTCATCAACCGCCGCCCTGTTGGGCTTCATGTCATTTGCCAAGTGGGCGGACGCCTACTTTGCACGCGCCCTCACCACGGGCGAGGAGGCCGGGGACTCTTCTGCACAGGCGTGGGTGTTCATGGCCAAGGGCGTCTATCTCGCAGGACTTGGCCAGCGCGCCACCGCGGGAGAAAATCTGCAGCGCTCGATTGAGATTTACGACCGGCTGGGCGACGCTCGTCATGGCGATGATGCGCGCGCCAACCTGGCCGCAACCTGCTACCTGCATGGCGAGTTTGCAGAAAGCCAGGAACTGGCAAACCGCATTTACCGCTCGGCGCTGGTGCGGCGGGATACACGTGTGCAGGCCGAGTGTGCGCGCTGGCGTGCGTACAATCTGATCGCGCTCGGACGCTTTTCGGAAGTGCAGAGTGCGATCGATGAGCTTGATGCTCTACGTTCGTCCACTGTGAAGCTCGGAGGCTATCATCGCAAACAGGATGTCGCCACCCTGACTGCCCTGCTGCGGCTCAACGCTGGCGATCAGACGCAGGCCCTGGAGAAAGCGAAGCTCGCGCTCGAACTGACGCGATCCGTATCGGATGCCTTCGAATTTCTGCTGGAGCACGCCGCGCTCGCCGACGTTTGTCTGACCGTATGTGAGTCGCGCCCGGACGACAAGGGGGCCTCGGAAGCGGCGCGTAATGCGGTCAAGTCGCTCAGCAAGTATGCGCGCATGTTCCCCGTGGGCAGACCCGCACAGCTTCTCTACAGCGGCCGGTTGATGAGCTTGCAGGGCAAGAAGGACAAAGCACACGCCGCCTGGCAGAGATGTCTGCAATCGGCGGAGTCGCTGTCCATGCCTTTGTACCAGGGGTTGGCCCACTTTGAGACCGCACGCCAGTTGCCGGCAGCCGATGCGGCTCGCCTGGAGCATCTGACCGAAGCGCGGCAGTTGTTCGAGCGGGTGGGAGCCTCTCATCGGGCGAACGCCATTACGGCCATTGCCACCTCAGTCGTGCCCCTGGCTTGATTTCGTTGTTGACGCCTTAAGACCCGCTTGGTAGCATCCTCCATCGCCACGGCAGCAGTAGGTAAGAAGCAGAAACCCCGACGGGTTCAGCCGGGGCGGTCTGTCCTATGAAGAACGACTTCCCTCGCCACGAAGTCCGCGCTGCAGTCGCCGCCATCCACGAAAAACTACGCGAGGGTTGCTCGGAGCAGGTGGCAGAACGGGTCTGCGCCTGGATGGACACACTCTCTCCCAGCGGCCAGGCTCCCGATTATTTTCTGCAGCCCAGCATGTTTCCCATGCTGCTGGTTCCGGCATGGATGTCGGAATCGGTTGACGTTTGGGACGGGCGGTTCCAGTCAGAACTGGTCTACTCGTCGGTGAATGCGTACTACTCCATTCGCCTGCTGGACAACGTGATGGACGGACACGAGACATGCGAGAAAGAATTGCTGCCGCTTTCGGCGTTCTTTCATGCCGAGTTTCAGGGCGTCTATGAGCGGTATTTTGACGCGTCTCATCCCTTCTGGAGTTCGTTCCGTTCGCTCTGGTTGCAAACCGCTGATGCGGTGGTACGCGAGGCGCAACTGGCGACGATGGACGCCCAGAGCTTTCGCGAGATTGCAGCGAACAAGCTGAGCGCCGCGAAGATCCCGCTCATTGCCGTTCATCATCACCTCGGCGGACAAACGGACCTGGCGCAGTGGCTTTTGTTCTGCGATGAGCTCGCGGCATGGTGGCAGTTCCTCGACGATCTGATGGACTGGTATCTCGATGACCAGCGCGGCGCCTGCACCTACTTCCTTTCTGAGGCTGAGCGCCGAAGAGGCCGCGAAGAAACGAGGTTGCGCTGGGTCCTGCGCGAGGGCTTCGAATGGGGGGTGGAGACGCTTGAGCAATGGCGAGAGGCCTTGCAGCGCAGCGCGCACACTCTGCACAGTGACGACGCGCTGAATTTCCTGGACGAGCGTGGCGCGATGGTCATGCAAGAGGCCCGAAGGCTACTACCGGGCATGCAGGCGTTTGAAGAGGTCGCCTTAGCAATGGATAAGGAGACACTCGAGGTATAGAACGCACAGAAGCCGATCTTGAGATCGGCGCTATTTTGGCCCAGAAATCCTCAATCAAGGAGCAATACGATGGCAGTGACATTTCAACAACTGGTAGATCACGTGATTACCAACGCGCAGTTCCGGCATGAGTTCGAGAAGAATCCAGTGGCCGCGGCGGAAAGTTATGGCGTCCACATGACAGAGCCGCTGAAGCATGCACTTCAGAAGCTGGACATCAATGGAATCAAGCAGGTTGCCATTCAGATGCAAGGGCCGGCGCAATTCACGTAACCCGCGCTTGCCTGCGCGATTTTTTCACGGAGCGCTGATGCCGCCAGCCGCAAGTTGGCACGGCTGGCGCTTAAAAGAAGGAGCGATAGCGATGGCGGTGACATTTCAACAACTCGTAGAACATGTCATGACCGATTCCCAATTTCGGCAGCAGTTCGTGAAGGATCCGGTAGCCGCGGCGGAAAGCTTTGGCGTCAATATGACCGACTCTCTGAAGAGAGCACTCCAAAAGTTGCCAATGCAGGCTATTCAAGACGTTGCCGTAGCAATGCGGGGTCCTGCGGCGCCAATGGATGCGGCGATGCCGATGGCGGAGGCCGGGACAGGGGCCAGGACGTTTACATAGGCTCACGTGCCGCGGTGTGAAACCCATGCAAGCGCGGCGGCATAACTGAGGAACTACGGAAGAGGTCGGAAGAAGGGTTCCTGCGGGCTTACTGTGCCGGCAAGTGCAACCCGGTGCTTGCCAGCTCTGGTCGCTCGTTCATTCCTGTTCAGGCGAGGGGGAGTCCCACATTGTAGTACTGGAGGAAGCTTATGAATTCCCGCATGAGTGCGTGGGACGTAAACACACGGGCGACGATGATTGCCGGCATCATTGCTGACGTGCTTTGGATGCTGGCGTACATCTTCACCATCCGGATCGGCTTCCACGATCACTCCTATGGCGTTCCGCTCGTCGCCGTGTGCCTGAACTTCACCTGGGAATTTATCTTCTCCCTTGTCATCCGCCCGAAGAGCAAGCTGCGTATGGGGTTGACCCTGTTGTGGCTGGCAATCGATACCGTGATCGTCTATCAACTGCTGCGCTACGGGCGCGGCGACCAACTCCCGCAGTTGCAGCCGTATTTCGTATGGATTGTCCTCGGCACCATCGCCCTGGCGGCGATTGGCCACATCACCTTCTACTACACCTATGAAGATCCGGGCGGGCAGGAGGACGCGTTCTCGATCAATCTGGTCATGAGCGTCCTCTTCGTATTTCTATTTCTCTCGCGTCCGGATATGCGAGGCCTGTCCTACGCCGCAGCGTGGCTGAAGATGATTGGCACCGGCATCCTCTCGGCAGGAAATTTCTGGCTGATGCGCAAAGAGGAGCGGAAGTATGGGTTCTTTATCTTCATGTTCGGGACGATTTTTCTCTTCGACGTGATCTACGTCTGCCTGATGTGGCACGCGCGGCATGCCGGCATGTAAGGCCGAGTTCCAAGCCCAAGACGCCGTCTGTCCGAAACCGGACGCACAGTTCCGTCGTCGGACATCACCCTTCGTCGTCTCCGCCTAAGTGCTTCATATATAAGTAAAAACCTTGGCCAGCCCGTTGCACTTGATCTATCGGGCGCAGTGTCGTTTCCTCGCCCGGGAATCGAGATGTTGCAAGACCTTCGATATGCGCTGCGTCAGCTTCGCAAGGCGCCAGTATTCGCGGCGGTGGCCGTAATTACATTGGCGCTGGGCATCGGGGCCAACACGGCCATCTTCACGCTTCTCGACCAGGCCCTGCTTCGCGCACTTCCCGTCAGTCATCCCGAGCAGCTCGTGCGCTTGCGCTACTCCGGCGTGCACGCCGGAAATGTCAACTTCTACGGCGGAGACGAATTCGATTACTTTTCCTACCCCGCCTACCGTGAGCTGCGCGACAAGAACTCTGTTTTCTCCGGAATTCTTGCCAACGACGAAGCTCAGGTCGGTGTACGGTGGAACGATCAGCCGGAGCTCGCGAACGCTGAACTGGTCAGCGGCAATTACTTTGACGTCCTCGGCGTTCAGCCCGCCATGGGGCGCCTCATCATCCCGGCGGATGACCTTTCGCCTAACGGCAGTCCAGTAGTTGTGCTCAGCTTTAATTACTGGAAGTCTCGCTTCAACGCCGACCCGGGTGTTATCGGCACGAGCCTTCTAGTCAACGGACAGCCGTTCACAATTCTCGGGGTGGTTCAGCCCGCCTTCCGCAGCGTCATCTCAGGATATGCCCCGCAGGTCTTCTTTCCGCTGACTGCCACGCCTCTTGTGAACCCCGAGATGCGGGACTTTAACGACATTCGCTCGCAGATGCTCACCATCGTTGCGCGCCTCAAGCCCGGTGTAACCCGTGAAGGCGCGGAGGGCGGAATCAATCCTCTCTGGCGAGAGCTTCGCGCACAGCAACTCTCGCAAATGGACAACTCCGAGCAGCTCGTGCGTCGCGGCTTTCTGCAAAGTTCCAGGCTCCTGCTGCTCGACGACTCGCGCGGCTTCTCGCCTCTGCGCGATCAGATTCGCGTGCCCCTGCTGATCGTGATGGGAATGGTTGGCCTGGTTCTCCTGATGGCCTGCGTCAACGTCTCGAGCCTGCTGCTGGTTCGTGCTGCCGGACGCGTGCGGGAAATGGCGGTGCGTTATTCGCTGGGGGCAAGCCGGTGGCAAATTGTCCGACAACTTCTAACGGAAGGCCTGCTTTTGGGCATAACAGGCGGCGTCATGGCGCTCTTCCTTGCGCCCGCCGTGTCATCCCTGCTGACGCGCAGACTGGTGGGAGACACTTCAGCAGACCTGCCCTTCTCCTCTCACCCGGATTATCGGATCTTGCTCTTCAATTTTGCGCTCGCCCTGGTAGCGGGCTTGCTGTTCAGCCTGGCTCCCGCCTTACGCTTCCTGCGCCCTGATCTCGTCGCCTCGTTGAAGCAGCAAACCGGCACCGCGTCGGGTGGGCCGCTTCGCTTCCGCCGTCTGTCGGTTGCCGTCCAGATCGGATTGAGCCTGCTTCTCCTTATTGGCGCCGGCCTCTTCGTACAAACGTTGCGCAATCTGAAGAACGTCGATGCGGGTTTCGCAACCGAGCATCTGCTCAGCTTTGGGATCGATCCGCAACTTGCCGGATACAAGAGCGAACAGGTCTCTGCGCTGCACCAACGAATCCTGCACAGCCTGGCCGCCCTTCCCGGAGTTCGTTCCGTTGCCGGCACCACCGATCCCGAACTGATGGGCATGGAGAGCAGAACGAGCGTAACGCTGCCGGGACCCTCCGGTGACGCGATCATCGTCGAGGCTCCCTGGGTAACGCCGGGATACTTTTCGACCGTCAGCATTCCGCTGCTCGCCGGTCGTGACTTCACCGACCATGATGCTGCGGGCAAACCTCAGGTGGTGGTTGTGAACGCAAGTTTTGCGCGGCGCCACTTCGGCAGCCCGCAGAATGCGATCGGCAAGCGCCTCGAGCACGGTAATTTCAAAGGCCAAGTCGAATACGAAATCGTAGGCGTGGTCGGCGACTCCAGGCACGTCGACATGCGCACCGAGGTGAAGGAAACGCTCTACCGCGCGGAATATCAGTCATCCAGTCCAGGGTTCCTGATGTTTTACCTTCGCGCGTGGCAGGCTCCTGAGTCCGCCAAGGCAGACATCCGCGTGGCCATGCAGCAGGTGGATTCGAAGCTGGTAGTCGATAGCCTGCGAACCATGGACGAGCAGGTTGACCAAAGCCTCTCCAACGAGCGACTGATTGCGCTGTTAGCGGTCAGCTTTGGAGTGCTCGCTACGTTAATGGCGGCAATCGGCTTATACGGCGTTCTGGCCTATGCCACGGCGCAACGCACGCAGGAAATCGGCATTCGCATGGCTTTGGGAGCGCGCCGGAAAAGCGTCATTCGTCTGGTGCTTTCCGACGTCCTATGGCTCGCCGGTATCAGTATCGTCGTCACGCTCCCCATCGCATTCGTATTGTCGCGAGCCTTGCGGAGCCAGCTATACAACGTCAGTTCGACCGACCCGCTTGTGATCGCTTCGGGAGTGGTGATGGTCACTCTGGTCGTCTTACTATCAGCCCTGCTACCAGCTCGCCGCGCCGCTTCCATCGAACCCATGCAGGCGTTGCGAACGGAGTAGTAATTAGTAATTAGTACTTAGTTTTGGCTTAGCCGCAATCGGGAGCGCAATGCAAACGAGCGGGAACAAAAGTCGATCGAAAGCAGTATCAAATGGCAACAGCAGTAGCTAATTGCTAATTGCTAATTACTAATTACTAATTACTAATTACTTCTTTTATGAACACTCTTCGCTTCGCAATCCGGCTCTTACGCAAATCGCCAGGGTTTGCGCTGGTTGCTGTGCTGACGCTCGCCCTCGGCATCGGCGCCAACACCGCTGTCTTCAGCATCGTCGATACCGTTCTGCTCCGCCCTCTACCTTATTACCAGCCCGGCCGCCTTTCCCTGGTCACCGAGACCATAACGCTTGCTCCTGGAGAGCCGCTCGGCGTTGCCGCCCAGGAATACCTCGACTATCGCGACCAGAACAAGTCCTTCTCCAGCGTAGCCGCCTTCGAGGATGAAGGATTCAATCTGACGGGCGAAGGCCAGCCGCTTCGGGTACGCGCCGCCCGCATGACGGCATCTGCCTTTCCAACGCTAGGGGTTTCGCCTCTCCTCGGCCGAGCCTTCACCGCCGAGGAAGACCGCTTCGGCTCCGATAATGTCGCCGAACTGTCGTACTCGCTTTGGCAAAACCAGTTCCACGGCGATCGCAACATTCTCGGGCGCACGATAAAGCTGGATGAGAAGCCCTACACCGTCATTGGCGTGATGCCGCCCTCGTTCCACTTCCCCTTCGATGGCAAGCCCTTCTCGGAAATGGCCGACCTGTGGCTGCCTATCGGTTTCACTCCGCAGGTCCTTGCCCCGGAGAACCGCCTGATGCAGTTCGGGGTGGGCTTGATCGGTCGACTTAAGCCGGGCGTCTCTCCGGAGCAGGCACAACAGGATGTCCGGCATATCGCAGATGTCTTCCAGCAAGCTCACCCCGATTCGTATTCGGCGAACGCGCGCGTGACGCCTCGCGTGTACGCGTTCTCCAGCTACACCGTTGAAAAGGCGCGTCCGCTCGTGCTTTTGCTGTGTGCAGCGGTGATTTGCGTTCTGCTGATCGCGTGTGCCAACGTGGCCAACCTGCTTCTTGCCCGGGCCACGGCGCGCAGCCGCGAGATGGCTATTCGCAGCGCCGTCGGCGCACGCCCCTCGACGCTTCTGCGGCAATGCCTCGTGGAAAGCTCCTTGCTCTCTCTGCTTGGTGGCTGTGCGGGGATCGCGCTGGCTGAGCTCTCGGTTGCCGGGTTGCGCAACTTTGGACCAGCCAGCGTTCCTCGCCTCCACGAAGTGAGCGTTCATCCCATTGCCCTGCTCTTTACGGTAGGCCTCTCAGTATTGACCACGGTCCTCTTTGGCTTCATGCCGGCGTGGCGCTTGTCGCATGTTGCTCCACAGGCGTTTCTGAAGGACTCGGTCCAAACCGGCTCGTCACGCAGCAGCCTGCGTTTGCAGAACACTGTCGCTGTTGGTGAGATAGCGCTCGCGCTGGTGTTGCTGATCGGCGGTAGCTTGCTCGTGCGTAGCTTCCTGCGCGTGCTGGACACGCCGTTGGGCTTCGATCCGAAAGATGCTTATGTTGTCCGCACCCTTTTCGACACGCAGCGCTACCCTGACGCGACGAAGCGCATCGCCGTCCAGAAAGAGCTCCTGTCCCGGCTTTCGCGATTGCCGGGTAGCACGACCGTCGCGGCTGCCAGCCACCTGCCTTTGAGCGATGATCGCGGCATCGGCTTTCGCCTGGAGCACGCCGCACCCGACGACTTTCATTTCGCACAAAACTCACTCGTCACGCCCGGATATTTCCGTGCCATGGGAATCGGCATTCGCGAAGGCCGCGACTTTAACGAGCAGGACAGTCCGGAGTCGCCACTGGTTGCCATCATCAGTCAGGCTATGGTACGGCAATACTTTCACGGCCAGGACCCAATCGGGCAGCGGTTCTATTGGGGCAACAAGGGTCTTTACACAATCATCGGCGTAGCGGATGACGTCCACATCTCAGCTCTCGATGCTGATCCGCCGGCGATGATCTACCAATCCATGTTGCAGATGCAGACCTGGACTGCGGGACGGACTGCATTCCTCCTGCGTACAAATCGCCGCGGACAGGACCTCTTCAACGAAGTACAGCAACAGGTCTGGTCGCTCGACAAGGACTTGCCGCTCTACAACAGCACCACGTTGGCCACACTGGTCTCCGACTCGCTGGCGCAGCGGCGATTCACGATGCTATTGCTCGCGGCGTTCTCCGGCGTGGCGCTGTTGTTAGCTGCGATCGGTCTGTTTGGCGTGATCTCCTATCTCGTCTCGCAACATCAACGCGACATGGCGCTGCGGATGGCGCTTGGCGCCGATCGTTCGGACATCCATCGCATGGTACTCATGCGCGGGGCGTGGCTTGGCATAGCCGGCTGCGCAATCGGACTTGTCCTGTCGCTCATCGGCTCGCGCCTGCTGACCACCAGCCTCTATCACGTGAGCCGCTTCGATCCCGCAACCCTGATTGCAGTTCCCGCTCTGCTTTTGAGTGTCGTTCTCCTGGCCGGTTACCTGCCGGCGCGGCGAGCGGCTGCGGTCGATCCCATGCAGGCGCTGAGGACAGAGTGAAGCGATGCACCTTCTCTTACGAGAGCTCCGTTTAGCGATTCGCCGCCTTCGCCACTCACCCGGGTTTGCTATGACCGCGGTCCTGATGCTCGCTCTCGGCATCGGCGCCACCGTCACGATTTTCAGCGTCGTAAATGGAGTCCTGCTGAAGCCGCTGCCCTATGCTCGCTCGCAGCAACTTGTCGATATACGTGAAGTGGTCGAGGAGTGGAGTGGGATGTACCCATCGCTCCCTGTCAATCCGAAGCACTTTGGAATATGGCGGCAGCGGGCCACTGCTTTCTCCGGATGGGCGTTACTGCAACTCCGGCGCTCCGACCTCTCCATCGGCAACGGCACGGCAATCATTCTTCCGACTGCGCATAGCTCCATCGAACTATTCTCTCTGCTGGGCGTCGAGCCAATGCTCGGCCGCACTTTCACGCCGGAGGAGATGCAGGCCGGGCACGACCACGTGGTCGTGCTCACCAATCGCTTCTGGCACGACCGCTTTGCCTCCGATCCGCACATCGTGGGCAAGATCCTTCATCTTGACGGTTATCCATACACCGTGATCGGAGTGCTGCCGGGCCAGTTCGAACTTCCGTCCAATGGCCTGGGCCTCTTGCGTCTGGATGAGCAGAGGACAGTCGATCTCTTCGTGCCTTTGGTGATTTCAGCTGAGACGATGCAGGAGGACTTCGGCGAGTTCAACTATCAGGCGCTGGCGAGGCTCAAACCCGGCGTGCCGCTGCATCAGGCTTCCGCCCAGCTCAACGCGATTGAATCCGACATCGCAAATCACTTCCCCCCTGACGCCAAATACCATCTTCGGGGCGAGATTCTGCCGCTAAAGGAGACGGTAGTGGGCGGCGTCAGTCATGGCCTGTGGCTGTTGTTTGCAGCGGTGGGAAGTGTGCTGCTGATCGTCTGCATCAACCTGGCGAACCTGCAACTGGTGCGCGGTGTGATGCGCTCGCGCGAGACCGCCGTTCGCGCCGCCCTTGGAGCCAGCCGCTCGGACCTGCTCACTCACTCGCTGGCTGAGAGCGTCATCCTGGCTGTGGCCGGCGGTGTCGTGGGCACTCTTTTATGCGCCTCAGCTCTACGAGTCCTGCCTCACCTGATGCCAGGTTCATTACCACGTAGCGGCAACATCAGGCTCGATGGTGCAGTGCTGGGATTCTCGCTGCTGGCAACGACCCTCAGCGTTCTGCTCGCGGGCGTGCTGCCCGCGTTGCGTTCCTCCTCTGTCGATCCGCACAGTGTGCTGCAGAGTGCGGGGGCCCGCGCTGCAGGAAGCCAGCGAGGCGCGCGCCTCCGGACAGTCCTGGTCGGTGCGGAGGTGCTGTGCAGCGTCGCGTTGCTGCTCGTAACAGCATTGCTGGCCCGGAGCTTCATCCGGCTGATGAACGTCGACCGCGGCTTTCAGACGCAGCACATACTTACAATGCGGGTCCACCTTCCCAAGGGTCAGTACGAGAAGAACGAGCGCCGCACTCAGTTTTACGATGAGGTGTTGCCGCGGCTCTCCACACTGCCGGGAGTCGCATCCGTCGGCTTCTCCAGCGCTCCCATGATGAATGGTGAAACCTGGATCGATTTGCTGACGCCCCTGCCGGCGCCGCCTAGCGCCGCCTTACAGGACCGCATCCAGGCAAACATTCGCTGGGCGAGCCCCGATTTCCTCAACACGATGGGCATTCGCCTGCTTGCCGGCAGGATGTTCCATGATCAGGACCGGGGCCATCCGGTCGCGGTGCTCTCGGAATCGGCCGCCCAAAAACTCTGGCCCGGCCAGAATGCCGTTGGCCGCAGCTTCCAGGCCGGCGAAGTCAAGAGTTGTACCGTGGTGGGCGTGATCGCCGACGCCCGCAGCGAAGACTTAAGCGCCGCCCCGGTTGCTATCGTCTATTACCCGTATTGGCAGTGGCCACAGCTCTCGAATTTCTTCGCCTTGCGAACGGTGGCGGATCCCACCGCGCTTGCCGGGGCCATACGGCATGTCATCGGCCAGATCGAGCCTGAGGCGGCCATCACCGACGTCGAGACCATGGACGAGGTTGTTGGCTCCTCGGTTGCGCAGCGGCAATTCGAATTCAGCCTGCTGCTGGGATTCGCCGCCGCCGCGCTGCTGCTGGCGGCTTTGGGACTTTACGGCGTGCTGTCGTATTCCGTGGCAGAGCGCACACGCGAGATGGGTGTGCGCATCGCCCTGGGCGCGCCAAGAGAAGCCCTGTACCTGCTGGTGTTCCGTCAGGCAGCCTTGCCGGTGATAGCGGGAATCGCAGGCGGCTTAGCCATCGCATGGCTGAGCGGGCAATTAATCGCAAGCATGCTGTTCGAAGTAAAGCCCTATGACGCGGGATCTGCTTTGCTGGTTATCGCGGTTCTCGCGCTAACGGCCGCTGCCGCATGCTTTTGGCCCGCACGCCGTGCAGCACATGTGGAACCCATGCAGGCGCTGAGGATGGAGTAGGAAGCAATTAGCAATTAGTAATTAGTAATTAGTAATTAGTATTCAGCGACCTACTAATTACTAATTGCTAATTACTAATTACTGATTGAAAGGCACATCATGCCCACTCTGACCCACGAACTTCGCTATGCTCTGCGTCAGTTGCGGAAGTCGCCTGGCTTCACGATCGTCGCGATCCTGACGCTCGCGCTAGGAATCGGCGCCAACATCGCGGTCTTCTCCGTGACCAACGCAGTTCTGCTGAATCCCAGCGGCGTTCCTCATGCGAGTGGGTTGGTAGCGCTGCGGGCTCGCTACCTTGCATTGGCGGATTTGAGCAATATCGGTATTTCCGCCCCCGATTTTGGCGATGCTGCGGACGGCAGGAACATCTTCGAATCGGCGGCCGTGCTGCAGAGTGGCGGCTTCAACCTCAGCCGTGAGAACGCGAATCCGGAGTTGCTTCGCGGTGGCAAGGTCTCGTCTGCCTATTTCAACGTCTTCGAGGTCAAGCCGTATCTCGGTCGCGGCTTTACTGCTGAAGAGGATCAACCCGGCGCAGAACACGAAGTGGTTCTTGCCTGGCGTACCTGGAAGAAACATTTCGGCTCCGATCCGAATATCGTCGGCAGTACTGTGATGCTGAATCAGCAATCCTACCGCGTGGTTGGCGTGATGGGTCCTGATTTCAACTGGCCGAACCAGGCCGAGCTCTGGGTCCCTATCGCACTACCCCCGGCCCAGTATCACGACCAGAAGTATCGTTACAACGAGAATCTCGGCGGCATAGCACGGTTGCGGCCTGGCGTCACATTGGAACAGGCAAACGCCTACCTCGACATGAAGGCGAACCAGAACATTCAATCCGAGGGCGACAAGAGCTATGGTCGCGCGTCGCGCTGGGGCATGTTCGCCATGCCGCTGACGGAGTTCATCGGCGGACCATTGCGCAAACCGCTCACCATGCTACTCATCGCCGTCGGCATGGTTCTGCTGATTGCCTGCGCCAACATCGCCGGCCTGCAGATCGCGCGTGCGTCGGCCCGCGAACGCGAACTGGCCGTCCGCGTTGCTCTCGGAGCATCACGATCACGTCTCGTGCGTCTGGCTTTGCTGGAGAGCATCCTCCTCACGGTTGGCGGGCTGGTGCTGGGCTCCGCGGTCGCAATGGCAACCGCCCCTCTGCTTCTGCATGCGCTGCCGCAAATGCTCGGCTCGCAAATCGAGCCTTCTTTCCGCGGGCCGGTGCTTCTGTTCGTGGTGCTGATCGCAGTGATTTGTTCTCTACTGTGCGGGGTTGTGCCTGCGTGGCATCGGACCAAGCCCGGATGGTTTAACGCGCTGCAAGAGGGCAGTCGCTCAGGGACAACGAGTGTCGCGAGTCAGCGCGCCCGCTCTTCGCTTGTGGTAGCCCAGATTGCACTGTCGCTGCTTCTGCTTGCCGGCTCAGGATTACTTCTGAGCAGCCTGGAGGCGCTGCAGCGCGTTGAAACGGGCTTCGATCCGCGCAATGTCCTTTCCGCGAGCTTTTCCCTGCCCAAGTCGATCTATGACAAGGACGAGAAGCAAGCCGCATTCTTCTCTGCCCTGGAAGAGCGCCTGCGCGCAATACCAGGTATAAACTCGGCCGCCTTGGTCGATTCGATTCCCTTCAGCGGCGACGGCGGCTTCGCGAGCTTTGTCATTAAAGGACAGCCTGTACCGCCCAATGATCCCGGCCCGCATGGAGGCATCCGGTTGGTATCGGCGGACTACTTCGAGACCATGCGCGTTCCCATTCTGCTGGGTCGCACATTTAACGATCAGGATCGCCTCGGTTCGCAGATGGTCGCAGTCGTCGATGATGTCCTCGCGCGTCAGTACTGGCCGGGACAGAACCCCGTAGGGCGGTACCTCGGCTTCGACCAGGCCAAGGCCCCCTGGTACCAGATTGTCGGCATTGTGAAACATGCCCGCTCATCGTCGCTGGAAGCCGACGGCAATGAGGGCTTTTACTTTCTTTCGATAGTGCAGAACCCTTTCCCGGGAGGTGCGGTGGTCGTGCGCAGCCCGCAGCGTCCGGAGAGCCTGAAGACCACGGTAGCGCAGGCTGTTCGCTCGGTTGACGCGGGCATTCCCATTTACGACGTGAAGTCCATGGAAGAGCGCGTAGACGAGTCGCTCATCGGGCGGCGTTTTGTCGTGCTGCTGCTGACCACCTTCGCGGGACTGGCACTGCTGCTGGCAGCGCTCGGTTTGTATGGTGTTATCAGTTACTCGGTACGTCTGCGCACTCGCGAGCTCGGAGTGCGCATGGCTTTGGGAGCTCAGCGGAGCCGGGTCATGCAGATGGTGCTGATGCAGGGCGCGCGTCTGGCGGCAATTGGCATCATCTGCGGCGTTCTGGGAGCGATCGCCTTCGGCCGGATATTCGCAACTTTGTTGTTCAACGTAGGTATGCTGAGCGCAATTCCCTGGGCGGTTGCAATCGCTGCTCTGGTTGTTGTGGTCTTGCTGGCCACGCTCCTGCCCGCGCGCCGGGCGGCATCGATTCAGCCGATGCAGGCGCTAAGGACGGAATGATGACTAGTGCCTAATGACAAATTGCTGGTCGCTACTGTTAGCCGGTACTGCCACTGACAATCACCTGAGGATTCGTATAGGAAACGGCTAGTTACCAATTACCAGCTACTGATTACTTGCTATGGCCGATCTCCGTTACGCTCTGCGCCAACTGCGCAAATCGCCCGTGTTCACGCTGGTTGCTGTCGTAACCCTGGCGCTGGGCATTGGCGCAAACACGGCCATCTTCACCCTGCTGGATCAGGCGCTGATTCGTAGTCTGCCGGTCAGTCATCCTGAACAACTGGTCCGTCTTCGCTTCACTGGCGAGAGCCCCGGTCACACGAACACATACGGCGGCGATGACAGTGACTTCTTTTCTTACCCGATGTATCGCGACTTGCGCGACAAGAACACCGTCTTCAGCGGATTGATCGCCAATGACGAGCAGACAGCCGGGGTGCAGTGGAATAACCAGTCGGAGCTTGTCGAAGTCGAACTCGTCTCCGGAAACTACTTCGAAGTGCTTGGCCTCCGCCCAGTAACAGGGCGCCCCTTATTGCCCAGCGATGATGCGCCAAACGGCGATCCTGTCGTCGTGCTCAGCTTTAACTATTGGAAGACGAAGCTCGGCGCCGACCCAGGTGTCGTCGGCCACACGCTACTGATCAACGCCAGTCCATTCACGATCGTTGGCGTCGCGCCGCCGCAGTTTCACAGTGTGGTTGCGGGAGAAACGCCCGCTCTGTTTGTACCGGCTTCGGCGAAGAACACAATCACGCCTCGATGGCCCGATCTGGAGAACCGCGAATCGCATTGGGTTACGCTCGTCGGACGGCTCAAGCCCGGCGAGAGCCGGCAGCAGGCGCAAGCCGGCCTGGAACCCTTATGGCATGCGCTGCGTGCCGAAGAGCTGAAGCTCTTCGACTACCACTCCCAACGTACGCGACGGCTGTTCCTTGACGACTCACACATACAGTTGCTGGACAGCGCACGGGGCTTTTCACCGCTGCGCGACCAATTGGGCACTTCGCTGCTCATCCTGATGGGTATGGTGGGGCTGCTGGTGCTGATGGCATGCATCAACGTGTCCAGTCTGTTGATGGTGCGCGCTGCGGGGCGTGTGCGCGAAATGTCCGTGCGCTATGCAATGGGCGCGGGCCGCTGGCAGATCGTTCGCCAGTTGCTTGTCGAGGGCCTGTTGCTCGGCACGGTTGGCGGCGCCTTGGGACTGATTATTGCGCCTCCAATCGCCGGCGTGCTTGTACGCATGGTGTTCATTGACCCGACCACTGAAATACCCTTCTCCACCTCACCCGATTTACGTGTGCTGAGCTTTAACTTCGCGGTGGTGTTCGTCGCCAGTATCTTATTCAGCCTCGCACCTGCGCTGCGATTCCTGAAGCCGGATCTGGTGAATTCCTTGAAGCAGCAGGCCGCCACGGCGTCTGGTGGCCCGTTGCGCTTTCGCCGAGTGTCGGTTGGGGCGCAGATCGCCGTAAGTATGCTGCTGCTGATTGGGGCTGGCCTGTTCGTGCGCACACTGCGAAACCTCCGCACGGTGGATGTAGGCTTTGTCACCGATCACCTTGTCACCTTCGACCTCAATCCGCGATTCGCTGGATATCAAAGCGACCAGCTTCAGCCGCTTAATCGTCGAGTTCTCGACACCCTCGCGGTACTGCCGGGAGTTCGGGCGGTTGCTGCGACCAACGATCCCGACCTTGTCGACGAAAATGAAAACGGCAACATCTCGATTGCGGGTTATAAAGCGGCTGAAGACGAAGATATGCAAGTGGAAGAGCCGTGGGTGACACCGGACTATTTCACGACCATGGGCGTTCCCCTGTTGGCAGGACGATTCTTCCGCGCCCAGGAGCCTTCGGATGAGCACACCGTGGCGATCGTGAACGATAGTTTTGCGCGCCATTACTTTGGCAATGCGCAAAACGCCATTGGCCGCGTTCTGCAATTTGGTTCGGGACCGAAAGCCAAGTTCAACGCCGAAATCGTCGGGGTTGTTGGGGATATCAAGCACACGAAGGTTCGGGATCCCGTTCTCCGCACGGTTTATCGCCCGTTGTTGCAGATTCCGCAGTCGAACGGTGTGACTTACCTGGTGCGGACGTGGCAGTCGCCACAGCTTACAGAGGCGAATGTCCGGACAGCAATGCGGCAACTCGACTCGAAGCTGGCGATCAACAATCTTCAAACAATGGAAGATGCTGTGACGCACAGCCTCTCAACCGAGCGTCTGATTGCATTGCTCTCGGTGAGTTTCGGTATTCTTGCGGTTCTACTGGCAGCCGTGGGACTGTATGGCGTGCTGGCCTATTCCACAGCCCAACGTACGCGAGAGATCGGTATTCGCATGGCGATGGGAGCACAACGAACCAGGGTCCTGCAGCTGGTGTTACGGGATGTCCTCTGGGTATGCGGAGTCAGCGTGCTGGCGACTCTCCCGCTAGCTATTGCACTTACGCGAACTCTGAGGAGCCAACTGTTCGGGGTCAGCGCAGCTGATCCTTTGACGTTTATGATAGGAGTGGTCTTCGTAGTGTGCGTGGTTCTGCTGGCCGCATTGTTACCAGCTCGCCGCGCCGCATCCATCGACCCCATGCAGGCGCTGAGGACGGAGTAGCAATTAGCAATTAGCAATTAGCAATTAGCAATTAGCAATTAGCAATTAGCAATTAGCAATTAGTAATTAGTAATTAGTAATTAGTAGAAGCGGTCGCTAATTGTTAGCCTCGATGCAATGGAAAAGCTAATCACTAATCACTGATCACTGATCACTAATTACTAGTTACTAGTTACTAGTTACTAGTTGTTAATTCCCTGCTACTTATTCAGCTTTACCTGCTTAGGCAAATGATTTGGATCATAGACGAAGTCTACCAGGCCATCGCGGTAATCGATCTTGGTTTGCAGGATTCGCAGCATATTAAAGCCGAGAATGCCCGATACATCCGTTCCCGTCTGTTTGCAAACCGACGACAGGTCGAAAGTCACTACGTCCTGATTCTCCTGCTCGTAGCGTCCGAATTGGAGGGTCGCCTTGTCCGCACGATAAATCTTCGATACCGTACCGCTCATTCCTTTTACAGACATGCCAGGATCCGCCCGGAGCTGCGTAATTTCCTGCGCAGTGCGTGTCGATAGAACGTTGCTGAAGGAACCAGTGTCGATCAGGAAAAGCAGAGGTCCCAGACGATCGACCTTCGTTGGAATCAGCAGCAGGCTGCGAAAGCGGTAAGCCTTCGTCCAGTTCGCCATCTCCGGCGCAACATAAGCGTCCTTTGGCAGGCTGGTGAGCGCCGGCGCAGTCCCTTTCCCGGAGTTCTTACCCTGATTCTCCGGACCTTCCGCTTCCAGTTCCTGGCCGTCCTGGGAAATGGTTTTGAGCGCTGCTGGCGCCTCGATCTCGTCAGGACGTTTGGGAAGAGGAGAAAGGCGAAGCTTTGCGCCGGGGATGTCAATATCGACCAGATAGGCACTGAACACATCGGAACCGATTAGTCCATCCTGGCCCGTAACCGGGGTAGCAGCGTCCGTGACGCGCACCGTGCAGTCGCGAAACTCCAGGTCTCCCACACGAATGCGATCGGCGAGGGCGGTGAATCCGCCCTGCTGGCCGGAATCGCCTACGCCCATGATCGGCTGATAGGCCACGCGCTGGAGTTTGAGCTTGTCTGCCGCGGCACGTCCTAGGAGCACACCGCTGGAACCGGTGTCGAGGGCCAGGTGCAGCTCCTGGTTGTTGATCTTCACATTCAACCCGGAGGCGCCAAGCTCCGTGCCGGAACGCGGGATGGCATAAAGCTTGGTATTCGTCTCCTTGACGTTACTCACAAGTTTGCAGGCATGAACAGGGGCATCGGCGTTCTTCTTCAGGAAGGCCAGGTACTGGCGCAGCTTGTTCGCGATCTGCGGATTGACGCCGGGTTCCGCAAGATAGGCCTCCAGAGCGGGAACGCGGTCCTGATGCGGAAGGGCATTGAACCAGAGCAGCTGTACGGCGAGTTCGTTTGGGGCCAGTTCGTGAGCGCGCTTGAGATTGTCATATGCGCGACGATACAGCGAATAGACACGGTACACACGCGCTAACCCCAGATAAGGCGCAGCCTCGTCGGGCTTCAGGTTCTCTGCTTTGATGTAGGCCCGTTCGGATTCGGGGATTCTCCCGTTCGCATATTCAAGGTCACCCAACGTCAGCTGCAGCACCCACGAGTTCGGATTCAGGGTAAGGGCAGTGTTGATTGCAGACTGAGCCTCACCCATCTTCTGCAGCATCATGTACGAGCGAACCAGTCCCACCTCGGCAGGGACAGAGGCGGGATCGGCGCTAAGGATCGCCTGGTAGGCCGCGGCCGCCTGGGCGGTTTTTCCTGAGGCGAAGAGTTGATCTGCAGCAGCTTGAGGATTCTGTCCAGATACGCCAGCAGGCCGTGCGCCAAGGGTGATACCCTGCGTTCTTCCCGAGGGCGCTGGGCTTTGTGCGAGAACAAGGTTGGGAGCCCCAGGAACAACGACGAACAGTACGAAGACTAATAAGCGGCGAATCATAGGTCTTGAGCCTGCAGTGCAGGGTAGCACGAGAAGCGTGGGGAAGGCGGAGCCGTGCGATTGTGAGCTATTCCAAAATCATCCCGATCCCGGAACAGCCGCGAAGGGTGATTACGAATCCCGCTTTCATACGTATAATAGTTGTCGGGATGGCTCTGCCTCTTGCCGTGAATCTTCGCATCATGCAAAACAAGAATCTTTGGCGCGCGTTTGGCGTAGGGTTTTGCGCCCTGGTGTTCTTTTTTGCGCTGCACGCAAAGACAGCGGTCTACAATAATGGCGCGCCGGCAAGATTGACGCCTTCCACCTCGTGCAAGCTGTGGACCAGCAGCCAAAAGATGGAGACGCAATCCCCTGGCATAACTGGCATAAGCAGTGGAGTACTGTTCTGGATGGCCGCGTTGCTGCTCTTCGCGCTCCATCTGCGGCGTCCTGTTTGTGTTTGCAGCGCTTTTCTGGCCCCTCCTCCCCTTAATTTTCCGCTGCGCCATCTGCATCGGTTTCTGCGTCCACCTCCTGTCCTCGCATAACTTCGCATTCCTCTTAATTCTTACCCTGGGTTTTGCATCTAGATCGGTTCGAAACGGGCCCTGGCAGGAACAGAATTAGGTGCACAAAGCGTTTCAGTGCAAATGAGGAAGGTCATGCAGGATCTTGCCGAATTGAAAAAGCTGGCAACCGCTGGTCGTGTCCTCAAACTTGTTGTCGCGTGCGTTGCGGTGGCATGCGTTCTTATCGCCGCAATCGTCGTGCATCGGGTGCGGGCGGGCGGGGAATCGCGCTCCAACGACAGCGAAGGCAACATGAGCAACGGCGCCGTCGCTTACGCTGCCGTCGCACCTGTCAAGCGCGAAACAATTGCCAATTCACTCTCGATCGCGGGGCAGTTCATTCCTTACCAGAACGTCGAACTGCACGCCAAGGTGGCCGGTTACATCAGGAAGATTTACGTCGATATCGGCGACCGGGTACATACGGGACAGGTGCTGGCTGACCTGGAGATTCCTGAACTAGTGGCGCAGGTGGATGAGGCGAAGGCTGAGGTGCATCGCGCCGAAGAGGAGATCCAGCGCGCGCAGAGCGAAGTACAGCGTGCGGAAGCGGACAACGTTGCCCTGCACGCGAATGCGGTGCGCTTGGTCAACACCGACAAGGCGCAGCCAGGCCTGATCGCGCAACAGGAACTCGACGATGCAACGGCCAAGGATCGTGCCTCCCAGGCCCGCGTGGATGCGGCGAAATCGGCGCTCGCCAGCGCGAAGCAGCAACTGGCAGTGGCGCAGGCCGACCAACAGCACTATGCCGCGCTCAGCGGTTATTCGAGAATTGTTGCTCCCTATGACGGCGTGGTGACCTGGCGTTTCTCCGATACGGGAGCTTTAGTACAGGCGGGGACCTCCAACAGCAGTGGATTGCCGGTGGTCACAGTTGCGCAGGTCGACGTGCTGCGTCTGCGCATTCCGGTGCCGGAGTCGCTGGCCTCGAAGGTTCGCGTGGGCGACTCCGCAGACGTTCACGTGCAAGCAACGGGCGAGCACTTCACCGGAAAAGTTACTCGGTTCACGGATTCGCTGGACCCTTCGACCCGCACCATGCAGGTCGAAATCGATGTGCCTAACCCCAATTACCGCCTGCAGTCTGGCATGTACGCCGATGTCCAGCTGAGCGCCAATAGCCGGCCCAATACGCTGACTGTCCCTATTGAAGCCATCCGCCGCGGAGACAAAACCAGCGTGCTCGTAGTAGATGCGCAGAATCGGGTGGAACCGCGCGACGTGCAGACTGGCGTCGAGAGCTCGAACGAAGTGGAAATTGTGTCCGGGCTCAACGAGGGCGAGCATGTCATCGTCGGCAACCTGGAGAGCTATCAGCCTGGGGAAGTTGTCAGGACGAAGGCGGCATCGTTCGCAACCAGCGGCGTGGCCGCTACGGAATAGGCGCCGATGTCGAACCTTACAAACCATTGCCATCTCATTCTGCAACTGACCTGCTCAATGACTTGCCCTCAGCACTTGGAGGGGTTCCATGCCTAGTTTCGCTATCAAATACCCGTTCTTCATTCTCATGCTATGCCTGGCGATCGTGGTAGTTGGCGTGACCAGCATAACGCGCATGCCCGTCGATCTGTTTCCCCCAATCCAGATTCCGGTCGTGGTCGTGGCGACGTTCTACAGCGGCATGCCTCCACAGCAGATCGAAGGCGATATCACGGACACGTTCGAGCGCTTCTTTACGCTGGGCAGCAACATCGACCACATCGAATCGCGATCGTTGACGGGCGTCAGTCTGATCAGAATTTATTTCCAGCCCGGGACTGACCCGGATGCGGCAACCAGCGAGATCGCCAACCTGGCGATGGCTGACCTGCGAAGGCTGCCGCAGGGCACGCTGCCACCCGTGGTTTTGAAGTTTGACGCGTCGAGCCTGCCGGTGTGTCTGGTGACGCTGAAGGGCCAGGGCCTGGATGAAACGCAGTTGCACGATCAGGGGCAGTTCAACGTTCGCAACCAGATCGCAAACGTTCCTGGCGCATCCGTTCCGCAGCCGTATGGCGGCAAATACCGGCAGATCCAGTTTTATGTGGACCCGGTAAAGCTGGAAGCAGCGCAGCTCAGCCCCATGGATGTAGTGCACATAGTTAACGACGCCAACAAGATTTTGCCGGCAGGCGATGTGCGCATCGGACCGCGCGACTACAACATTTACAGCAATAGCCAATTGCCTGACGTGAAGCAGATGAACGACGTTCCGCTGAAGGCGATCGGCAACAACGTGCTGCGCTTTGGCGATATCGGCCACGCCGAGGATTCCTCGGCCATTCAATACAACATCGTTCGCGTCGACGGGCAGAAGTCAGTCTACCTGCCCATTCTGAAGCAGGGCGGCAACAGCAACACAATCCAAATTGTGGATGGGGTGCGGGAGCGCATCAAGAAACTGGTTGACGTCCCCAGGAACCTGGTCACCAGCGTCGTCTTCGATCAATCGGAGTACGTCAAGACAGCTGTGGCCAATGTGCTGCGCGAGGGCGGCATCGGTCTGATCCTGACGGCGGTCATGATTCTGGTTTTTCTGGGATCGATGCGGGGCACCGTCTCCGTGCTGCTGTCGATCCCGATCTCCTGCCTGGCCGCGATGCTACTGCTGAGCGTTACCGGGAGCACGATTAACACGATGGTCCTGGGCGGACTGGCCCTGGTGCTCTCACGCGTCATCGACAACTCCGTTGTGGTGCTGGAGAACATCTTTCGTCATCTGGAGGACGGAGAAGATGCGGTCACGGCGGCTGAGCGCGGCGGCCAGGAAGTGCAACTTGCGGTGCTGGCGGCAACCTTCACCACGGCAATCGTCTTCTTCCCCGTGGTCTTCCTGTACGGTGTCAGCCGCTACTTGTTCATCGCGCTCGCACTCGGCGTCGTGCTAGCCCTGGCAGCTTCTTATCTGGTGGCGATGACCGTCGTTCCCCTGTTCTGTGCAAAGTTCATCAAGACCGCCCACGGAAAAGGCGGGCATCACACGGCATCGCCCTTCGGCCGCTTCGTTACGGGCTTCAATCGAAGATATGACCGGTTGCTGATGCGCTACGACCGAGCGATTGACAAGGCGCTGGCGCGTCCCGCGGCGACCATCGTCATTATCATGGCCAGTTTTGCCGTCAGCCTTGCGCTTTATCCGCTGCTCGGCGTTGCATTCTTTCCGCGCACCGATCCTGGGCAGTTCGTGATTAATGTGAAGGCGCCTACCGGCTCGCGTCTGGAGATGACGAATCGATACGTTGCGCAGGTCGAGAACGACATCCGAAGCGTCATCGGGGATGGCGATCTGAAAATGATCGTCTCCAACATTGGGCTGACTCCGGATCTCTCTTCGATCTACACCAGCAACTCCGGACAGCATACGGCGTTCGTGCAGGTCAGTCTCAACAAGGAGCATAAGGTCAGCACGTTCACGTATATGAACCGCGTGCGCCGGAAGCTGGCGGCAGACCTGCCGGAGGTGTCTACATACTTCCAGACCGGCGGACTGGTGGACTCGATCGTGAACCAGGGCATTCCCGCACCCATAGACATCCAGGTCAGCGGCAACGATCAGCACGAAGCGTATGAGGTGGCAAGCGATCTGGCAGGCAAGCTGCGTTCCCTGAAGGACGTGAGTGATGTGCTGATTCCGCAAGACCTCGACTATCCCGGCCTGGAGCTCAATGTTCGCCGTGAAATGGCGGCACGCCTGGGCCTGACCGCGAGCGACGTCGTGAATAACGTAGTTACCGCACTCACTTCAAACGGCATGATCGCGCCTTCGTACTGGGTCGATCCGCACAGCGGCAATAACTACTTCCTGACCGTGCAGTACACGAACCATCAAATCGCTTCGATGACGATGGAAGATTTCAAACAGATTCCTCTGCATGCGCCCAACAACAGCAATCCGACGATGCTGGAGAACGTAGCCGATATCAGGATGATCAACACCCCAACCGAGGTAGACCATTACCAGCTGTTCAGGGTAATCGATGTGTACGTATCGCCGACGGGTGAGGGCTTAGGCGCGCTCTCGAGTGAGGTTGGAAGACTGATCAAAGACACGAAACTTCCACCCAATGTCCGCATTCAGCTGCGCGGGTCGGTTGTCTCGATGCACGAATCGTTCCTGAGTTTCGGGCTTGGCCTGCTGCTGGCGATTGTGCTGGTCTACCTCATCCTAATGGCGCAGTTCGCGTCATTCATCGATCCATTCATCATTCTGCTGGCGATACCGTCTGGGATAACGGGCGTCATATTGATTCTGCTGATGACCCACACCACGATGAATGTCATGTCGCTCATGGGGTTGATCATGATGACGGGAATCGTGGTGTCGAACAGCATCCTGATTGTGGATGTGGCGCGCAACTACCGGCGGGGAGGAATGCTGATTCGCGACGCGGTCGCGCTGGCCTGCCGCGTGCGCTTGCGGCCAATTCTCATGACTTCGCTGGCGACGATTCTTGGCCTTATTCCCATGGCCCTCGCCCTGGAGGCGGGGAGCGAGCAATATGCGCCACTGGCTCGCGCAATCATTGGCGGCCTGCTCGTATCGGTTGTGCTCACGGTGTTCATCGTGCCGGCCGCGTACCTTGTGATTCATCGTAAGGAAGAAGGCCCGGTGCAGGAGGTGCAAGCTTGAGACGCAAGATCCTCTGGCTTGTAGTTGCGGTGGTGTTCAGCGGTACCTTCGGCGAGGCACAAGCTCCGGCAACGGAGCCGGCAAGCACGCCGTCCTCGGTTACCGCTCCGCAGGCGGGGTCGCCGCAAAGTCAGACGCTTCCGCCCTCAGCTCCTGCTGCTCAGGCGCAGGTGCCGTCAAGCGGTCCGCTGCGGCAGCTGACCGTGCAAGATGCAGAGGCGCTGGCGATCAAGAACAATCCACGCATTTCCGTGTATCACCTGCTCTACCTCGCTTCCAATCAGGTAACGCGCGAGGAGAAGGCGGCGTTCTATCCGACGATTTCCGCAGACCTCACCGGCGTCGATGCGAACCAGGGTTCCCGCATTGCGGCCGGCAATCTCAATAGTCCAAGGCTTCTCACCCGCGCCGCCGGCGGCCTGGTGCTGTCACAGCTGATCACCGACTTCGGGCGCACGAACAACCTGGTTGCAACTTCGGCATTGAGGGCGAAGGCGGCTGACATGAATGCCGCAGCAACGGCCGATGAGATCAAGCTGGCAGTAGACCAGGCTTTTTATAACGCGTTGCAGAACCTTGCGCTGGTCAAGGTCGCGGAGCAGACGGTGCGGGAGCGCCAGGTCGTGTCGAAACAGATTACGACCTTGTTTACGAACAAATTGCGCTCGCAGCTGGATGTGAGTTTCGCGGACGCAAACCTGGCGCAGGCACAGCTGCTATTACTGGACGCACAGAATAACTATCAGGCCGCGCTGTCGATGCTTTCACAGGTGCTGGGGTACACATCGCAACAGCAGTTTGAATTGGTGGAAACGAACACCGAGATCACCGCGCCCCCCGATTCGGCCAGTCGACTGGAGGACGAGGCCTTCAGCAACCGGCCGGAAATTGCAGCACAGAATTACGAATATCAGGCGGCCCAGCATTATCAGAAGGCCGAACGCGATCTCCTCTTGCCGAAGGTCGAGGCGCTGGGTGTCTGGGGGAAGGTCCCCTATGGCAGCGAGCTCAATGGAGCGCCCGCTTTCATTGATAACTGGTATGGCGGCATAGGCGCGAATGTGAACATTCCTATCTTTAATGGGTTTCTTTATCCCGCCTTGTCGAAGGAAGCGAAACTGCGCGAGCAAGCGGCCGGCGAGCAATTGCGCGACCTGAAAGACCGAATCGCCAATGACGTGCGTACCAGCTGGCTGAATTCGATCACGGCTTACAACCGCATTGGAGTGAGTCAGCAGTTTGTGACGCAGACGAATCTGGCTTTGAAACTGTCGCAGGAGCGATACAACCTGGGACTGAGTTCGATTGTTGAATTGAGCCAGGCACAATTGCAGCAGACGCAGGCGGAGATACAGTACGCTGCCGCCAAATACCAGTACCGGATAGCGGAGGCGGTATTGCGCTTCCAGGTCGCGGCACCGTGACAGATCAGCGAACGGTACGGCGTGGCGTGATTCTCATGATATTGTGCGCGACCGTAACCTCGCGGCCTGGATAACTCGATTCAATCGAGGCGACAACCTGCGCGAGGATGGCAGAACCGTGCTCGTCCTGGATGCCGTCGGCGTCATCCATCAGGATCACATGGCCGGGGACCTTATGGGAGAGAATGGCCGAGAACTCCGAACCTAACCGAGTGGAATCACCCGTCGTGCCTCTCCATCCGCAGTAGCCTGCATCAAGCCACCAAAGACAGCCTTCGTTGAGCTGGTCAAGAAGCCAAGGCACAACTGCCTGACTATTTCCGTGGATGATTTCGACGTGTGAACGGCCGCGAAAGCGCTGGTTCGCCTGCGCTGCCCGCTCCGGATCGAGTTCGATCGAGTAGATCCGCCGAAAGCGGTCGACCATTGCGGCCACCATCTCGCCGTAATAAGTCCCAGTTTCAATGAGGGTGTTTAATCCGTACGCTCGAGCGTACTCGACGATGGTTCGCTGTTTGACAAGGTGCGGAATGCGGCGCGGCTCGCCCCGCAGTTTCCAGTACCAAAAGTCTGGATAGTGCCCTAGTTGCTTGAAGCTGGCGTACAGCGGGCTTCGCTTCAGCAGTGAACGAATGGAATGTACGGAGCGCTCTGACGGCATCGCTGTGAACAGAGTAGCAGGTCGCGGACCGTGATCCGATGCTGCGGGCGACGCGCCATCAGCGGAGGGCGTCGTTAACAATTTGCTGCGCTTCCTCGACAATGCGTTCGAGATGGGCTTCGTCTCTAAAACTCTCGGCGTAGATTTTGTAGATGTTCTCGGTGCCGGATGGACGAGCTGCGAACCAGCCGCTGGCGCTGACCACCTTCAGGCCGCCGATTGGCGCATCATTTCCCGGCGCCCGCGTGAGCTTCACGAGGATCGGTTCGCCTGCCAGGCTCGAGGCTTTTACGGATTCAGGCGACAACTTGCCCAGCTTTGACTTCTGCTCCGTAGTCGCAGGCGCATCGATGCGCGTGTAGTACGGCATACCGAACTCATCGGCAAGCGCGCGGAAATGTTCGCCTGGGTCTTTTCCACTTCGCGCAGTGATCTCGGCGGCGAGCAGATCCATGATGATGCCGTCCTTATCCGTAGTCCAAACGGTGCCGTCGCGACGCAAAAAGCTGGCGCCTGCGCTCTCCTCTCCGCCGAAACAGCAGGAGCCGTCGAACAATCCCGGCGCAAACCACTTAAAGCCGACGGGAACTTCCCACAACCTGCGGCCGACCTTTTCCACAACCCGATCAATCATGCTGCTGCTGACCAGCGTCTTGCCCACGACCGAGGTAAGCGTCCACTTCTCGCGGTGGGTGAGGAGATACTGAATTGCAACCGCAAGGAAGTGATTGGGGTTCAATAGTCCCACGGAGGGGGCAACAATGCCGTGGCGGTCCGCGTCTGTGTCGTTGGCAAATGCGAGGTCGTACTTGTCTTTCAAGCCGACGAGGCTGGCCATCGCATAGGGGCTGGAGCAATCCATGCGAATCTTGCCATCGTGATCAACGGTCATGAAGGAAAACGTGGGGTCGATTACAGGGTTAACGACCACGATGTCCAACTGGTAAACCGAGTTGATGGGCTCCCAGTACGGCTGCGACGCGCCGCCGAGAGGATCCACTCCCAGGTGCAGGCGCGCAGAGCGAACGATCTCCAGATCGACGACATTCTTCAGGTCCTTCACGTAGGTAAAGACGAAGTCTTGCTGACGTGTCGTCGGTGAGCTGATGGCCGCCTCGTAGGGAATGCGTTTTACGCCTGCGTTGCCACTTCTCAACAGGTCGTTCGCGCGATCCTGAATCCAGCGGGTGACGTCGGTGTCCGCCGGACCGCCCTCGGTGGGGTTGTACTTGAATCCGCCATCCTCGGGCGGGTTGTGGGACGGACTAATGACAATTCCGTCGGCCAAATGATTCTTGCGACCGCGATTGTAGACGAGTATTGCGTGCGAGATGACCGGCGTCGGAGTAAAACCATCGTCCTCCTGAATGACAGTTTCGACGCTGTTGGCTGCCAGCACCTCGAGGGCGGTGCGCTGCGCAGGAGCGGAGATGGCGTGCGTGTCTTTGCCCATGAACACCGGGCCGCCGGTAGCTTTGCTGCGGCGGTAATCGCAAATCGCCTGCGTGATCGCCAGGATGTGGGCTTCCGTGAAGGTGCCGCGCAGAGGCGAGCCTCGATGGCCGCTGGTACCGAAGCTAACGAGCTGATTGGGATCGTCGAGCTCGGGCTGTTTCTCGTAATAGTCGCGCTCGAGGCGAGCGGGATCAATGAGGATGCTTTTTGGCGCGGGCTTGCCCGCAAGCGGCGACACGTGAACTTGCGTCTTCAATTCAGTGCTCATGCTCCCTCTTCCAGCCAATATGATATTCGATGCGCAGGCAGCGGGGCGCGAGGCGCAAAGCCGTCGGGAAAAATTGCCGAAGCTAACTGGCGGCAGCTTCCACGTATCGCACAGGCTTTGCATGCTCGACGTGTTGGGCGTCGAGCGAAGAGCGCGTATCCACCCGGAAGCCATAGGTGACTGCCGCCGCAAGCGCACTGGCCGCCGCCAATGAGATGAGCAGCGGTGTGATACCCATGTCGTGCTTCATGACGGGGAAGAAGAACGTGCCCAGCATGGCGCCGAGTTTCGCCAGCGAAGCCGCAAATCCGGCTCCGGTCGCACGAATTGACGTAGGAAAGGTTTCACCTGAGAGAAGATAAGTGGTCGCATTCGGGCCCATGTTCATCAGGCAATTGAAAACCATAAAGCCGCCGATGATCATCCCAAGCTGGCCATCCGAGCCGGCAGGATACAAAGCTGAACTCGCTGCCATCAGAAGTCCCAGCGCCATCCCCAGGAAACCGACGATCTGCAAGCTGATGCGGCTCACATAGTGCACGAGGATGATCGCCAGCGTGAATCCAACCAGGAGCAGAAGGTCTACGGCGGCGGCGCCTTCGGTTGCGCCGATATCCTTGGCGATGAAGGTGGTGCCTCCGCCCAGCGCCATCGCGGCCAAAATCGTCGGCGTAAAGATTCCAATGCCGTACGTGGAAATATCCTGCAGGAACCAGGGCACGGAGGCGAAGATGGTACGGCGGATGTAGCGCTTCTTGAAGAGCGAGCCGAAGGAGAGGCGATGCTCAAGCTGCGGTGAGTTCTGCGCGTTTAGGGTAACCGGAAACTCCAGCAGTGCGCTGGCCGCGTGGGAAGCCTTCTCATAATTTCCTCGCGCCAGATGCCAGCGCACACTTTCCGGCAGCCCTTCGCGCATGAGGACGACGGCGATTGCGGGCAGTACGCCGAAGGCCAGCATGATTCGCCATGCGCCCAACGCCGGGTCGGCTTTGAGGATCATCAGGCCAACCAGCACTCCCATGAGGGAACCGAGCGCCTGGAACGCGAAAGCCCCGACGATGAGCCGGCCGCGCAAACGTGTTGGCACGCATTCCGCGATATACGAGACACCAATTGGGTAGTCGGCGCCGATACCGATGCCGAGTATGAAGCGGAAGACAATCAGAGACGCGGCGTTCCATGCCGCGGCTGATGCGGCGGAGAAGACAACAAAGAGGATGATGTCGACGAGAAACATTCCCTTGCGACCGACGCGGTCCGCTACCTGCCCAAAGACGAGCGCGCCGAGGAAGGCGCCGGCAACAGCAGCTACGGCGACCAGGCCTTTTAGTGTCGGCGTCAGATGGAACTCATGCGCGATAAGCGGCAGCGCGACGCCAATGATGAAGAAGTCGAAGCCGTCGAGGAGCACGCCCATAGCCGAGAGGATCCAAACCTTGCGTTGGGTTTTGGTGAATGGGGTGTCATCCAGGTGCTGCTCAAAGGACTTGAGGGCGGCTACGACGGTACTCATGGGTACT
This sequence comes from Terriglobales bacterium, assembly GCA_035262645.1. GTDB lineage: Bacteria > Acidobacteriota > Terriglobia > Terriglobales > Acidobacteriaceae > Bog-257. The sequence continues at coordinate 92,524 of DATFSK010000088.1, forward strand.
CCGGCCAGGATCGAAAGGTGTGCTCCGATTGTAGGCGATCAGCAAATGAAAAAGGCATGAAAAATATTGGCTGCGTGATATTTTCGCCTCACTGCCCGGCAAGATTCTGCGCTATCGGCCCCGAAATCGGCAGCACGAACCTTGATCCCGATCCTGCCTTGACCATGCAGACGATCCATAGGATGAAAGTCAGGAAGCCGAGCGCGGCCAGGAGGGCAAGTCCGACTCCGCAGCTGCCCATTGCGCCATAGTCCCAGTGCCCGCGTCCTCCAAAGAAAAATCCCACGCCGAAGATCATGGCCAGCACGAAGCGGATGATGTGCAGGCCGCCAAAAGTGACGATTGACTGCGCGGCATGGAAGCGAACGTATGGGCGCTTGTCGATAACGAAGAAGATGATTCCTGTAAGCCAGCCCAGGACATAGCTTAGGCAAGCGGCGGCGTTCTCCGACAGTCCACCCTGGGTCGCTGCCGGCGTCGGCGTGTAAGGCCCCGTTGCTGTGGCGGGCTGCGGTTGTCCGCAGGTTTGGCAGAACTGCGCAGTGGCGGGAACCTCTGCTCCGCACTTGGTGCAATGAGGCATGATGGTGCTCCGTCGGTAGGCCGACATACTACCACGAAGCGCGATTGTGTCTGAATCGGACCGGATCAGGACGACAGGGCTTCGACCGTGAGCCGCTGCTGAGGGAGGGACACCGGGTCGAGGTTTCCGTTCAGCAGCGCTTGGAAGAAGCGATCGACTGCGTCGAGAATCTCCTGCCCGGCCTTTGCTTCGTAGACCGTCTTGCGCAGTTGCGCGCCGTGCGGCACGCCGTGCGTAAACCAGGAGGCAAACTGCTTCATCTTCCCTTCTGCGCCCACCATGCGCTCCTCGAGCAGCATAGCGAAGTAGGTGCGAATCATGTTGTAGCGGTCAGCGTCGCTCGGCAGAGGGTAAGCGCCAGTGGCGGTGTACTGCTCGATCTGGCGGAAGATCCAGGGATTTGACGCCGCGGTGCGGCCGATCATTACACCGTCACAGCCGGTCTGCGCGATCATCGCCGCCGCGTCTTCGGGCGAGCGCACGTCGCCGTTGCCGATGACGGGAATCTTGACCGCGTCTTTCACGGCAGCGATCCACTCCCAGCGCGCCTGACCACTGTAGCCCTGCTCGCGCGTGCGGGCGTGCAACGCCACTGCGGCGAGACCGCACTGCTCCGCGAGCTTGGCAAGATTGACGTGCACGACTTCCTGATCGTTCCAGCCGGCGCGGAACTTCACCGTGAAGGGGATTGTGACGGCCGATCGAACTGACTCAAAGATGCTGCGGATAAGAGGCAAGTCGCGCAGCAGGCCGGAGCCGCCGTTACACTTCACAACCTTCTTCGCCGGGCAGCCGAGGTTGAGGTCGACCAGATCGAAGCCGAGGTCCTGGACAACGCGCGCAGCATCGGCCAGGGTCGCGGGGTCGCTGCCGAAAAGCTGCGCCGAGATTGGGTGCTCATTGCCGTAAAACGTGAGGTATTGCTTCGCCTTTTTGTCTTTGTGGCGAATAATGCCGTCGGCCGAGGTGAACTCGGTCATCATGAGACCGCAGCCGCCCAAGTTGCGAATGAAGCGGCGGAAGACCGTGTCAGTAATGCCGGCCATTGGGGCGAGCACGGTGGCGGGGCGGACTTCTACGCCGCCGATGCACATCGAAGCATGTACCCGCGCACCTTCCGGGGCAATCCGCTCCGCCGGATTGTCGAAAAACTTATGCACCTAATGATTGTAAATGGAGTCGGGAGTGGTAGGAATCGCATGGCCGCGCGATTACCTCAGCGGCCAAAGCTCGCTAACAACAAGGCCTTGCCATAGCCCCGCTGAAGCGGCGCTCCACCCGATTGCGTTTAGGCGAGGGCGGAACGCAGGGAAAAAGCAAATCCCCGCAGGCCTCACGACTCCTCGGGATAAGCCAGGCATGCGGGCCAGTGTGGAATGGTCAAAGATGAGGGCTATGGCATCGCCGTGGCTATATTTGCCGGAGGCTTGGCGTTTTCATTCTGATCGGGCGAGGAAGTTTGGGGAGCGGCAGTCGCCTTTTTCCTGGCTGAAGGCGGCATGCGGAATTCAAGGCCGCGATCGTCATTCGCTTTGATCGTCGCCGGAATGTCCAAGTCAGCCAAAGCGATCTTCTTGCGGCCCTGGTCGAAGACATAGAGCGAGTCACCCATGATCGCGTAGTTCGTGACTTCCTGCTGCTTACCGGTGTGGAACACCAACACGGTCGGCTCGCCGGGCTTCACATCGGCCGGCGGAGGAACTTGCGGCTCGGGGGCCGGAGGTCTGGAGGCGTACGCCGGTGGCGGGACGTCGTCGCCATACGGTCTTGCCGGGGGCTGCTCGACGATCATGTGATAGGTGGGATCGTTCGGCCCGAGCGGCGGACCAGAATACAAGTCCGGACCGGCACCGGAACCACCTACATAGTCATAGCCGTATGCGGAATTATCGATCGGATAGTAGTAAGGAATCGAGTACCCATAGCCCCCATAACCATATCCACGCGGGTGATAGTAGCCGTGTGGATATTGTCCATAGGTGAAATGCGGATTCATGTTCGGAATCGAGGTCACGCTGGGCAAGGCATTCGGCAGATGCTGTCCCGCAATGGAGGTGACGCTGGGCGGAGGCGCGAGCGGGTGGCCGTTTACCACCGTGGTCGAAGGAGGGCCGGGAAATTGCGCGCTGGCAGGAAGAGCGACAACAGCTGTCAGCAAAAATACTACGAGGAAATCTCTCACCGCATGTGCGATCGATCGATCCCGGGTTCCCATGGCTCCCCCAGTTTATTCCAACCCTTTAGATGCGAGAAAGTTTTTTATCGACTCGGGAACTATCGCGCCCGGGAACTGATATTGAGCAGCCCGTAAATGTCGATCATGGCATTGGCGATTACCGCGCCGAAGACCACCGCATTGGCGATTACGGCATATCGACCCTCCAGCAGATCGGCGGAGACGCCAGCCATAAACAGCATGAGGAACGGTAGCGCCAGGAAACAGAAGGTGTAAGCCGAGAAATGCATTCGCAGCCCCAGGCTGAAGAGCAGGACAGCGACGATCAAAGGCGCAGTATTTCCGAAAAACCGTGCACGCTTCCAGACAATAAATGTACCCAGGGTCACGGCTGTAAGGATCAATAATCCCAATCCATTCTCCAGGAAGAAGCTGGAGAAGACGAACGACATACCGGGCGTGACGAATCCTCGGGAGGCCACTTCCAGCCAGTCGGCGCCAGTGAGGGCGCGAACAAATGGCGCGGGACGGAAGGAGAAGAGCGCCCATAAGAGCACGAGCCCGATCATGCAGGCCGCACCAAAGATCACCAGGACGGCGCCCGGCCTCACATGCCCTACCCACAGCATGAAAAGAAGCGCCGGAATCAACAGCAGCCAGAATGAATACTGCGCGCCAACACAGATCGCGACGGAAAGTCCCATCAGCAGGATGCGGCGCCAGTTCCAGAGGATAACTTCTCTCGGAGCGTAAAGCGTGTGGGCAACGGCAATGCCGGTGAAGATGAGGCCGAAGCCGCCCCAGGCGCCGACGATCGCAGGACTGACTTCGCTCGCCGACTGTATGGTCAGCGGCGAGAAGGTATATAGCACCAGGGCGACATATCCGCCGATGTTGCCGTAGAGTCTGCGAGCGACATACCAGAGCGAGGCGCCCAGCAGCACGCCGACGATCAGAAAGGGCAGCCGGATAACGATACGGTAGCGATTGAACTCGGTGACGTGCTGTTCGGCGCCGCACAGCCGGGCAGGTATTCCAGCCATCAGCGGCACCAGCGCCGTATGCTGCTGCACGTTTGCGCTGGCCAGGCGTTCCATGTGGAGCAATCCGGCCTCCAGGTAAACGCCTTCTGTGGCCGCCAGGGGATGGTGCGCCATCAGCCACACGCATTGGGTTGCAAAGACGGCCAGCAGAATAAGCGCGATCAACTGCGGCGCGCCCATGCGTGAGGACGGCGAAATAGACATGAGCTTTTGTTGTAACACAGTGACGAGGTGTCAGGGGCTGGGCGATCGCGCGATGTAAGAGGCGGACCTGATGCTATATTCCCCTTAGTGAGCGAGGAACATCACAAAGCACCGCCGTTCTGGACGTTTCTTCGCCGATTTCCAACGTATTTCCTGACGCTCACCGTCTGTGCCTTCGTTCTGCGCCTCGTCTTTTACTTCAAGTTCCCGCATGTGACCGGCGACTCGCTCGTCTACGGCGACATCGCGAAGAACTGGCTGGATTACGGTACCTTCGGCCTGACGCACTCTGACGGCGTGCACCCCACACTGATACGACTGCCCGGCTATCCCGGATTCATTGCCGGCTGCTTTGTTCTCTTGGGCCGGGAACACTACCACGCCGTACTGCTGGCGCAAATCGTCATCGATGTCATTACCTGCTTCGTCATCGCCGACCTCACGCGACGAACGATCTCGGAGCGTGCAGCGAGATTCGCATTTCTACTCGCCGCACTGTGTCCCTTCACGGCGAACTACACCGTGGCGCCTTTGGCGGAAACGCTCAGCATTTTCTTCGCAGCAGTGGCGCTGGATGCTGCGGCCGCAGGATTCAGTGCAATCGATGAGGGCGGGCTATCGTGGTCCGCATGGATCTGGTGCGGCATCGCCGTGGCGTGCGGAATTCTGTTAAGGCCCGACGGCGGAATCCTGCTCGTCGCCATAGGCCTTTACTTACTCTGGCGAATGTGGCGTGGCGGACGGAAACGCGCGCACCTGTTCTGGGCCGGAGTGCTGGTGCTGGCCATATCGCTCGCGCCACTCGTGCCCTGGACCATCCGCAACTGGCGTGAGTTTCACGTTGTTCAGCCGCTGGTTCCGAAGCTGGCCAACGATCCGGACGAGTTCGTCCCCGACGGCTTCGACAAGTGGGTGCGGACCTGGGCCGCCGACTACGTCTCGACGGAAGAGGTGTACTGGGTGGTCCCCGGTGACAAGGTCGACCTGAGCCTGACGCCGTCGCGCGCTTTTGACAATGCCGGCGAACGCGAGAAGACGCAGGCCATCTTTAATGATTACTCGAAAATTCTGGTAATTAATCCCGCGCTGAACGACCGCCTGATGCAATTAGCTAACGAGCGGATCGAGCGTCATCCCCTACGCTATTACCTCTGGCTGCCTACGCTGCGCTCGCTCGATATGTGGCTCCGTCCGCGCACCGAGATGCTGCCGCTGAACTCCCGCTGGTGGGAGTTCTCCGACGATACCGAATCGTCGGTGATTGCGACGCTGTGGGGATTGCTGAATCTTCTGTTTGTCGTCGCCGCTGTGATGGCCATCATTCGCGGCCCGCACCCGCGCTACTTGGGAATGATGCTGCTCTTCGTCGTCCTGCGTTCAGCCTTCCTCGGCACCATCTCCAACCCCGAACCCCGCTACACGCTGGAGTGCTATCCCGTGGTGCTGCTGTTAGGAGGTGCATGGATATCGGTGTGGAAAGAACCAGCGCGTCTTCAGAGGGAGGCCCGCCCGGATTAGCTGTGCGCTTGGTGATCTTTACGGCGCCGAAGAGGCACGGTCAGTTCTTTTGTGCTGTTACCGGACTTTTCGGACCTGATTGTTCCGGGTGCTGACGCAGAAATCCGCATATCTGAGCGGCAATTTCCCTGGAAAAAGCGGCGGTGTAGTGCGCAGTGTCAACGTAAAGGTTTTCCTGCTTGTCCTGCTGCATATCGGCCAGCCACAGTACGTCAGTTCCCAACTTTCCTTCTGCCCGCAGATTGTCCATGAGCGCATAGCCGTATCGGCACCTGGTGTATACGGGGTAAGAGCGGAAAAACAGGTCGTAACGCGTGTCGTACTTGTAAGCCGGCACCGGTTGCCACACGAAAATTGGACGCACTCCAAAGTCCCTGGCGACCGCTTCGATCATTCTTTTGTTGGCCAGCCATCGATCCACAATGCCTTCCAGCAGGGCACGGTCGGTGTCGTGTACAGGCTTCTCGGATTCCGGTTTCTCCCAATCGTTCCGGCCAGGGGTATCCACAGGCTGCTGAGGTTGCGATCTCCAGCGCGCTGCCATCCAATAGGCTGCCCGGATCATGGGCAAGTCGTCGAGTGGGCTGTGTTCCTCTTTCCAGGCAAAGACATCCCTCAGCCTCTCCGTATACAAGGGTCCATTGACAATCCAGAAGTCGTTGAGGCCATCGATAAACACCGCCACTTGAGGTACAAAACCTGACTTCAGTAACTGCTGAAAAAGGACCAGTTCCTGGCTGCTGAAGTAGCCTTCCCGCCCAAAGTTGTACACCGACACAAATCCGCCTGAACGATTCGCCGGAGCACATTCCTGTAGATAGGAAGCAATGGTTTCGTCATCGGGGAGACCAAATCCAAAAGTGGTTGATCCCCCGAACACGAACACGTTCACCGTATCGGAACGGGGCGGCCACGGCGCCTGATCTTTTGAGAAGCGGAAACCGGCGGGATCGACGTTGACAAACTTGCCTCGAACGGGCTTCTGTCGGAACCCGGTAAAGGGCTCGAACTCGAGTCGGGATTCCCTGTAGTTCTCGGAGACCAGGTTCCTGACCTCGCCTTCCTTCCAGCCAGGATATGCCTTCAGGAGTTTGTCAATTCCGTACTCCTCAAGGGGCGTTTGCATTTGTGCTTGTGTTTCCGTTTGTGCTTGCGGCTTCGCCGGCCGCCTCACGCGGATGATTGCGTAGAGAATAAGGTTCACGACGAGGAACAGCAGGAGACCGTTGAATACGGCAAGGGCCACCTGGGTGTACCAACGCTTAAGCTTGCCCCGCCGCGTTGAAGAAGACGTCGCCAAGCTATCCAATGCTTTCCCCTAGAAGACGGTGCAGATGAATGTCGGGACCGGCCATCGGCTAGGCTCAGCACCGCGACAAACAGCGACAACCGTAACCTGGCCGCTGCGATCCCCGCCAGGCGTGCACCCAAACTTCGCTTGCTGGAACTTTTGATCTTACTGTCAACTGACAACCGGCAACGGACAACAGCTTGCTCACGTCAGCAGGATGTTATCAATCAACCGCGTCGTCCCGACATACGCCGCCACCGCGACAAGTGCTCCCGCCTTAACATGCTCAACCGGATCGAGCGTATCCGGATCCACGAACTCGAAATAGTCCAGGCGCGCGCCGGGCTCTTCTGCGATCACCTGTTTCCCAATTTCGCGCAGCGTCTTCGCGTCGCGCTCGCCACGGTCAGCCATCATCTGCACGCGCAGGAGGGCACGATGCAGCACCAGCGCCTGCTGCCGCTGCTCCGGCGAAAGATACGCGTTACGCGAACTCATGGCCAGGCCATCTTTCTCGCGCACAATCGGGCAGACGACGATCTCCACATCCATGTCGAGGTCGCGCGCCATCCTGCGCAGCACTGCGACCTGCGCCGCGTCTTTCTGGCCAAAGAAGGCGCAATCGGGCCGCACAATCTCAAACAACTTCGCCACCACCGTCGCCACCCCGCGAAAATGACCCGGCCGCGAAGCGCCGTCCAGCTTGTTGCTCAAACCCTCGACAACAACGTAGGTATCCGACCTGTGATCCGGGGCTTGCTTTGAGGGTGCCGAGAGGTGCGGTCCGTTCGGTTGGGCGTTCACCTCGGCCCCGGCGTACATCTCCTCCACCGGAGGCGCGAACAGAAAGTCGGCGCCGGCCTGCTCCAGCATTGCCGCATCGCGCTCAAGCATGCGTGGATATTTGTGCAGGTCCTCTGTGGGTCCAAACTGCAGCGGGTTAACAAATAGGGAGACTGCGGTCACATTGCACCGGGCCTTCGACGCCCGCACCAGCGATAAATGTCCGTCGTGCAGCGCGCCCATGGTCGGGACGAAGCCCAGCGTCTTGCCTGCACGCGTGATCTGGCGGCAGGCAGCCTTCATCTCGGCAACGGTGGAGATGCGTTTCACGGTAAGACTTCACAGATTGTATATGGAACAGGCGGGCACAACCTCTGCGCTGCCGCGAGCACGGCCGGTCGCACGGCAGTTGCGGGCAGCGCAGGAAATGATTTGTGATCCTACTTCGCGGTCGCTCTCCACGGCGAGATTTTGATCGGCGCCGTATCGTCGTCCTCGAAGCTCTGCTCGTGACGCGGGAACTCGGCCGGGAGCTTATCCAGCAGCCGAACACACCGGTTCCACCGCAGCATCGCATCGTCATTGTTAGGGGGGCTAAGCTTCTCCGCCCTTTCGAAATGCACGATCGCTTCTTCAAACAAATGCTTGAGCAGGCTTGGTGGATGTCCGGCGCGCATTTGCGCCTTGGCGCGCCGCTCTAGGAGGAGTCCGAGGTGGTACTCGCGCTGGTAGGCGTCGGAGAGTCTCTGAAACATCTTTTCTGCTTCGACGTACCGGTCCGACGTCCCCCCCGTGAATTCGTCGGTAATGGCCAATCCGAGAATCCGCATGGCAGTCTGGTTCTCCGGATCGACCGCCAGAATGTCGTGGCAGATGGACTCCGACTCCTCAGGCTCATTCAAATGACGATAATGTTCCGCCTTCGAGATCGCTTCTGGAATGCTCTCTTTGGAGATCGTCTTTAACTTGCGCTCCATACAATCCTCCTGCAATCAAAACTTCCACAGAAGATATGCTGCGGTGATCGATCCCAGGGTTGCACCTCCATAACAGAACACGAAGATGAGTTCGTTGAGGTGCTTGACTTTCAGGCCATCGTACAGCGTGTAGCGGAAGCGGTGCGCCCAATGAAACAACGGTAAAGAACACAGCACGAAGAGATAGATGCGGACCAGCGGCATCCGAGCCAGCGAGAGCAGCTGCTCGTAACTCGGCGCGTGCAACCAGCCCAGCGGGAATGCCAGCCCGAAGAGGAAGAGATGAATCGGGATGAAAAGCGCGGCCATCATGCCGCCGGCGCTGAACAGGATCCAGAAGAACGGCTCGTTGGATTCGATCTTATGCATACGAGGCCTCAATTACTGCAATACCGCCCAGCAGATGATTGCTGAAATCACGATCCACGCCACATACGCCGGCGCCGAGACCATGAAATCCGGCAGCCGTTTGCCACCCAGTCGCACTGGCGTGGCGCTGGGCGCCAGATTGAACCCCGTGACCGTGTGAAACACCAGGAAGAACATGGCGATCACGTTGAGCAGGACGACGAACGG
>DATFSK010000089.1:0-44671 GCA_035262645.1 Terriglobales bacterium
GCGTTCGGGAGAAAACGCACACCCACGAGGGTGACGCGATTGCGGCAGCCCGGCGACGCCTCCCCATGGTCGAAGTAGACGCCAACCTCTCCCTCATTGGATCACACGGGCCGCTCCGTCTGCTCGAAGCGTTCGAAGGTCGGCGGCAGCTCATCGCCTATTACTTCATGTGGCAGACCGGCCGGCCTGCGGCCGAGCAGTGCGAAGGTTGCACATGGGTCACCACCCAGGTCACGGAGTTGTCCTACCTGCATTCCCGCGACATCACCTACGCGGTCTTCTGCCAGGGCCCCTACGACGAAAGCATCCGCTACCACGACTTCATGGGCTGGCGGATGCCCTGGTACTCCGCACTGCCCTCCCTAGATGCGCTACTGGTCGGGCGCCGAATCGGCAGAATGCACATTGTGTGCTACCTGCGCGACGGCGACCGCGTCTTCGAAACCTACTGGACAACCAGCCGCGGCGTTGAGGTGATGGATTACAGCTACGCGCTCATGGACCTCACCGTGTACGGACGGCAGGAGGAATGGGAGGACTCGCCCTCCGGCTGGCCGCAACAGTGCACTATCACTAGGACTGATGGCGGCGCGCCCGATTGGCCACCAGCTTCAGTGTGGCCGGGCGGACGCCCCATCGCCCAGTGGCCCCGGCTGGCCGCCGGACGCTCCGACGACCTCGGCACCACCCACGAGTACCAGGACCAAAGCGAAACACACGGGTGCTGCAAGCCACTGGCGTGAAATTAGGCACTCACAAACGACAAGCCGCGTCAGCAGACTGTGTCCTATCTGTGTTTCAGCGCGCACTTTTAAGGAAACGACGTATATCTTGTGAGCGCAAACTGCGCATGCGAGCAATCTTCGCTGTACTGTGGCTCGCGGCTCTATCCCTTCCGGCCCTTGCCCAGCTTTCAGCTGAAGACCATGCGCCGAATCTGTACGACCCTGTCGCCGATCCACGGTCCGAAGTAGTCTCGGGTCATGCCCGCTTCACAGTACTCACCCCGCAACTGATACGGATGGAATGGTCGGACGAGGGCAAGTTTGAAGACCACGCCTCGCTCGTGTTCCTGAATCGCAAGCTTCCAGTGCCGAAGTTTACGGTCGAGACAAATGGTCCCACACTGGCGCTGAGCACCAGCGCTCTAACTCTGCGCTATGCGCCAGCGGAAGGAATGGATGGGAGCTTCACCGCAGACGATCTCTCCGTCACCTTCACCCTAAACGGCAAGCAGATCACTTGGCGTCCTGGCATGCCGGATACCGGCAACCTGCAAGGTACTACACGCACCTTGGACCAGCCGTCGATTATCGCGACAAACTCGTCCGCGCCAAAGCCGCTGTCTCCGACATCACCGCGTCGATTCAATGAATCTGAATCTGGCACGAATCGACTGCGGTGAAAATTGCGGGGACCCTGGGTAGAAAACCAGAGAAATTGGCACATCACAACTCTGCTAAAATCAGAGCGTAATCCAGTGATTTTGTAGCAGTTATATCACTCAGTAGATAACTGCAGAAATCGCTGAATTACGCCTTCTAAGCTGAGGGTTGCTGGTTCGATCCCAGCCGGGCCTACCACAATCTCCAATACAATTTGGAACTTCACCGCCATCACCCGCTCGCGACGGCGGTGAAAATTGGTCCTACGTATGGGAGCCTCGTAGGGAGAAGGAGTTCTGCGCTTCTGCAAAACTTCATCGCGGAGCCCCTTCTGCCGTGATCGCTCAGATCATGGATGACTTTCCAGCTGCGGATTGCAGGTCCCGTTCGTTGGCTGGGTGGGCAAAGGCGGCACCGTCAGCAACTGCGGCGAGCTGAAGTCGAAGAAGCCATTCTGGGCATCCGTCATGTTGCCGGCATTCGCATCGCGCTGTGTCAGCGCGGCAATCGTGAAGCGAGTTTCGATCAGTTTCAGGATGGCCGTGTAGTCCATGGGCAAGTGCGACACATTATGGGGCTTGACCCATGGCGAGACGACGATAACGGGGACGCGGAAGCCAGTGACGTTAAACATCCCAGGCGTGTCACGGGTGCCCAAGTCGATTGGCTGACTGTAGTCGCCCGGCAGGGTCACCAGGATCGGCTTAACGTGATCGAACAGCCCGCCGCCTTCATCGTAGCTCAGGATGAAAGCAGAATCCGGCCATGCCTGGCTGCTGAGCAGGGCAGTGATAACCTGCCGCGCGCGGGCCGCACCGGTTTGGATGTTGTTGTCCGGGTGCTCGTCGTACCCTGTCGAACTCGCTCGCTCGATGAATACAACCTTCGGCAGGTCTCGGTCCGCGGTGCTACTCGCAAGGATGTTGTAGTACTCCTGAATGTTGCGCACATTGCCGCGAATCTGCGTATTGTTCCAGTCAGCCCATTGAGCCAGGAACACGCTATTGTCCTGGTAGTAATAGCGCCAGCTAATACCGGCGTTCGTGAGCGCGCGGAAGATGGTCGGCCGCTGCCACGCGGGATCACCGGGATTGCTTGGCGGGAAGGCGTGGCCATACGAGGTCGCGGCGAACAAGTACATTCGGTTGGGAACGGTGTTCGCCGGGATGGGCGAGTACCAATAATCGCTCGTCGCAAAGCGTGCACCTAGTTCGTAGTAAAACGGCAGGTCGTTCTGGTTGTAATAACCAAGCGGCCGCGTGTGCGTGGGATCGTATCGATCGCCACTGCCGCCCGACAAGGTCGTATCCAGGAAGCGGTCCATCTTGAATATGGAACTCTGCGTCAGGTGCAACCAGTCATTGCCCACCAGGTCCATGTCGTAATGGGTTTCGTCCCATGACGGCGAAAGGTTTTCGATGCATGTCGTGCGCTGGTGGTACGGTCCGAACGACTGTCCCTGCGGGTTCTTGATGGTATAACCCGGAGGCAGCGTGTGCAGATCGTTCACATCGCTCAGTTGCGCGCCGGGAATGTGGTCGATATTGACGCGATAGTTCGCGAATACCCCGAAGTAGTTATCGAACGCGCGGTTCTCTTGAAGCATGAAGAGGATGTGGTTCAGGTTCTGGATGCTGCCCGCGCTGACGAGGACCTGGGTCTGCTGGGAAAGTTGATCGCCGAAGCGGTCCGTGGCGGTGCAGGTGTAGGTGGTGCTCTGCGTGGGAGACACTGTCACCTTGCCGGCAGCCGCAGGCGAGACCTCGCCCACGCCCTCATCAATGCGAACCGACGCGGCGTTGCTGGCGCTCCAGGAAATCGTGACCGGCTGTCCGGGCGCCGGAACGACCGGCGTCGCGGCACAAGCTAGCGACATCCCACCGCGTACCGTGACGCTTACGGGCTGCGAGTAGGATTGCCCGCCATAGGGTCCCTCAGCTTCGACCATGAACACCCTGCTAGTGCCTAACGCAGCTGTCACGTAGCTGCCCGTGCAGGTGTGTCCTCCGCAGGAGTCCGCCACCACGGGCGTGATGGAATTTTCTGGAAGTGTGACCAAAGAGAACGAGCTGCCGTTATTCGGCCCGGTGAATGTCAGCTTCACCGGCTGGCCGGCGGCGACGCCAGTGGCCGAGGCCGCCATGGTTACGGGGACAATGTTCAGAGGCGCCGTCATGGGCGCGCCCGCCTGGGAGCCAACAGCCATGGCCTGGTACGTCGTACTCACCGAAGATGCGACCTGGGTATAGCCCACTGCGCTCAGCGGCAGGGTGGTTTGATCTTCCGGCAACAGGCTCGGCGTGACCACGAACTCATTCGCGCCGTTGGCGTTCCAACTGAACTGGATGAACTGCCCTGGCGCAGCGACGGTCGGGGCAACCTTGAAGTAAGTGGGAGTTGTACCTGCGACGGCAAAGGCCGCAGCCGACAACACTAACGAACACATCGCAAGGGCGCGAAAAATGCGAACGAACATGCGAAAAGCCTCCGGGATGTGGCAGCAACTTAAACCTGGGGTAATGGATGGTGCGATTCACGGAAGCCGGTTTAGGTTTTCTCGTCATCTGCGCGCAAATTCGTTGGAGATTACGCAACACACCTTTGCCAACGTTAGCTGTTGTATTTTCAATAGAATACAAACCATTCCTTAAATATGTACCTTAGCTGCCGGGTTTGCCGTGTCGGTTGCTATGTCGGGCAGAGAATCCTTACGACCAATCCAATTAGTGCAAGGAGAAAACAAGAGGACCTGTTGCGGAATGGGGCATCAGTCCGTGGCGGCGCGAAGTACAACTAATCATGCAAGCTGGGGGTGGGCCCAGTGGCTGAGTCTACAATCGGAGAGAGCCCAAATCAGCGGACTTAAACGAATGTCCGATGATGACATGGGTTCGAAACCCGACGGCAAGGGTATCGAAGAGTAGCGCGTGAAGAATCCTGCGAGCGAATTCGCGATTTCGTCTGCCTCGAGCACGCCGGATGGGGTTGCGCTTGGGCTTGGCCTGACGAATGAATGCAACCTCTCGTGCGCGTTCTGCTATCGCGATCCGGCGCGTATGGACCGTCTCACCCTGGACCAGGTCAAGTCCGTGCTGGAGCGGCTGCCCGTCCGTTCGGTAAACCTGGGGACAGGCGAGAACGGAATGCACCCCGACTTCCGGGCGATTCTGGCCTACCTGCGCACACAGCCCGTGAAGCTCACCATCACTTCGAACGGTCATAGCATCGCCGTTCTGGAAGACAACGAACTGCGCGCTTTTCATGACATCGAATTCTCCCTCGATTACCCCACGCAAGACGAGCAGGACATGCAGCGGGGAGCGGGGAATTGGGCGCTCATTCACCAACAGGCGGCGCGCTGTGTGAAGCTGGGCGTGCCGGTGACCATCATCGCCGTGATGATGAAATCGAATTACCTTCGTCTGGCGGAGGTCGCGCGAGTTGCCAAAGAGTTCGGCGCTCCTCTGCGTGTAAACGTATACCAGTCGGTGCGATCCGATACTTATGCGTTGTCCTATGGGGAGTATTGGGAGGGATTCAAGCGCCTCCTCGCCGAGACCGATGTGATCGCCATTAGCGAGCCGCTGGTGCGGGCGATGGCGGGGCTGCCGCCGCTCGAAGGAGGATGCGGCGTAAGCACCGTGCGCGTGACACCGCGCGCCACAACGCAACCGTGCGTCTATTGGCCGGGAGGGGGTGAGCCGCTATCGGGCTTGATGGCAAGCGGCATCGGCATCTTGAGCTCGGCCTCCTTCGAACAGGCGCGAGCGGTTCCCGCCGCCTGTCAAGCTTGCGAGTTTCGGGACACTTGCCACGGCGGATGTGCAGGGCGCCGCCGCCTGCAAGGCGCGCTGCTCGAGCCGGACTATTACTGTCCGATCATGCGCGGAGAACGGCCACGCCTCGAGGTTCGCATGGCCGCCAGCCGCGACCTGCCGAAGCTGAGCAGTTGCTGTACTACGGTAGTGATGGCGCGATAGTGGCTGGACCGCCTATTTCGCGTCCATCCAGGTGTTGGACCCCGCGAGCTTAACCGCAACATTCGAGAACCAAAGGTGCAGCGGTTTGCCGTCGGCTGTGCCGCGGTGCTCCGTCGATACAAGCAGAGGACCCGCCATCTTGTAGCCCGTCCACGTTGCGATGACAAGGCTCGGCTTTTTTGGCCCGCCGCGGTCATAGCGGAATGCTCCAATTCGGCCGTCGTTACCAACATAAAGCGTCCACGTGTCACCCGGTGTGTAGCCGCCGCCCGAAGGATACTTGACAACGACCTTCTCAGCAGAACCGCTCCCGATCGGCAGCTTCTGCATGCCTTCATCGGTCACCGTAGCGCCGGTGTCCCAGTAAATATGAAAGGGAAGGATCAGCCAGTAATTATCATTTACGAAGCCTGGATCGATGTCGTCCTTTACATCGGCCGGCTGGCTCGCGAGCTGCGAGCGCAAATATGTGACCTTCACCGGCTTACCGTCCTTATCTTTTCCCTCATACGTGACCTGGCCGGTCTTGGGCTCCCAGGTCCATGTTCGAGAAAGATTAAGGTTGAGCGCGGGGAGTTGGAGATTGAAAGTGTAGCGGATCGCGTCGATCTGCCCATAGGAATCGAGGCCATAGGTCTTCGCGAGCTTCTCAACGACTGGCGGGCGCTGCTGCGCCCAGGAACTTGTAGCAAGAATCATTACCCCAAGGACCGGCAGAACCCGTAATGCTGTGGTACAGCGCGAACTTGTCATGGGTGTTCTCCTTGGCGAATTAACGATGGAGTTTGGATGACAGCCGGGCGCTTCAGGATACACGGAGGAAAGCTAAAGGCCGCCCCGTGTATCGCGTCTCGACACGCCTAAAGCCGTACCCTTCCGCCACCGCAGCAGAAGGATGGCAGCGGTGATGGCAACCGATCCGTATTCCAGCAGCACAACCCATGCAGGCAGCACCCAGGGCCGCCCATGTGAACGTAGATGCCAAATGATGTATGTCGGGATAATACTCACCGTCCAGATCATGATCGGCAGGGTCACGACCGATCGCGCGAATGGCAGCAGCCAGAGCAAATACCACGGATACACGACCGGCGCACACAGAAGCGACGCGGCCATCGGCCAGGCAAATGCGTCGGCCGACGCTGTGCCTGATTTGCGTCTAAACCAGATTGCAACAACGAGGCCGACCACCACAGCAATTCCGGCAGCCAGCTGCGGAGTCGCGACTTGCTGGATGGCTGCAAAAACCGGACCGTTAAAGCGGAAGCTTTGGATATACGAACCGAGTGAGCCCGTTGGAATTCGACCATGGTTTAGAAACGGCAGATAAAGGAGTCCAAACAGCACTGCGGCCAGCACAGAGTCTCGGATGCGGATGCGCCGCCAGTAGAGCGGCAGCAGCAAAATGGGGAACAATTTTACTGCGACCGCCATTGCGAACGCGACTGCTGCAAGCGCACGCCAACGGCGTATCAGGGCGGCGAAAGAGACCACCAGCAGCAGCGCGCCGAAAATGTCGACGTGGCCGCTGCCTGCCACTTCCGTCGCCAGCAGTGGATTCCACGCGTAAGCCAGAATCCAGTGCGCCGCTTGACCCGTGCGACGCGACACATCGAGCAAAACGAGAATGATGGCAAAATCGCAAATGACAAATACTACCCGCAGCGCAAGCGCAGACTCATGGATCGCTGTTACGGCGCGAAAGAGAAGCTGGGCACCCGGTGGATACGGGCTGGGTAGGTCCGGATTGTTCAGCGTGCGAGTCTCAGCCGTGTGTAATTTGGCGAAAGCGGGATCGGCGGGGATCACAAGGTAAGGGTTGTAGCCGAGCCGCTGCATGCGCCCATCCCATACGTAGCGGCGCACGTCGTCATCGGAACCGGTCGGTATCCGCAGGAAGGCAATGTGCCACAGCACGGCCAGCAAAAGGCCGACAACAACCACGCGCCTTGGAAAGATGGGAGTGCAGAACAACTCCCGGATGGCGAGCAGATACGCGACGCCCGCAACTGACAGCGCGATGAGAGGAAAGGCTTCACCCTGACCACTGAACTTGCGCGAGCAGATGGTGAGTGAAAGAAGCAGAACAACGCCGAGCCCGTACAGCCTGCCAGATGGAGTAAGCCTCACAGGTCGCCGGCGGCGCTTTGCAACTGTGGCAGCACCCCTTGCCATTGTTTGAGCCACGCTGCGGTGCGCGGCGCCCGCTCCGGAGACAGGCTGAGCTCTGCCGCAAGGCGATTCAAGTCGCCCTGCAGGTCAATGTCATAGAACGGATCGGTGAAGCCGGTGGAAAGCTTTAGCTCACGGGCGCGTGCCACCAGCGCGTCGAGCGCGCTGCTGGTTCCCATCCCATCGCTATCGAAAAGTGCGGGATGGGCAGCGTTTGCCCCAACCAGATAGTAACCGCCGTCATGCGTGGGTCCAATCACCAGGTCGTGAGTGGTTAGCGCTTCGAATGCGCTGGCAAGAACTGAAATCGGCAGATGCGGGCTGTCGCTGTTGAAGGCAATCACGGAGTGGCCGCCTGGGGCTGCAAAATGTGCAAACACCGAGATCAGCGCTGCCGCAAGGCCCTCTCCCTGCTGCGCTACGACAGTAGCTGCATCCGCCGCGAACGGCGCTAATTCTTCGACATCGGACGCGGGGCACATGATAGCAACCTTCACGTCGCGCATGGAGCGAGCCAGTGAGATCGTGTCGCTAAGAAGACAGCGATAGAGCTCCGTCGCATTTTCCGGGGAAAGACCCTGTGCCAGGCGAGTTTTGACCATTCCTGTCCGCGGCGCCTTGGCCATGATGACGAGCGTGCGGCCATCATTACGTGAATGCGGGATGACTTCGCTGGACTTCATACAAGATCACTGTGCCTGGGAAGGTGGCGACTTTCGGCGCCCGAAATAATATCGCACGATGCGGCTGAGGATGAACCACGCCGCTCCGATCGTACCGCGCAGCGTGCCGCTGATCTTCGATTTCCCGATCCGCGGATAGTAGCTGACCGGCACCTCGACAATGCGGAATCCGCCGAGCGCGCCTTTCAAGATCATCTCGACCGCCCAGCCGTACGTCGCTTCCCGCAGCGCGAGTTGCCGAAGGACATCGGCACGCGCGGCGCGAAACGGGCCCAGATCGGTGATTCGCTGAGCATACAGCACACGGATCATCGCGGCCGCGAGTCGATTACCAAACGCGGAGTGCCAGGGCAGCGCGTCGGAGGCGTTGTGCTTCGCAAGACGCGAGCCCAGCGTGATGTCGGCTTTTCCGTCAACGATGGGAGCAAGCAGCAGCGGCAACTCGTCGGGTCGATCGCTGTAATCTCCATCGAGGAAGACGGCAATATCGGGATGATCGGCCGCGGCGAGTCCGGTCAGGCAGGCGCGTCCATATCCCCGGCGCGGCTCGCGCAGAACGCGTGCCCCCATCCGTTCTGCGATCTCGGGGGTGCCGTCGCTGGAGTTGCTGTCAACGACCAGGACCTCGGTCACCAGAGCGGAGGGCAGGTCGGCGAGAACGCGGCCGATTGCCTGCGCTTCATTGTGTGTGGGAATGATGACGGAGACGCGCACTGGACGGGCTTAGAGCAGCCACCACGGAGCATTCGGCCAGCGCTGCGCCAGCCATGCGTCGATGCCCCAGGCTCGACCAGCACGCCCTACGGCAAGCCCAAGCGACGCGAGGACTGGAACCAGCAGCTCCCAGATCCATGCTGTGCCCCACTCCGAGATCCAAAGGCTGCCAAGGTATAAGAAGGCAACAAAAGCAGCCGGCCGCGTGAGTAGGCCGATGATAAGCAGAACGCCGAGCAGGATTTCAGTTAGCGCTTGCATGGGAGCGGCCATCGCGGCATGGCTCGCCGCCAGGCCCATAATGGTTTTCCACGCGCCCGGCGAATGACTATGTTGAATGTAGTAGTTGATCAGCCCGGCATAGCCGCCAGGAGTGTAAAGCCCTTTGCCAAGATTCTCGAAGAATACCCAGACAAACATCGCACCAATGGTGATTCGAACCAACGCCAGGCCGTTCGCGGCGGGCATACGGTGCACGGCATCTGGGGTTGGATTCGCGTTCATCGTGATCGTGAGACCCCCGTACGCTTGTCGCAAACACGAGCCGCCAACGGTCTACTCAGGGCCGGGGACAAACAACTATACACTCTTGCGAAAGAGCACTGCGAATTACTGCTTCCGTGCGAATGCTTGTGACGGTGCTGCCGATAATAGGCGCGCCATCATGGGCCATTACAGCGGCTCTATACGACTCCCATCGAGCAGTGAGAGACCGAGCGGGGCGTCTGGCCAAGCATGCCGGCGAATTTACAGCATCGGCCGAATGTCGATTTGCGAAGCGCGGCATTCCCGAAGCGCGGTGCCGCAACTGCGATAGTGCAAATCTTTGGCGAGACAAACGTACAATGCAACGAACTCCGATCTCTTGCACGAAACGCCGAAGGCGGCTTGGGTTGCGTGGTTCGCTTCGGCGAATGCCTTTTCCATCTGAGCAGGATTGATCGTCATTGGTCGCGATACCGTGCGGTACTCCGACGGAATCTGCAGATTGGTAAACGCCTTTTCAATGGTGGCGAAATAGGATCGTGGACTGAGACCGGTGCAGGTCCCGTGTGTTGCCCATTCGTGCTCGATCAGCCGCAGACTGGGCATGATGCTCAAAAGTTGCTGCACTGTGTCGGCTTGCACTGGCCGTGTTTGCGCACAGTGTTGCGGATACGAGCCATCATCGTTTTGCGGCCAAAGTCCATGCACTACAAATCCATAATGACGGACCGGATCGCACTCGTTTGAAGACGGATCTCCGCCCTGTGACGCGCAGAATTGCGGCGCCCAGGAGAGCGCTAGTACGTAGTAGTCAAAGCCGCCAGTACTGTTGTCGCCCTCGTTCGCATGGCGCCTCGCGCAGGCGTTCGCCGCAACGAACCACACAGCCACAAGCGTGAGCAGCAGGTTTCTCCGCAACATTCCACATCCAGTCTTAGGACCCATCAATGCAGATGCACAAGATGGTCGAGCACGAACAGCGCGGCCACTCCAATGAATACGACCAGCGCCATCTTCACGCCCGGCTCGCGATTGACCTCCGGCATCAGGTCGGATGCGGCGACATAAATCGTCACTCCGGCGGCCACCGGCAATCCATAGCTCACCGAGTGGCGTCCGATCGCCATGGTAAGCACGCCCGCAAGCGTGGCGAGTCCCAGCAGCACCGATGCAAACCATGACCGGCCACGGCTCAGGCCTGCGGCCAACATTACCGACGTAACCGTGAAGCCTTCGGGAATCTTGTGCAGGAAGACGGCAAGAAAGATGATCCAGCCGAGAAACGGCGACACAAGAAAGCCGGCGGTGATTGCAATGCCGTCGAAGAAGGTGTGGATCATCAGCCCGAACAGCACCGACACCCGCCGATGCGAGTGCAGGTATTCGTCCGAGTGTGTCTCTTCGCCGTAATGAAAATGGGGCGTGATGGTGTGCTCGCAGAAGTGAACCAGCAGATACCCGCCGAGCACCAGCAGCGCACCGGTCCGCCCGGCAAGTTCCAGACTCTCCGGCACCATTTCGACTAATGCCGTTGCCAGCATGAATCCCGCGCCCAGGGCCACGAAGTAGCGCAGGTAATTGCGCTCCCAGTGCTTCTGCACAATCACGGCGCCGCCGAAGACATTGGCAGCAGCGGCCGTGAGGCCGAGCAGGATGCTGAGAAGGATGGGATTCATGGACGCGAGCAGGATAGCAGAGAGGCAATGCCCGGCATCATGATGACTCAACCGCTGTGCCGGATATGCATCACGTCCCCATCCTTTACGATGTACTCCTTGCCTTCCAGGCGCAGGGTCCCGCGGGCGCGGGCTTCGGCTTCAGAGCCGGCCTCCAGCAGCTGGTCCCAGTGGGTCGTCTCCGCGCGGATGAAATGTTTCTCCAGATCGGTGTGAATCGCTCCGGCGGCATTGACTGCTTTCGAGCCACGCTCCACCGTCCAGGCGCGACATTCGTCCTCACCCACGGTGAAGAACGAGATAAGACCGAGCAATTCATAGCTCTTACGGATCAGGCGCACCAGACCGCTCTCCTTCAGCCCGTAGCTGGCGAGGAATTCCGCGGCATCCTCGTCGCTCATCTCGGCGAGTTCAGCCTCGACCTTGGCGCACACCCCAAGCGCGCCGGTGTTCGGACGCGAGGCCGCTTCGGTGACGCCGTGCCTGGCGACCGCTTCCTCGAGGTCTTTGCCGAGGGTCGAGCTCTCGCCGATGTTGAGCACGTACAGGATCGGCTTCTCGCTTAGAAACATGAAGCCGCGGACGCGCTTCTTGTCTTCGGGCGTCATCTCCATCTCGCGCAAAGGACTCTCGCTCTCCAGATGTGCCTTCGCGCGCAGCAGCAACTCGTGCTCGCGCTCAATCTCTGCCGACTTCATCTTCTTCAGGTCTTTCTGGACGCGCTCCAGGCGCTTTTCCACCTGCCCCAGATCATTGACGATCAGGTCGAAGTCGATGCTGTTGATGTCGCGCAACGGGTCAATCGGCCCCACATGGGGAATCGAATCGTCCTCAAAAGCGCGGACAACATGCGCCAGCGCGTCCACGTTGCGCAGGTTCGCTGCAAACGCCGTCTCGTTCAGCGCCTCCTTGCTGAGCGCGGCCACGTCCGCGTACTCAACGCTGGCGTGAATGAGTTTTCTCGGGTTGTAAAGGGCGGCGAGGCGGTCGAGACGGTCGTCGGGAACTTTGGCGACGCCCAGGTGCGCTTCGCGCGGATTGCCGTGCGCGTGCTGCGCCACCTGCTGTTTGGTCAACATGACGAAGAGGGAAGTCTTGCCCACCTGCGGCAGGCCTATGATGCCGGTTTTCATTGATTAGCGTTCAGCATTCAGCATTCAGCCAAGGCTGACTGGGCTGCTCCTTAAAAGATTAAACGGATACCGATATTTGTGCTGTGATCCGAGGCCGAGCGTCGCGTGCAGCTCTCAATTGCGGCCAAGGTCTCCTACGAAGTTATAGCAGGCGCGGAAATGCCTTGCAGTTGCCCCTGAAGCGACTCGACCGATCTGACTGACTGCTGATTGCTGACGGCTGATGGCTGTTACGTCATCCGCCGCGCCGTGGCAAACAGCAACGCCAGACCAAGTACCAAGACCGTGCCCTCGATTCGCGTCGACCACTGGTGCAGGCGATTGAATTCGATGCGCCATGGGTCGTTGTGTGGCACCTCGTCAATCATGACCATTTCCTGCCGCAGCACCTGCATCCTCGAGCCGACGGCGAACATGCTGACCAGTGTGAGGAGGATCATCGCGTAAATGAGCAGGTGCCGAAACGCGAATGGCTGGGCCGAGCCATTTACCACGCGCGAATCGATCATCGAGGTGATCGCGAACACAACTCCGCAGCAGATCCCCATCCAGTGCAGAATACCGAGGCTTCGATTGACGACATTGCCGGCCAGCTGCCGCGTGGGAAGGATACTGGGATTGAAGACAGTTGGCGCAAGCACAAAGGCGAAGAAGATGAGCCCACCGATCCAGATAACCAGTGACAACAACATGACGAATCGTACGAAGGACATGGCTGCCTCAGAGCATGGACTCTCGACGCGGCCACCGCTTCAGCTCCACCACGGAGGCAAGGACCGTTCCCTGGTGAAACATGCATCGGTGACCGAAGCGCCTCTGCGCATGTTATCGCACGCGGGTGGATTGTGGCGCAGATCGGGCATCTCGGCAGCCCAGTGTCCCATCGGACAGGTGAGGCGGCCATTTCGATTTCCAACAGGGAAGGGGACCATATGAAGCGGAGATTGCTATTACTGACAGGCATATTCCTGTGCGGATGCTGGGCGTTTGCGCAGTCCGCAACACCCGGGACAGGCACAGCCCAAAACTCACCCGGAGCGAGAACCCAGACGCCCGGGGTGACCACGCAGAGCCCGGGCGCGACGACGCAAACGCCGCGCGCGACTACGACGACTCCAGGAGCTACGACTGCCACGCCACGAGCTACGACCACCCCCAGCACCGCTCCTGATCAGCCGAGCGCGACCACCGTAACGCCAAGTTCGCCTTCGAGCCCGCCGAGCGCGACCACCACCCCGAACGCGGCGCCGAATGCACCGAGCACGGCACCGAACGCACCGACGACGACGCCGAATTCGCCAAATATGCCGCCTGATACGAATGCCCCGCCACCGCCGGATACCACCACTTCTCCTCAAGGCAGTTCGACGGCAACGCCGCCGCAACTGTAAACGCAGCAGCAGCAACAGCCAAAAGGGAGCCAGGAATGGCTCCCTTTTTCTGTCGCAACCACCTCCGCCGTGACGAAAACCCACGCTTCGCCGAAGTTAGCGCTTCCGCAATGTGGCAGCCTCGTGCCATCATGCAGCATACAGTTCCATCCGACAGACGCCATGACAACCAAAAGGATTTTCTTTCCGCTACTCGGTGCCTGCTTGCTGGCGGTTTGTGCCGCAGGGACGGCATGGGCGTTGCAATCATCGAGTCCGCCGATCTCCGCCTCCAACGATGTCTCAGGCATGTATACCTTTCTGCGCGAAGGCGAGTTCGTGCAGTTGACCTTGGAAGAAGGCCGTCTTACGGGATACGTTTCCCGCTTCGGCGACTCCGACAGCGACCGCGGACAGTTCATCGATCAGTTCTTCGATAAGGCTTCCCTGCAAGGCGATCACCTCATCTTCAACACGAAGACCGTGCACGGCATCTGGTACGACTTCAATGGGACGATTTCGGTGGCTCAGGGACGAAAACCGGGTGAGGAAGGTTATCGCGTCATTAAGGGCCTGCTGATTCAGCACGCCACCGACGCAAAAGGCTCGGAAAAGGCGATGCAGCGACAGGTGGAATTTAAGTCCTTCCCTGCCGACCTGACACGGCCATGAAAAAGGCGAGGCCGCCGGAGCGAGACGGCAGCCTAATCTTGACGTTATGCGGCTCTTCACCGGAACGTCTTGATGCAGGCTATGATGCGGAGTCGGCGCATAGGGGTCGCATCATCGTCAAATTTATTCGTGACATGTTGGAGCGCTCCGGCTGGAATTCTTAACATGCAGATGGCACACATCTTCGGCTTACCGGCGGCCCTGCTCATCCTGGCAGTGGTTGCCAATCGCCTGTCTAAGCTGACGCGCGTCCCCGACATCATTGTGCTGCTGCTGATTGGCATCACCGTGGGCCCGGTTCTGCACTGGATCAAACCGCAAAATCTGGAGGGCGTAGTCCGGGTCCTCGGTACTTTGGCCCTCATCCTGATTCTCTTTGAAGGCGGGCTGGAGCTGCGCCTGCGGCAGGCGCTGCGATACTTTCCCGCCGGCCTGCTGCTGGCGATACTCAGCTTTGGCCTGAGCCTGGCCCTGATCGCATTGGTGGGACGGGCCCTGCTGCACCTGGAGTGGACCGACTGTCTCCTGTTGGGAGCGGCCCTCGGCTGCACCAGCGGAACCATTGTTATTCCTGCACTGCAGCAGATCGAGACCCCCGATCCCGTAAAGATCACGTTGACCGTTGAGTCATCGCTGGGCGAAGTCATCGCCGTACTCATGGTCGGCAGCCTGTTGAAGTCCGCGGAGAACCGTTCTCTGATCGGCGGACTGGCGACCGACTTCTCGCACCACATTGTGGTGTCGCTGCTCATAGGCGTTGCCGTGGGGGCGCTCTGGTCGAAGCTGTGGCCCAGGCTGGCGGGCGGCCCATACAGCAACATCTTGAACCTCGGCGTGGTGCTGGCGACGTACGCGCTCGGGGATTACTTTCGGGGCAGCGGACTGCTGACCGTTTTGATTTCGGGAGTCACGATTGCGAACCTGCCGCGCACGCCTCACATGACGCGACAGGGCGCCCGCATGCTCGCCTTTCATGCCGAGATGAGCTTCCTGGTGCGGTCCTTCTTCTTTGTGCTGCTGGGGATCGTCGCGCAATTCGTCAGCCGGCACTACATTCTTCCGATTCTCGGCATCCTGGCCGCATTGGTGTTGGCGCGCTTCCTCGCGGTGATGGGCAGCCGCTGGGTTGTTCGCGATGTGGAGCGGCAACATACTGAGCTCCTGTTCTGGATGCTGCCTCGTGGCCTGGTCACGGCGGTGCTGGCGTTGGAGATTGTCAATGACCGTGGCGCGGTGTTCGCGTTTCTTCCCGCTATGGCGTTCACGGTGGTAATGGTGACAAATCTGTTTATTGTCTGGGGATCGGTTAGGGCTTCCCGCCAGGCTGCCGCGGCCTTGGCGAAGGTTGAGCCGCAAGCCATGGCGGCTTCGGCCGCCGCCGGCGATGTGGCTGAGTTCGACGCCGGATTAGGGCAGGCGTGAGGATCGCCGGTGCGCGATCACAGCGGAATCATCATCCAGCAGTTGCTCAATCTCTGCCCTATAGCTCTCCTTGTTGATCACGCCCTTATGCGTGGCGGCAATGTTGCCGTTGCGGTCGATCAGCAAGGTCACCGGCATGGCCGTTACCTTGTACAGGTTCGCCAACGCGTCGGTACCGATCACGGTGGGATAATTCACGCCTTTTGCTGCAATGTACGGCTTCACCGATTTCCAGCCATCGCCATCCAACGACACACCCACCACTGTGAACCCGCGATTCTTGTAGACGCTCTCAAATCCGACAAACCAGGGAATTTCCGTTGCGCAGCCATGGCACCACGTTGCCCAGAAGTTCAAGAGCACGACTTTACCTCGCAGGCTGGAGAGCTTGAGTGGCTTGCCGGCGGAGTCGTTTAAGGTGAAATCGGGTGCAGGCTTGCGGTCCTCCGCAGGTGTGAGTTCGGTGTGTGCTGGTGGCGGGGTCGACAGGCTCTGCAACAGCGCAACCGAGCAATCCAGGCAATAGTGCGCGAACACACGAGGCGCCGGGAAGACGACCAAGCTGAGGCTGAGTATGGCAGCCGCTACCACCACGCTCGCCCATTTCCACTTTCGCAACGCAGTGCGGTTCGCATCCCGACGCCGCAGCCGTTCGAGAGCTTTGCCGGCATTCGGCAGCCATTCCTCGCCCGGATTGAGCAGCGCAAGCCGCTCGTCAACCCAACCGCCGACGAAGGATTCGTCATTGCTCGCCATAACGTTTTACATACTCCTTCCGGAACGCATGTTGTGCGCGAATGAGGAGAGTCCCCACCGAGGCGGGATTGCGATTCAATGCGGCCGCGAGCTCCTGGTAGTTCAGGCCGTGGCTGCGCAGCACAAGCATCTCTGCATGCCGGCGCGCGATCGCGCTCAACACCAGCCGAACTCTTTGCTGCTCCTCCTTGATGGTGTGGATCTCTTCCGGGGTGGGAACGGGGACGAATCGCAGCAGGCCCTCATAGCGCATGCGACGGGTTTGGCGGCGGAGTTCGTCGAGCCCGAGGCGTACGGCCGTGCGGTACAGCCAGCCTTCGGTTTTCTCGCCCTGGGCCCGGGGATGCCTCCACAGCTTCAGGAAGACCTCAACCGCCAGCTCCTCTGCGCGTGCGTGGTCGCGAACTACCCTGGCAATGACTCGGGCGACGCGAGCGTACTGCTCGCAAAAGACCGCTTCCAGGTCGAAGGAGGTCTCGCCGGTCGTCGCCTCCGTCCAGGCTTCCGTGGGTGCGTTCACAACCATAACAACGCCGCTCGGCGAGAATTTGTGACAGAGGACGGGAAAATTTCTTATCCCAGATCGCTGGTCATGATAAACAGCGGCTTCATCTCGAAGCTCTTGTAGCGCGGACGCAGACGTTCGGTATTGTACTGGTCCTTGATGTTGACGACTTTCTTGGTGGCAACGATTACCTCAATCGGCATGTTGTCGTAGCGGCCATTGCGCAGGACGACGAGTCGCCCGTGCACATTCGTCAGAATCAGGTCCAGCGCCAGGTTCCCGTATGCCATCGGGACAATCGAATCGATGGCGTCGGGATCGCCGCAGCGCACCAGATAGCCCAGGCTCTGGTTCATAACGTCCAGCGGCTTGCCCTCGTTGTAGCGCGATGACAGTTCTTTGATGCGCTCGGAAACCAGGTTCCCGATGCCACCTAGTTTCTTGTGGCCGAAGGCGTCCTTCACCTCGCGTTCGAAGATCATGTCGCCGCCCTCGAACATCGCGCCCTCCGATACCAGCGCAACCGAATACTTGCTGGGATTCTTGTTGCGATCGTAGATCAGCAGCTCCGTGAGGCGGTCGATGTTGAACTTGAACTCGGGAATGACGCAGCGATTCGCGGCTCCGGCCATGGTGGGGAGCATGGCGGTAAATCCGGCATAACGGCCAAACACCTCCAGCACCAGCAAACGTTCATGCGAGCCGGCAGATGTGCGCAGCCGGTTTGACATCTCGATAATCCGCGTGACGCAAGTGCTGAAGCCGATGCAGTAGTCGGTCCCCGGAACGTCGTTGTCCATGGTCTTGGGGATAGCGACCACCTTGACGCCCTCCTGGAAAAGGCGAACTGCATAGCTCAGCGTGTCGTCGCCGCCTATGGGAATGAGGTAATCGATCTTCAGCCACTGAAGATTCTTCAGCACTTCGGAAGTGAGATCATTGCGCTCGGCCTGAAAGCTGTCCTGCAGGTGCTCTGGAACATCGGCTTTGCTGACGCGGCTGGGGTTGGTTCGCGAGGTGTGCAGGAAGGTACCGCCGGTACGGCCGGCGCGGTTCACCAGCTCTTCCGTAAGGCGCTGAAAGTTATCGCTGTTGTCGTAATCCTTGTCCCGAACCATGTCGATCAGGCTGGCCCATCCGCGGCGCAGGCCGACGACCTCATATCCTTCGCGCAAGGCTCGGATGGTGACGGCACGAATCGCCGGATTCAGGCCGGGCACATCGCCGCCGCCGGTGAGGATTCCGATTACGCCCCGTTTACTATCGCCGACTGCCATAATGAAGGCCTCGTCTTTCTGATTAAAAAGGTCAAAGCAATAGTGTAGCTGGCGTTACGACCAATGCGCGACGTTCACTGGCGCGGCGGCCCATTGCAGGAAAAAGCTGCCAATGGCGCGCATCGGTAACCTCAAGCTTGCTTCCATCGCTGTTAATATTGGAATACGCTCGTCGACATTTTCCAGTGGCGCGTTTGCTGCGCCTTCGTTTACAAACATAAGGCCCCTTGCGGAGAGTATTGGAATGATTCTGTGTCGTCGCCGGCAACTGTTGTCATTCGTGCTTTGCTTTGCCTTACTTCTCATTGCCGTCCCGTCCGACACCGGCGCAGCGGCCATCTTTCAATCGGCGGCGCTGTCCGGTTCTGACTATTCGGGACAAGGACTGCCGCTCACCAGCGAAGAGCTGCAGAGCCTCGTTGCTCCTGTCGCCCTGTATCCCGACCCGCTGCTGGCGCAGGTGCTGATCGGCGCAACTTTCCCCGACCAGGTGCTGGCGGCGAATCTCTGGCTGAGCCAGAACAAAACCGTGACCCCAAGCGCCCTGTTTCAGGCGGTGAATCCTCAACCGTGGGACCCGAGCATCAAGGGCTTGACGCAGTTTCCCCAGGTGCTGAACAACATGGCGCAGAACCTGATCTGGACTTCGCAGCTCGGCGAGGCGTATCACAATCAGCAGTCGCCGGTGATGGCCGCGATTCAGCTGCTGCGCGCCAAGGCCAAGACGGAGGAAAATATCAAGACAAGTGGGCAACTGCTTGTCGCGCAGCCCACCGGAGATATAGTCACTCTTCAGCCGGGAAATCCGCTGGTCGTTTACGTGCCCCGTTACAACCCAGCACTCGTCTACGGGATCGCCATAAAGACGCCGAATTACAATCCCACGGACCCGGTTGCTGGGAATGGACTGTCGTTTGAAAGCGGGGTTGCGCTCAGCGCCGGCGCCAGCAGTGACTGGGGCTGGGCTAACTGGGCCTGCAACTGGTATCACGGCGTGGCCGACTACAAGAGCTATCCGTATTACGGAAACCACGCCTGGCATGGCGGCTACTATGGCGGCTATGTGCTGTACGGCAATCATCCGTACCACAACGATGCGAATCGCCCCTTTTCTTCACAAGCGAAGCAGAACGCCGAAACCCAGGGCTCGACGAGCGTCAGTGCTAACGCAACAGCTCCGACTCCCGTATCGTTCAACGCCTGGGCGCGTGAGGGCGGAGGCTGGACCAGTTGGGACGAACTCCGCGGTTGGGGCCAGAGCGATCCTGACGACAAGCTGACGGCCTTCACCAGTTGGGGCCCACAGGGCGGGTTCGGCACGGGCGGCTGGGGAGATCGGTCCGCCAGTTATCGCGGATGGGTGACCCACGGCGGAAATACGGGATGGGGCATCGGAGGCCGCGCTCAGGGATTGCGCTGGTGATTTATTGCAAATGCGCAACTCACATTTCTTTTTCCTAAATTACTGGAGGATTGGATGAGGCAGATGTTGGCAATCCGCAGTCGTGGATTGCTGGGTTATCGGATCTTTGCAGGCATGGCACTGATATTGTCGACGATCGTGTTTCCTGCATGCCATCGCAAAGGGGCGTCGAGCGAGCCTGCCAGCGGCCAGAGCACCTTCGCCTCGCCTGAGGACGCAGGTAAAGCCCTCGCCGATGCGGCGGGGAATGACAATCAGGCGGAGATGACGTCCCTATTCGGGCCCGATTCTAAGGGCCTGATCTATTCCGGCAACGCCGATGTGGACCGGCAATCGTTTAAGACATTCGCCGCCGCTTACAACCGGATGAATCGCTGGCGGCAGCTGGAAAATGGCGACAGGCTACTGCTCGTTGGCGTCAGCAACACCGCCTTTCCCATACCGCTTAAGAAGGATTCGTCGGGAAAGTGGTTCTTCGATACACCGATAGGAAAGACGGAACTCATCAACCGGGAAATTGGACGCAATGAGCTGGCAGCCATCGACATCTGCGCCACACTGGCCGACGCTCAGGCGGAATACTTCGCCCAGGTGCGCGAGGGCGGACAAAAGCAATATTCGCGCAGGCTGATCAGCGATCCCGGTACGGAGAACGGCTTGTACTGGCCGCAGCAGCCCGGCAAGCCCAAGAGTCCTATCGGCCCGTTGCTGGCTTATGCGAGTGAGCAGGGGCAAAAGGTCAATAACAGTCTGCACAAGCCATTCCACGGTTACTACTTCGGCATCCTGACGACGCAGGGCCCATATGCCGACGGCGGCCTCAGGGATTATTCGCGGAACGGCATCATGAATCGCGGATTTGGCATTGTCGCCTATCCCGCCAACTACGGCGTCTCCGGCGTGATGACGTTTGTGATCAATCAGGACCGGCTCATATTCCAGAAGGACCTGGGGGAATCCACCAAGACCGATGCGCCGTTCATACGCCAGTTCAACCCGGATCCGAGCTGGGCGGAGGTGAAGGAATAACCAGCAGTGCGGTTCGCGCTATAGCTTCGAGCGCAGCATGTTGATCACGTCGTCGGCGGTGATGACGCCAGTCAGTACGCCCTCGTCGTCGATTACCGGCAGCGTCAGCAGGTTGTACTTGTCGAATAGTTCCGCCACCTTGGTCTCGTCGGCGCCGGGATGTACGGTCGTCATGTGGCCGGTGCTGAGCAGCATCAAGGGAGTCGCGGCATCGGCGAGCGCGATTTTGGCCAGCGGCACTGCACCCAGCAGCTTGTTCTTCTCTCCGACAATGTAGATTGTACTGATGCTCTCCAGCCCGCCTTCGAAGTTGCGGAGCATCTCGATGGCATCTTCTACCTTCGCACTTTCACTGAGGGCCATGTATTCCGTGGTCATGCGCCCGGCGGCCGTGTTCTCCTGGAAGTTCAGCAGCTCGGCGACTTCGGCGCGCTCCTCGGGCTCCATCTCGGTGAGGATTTCTTCGGAAGCGTCGGGATGCATGTCGCCCAGCAGGTCGGCGGCGGCATCCGGGTCCATCTCCTCGACGATGTCGGCGGCGCGGTCGGAATCGAGCGAGCTGAGGATGGAGACTTGCAGCTTGGGATCGATCTCCTCCAGGGTCTCGGCGGCAACTTCCTCGTCCAGAGTTTCGAAGACAGCCTCGCGCTCGGCAGGAGCAAGCTCCTCCACGATGTCGGCAATGTCGGCGGGGTGCAGCTTGGCCAGGCGCTCGAGCGAGATCTTTAGCTTCACGCGGCGTGCGGGATCGGTTTCGATCAGGTCAACGAACTCCCAGGGAATCATCCTCGGCGGGATCTTCTCCAACAGCGGCCTCAGGGCTGCATACGGCACAACGCCTTTCAGCAAGCGCCGCATCGCGCCACGCGCGCCCACATCGACGGCGCCGATTTTCAGGACAATATGACCGTTGCTGCTCTCCTCGTGAATGTCGACATCATTGACGCGCACAACCTTGCGGCCATGAACGTCGATGATCTGCTGGTCGAGCAGATCGCGTTCCAGCAACAACAGGCCCTCAGGACCGGAGTACGGACTCCATTCCGAAGCCGGCGTTGCCACGCGCAGAACATTGTCGATCAGGCTGATGGCCTTGGCCGGAACCAGGCGATTTCCCTGGCGGGTCTTGACGACAAAGCTGGTGACCACGCTGGAGTTCTCCTCCGGCGTCAGCGCCACCTCGCGCACCTTGCCCGCACGCGTTCCCGTGTTGTCGATGACCGACGCTCCGATTAGTTCCGTGAGGGAAAGTGAAGGCATTGAATTCAATATAGTCGATGCATCCGAAGTATTTCGCAGAAATCCGACAGGAATCCGTGATTCAAGGCAGGTTTAAGCGCCGATGTGCTGCGCCGGGCAGATTCGTTCGAAAAGCGCACACCCACGCATCCTTTCGGCCTTCGAAGGCGATCTAACGTGCTGCACCGCTTTACTGCCCCGGCGTCGTGTGTTCAAGCGCCGCGACCCTCCAAGCGGAAGTCTCCTGCGAGGTCATTCTGATGCCACGCTTTGTTACCGATGTAGAAGAGATACGCCAACGCGCTGCCCAGAAGATTGAAGACGGAGCCGTCACCACTACCTACGAGGGCGACGTACAACAAACCATTGACATCCTGAACGAGGCGCTGGCGACGGAGATCGTCTGCGTCCTGCGCTATATGCACCATTACTTCATGGCGACCGGCGTTCACGGTATGGCTGTGCGCGACGAGTTCAAGGAGCACGCGGACGCTGAGCGCGATCACGCCGATCAGATTGCCGATCGCATCCAGCAGCTTGGCGGACGCCCGGACTACAATCCTGCGTCGCTGGTACAGCGCTCGGCTTCGCAGTACGCTGAAGGCGAGACGCTGGCGGACATGATCAAGGAAGACCTGATCGCCGAGCGCATCGTGATCGAGGTCTATCAGAAGATGATTCACCACTTCGGCGACCACGATCCGACGACGCGCGTCATGGTCGAGGGCATCCTCCGCGACGAAGAAGACCACGCCAGCGATTTGTCGGACCTGCTGTTCATCGTGGATCCGCGCAGCGGCGAAACCGAAGGCGAGGATCCCGGCACGCACCCGCTCGATATGCATCACGACGAGCGTTCGCGCCAGCAGCGCGTGGGGAAAGGGAAATCGAGAGGCAATGGCGGCCGGGGTAGCGACAGCGCCCAGAGCTCGAGCAGGACAGAGCGATTAACGCGCCGCGAGCTGGACGTTCCCGCGACGCCGCGCGCCGGCGGCGGCGAGAAGCAGCCGCAACAGCCTGAGCTTGGCAGCGAGCGGGATCGCGAGGGCATCGGCAATCTGGTGAGTGGCGACAAGACACTGCTGGAGAGCCAGCCGCGCAAGGCAGTTGCAAGAGCCGAGCGACGTTCCGGCAAGAACGCCAAGAACCGCAGGAAGCGCGTGGCATAAGTAAGGGGCTAGGGACTAGGGGCTTGGGAATAGGGATTGGCGGCAGCGGTGGATTGGAGAGTTCCTGCTAGTCCCCAGTCCCTAGCCCCTGATCCCATTCTTTTTAGTTTCGAATATTCTCCAGCAGGTGCTCGACTTCCGCTTTCTTCTCAGCCGTGAGCGGCAGCAGCGGCAGGCGTACCGTTCCGCCGAAGTAGCCGTTGTAGTCCATCGCGTACTTCACGCCCGAAATGCTCAGTCCGCTGACGATGCGCTCGGCCGCTTTGCTAATGCGTGCCTGCTTCTCTTCGGCGAGGCCCTGATCGCCATCTTTCCAGGCGGCATAAATTTCGTAGCAGGCGGTGGGAGCGCAATCGGCAAAGGCGAGCACGGCGCCTACCGCGCCAGCTTCGAGCGACGGATGCAGCTTGTGCGCCGCGCCCACCAGCACCTGGAAGCCGACTTCATTCTGGCGCGTCTTCAATCCGCCGACCACCGTGACCGCGGACGATGACGGCTTGGGCGCAGCGGTTCCGGCCAGCGCCCCGACGCTTACCAAAGCTCCTCCGTTTGCATCGGCGGCAGCGGTGGCGGCGCGCAGCATTCGGCCCGTGGCAGCAGCGAAAGTCTCGGTGACGGTGGCGCTGCGCTTGATGTGGCGGGTGCCTTGCGCCATCTTCTGCACCTTCTCGATGGAGCCAGAGGACTCCTTGATGCCGATCAGATTGGGGTGTTCGGCGAGTTCAAGTACTACTTCAACAGGCATGTCGTATCCCGTAGCCTGTGGGAAGTTGTAGATGATGACCGGCAAGGGCGAGCGGTCGCAGACAAAGCGATAGAAGGCCAGCATGTTCACTGCCTGGGCCATCTGCCCCTTGTAGTAATGCGGAGTGCGGACCATGGCGACGTCGTAGCCGAGCTCGGCGGCGTATTCGGTCAGCCGCAGCGTCTCGACCGCTGACTCGATTCCGGTTCCGGCGATCAGTACCTTCTCATTCGACGCGGCCTCACGGGCGGACTTCAGCACATCGCGGCGTTCTTCGTCGCTCAACAGGATGGCTTCGCCGGTCGAGCCCTGCACAATGATGCCGGCGATCGGCGCGCGCGAGTACTGCTCGACGTTCTGCTCGAGCTTGCGGTGGTAAATCTTGCCGTCGGGATAAAACGGCGTGGTGATGGGAGGAAAGATGCCGTGGAGGAGCATGGAGAAATTATAGGCTCGCAGGAGCGCGCCGTGATTCACCTCGTGCAAAAGTCAATTAACCACAGAGACACAGAGATGTGGGAAGAGGTTCCCTTATTTTCAAGACGGAGACGTCCTTCTAACGATAGGGGATCGGGATGTTGTTCAGAATTCCTCTGTGCCTCTGTGTCTCTGTGGCTAAACTTTCATTCATTTCGCAGCGCCTGCATGGGCTCGATCGAAGCGGCGCGTCGTGCCGGCAATAAGCTGGCAACCAGGCCAACCGCACCAAGCCCCAGCGCAAGCAGCCCTGTGGTCAGCACATCGCGGCTGGTTTCGACGGGAATCAGGGTTGCCAGCAATCGACGTGAAACAAGGCTGCCGACGACGCCAACAGCCACTCCGATCAGCATCAGCAGGGCCGCGCGATTTACGATCATGCGGACGATAGCCGGCCGCGATGCGCCCAACGCCATGCGCACGCCAATGTCGCGCGTTTGCAGGCCCACTTCCTGGCTGAGCACGCCGTAGATGCCGATCAGCGCCAGCACCAGCGCGATCGCCGCAAAGATGCTGAACAGCCATCCCTGCATGCGATTGAAGACCAGCGAGTCGGCGAGGACATCGTCCATAGTCTCAGGATTGCGGAACGGCACTGACGGCGCCACTTCATGCAGCGCCTGGCGAAGCTGACTGACAATCGTCTCCGGCGGGACGGTCGTGCGCACGAACAGCGACATTGTGTTCATCACGTCGGCGCTTTCCGCCAGCGGCACCTGCGACATGGCGAAGTCCATTTCTGCCAGCGGCGGCTGCTCAATCGACTGACGTCCGTTGCTGACCACCCCGATGATGGTTTGATTGCTCGGGTCGCTCTTGATCTGCTGTCCGATGGGCTCTTCGCCGGGCAGGAAGGTGTCGACGAACTTCTGATTGACGACCACCACGTCGTGCGTGCCGGGCTTGTCGATGGCGGGATCGGGCAGGCGGCCGCGCAGCAGATGCAACCCCATCGCCTGATACCAACCGGGCGAAACGACGCGAACTTCGGCCAGTCGCTCGTGGTCAACCGGATCAGGCGGCTTGCCAACCATCGTGATGCCACTGTTCCATCCCCAGTTGAGCAGCGGGATGAGGCGGTTGTAGCCGACGCCGGTTACGCCTGGAATCGCACGGATTTTGTCGGCGAGTGGACGATAGAGCGTGGCGTCGAGGTCCTTGCCGGCATAATCGCCGGGCGCGGCATTGATCTCCAGGGTGAGCAGATGATCGGTCGTATAACCGAAGTCAACGTGCTGCATGCGCCACAGTTGCATCAGCACGAGCCCGGTGCAAACCAGCAGCATGAGCGATAACGCAATCTCGGTAACGACAAAGGCGGAACGCAGGCGATAATCACCGTGGTCCGTTCCCGCAGCGGCTCCGCTCTTTAACGAGCGGTTCGGATCGCTGGCGGACATCTTCTTCGCGGGGATGATGCCGAAAAGCAGGCTCGACAGCATCGCGATAGCGAAGGCAGCGAGGAAAACTGCCCAGTTGAGCTGAATGTCGCCGCCGCGCTCGAACGACTTGCTGAGGAACTGCGTCATGCCGGCGGTCAATCCCCAGGCGATAAGAAGCGCGAGCATGGCTGAGATCATGCCGAGCACGCAATTCTCCAGCAGGATCTGGCGGACGATACGCACGCGTCCGGCGCCAAGGGCCGTGCGGATGGCCATCTCGCGTTGCCGGCTGACGCCGCGCGCCAGCAGCATCACAGCTACATCGACGCAGGCAATCAGCAGCACGAAGAAGACGCCGGCCGCCATGATCCACAGTGCCTGGCGCTGGTCCTGGCCGGTGATGAAGATGGTGAGCGGGACCATGCGCGCCGTGCGGCCCTGATCTGTGTCGGGATAGGCCTGGCCGAGATTTACCAGCACGCGGTTGATATCGGCTTGCGCTTGCGATGGTGTTACGCCTGGCTTCAGTCGCCCGATGACCCGCAGCCAGTGATCGCCCCGCGAGGTGCGCAGCTCCTTCGTGATGTGCAGCGGCGTGTAGACGGTGTTCGGGACGCCGACGGGGAAGCGGAATCCCGCGGGCATCACGCCGACAATGGTGTACGGAAATCCATCAATGTGGACCGCCGTGCCGAGGACATTGGGATTGCCGCCGAAGTTCTGCTGCCAGACCTCATAGCTCAAGACGGCGACCCGGTTGCGGCCTTCCTGCTCCTCGCCGGGGAGGAACGTGCGCCCCAGAAGCGGCTTCACGCCAAAGACGTCGAAGAAGTGATCGCTGGTGGCGGTGTTGCGAAGGTGGAGGACCTGCGATCCCGTGTCGACGTTCACGCCCTGGTATGCGCTGAAACCTGCAAGGGCTTCGAAGCTGCGGGTTTGTTCGCGCTCGTCCACATAGCCTGGCCAGGACGAAGGCTGAGTGTAGGAAGCAGCTGCGTGCGTCTCGAAGAAGAGAATGCGGTCGGGGTCGTGGAAGGGCAGTGGCCGCAGCACCGTCGCGTAGATGACGCTGAACATGGCGGTGGCGGCGCCGATACCCAGCGCCAATGTGAGGACGGCGACCGTCGTGAAGCCTGGCGATTTGCGCAGCTGTCGTATCGCAAAACGAAGGTCCTGGCGAAAAGAGTACATAGAGAGCTCCGCGGCAGAATTCCGGGTGATAGACGAAAAGCGAAGGAGGATAGTTCCGCAGGAGTAAGCGGTACTACACGGCCGGGCCAACGTCCTGGGAGCGCCCTTTCCATTCGCCGCCGCGGCCGGACCAGTACTTCAGCGCCGAGTGGATGGTGGCAGCCACATAGAAAATCGCGCTGAGCGGCAGCGTCAGGGCCCAAAGCGGGTTGAGCCGATAGAAATGGACCATGGGAAGGTAAGCCGCGCTGAGGAGTAGATAGACGGCTGCGCCGATGAATGCGAGCAGGGGAGAACGGGTGGCGATGAGGACGATCGGGCAGACAAACACCAGCAGCATTGCCAGCACGGTTGCGAGCAGGAGCCACACAGAATGACCCAGCTGGTTGAAGGCGGTGCGGGCGATCATGCGCTCGATTTCGGCGAACGAGTTATACGCGCGCAGGCTGTGCGTCTCCGCGGTCAGCCCGAGCCACACTTTCCCGCCGCTTCGTTTTACGGCGCGGGCCAGGGCGCAGTCGTCGATGATCTCGTGCCGAATTGCCGCGACGCCTCCGGCACGTTCAAGCGCCGCAGGGCGAATCAGCATGCATCCGCCCGCAGCTCCTGCGGTCTTGCGGCGCGGATCGCGAATCCACTTCGGCGGATACAGCATAAAGAAGAAGAAGACGAATGCCGGAATCAGCAGCTTCTCTGCCAGGCTGTGGCAATGCAGCCTGACCATAAAGGAGGCGAGATCGTAGTTACCCGTCTGCGCGATCTCGACCAGCCGGGCGACATTGTCGCGCGAGTGTTCGATGTCGGCATCGGTCAGCAGCAGGAAATCGGGATTTAGTTCTAGCGCCTGCTCGATACCCTGCTGGACCGCCCAGAGCTTGCCGGACCATCCCGAAGGAAGCGGGCGGCCTGCAATGACCGTCACGCGATTTCGCGAGGCGACTTCTTTAGCCACGTTTGCGGTCGCATCCGAGCTGTTGTCGTCGACGACGACAACGTGCAGAGCATCGACGCAGATCTGCTGAAGCAGCGAGGCCAGGGAGCGGCCAATCACGCCGGCCTCATTGCGGGCGGGGACGACTGCCGCTATCGTGAGGCGTGCCGTTGTTCTCACGTGCTGCTGCACAAGAAGAAGCATACTTTATTGCTGCGACCCAAGATGGAACGCGCGGGGTAAGCCGCGTCCCGACATGTGACTTTTGTCACAGACGATATGCGGGCACGAGACGTAAGCTCCGATGTCTGCGCCCAAAATACCGCTCCGAGGTGCGCATGTCTTCTCGTGTATTCCTTCTTCCTGCGCTGTTTCTTTTCTCATGTTCTCTATTGACGGCCGCTTCCCAACCAGCCCAGACGTCTAACCCCGGCTCGCAATGCGTGGAGTGCCACGGCAAAGTTACTCCCAATGTTGTTACGGATTGGAAGCAGAGCAAGCACCATGAGGTGGGAATTGCCTGCGACACGTGTCACGGTTCGGAGCATACGACAGCCGCGGATGCAGCGAAGGCGAAGATCCCGACACCCGACACATGCGCGCAATGCCATGAGGCGCAGGTTGCGCAGTTCAAGAAAGGCAAGCACTCGATGGCGTGGGCCTCGATGGAAGCGATGCCGACAATCCATTGGCAACCGATGGCGATGACGGAAGGCATGAAGGGCTGCGGCTCGTGCCACAAAGTGGGACTCAAGACGCCGGAACAAATGGCAGCGCTGGAGAAGCAGGGGTCGCGCTTCGGGGCTGCGTCGTGCGACGCGTGCCACACGCGGCACACGTTTTCGGTTGCAGAAGCCCGCTCACCCCAGGCTTGCGAAACGTGCCACATGGGCTTCGATCATCCGCAGTGGGAGATGTATTCCTCGTCGAAGCATGGCGTGCGGAATGAGCTGAAGCAGCTCAAAATCCAGAGCGAGACTTCCTCCGCCCCCACTTGCCAGACCTGTCACATGCAGGAAGGGAACCACGAAGTCCTCACCGGCTGGGGATTCCTCGCGGTGCGGTTGCCGCTACCTGACGACCCGCAATGGAAGGCCGATCAGGTCACGATTTTGCAGGCGCTCAGCGTGCTCGATCCCAGCGGCAAGCCGACGGCGCGGCTCGACGTGGTGAAGGCTGCAAATGTTGCGCGGCTCGATCAGGCGTCGTTTCAGGCCCAGCGCGACAAGATGCTGAAGACCTGCAATCGGTGTCACTCGATCAACTTCGCAACCCAGCAGCTGCAGTACGGCGACGCCATGATCAAGAATGCCGACCACCTGATGGCGGAGGCGATTCGCATTATTGCCGATCTTTACAAAGACGGCATCCTTCCGAAGCCAAAGAACTATGCGTATCCATTTCCTGACCTGCTGACGTTCCACGATGCGCCGACGGTAATCGAGCAGAAGCTGTTCGTCATGTTCCTGGAGCATCGCATGAGGACATTCCAGGGGACATTCCATGCCAGCCCGGATTACGCGCTTTGGTATGGCTGGAGCGAGATGCAGCGCGATCTCACGGAGATCAAGGAGTTGGCGGCGGAGTACCGCAAGATGGGTCACGCGCCGTCGGTTGATGTGAATCCGGTGGCATTGCAAGCTGCGCCCGGGAAGTAAAGACAAGGCAAGGCCGAGGCCAGCGTGTTATGCGCGCGCTGGCTCGGCCTCAAATCCAAGAAGAAAACTTAAGGCGTGATTTCAAATGCAACGCCGCAACCTGCGTAGCCAGAGAGCCCGCAACCCCCGGTTCCTGTTCCACCCATCGTTGTCGTGCCGTACAGTTTGCCATTTACGTCCATCACCAGGCTGCCTACAGGATTCCATCCATCGCTGCCGCCGGTGAAATCGTGCAGTGACCGGTACGACCATGTGCCATTCGAGTGCTGCAGTTCAAAAATCGATCCTCGCTGATAGACTCCGTTGAACTGCGTTGCACCGTAGAGGTTGCCGGCGGCATCGATGAGCAGTTTGCCCTGCGGGACGCCGCCATCAGTGAAGCTGAATAGCAGTTCGAAAGACCAGGCGGCAGTGCTGGGTGTGAGTTTGAAGACGGTTGCACCGCCCCCGCCCTGACCAGTTGTTGTTCCGTAGAGGGCTCCTGAAGTGTCCACGATCAGGCCGCCGCTCGGCCTGCATCCATCGCTGCCACCCGTGAAGTTGTACAAGGTCTGCTCGATCCAACCTAATCTAGAGAGCGACCACTTATGAATCCCACCACAACCGTACAGGTCTCCTCCAGGGACGGTGCCGTACAAATTACCCGCACTGTCGAGGATGACGCCACCGTCGGGTCCTTCCGGATCGATAACGGTTTCCGTCCACAGACCGTTACCAGGGGAGGTCAATTTGTAAAGAACACTCGCCGAGCCATAGATGCTTCCTGATCGGTCGAATATCAGATCGCCTGTAGGCGAGCGGCCATCGCTCCCTCCAGAGAAGGCATACATGACTCTTTCATTCCACGGAGCAAGCGCCACTTTTTTCGTGGCGACGGGCGATGGGCTCAGGTGAAATACCGTCCCCCCGCTGGTGTTCCCAGGCCCTCCCAGGGTGGTGCCGTATAGCGTTCCGTCGGGAGCTATGGTCACCCTGCCGAGGGGCAGAATTCCGTCTCCGTGGGTCGTGTCGAAACTATAGATTGGCGTCAAGATCCAACCGGAACTGAAGTGCGAAAGTTTGAAGACTGTGCCGCATCCTGGGGTTTCGTCGAGCCAATCACAAAGATGAACCACCTTACCGCCAAACATGGTTGTGCCGTAAAAGCTTCCTGGCGAGATGTAGGTCAGGCCCGCCCTGGGGACTCCGCCATCGGCGCCGTTAGTGAAGCTGTGGATCACGGTGAACGTTTGCGCCTGCATGCCGGAGGCGGCGTTGATCGCCGCAAGCAATGCAATTACCGCCAGAGATCTGGTTATTCGCCCCGGCAGACGAAATAAGCTCTTGAAGTTGGGAGTCAAGGGGATCCTCCTTTCGTTAGGCCGAGTACCAGTAGCAGCGGGAAGCTGCGGGAAGTTAGTTTCGGTAGCGCCTGAGAAGCAAATTCAAAAGGCGCGGCACTCGATGAGGCGGAGACCTGGGAGTCTTCGGACCAGATACTCACCAAAATTGCATACCTGGAACGGCAGGCTTGTCAGTGACCTGTGGAACCTTAGCCAGTGACGAAGTCAGGAGGGGCGAGGGTGGTATCGCCGCGAAAGAAAAAGCCCGCATGCGCGGGCTTTGTTAGAGAGGTCTCGATTTCGCACTAACGGCTGCTGTTGCTGGTGGCCTCGCTCTGTTGCGCCGTGAGCCGAGCGGCATTATGCTGCGCGATGACCTTCCTGGCATTGTCGGCAAGCTGTTTGGCCTGGGGCAGCAGATCCAGCGCTTTCTGCACTTCCGGATCGGTTTCGGCATGGACCCTCATGCCTTCCTGCTGACCAAACTCGTTAATGAACAACTCAGCCTTGATATTAGAGCGAATCCAGTCGTTGTTCTCCGCGACGTCCGCCTCGGTGAAGGTGATTTTCTGCTCATCGAGGAACTTACGGAATTCCTGCATTACGGCGTCATCCACTTCGAACTGCTTGTTGACGCTGTGATTAATGACGTAGTGCTTGGAGAAGTTGAAGAAGGCGTACTTCTCCAGCAGAGTGTCCTGGAACTTGTTGGTCTTGGGATTCGGGATCTTGACGTCGGGCGTGATACCGCCGCCGCCGTAAACGGTGCGCCCACTGTCGGTCATCTTCACTTCGTGGTTGGTGACCGGCGCCTCGGCGTTGCTGTCACGATCGTTGTAGTAATAGTCGTAAAGCGAGACGCCGTTATAGTCGCGCTGAATCAGGCGGCCGCTCGGCGTGTAATACTTCGCAGTCGTCAGCGCCAGGCCGGTGTTCTCTGAGAGCGGATACACGGTCTGCACCAGTCCCTTGCCGAAGGTGGTTTCCCCGGCAATCAGGCCGCGGTCGTGATCCTGGATTGCGCCTGCCACAATCTCAGCGGCTGACGCAGTTCCACGATTGACCAGCACCACAATCGGATAATCCTTGCCGCCGTTGCCGTGGGTCGCCTTGTAGACCTTTTCCGCCGAGGCACGCCCGTGATGCGAGACGATGACCTGTCCCTTCTTCAGGAACTGGTCAGCCACGCCGACACCCTCGCTCAGCAAACCGCCGGGATTCTGGCGGAGATCGAGGATGAGGCCGTGAATGTCGCCGAATTCATCCAGCGCGTCGCGGACTTCCTTGTCGGTCGTCTCCTGGAAGCCGGAGACGTGGATGTACCCGATACCCGGACGAATCAGGAAGTGAACGTCAACGCTGTAGCGGGGAATCTCGTCGCGCACAACGGTGAAGTCGAGCGGCTTGTCGGAGCCTTCGCGCAGGACGGTGATCTTGACGCTCGTCCCTTTGGGGCCTTTGAGCAGTTCAGCGACGTCGCTGGTACTCATGTTGTCGGTCTGTTTGCCATCGACGGCGATGATGATGTCGCCCGGACGGATACCGGCGCGGTAGGCCGGCGCGCCGGCGAAGGGCGCGATGACGATTACCTTGTTATTACGCGGTCCAACCTGCATTCCCACGCCGTAGTACTTGCCGCGCTGTTCCTCGCGCAGTGCAGCATAGGCCTTGGGATCAAAGAAGTTGGAGTGTGGATCGAGGACGCGGAGCATTCCCGGGATGGCGCCGTTATAGATGGCCTTATCGGGATTGACCGGCTCGGCGTAGTTCTCCTGCACGACGCGATAGACGTCGCTGAAGGTCCGCATGCTGTCGCGAACATCGCTGTCGCCACTGCTGGAGGAAGTGCTGGACGCCAGGCGCTGACCGAACAGCATTCCCAAACAACCGCAAGCAAGAATGATGGAGAGGACAAGAACAGCAGAGCGACGCGAACTACGAGCCATGTGCGTTTCCTTCGACTACTACCCCGTCAGCGTGGGATCGCTGCACGGGAGGCCTCAACTCGGCCGGGAAGCAACTTCAATCTGAGGACTGGGCGCACCGGTGTGAGACTTACCCGCAGTATAGCATGGGTAATTACGTCCCCCAGCGCGTTCTCAGTGCTAGTTTGGATGCTGATTCCACACCAAGGTTGCGGAATTGGATTGTCGTTTCCGCTTCGTAACAGACGGCAGATGAGGGAGATTGTGAGCAAGGGAGCCGGCTGTTTGCCACAGGCTCCAGGCGAAAACCCAGGCAATTGGGGCGGGACTGATCTTCGCCGTGGCGAACGGCCGCACGGAAACAAACTCGAAGATCGTTTCGGCAAGCAACCCGTCCGCGAAATTCCGCATCTCACACCTTCGCTTCCGAAAACGGTCACCCACATTCGATACCGTGGAGCGCCATAATGTCCAACAAAGAGCTCTTTGAACGGGTGCAACTTCTGCTTCAGCGGAAGTTAAGGCCCGAAGAATGCCACTTTTTGGCCCTGGCCAATAAGGTGCGCAGTGCGGACAAGAAGCCTCTACAGAAAGCGGCAGCTGCGAGCGTGAAGATCGCCTGAGCGCCCGGTTGACCGTTGCCTACTCTGACTCCAGTCAGAATCGGGTCTGGCGCTGCTACTCTTCCCTGGATTTCGCCGATTCAAATCTTCCCGATGGCCGATGGGCACATCTCGCCGCATCGGCGATCAGCGTGCCGGCGTACGCGTAAGGCTGAATCGTCTAAACTACAGCTAATGCAGGTTGTCGCTGAGAGACCGGATAACGCCATTGCAACCACGGCCGCGGAGGGGCCTAGCTACCGTGCCCCCTTGCTCGGGCTGGCGCTGATTTTTGCCGTCGCTACGATGGTTTACAGCGTCGCGTGGATGTACTACCAGCGGGTGGCCTTTCCGGTGGAAATCGGCATGGACACGCAGCCTTCGCCGGGCGGGATGATCGTGACCCGAGTGTGGCCGGGTAGTCCGGCGGAGCGGGCGGGCATGCGGGCCAAGGACGTCATCACTGCCATCAACGGCCGCACCGTACAGGCGCCGGCGTCCTGTTCCGAGATTCTGGACGAAGTTTGGATTGCCTCGCACGCAGGCGAAACAGTGCATTTGGAGATTCGGCGGCCGGACGAATTTCAGCCGCTGACGCTGACTCCGGTCTTCCGAGCTGTGAAAGGGACTGGCGATACCGCTTCGCTGGCACGAAGGGGAGCGCTCGAGGTCATCGGATTCTATCCCCTGCTCTTCCTGGTTGTCGGTGTGGCGGTGTTATTTCTGCGGCTGGAAGATGGCAACGCGTGGCTGCTTGCCCTGATGTTTGCCGGCTTGATTGCGGAGGCAGACACGCCGCAGGCGATTGGTGTTGTACCCGATATGCTGCGCCGCTTCATGCTGGTGTACCAGACCTTCATGAAGAGCCTGCTCCCCGGATTGTTTTATTTCTTCTTCTCAGTGTTTCCCAGGCGCTCGCCGACCGATCGCAAACTTCCCTGGCTCAAATGGGCATTGCTGGTCTTCGGAATCTGCTTTGGATGGGGCGGCTTCCGCCATGGCGACCTCGACGCCCTGCCGTTTATTCACAGCGTGCTCGGCAACGAAAGCATTGGCCTCACCAGACTCATTGTCAGTTATGGCGCGGTCATACTGGGGATGGCGTCGCTGCTGTGGAACGTGATCAGCGCTCCGCGGGTAGAGGACCGCCGACGATTGAATGTAATGCTTTGGGGCACCCTGGTCGGGGTGACACCGGCCATTTTGATCGGCATTCCATACGATCTTGCCCACACCTTACCGCCGTTTTGGCTGGCATTCGCGCGCGCTGCATTCCTGTTCCTGGTCCCGCTGTCGTTTGCCTACGCCGTGCTCAAGCACAGGGTAATGGCCATCCCTGTTCTTCTGCGCCGCAGCGCGCGTTATCTGCTGGTGGAGCGGGGATTCGCGATCCTGATCCTGCTGATTTCCGTGGGACTCACGCTGTGGTTCGGACAGGCGTTCTCGCGGCGCTTTTCTGAAGGATCGAAAGCCGCGATTCCAGTCGGAGCGACCTTCGGTGTACTGCTGATCACGGGAGCGACGCAAGTGCATCGCCACGTGCGGACGCGCCTGGACCGTGCTTTCTTCCGCAGCGCCTATGATGCGCAGCAGATTCTGCAGCATCTGGCATCAACCACGCTGGCTGTGACCGATCGCGAA
Source organism: Terriglobales bacterium (assembly GCA_035262645.1). Taxonomy (GTDB): domain Bacteria; phylum Acidobacteriota; class Terriglobia; order Terriglobales; family Acidobacteriaceae; genus Bog-257. Next base: position 34,966 of record DATFSK010000089.1, read on the forward strand.
GGGCTGGCGGAATTGCTCTACCAGGACATTAACAATGCCTTGCATCCCCTTCCGTTATTTGTGTATTTGCGTGGGCGCGGCGGCGAGCTTTACGCCTACGCCGGGCAGCCGCCCATGCAGGCGCTGACCCTCGCTCCGGAAGCAGCGGGATTGACTCAGTTGGCCGGCCGAAGTGAGCCGCTGGAGCTGGACCCAGCCAGCTTGCGCGGCACGCCGCTGGAGCCGCTCAACGCCGAATGCCTGGTTCCGATTCGCGGGTCGGGAAATGGCGGCCTGCAGGGCGTGATTGTCCTGGGGCCAAGGCTGTCGGACGAGCCGTACTCAACCGGTGACCGGCGACTGCTGGCGTCAGTCGCGAGCCAGGCGGGAATCGCGATGCGAAGCATCTCGCTGGCCGAGACTATGGCCGAGCGCATGGAAGCCGAGCGTCGAAATGAACAGGAGATGCAGATTGCGCGCCAGGTGCAAAGCCGCTTGCTGCCCCAGCAGGCGCCCGCGCTGGCGACGCTGGAATGCGCCGGCCAGTGCATTCAGACGCGTGCTGTCGGCGGCGACTATTACGATTTCCTTGATTTCGGATCCGGCAAGCTGGGCCTGGTGCTGGCGGATATCTCGGGGAAGGGCATCTCCGGCGCGTTGCTCATGGCCAATCTTCAGGCCAACCTGCGCAGCCAGTATGCGCTGGCGCTTGAAGATCTTCCGCGGCTGCTACGCTCGGTCAATCGCCTGTTCTACAAGAATACGGAGCACAACCATTACGCGACGACCTTCTTCGGGATCTACGACGATGAACGTCGCGTGCTTCGCTATGTGAACTGCGGTCATAATCCGCCGCTGCTCATCCGCGAAAACGGAGATGTCGAGCGGCTGGAGGCAACCGCGACGGTCCTGGGCTTGTTTGAGCAATGGGATTGTTGCGTAGCCGAACGCGAGCTACACGCGGGAGATGTCCTGGTCATCTACACGGATGGAATCTCCGAAGCCGCCGCCGGGGAAGACGCCGAGGAATTCGGCGAGGAACGCCTTATACAGAACATTCGAACCTATCGAGCGAAGCCGGCGGCGGAGATGCTGGGCCGCCTCGTTTCCGAGGTGCAACGATTCAGCCAGGGCGAACAGGCCGACGATATGACATTGATTATTGCCCGCTGCCGGTAACTCTCTCCGCCTGTACGCCAGATTTCCGTTTATTGTTGATTTTGGCTACTTTGTCGCATACGCTTCCAGCCATGAGCGTCAACATGGGGCTATGGATCCTTGAGCTGATGCTGCTGTTTATCTTGTTTGTCCTGGCCCCAGTGATCTCGGTGGTGATCGCCCGCGCTTCCTGGAAGGGGAAGCCGGACAATTTCAGTCGCGAAAAGTATTTCGTATTGTTTGTAGTGTGCGTGATTGCGGCCTGCGTCCTGATGATAAACGCCCGTTGGCTGCAGGCGGACATCACCACGCCGAAGTTCCTCATCGAGCTGATCTGCTTCATTCTGGGCGCGGTAACGTTTGGAATCAGCGGCGGCTGCCTCATCGGATTCTTCGTGTACGGGCGCGGACGATCGACCCTCAACGAAGAGCTTCAGAAGCGATCACGAGTAGCTAGCTAAGCGGATCAAGTATCCTTCTCTTCCAGCGGCCCCTGAACCTGTTTCGCCGATCGGAAGCCTTGGCGCGGTAACGTATCTCGAATCGGGAAAGTTCATCCCGAAATCCCATCTCTTCAGCCTGTTCTGCTACCGAATCGTTCCGCCAACTTGTCTAATAGAGAAGGGCCTGCCTTTGTAAGGTGCTTGCTTCTTTCGTTTCCAAGGGAACAAATCCATTCTTAGCAACGTACCAGCAAGCAGAGGCTGCCCGTTAGCGGAGGATAGTGGTGGCAAACGGCAAAAATCATAAGAAGAAGCGTTGGGTCATCATAACGGTCGTAATAGCGGTCGTGGCATTAGTGATTGTTGCGGTGGCGGCGACTCGGGGTGGCACCAAGATCGATCCCACCAAGCTGGCAAAAGTTGAGAAAGGCGACCTGGCCAAGAGCGTGGTCGCGACCGGCAAGATCACTCCTATCACCAAGGTTGAAATCAAGTCGAAGGCGAGCGGCATCGTCAAGAAGCTGTATGTCGACTCCGGCGACCGTGTGAAGCAGGGCCAGGTGCTGGCCGAACTCGATCGGGTCGAGATCGAGGCGCAGGTGAACTCGGCGCGGGCACAGCTGCTCTCTTCGGAAGCCAACCTGAAGAGCGCCGAGGCGGATGAGAAGCGCGCCGAAGTCGATGCCCAGGGTGTCGATATTCCTACCTTGCAACGGGCCTACCAGCGCGCGCAGGAGATGTCGAAGGACGGCGTTGTTTCCCAGGCCACGCTTGACGATTCGCAGCGCAGCTACATCATGGCGGTGAACAAGCGCGACGTAGCCCGGGCGCAGTTGACGGTAAACAAGGCGAAGGTGGCGCAGGCGCAGGCGCAGGTGAAGAAGGACGAAGCCAGCCTGACGCCGTTCGAAGAGCAGCTCAGCTACACGACCATCACAGCGCCAATTGACGGTGTTGTGCTGTCGCGTGACGTCGAGGTCGGCGATGCGGTTAGCTCAATCCTCGTCCTGGGATCAGGCGCAACGCTCGTGATGACGCTGGGCGACACCAGCGAAGTTTACGTTAAGGGAAAAGTCGACGAGAGCGATATCGGGAAAGTCTATCTTGGACAGCCCGCCCGCATTCGGGTTGAAACCTTCAAGGACAAAACCTTCACCGGACACGTGACGAAAATCTCGCCGATGGGCGTGGAGAAGGACAACGTTACGACGTTCGAAGTGCGCGTCTCGATTACCAATCCCGGCGGCGAATTGAAGGCCGAAATGACGGCCAACGCCGAAATCCTCCTCGATGAACATCACAATGTCTTGATGATTCCCGAGGGCGCAATCATGTACGACAAGGACAAGAACGCATCGGTCGACATCCCGGTGCCCAGCGCCAAAGATGGAATGAAGAAGATTCCGGTGAAGATCGGGATCTCCAACGGCGTGAAGACCGAGGTTGCGTCCGGACTCAAGGAAGGCGACCAGGTTGTATTGCAGCAGTAGGTAAGTTTCACTCCCGGACTGCCACAGCGGAGGCAGTCCGACTTCTCTCTCCGAGGTCAGCATGAACAAGCGTTACGTTGTGCTTCTCTTCAGCTTTTTCCTGCTTGCGACGCTGTCGTGCGCCGCCGTGGAAGGGCACTTCGACCGCACGCTGCAAGTCACGGGCGCGGTGAGCCTTGATGTCAGCACCGGTTCGGGCGACATCGTGGTGAAGACCGGCGGATCGGGACAGGTCGTGGTGCATGGCACGATTCACAGCAACAGCTGGCCGTTCGGCAGCGAAAGCGCCATACACCAGGTGGAATCGAATCCGCCAATCCAGCAGAACGGGAACAGCATCCGCATCGGCTACAACCTGCCGGACGATGTAAAACGGCACGTCTCGATCAATTACGAGATCACGGTGCCTGCGGATACCTCCTTGCAGGCGCATAGCGGCTCGGGGAACATCGAAGTGGCGGGACTCCGCTCGGAAGTGCAGGCCCAGACCGGCTCAGGCGACGTCAGGTTACGCGAGATTGGCAGCCGTCTCCACGTGCAAACAGGCAGTGGCAATATTCGGGCCGAAGATGTTGCGGCACCTTTCTCCGCCCAGGCAGGCAGCGGTGATATCGAGGCCAGCCTTACCGGATCCGGCGATGTCGATGTGCACACCGGTTCGGGAACGATTCAGGTGCGGGGCATCAAGGGCGGCTTACGCGCGCGGACCGGCAGCGGCAACATCGAGACCGACGGCAGCGTAACTGGTCCGTGGGAACTGCATAGCGGCTCGGGAAATATTCGCCTGGCGGTGGGTTCGGCCAGCGGCTTCAACCTGGATCTGCATACCAGCTCGGGTTCGATTCACTCCGACCTGCCGATAACTGTGCAGGGCTCGATGGGCGCTCACGAGTTGAAGGGCACGGTAAAGGGCGGCGGACCGGAAGTTGCGGTGTCGACCGGCTCCGGCGACGTTGAGATACGGTGACGCACTGAGCCTGTAACGCCGATCTCCAGATCGGCTGGAGATCGGCGCTACAGGGGTGCTTGACTCCGCTGGTGAGTCCTACTACCGTGCGGGTAGATGTCTGAGAGCCGCATTGTTACCTTCACAACTGATTTCGGCCTGAGCGATGCGTTTGTCGGCATCATGCATGGCGTGGTGCTGAACATCCATCCGCAAACGGCTATCGTCGATATCTCTCATGCCATCGCCTCGTACGACATCTTCGATGGCGCGTGGACAATTGCGCAGGCGTACCGCTTCTTTCCGCCGCGAACCGTACACGTCGTGGTTGTCGATCCTGGAGTAGGCAGCGAGCGGCGGCCGATCATCGTCGAAACCGAAAGCTACATCTTCGTCGCGCCCGATAACGGCGTGCTCTCGATGGTGGAGGCGCGCGAGGCGAAATTCACAGTGCGGCATGTCACCGCGGAGCGATACTTCCTCCAGCCGGTGAGCCAGACCTTTCACGGCCGTGATGTCTTCGCCCCGATCGCGGGATGGCTGAGCAACGGCATCGCGCCGGCCGAATTCGGGCGGGAGATTACCGATTACGTGCGCCTGCCATTGGCGCGGGTAGAACACATTGGCGAGAACACGCTGCTTGGCGCGGTAATGAAGGTGGACAAGTTCGGCAATCTGATCACGAACATCGGGGAGCTCGATGCGCCGGCGCTCTTCGCCAGTGATTTTCCGCAGGTGAGCATTCTGATCGCCGGAGAGACAATTACGCGACTTTGCCGGTCGTATTCGGAGGGCGGCGACGATGCGGTCTTCGCGATTATCGGCGGTTCCGGGTATCTGGAGATTGCGGCCAGGCAGGCGTCGGCGGCGGAGCGGCTGGGTTCGGGAGTCGGCACCCCGGTTGGGGTGGCGCTGAAAGTGTGACGATAGTATAAGGACCATAGTCATAACTTGGAGCACCCATGAAGCAGGGCCGGCATCTCGCTCTGGGAAATTACGCTGCTGGCGCGTCGTAAGAAGATCGCCATTTCCGGCTCGATCGACGCCTTCCTGCTTGAGATTTCGTCGCAGTTCGTGGGTGGACAAGCTCGATGGATAGAAGAAATGCAGCCTCACGGGTTCTTCGGCTTGGCCCGGGCGTATCGCTCCATCTCGCCCGTCCACACCAGAAAGCGTGCCAGCTCCTTCCGTTCACGCCATAGAAATCCAAAGAACTCCAGGAACCCGATGCTTTGCATCTTGATGCCGGTGTAAGTTTCGATACGCCAGCGCAGGTAAGGGCTGCGCCACGGCGCCAGCCGATGTCCGCGCGCCGAATTCCAGATGAAGCGAAGAATGTTGCGCATCCGTTACAGTTAGTATATCGAGGCAACCCATGCCTGCTGCCAAGCCCAAACCCAAGCTCGGGCCCGAAGCCATGATGCGCGCCATGTATCGCAAGCTGGCGAGCGCGTGGGGACCGCAGCACTGGTGGCCGGCGGAGAGCGCCTTCGAGGTGATCGTCGGCGCCATCCTTGGCCAGAACACTTCGTGGAACAATGTCGAGCGCGCGCTGGGGAGCCTGCGTGCCGCGAACGCACTCACTCCATCGGCCATTCGCGATCTGCCGATCGCGGAACTGGAACAACTGGTCCGCTCCTCCGGGTACTATCGTCAGAAGGCGCAGCGACTGAAGAGCTTCCTTGCCTTCCTTGACGAGAAGTACCACGGCTCCTTCGACAAGATGTTCGCCGCTGCCACGCCACAGCTGCGAAGCGAGCTGCTCTCGTTGAAAGGCATTGGCCACGAAACCGCAGATGCCATTCTGCTCTACGCCGGTAATCATGAAATTTTTGTAGTCGACGCCTACGCACGCCGCATTCTTGAACGCCATGCTGCGATCGAACGCTCCGCCAGCTACGAGGACATTCGTGCGCTGTTCGAGCGAGCGCTGCAACGGCAAGCTCCCGCCGCGCGACCCGCTCGCCCGCCCTTGCCATCGAAGCTGATCATCCACGAACCCTCGACGATGAGCGCTGCGCATCGCAGTTCGACAGCGCAGGTCTACAACGAAATGCATGGACTCTTCGTGCAGGTCGGAAAGCATTACTGCCACAAGGAGGTGCTGCACTGCGAGAATTGTCCGCTCCGTTCTCTACTCCCGCAGAATGCCGACACAACAACGCCGGCGAACGCCGAGACTCGCGTTCGGTTGTCCCACCTATGTGCCCCGTCGAAGCGGTCTCGGAGGGTATAAAGGTGCTCGCATAACACGAATGTTGCAGACAGATCCCTCTCATTGTGTCCTAGATCACAGCAACGCCTTTTCCTTGCCTGATATTCCTAACTACGACTCACGAACCGCGTCCGCTCCCGCGCGGTAACACTTTGTTGGGTGCAGTACTGACCGCTTAGTCCTGCATGACAGTTGCGTTGGCCACTCGCAGTACTCCGTGACGCAATTCGTCGGCTTGGAAGGTGTGAAACATCCGCCCGGAATATTCGTGTGCGCCACGGCGAACGGAAACGGGCGGGCAGGTCTTGTTTAATCCTGCAAGGACCTGTCAACCATCGTGCGTAGCGGATCTGGCCGATGCCGTACTTCGTCATTGTTATTGTTGCCGCTTCCATCGTTGTTCTTCTGATTGCGAGCTGTCAGCGTCTGCGCCGAAGCAGACGACACTTGAACTCGCAGCTGGCCGAGCAGGCTACCATCCTCCGCGACGATAAGCACCGCCAGGAACTGATGTTCCAGGCCAATCCCTGTCCAATGTGGATATTCGATTGTGAGACGCTTCGTTTTATCACCGTGAACGAGGCCGCCATCATCAACCACGGCTACTCGCGCGAAGAATTTCTAAGCATGACCCTGATCGATATCCGTCTGGAGGAAGATTGTCCGGCATTTCTGGAACGCGTCAAACAGCCACAGACTGGCCACACGGACATTGGCATATGGCGGCATCGTCGCAAGGACGGGAGTACCCTCCTGGTCGATATCAAAACCTTTGAGTTTCAGGCGAATGGGCGCAGGCAACGTCTTGTCGTCGCTTCCGACATGACGGAGCGCTGCCGCATGGAAGAAGCACTTCGCGAATCGGAGGCTTCGCTGAAGCTGCTCGTGGACAATGCGCCGTTTGGCATTTCGCAAAGCTTTGTCGACGAGAACCGCGCCAAATCCATCAATCCCGCTTTTCGTAAGATTCTGGGCGGCTACGGCCTGGAAGAAGTCTTGCGGCTCCACATCGCCGAACAGATCTACGCCAATGCAAAGGACCGCGACAAGCTGATCGAGGTCTTGCGGCGAAACCGGAGAGTTGAAGGCTGGGAAACTACCTTGCGCCGCCAGGACGGAAGTCTGGTGCCGGTTCGCGTCACCGGTCTGCTGAGCGGCGGGAATGGAACGCCCGAGGTGTGCTCGTGCTACGTGGAAGACATGACCCAACAGAGTGCGCTCGAGCAGCAGGTTCGCCAGGTACAGAAACTGGAAGCCGTGGGGCGGTTGGCAGGCGGCATGGCGCATGACTTCAACAACATTCTTGTCGTCATAAAACTTTCCACCGAGATGATGCTGGCGCAAACCGCTCCAGACAACCCCTTCAGCAAACCGCTACTGCAAATCTCCAACGCTGCCGATCGAGCTGCCACGCTCACCCGCCAGATGCTCGCCTTTGGACGCCAGCAGATCATGCAACCACGGGTTATCAATCTCAACAATGTGGTAAAGGAAACCACCAGCATGCTGCGGCGCGTCATCGGCGAAGACATTCGCCTGGTGACCACGCTGGCTGACGACATCGAAAATTCCCGCCTCGATCCCGACCAGGTCGGTCAGGTGATCCTGAATCTTGCGGTGAATGCCCGTGATGCCATGCCCACCGGTGGCATGCTCCACATCGAGACCGCCATGGTCGAGCTGGACGACGCTTACACACGGGAGCACCCGCCGGTGCAGCCCGGGCGCTACGTTATGCTCGCCGTCAACGACACCGGAACCGGTATCGATAAGTCCATCCTGCCGCGCATCTTCGATCCTTTCTTCACCACCAAAGAAGTGGGGAAGGGAACAGGGCTGGGGCTTTCCATCGTCTACGGCATCGTTAAGCAGAGCGGCGGCTACGTCTGGGTCTACAGCGAACCGGGACAGGGCACAACGTTCAAACTATATTTTCCCGTGACGAGTGCCTTGCCGGAACGCGCTGTGTTTCGCGGCGACGCTGCCGGCCAGCCGGCTGGACAAACTGTGCTTGTGGTCGAGGACGATGCAAATATCCGGAGCAACGTCTGCGAATGCCTGCAGCAGCTCGGCTACCACGTCCTTCAGGTGGAAAATGGCGTTGCAGCGCTCGAACTGTGTGCCGAGCTCAAAGGCAACGTCGATCTAGTTTTGACAGATCTGGTCATGGCAGGCAAGAGCGGGCATGAGCTGGCCAGCGATCTTGGCGAGCGCTACCCGCGCATTCGCGTTCTCTTCATGTCGGGATACTCGGAGGACACCGCCGCTCGGCGCGACATCCTGCAGCGGGGAAGCTCCTTCCTGCAAAAGCCCTTCAGCGTGGGCGATCTGGCCAAGGCGGTACAACAAACGCTGGCCATGCAGCCGGTCTGCAACTGATCTGGAACTCGGACTCCTCCCGATGTTGACCCTTCAGGCATAATGTATCGACCTCGCTCTCGTTCCCGCGGAGGTGCGCGTGCTCAAGTCGATCGCCGTTGTCGCCGGCTGCTACCTGCTCTCGATCGCCCTCGTACTGGCAACCGACCCGTTGCTCTCGCGTCTGTTTCCTGGCGATTTCGTTCGCGGCAACATCCCTTCGAGCCACGCTCTGCTCGCGAGCACCGCGTGTTTCGTCCTGATTTCCATCTTCTGCGCCTGGCTTTGCGCGCGTTTTGCGCCCGGCCGCGCCGCTCGCCATGTCCTCTGGTTCCTTATCATCGGAGAGGTGATGGGCATCGTTGCCACCATTCCCAACTGGAGCAAAGGCTGGCCGCACTGGTATTGGCTCTCTTGGCTCCTTACCTGGCCCATCAGCTGCTGGATCGGACTGCTGCTTTCCGGACGCGGCACTGCACGCGAATCCACCGCGGTAAGCTGACGAACGAAACAGCTGCCTGCGAAACGGTGTGAAGGTATAATGCCCCACACCGAGCCGGGAACTTTCCACGGATTTCCGGCTTCTCAGGGGGCGAAAATGGCTGGCAAGACTGTTGTTGTATTGGGCGGCGGTGTGGGCGGCTTGAGTGCGGCCCACGAACTGGCCGAGCGAGGATTCAAGGTCCGAGTCTTCGAGCGCAAGTCCCTCTTCGGCGGCAAGGCGCGCAGCCTCGAGGTCCCCAACACCGGCGTCGGCGGACGAAGGAATCTGCCTGGCGAGCACGGCTTTCGCTTCTTCCCCAACTTCTACAAGCACGTCACCGACACCATGAAGCGCATTCCCTATCCCGGCAATGCGCAGGGCGTCTTCGACAACATCGTCCCCGGTACGCGGGCGCAGATCGCGCGCGGTGGCAAGATGTCCATCATCGCCGTTGCGCGTTGCCCGGAGACGCTCGACGACTGGATCACCACGCTCAAAGCCATGGTCGACGGCATGCAGCTTGGCATTCCCGACGACGAGGTGCTCTTCTACGTCGACCGCCTGCTGACTCTGCTGACCACCTGCGAAGAGCGGCGCGTCGCCGAGTACGAGAAGATTTCCTGGTGGGACTTC
>DATFSK010000090.1:0-97002 GCA_035262645.1 Terriglobales bacterium
TCGGTGAAGGAGCCCGTCATGCCGGAGCCGAAGTCCGGCTCCGCCGAGTGCCCGATCTCGTTTCTCCGGCAGTGATGGCCAAGGTTCCCGGCTGGGAGGAGCGTAGCAAGAAGATGATCGCCGAGTACGGAACCCCTACGCCAGCCGACGCAGAGTGGGCGGATGGAATCATCTTTGGCACTCCGACGCGTTTTGGTAATACGTCGGCGGAGTTGAAAGCATTCATCGACAGCCTTGGTGGCCTGTGGTTTCAAGGTAAATTGAACGGAAAGGCGGCTAGCGCCTTTACTTCCACAGCAGGACCACATGGAGGAAACGAGACGACGGTGGTCTCACTGTATATCCCGATGGCGCACCTGGGGTTCATCATTGTGCCGACCGGCTACACTCACGAGAAGATTGTTCAGGGGCATGGGACACCATACGGAGCGTCATCGACGTCCGGACAAAACAGCGCCCCGCCGACGGCTGAAGAGCTTGAGGTCGCAAAGCACCAGGGTGCGCGCGTCACGCAGGTGGCCGCAGCCTTGAAGGCGTTTCCGAGCCGCTAAATTTCATCAACTCCGCGCAATCACGGCGGCTGGCCACGGGCTGGAGATTTTTAGGGGTTCTCTCTAAGCGATTGAAAGATGGTAGGCACGAGGAGACTCGAACTCCTGACCTCTACCGTGTCAAGGTAGCGCTCTAACCAACTGAGCTACGCGCCTACATCCGGACTATTGGCATTATACAACGGCGCATTATGCCGCATGCTTGCCTGCTATCCATTGATAGCGAAGCTGTCACGGAGCGCGTCTTCCACAGTGTAGCGAATGACCTGCGGATAGTCGGGGCCGAGGAATTGCTGCAGCCGTGTGGTGTCCATGATGTAGGAGCCGATCAGATATGGCGTTGCATCCGGCGGGATCGAGGAGATGCCGAGCTTCCACAACAGGTGCAGGATACCTTGGAAGACGGCGCGGGTTGGAACTCGCTTGATACTTGCCTGAGCGATCTCCGCGCAGCGTTGTAGGCTCAGCGGCTCGCCACGTCCGGCCACATTCATGATTGTGAGCGGCGGATCTGTCTCCGGGCGACGCAGCAAATGTTCGAGCAGACGCGCCATGTCATCAACATGAACGAACTGGAAGCGCTTTTCCAGATATTTCGAGCCGCGGGGAAGCATCAATGGAAGCCTTTTCCCTTCGGCGCGCATCCGGACTGCGCGCTTACTCTGTCCCAGAGGCGTGCCGCGTAATACTCCCACCATGTAGTTCTGCATACTGGCGCCGGTGAAGATGTGCGGGCGCAGCAGATATGTCCGGCAGTCGCCAAGAGACTCGGCACGATAGCGCACCACTTCATCGCTTTCGCGCTTGTGAACGGCATACGTCAAGGTGTGAGCGCGCAGCGGGGCGTCCTCCTTGACCGGCCCGCCGGTTTCAGGTCCATAAGCTGAAACGCTGCTGGGAAAGATGAAGCGTTGAATATTACCGCCGGTGCGATTGACGACACTGATGGCTTCCATGACGCGCGCCGTGCCTGCAACGTTGATCTGCCACATGCGCTCCAGATCGAGGACACCCGTTCGTTGCGGATCGAGAACAAAGGCGAGGTGCACGACGGAGTGCGCGCGAGTCTCGCGCAGAAGATCGAGCAGGCTACGGCAGGAGGCCTCCCGGCCGAGATCCATTTCCTCGAACCGGTAGAGAGAAGAATTTTCGGGTGGGCGCATATCAACGCCCACCACGCGAAAATCTGAGAGCAGCGGAAGCAACCTGATCCCGAGATTACCCGAGACTCCCGTGATCAGGACCGTTCCCTTTTGCGGCATGGCTACTTCGGCGTGCTGGCTGAGCCGGCAGCAGGAGTGCCGGGCGGCGGTGCTGAGCCTGCACCCGCGCCCGGAGCGGGCACTGCATGTGATTGCGGCGGACCAGCATGCCCTGGCATCGGTGGCATGCCGGGCTGGATGATGCCGTGCTGCATCGTCGGCGGAGCCTCAGGACCGAAGTAGGCGTCGTTCAATACCGGCGTCACCGCTGCTTGCAACTCGTCCATCTTGTCCTTAAACATCTGGTTCTGGACCGTCTGCGAGATCTGTGTTTTCACATCGCTCAAGGGCACCTCGCGGATAGAGGTCACCTTGTAGATATAGGCGGCCGGGGCATCGGAGAAGGGCTGCGAAATTTCATTGACCTTCATTTCGAAGACCGACTCGTGTGCCGGTGGCAACGAGCCAGGGCGACGCGCACCGAGGTTGATATCGGGTGCAGCCGTGGAGACACCCATATGCTCCATGGCTTCCTTTTCCAGTGTCGCGGGGTCCTCACCCGCTACCCATCGTTCGCGGATCTTAAGGACGTAAGCCTTGAATTCTTCCTCGGTCGGTTTCGCCTTGTCGTTGTTGCCCTGGTTTACCGGGATGATGATGCGCTGCAAGGTGCGTTCTACATAGTCTTTCTGATGCTGGTTGTAGTAGTCCTGGATCTGCTGATCGGTGGGGTGGGCGTACTCCTCTCTGTAATGCTGATTCAGAGATTCGGCCAGGATCTGGTTCTGCGCGAAGGTGAAAACTTGTTTCACGCGTGGATCGTTCTCCAACCCGAGCTGGCGAGCCGCATCGGCAAAAGCCAGCAGCTTGGCGTATTGCGTGGCGAAGCGCCGACGCACGTCGGGGGGCACCGGACCGCGCTCCGCAGGCTGCAGGGCATCGGTGAGCTTTTCAAACTGCTCGCGCGTCAGGCTGCTGACGCAACCTGCGGGTGCGGGCGCCCCTGACTTCGCCTGGCAAGCACCTTTCAAAGTGATGACCGGCTCGTTCATGGGAACCTTGTTGGGATCCGGGGTGGGGGTGGACGGAGTCGGATTCCCTGGCATTCCCGGCATTGAGGCGCTCTGGCCGGCAGGCGCCTGCGCGGGCGGAGTGGTTTGTGATGCTGGCTGTTGCGCGAAGGCCATCGCGCACGAAAGCGCGACTACCAGCGTTGTGAAACGTAGCATGAAGTGGTATTCCTCCGGAATAGTACCGCCTGAGGCGGAGCAGATGGATGTACAAAATCGTACCACATTGTGCAGCGAAGGTCTGTCATAGCGGATCTGAAAATGGCGAGGACGGTTGGCGGATTGATGGAGAAGCGTGAATAATCGAAACGTATGACAGATGCCGTCAAGACTGCCGGAATGCAGCGCGAAAAGAAGGCCGTCGCGCTGAATTCTATCTTCGCGGCTGTCGCCATCACGGCGATGAAAGTGGTGGTCGGCACGACTACGGGCAGTCTGGGCATTCTCTCCGAAGCCGCGCACTCTGGGCTCGATCTGGTTGCTGCCGTTGTCACCTACTTGTCGGTACGCGTTTCCGACAAGCCTGCCGACGCTGAGCACCAATACGGGCACGGCAAAGTTGAAAGCTTCTCTGCCTTCCTGGAAACAGGTTTGTTGCTGCTGACCTGCGTGTGGATTGTTTATGAGGCAATCAAGCGCCTGTTCTTTCATTCCGTGGAGATCGAGCCTACGCTCTGGGCCTTCGTGGTAATGGGCATTTCGATCATGATCGACTATTGGCGGTCGCGACGGCTACGTCGAATCGCCCACAAGTACGACAGCCAGGCGTTGCAGGCCGATGCGCTGCACTTCAGCACCGACATCTGGTCCAGCGCGGTGGTTATTCTCGGGCTCGGACTGGTGCTCATTGGCAGGGCTTTCTCGCAACCCTGGTTGTTCCGCGCCGATCCTATTGCCGCATTGTTCGTGGCTTGTATTGTGGTGTACGTGAGTTCGCAGCTGGCGCGGCAGACTATCGACACATTGTTGGATGCCGCCCCCACTGGAATTCGCAACCGCATCATCGAAGAGGTGTACCGGGTGGATGGCGTACTGGAAGTGGGACGGGTACGCATTCGCCGCTCCGGCAGCCGCTATTTTGCCGATGTTTCCATCGCCATGTCGCGCAATGTCACCTTCCAGAAGTCGGAGCAGGTCTCGAATGAAGTGGCGGCACGAATTCGCAAGTTGCTGCCTGATGCTGATGTTGTGGTGAATGCAGTGGCACGGGCCGGCCGCCAGGAAAGCTTATTTGATCGCATTCGCGCAGTGGCCACGCGCAATAACCTTAATGTGCATGACATCAGCGTGCAGGACCTCGAGGGGCACCTGCATGTCGAGCAGCATGTGGAATTGGATGAGCGGTTGAGTTTGAAGGAGGCACATGATCGAGTGACCCGGCTGGAGAACGAGATGAAGCACGACCTGCGCGAGATCTCCAGCATCCTCACACACATTGAGAGCGAGCCGGCGACGATTGAGACGGGCGACGGCCTGCGCGTCCCCAGCTTCGAGAAACGCCTGCAGGCGGTGACGGAGAGCTTCCCTGAAGTCGTCGACATGCACGACCTGGTATTCAAACGCGTCGCCGGACGCTTGTATTTGTCCCTGCACATCACCATGCAGGACGATCTGCCGTTGTCGCGCGTACATGACATTCAGACAGCGGTAGAGGGGCGGTTTCGACAGGAGGTGCCGGAGTTGTTTCGCGTGCTGATCCATCCTGAGCCGCAGACCGACAATCGGCGGTAGCATGTGTCTGTTGAGTGTCTTTCGAATAGCGCGCCGTCGCTGCTGGTCTCATCGTCGGTGAGCCTTACGCACCTTCGTTAGATAATAAAATTCATGCCATATTTCCTACGCGATCTTCGATTCGGTGCGCGCTTGCTCGCTAAGGATTGGGGATTCGCGCTTGGAGCAATCGCGATTCTCGCGATCGGCATTGGCGCCAATACCGCGATCTTTACCGTGGCCAGCGCGCTGCTGGTGCGACCGTTTCCCTATCGTGAGCCGCAGCAGCTCGTGTCAATCGAGGTAAAGGACCAAGGCAAAGATTACGAGGGCACGCTGGCGCGATACGAGCTGATTCGTGATCGGAGCCAGTCGCTCCAATCCGTCGCCGCTTGGGCGAATGACACCTTAAATCTCACCGGCCATGGCGAGCCGCTGCAAGTCGCCGTGGGCCGAGTGTCGGCAAATTTCTTCACCTTGCTTGGCGTCGAGCCGCAATTGGGGCGGACGTTCACCGAAGATGAGGGACGGCCGGAAGGCAGGCCCGTGGTGATTTTGAGCGATGCCATGTGGCACAGCCGATTCGGCGCCGATCCCGGCATAGTTGGGCAAGCCGTGACCCTGGATGGAACGCCATACACCGTCGTGGGAGTGCTTCCCGCGAGCGTGCAGTTTCCGTTTGTGGGGCAGATGGACGTCTGGACGCCACGCTACTTCGAGTTGACGCTGATACCTGCGCAGCGGCTGCGGCAGGGTGTGGGATATCTGAACTTGCTGGCGCGTATGCGCCCGGAGACTACGCTGACGCGGGCGCAAGCGGAGCTGGCTGTCCTGAACCGGCAGTATCGCGAGCAGAATCCCAACGCGCCGGACGCGGCTGCGTCGGTATCGATGATTGCCGAGCCGCTGCGCGAAGCAGGTGGTGGCAAACGTGCGTGGGAAGGTGCTGCTGCTGTCAGCGGCAGTCGCGCTTGTGCTGCTGATTGCATGCGCGAATGTTGCCAGCCTCTTGCTCTCGCGCGCGCTGGTTCGGAGAAAGGAAATTGCGGTTCGCAGCGCGCTGGGGGCGACACGCGCGATGATCCTGCGGCAGCTGCTGACGGAGAGCGCTCTGCTGTCGTTGATCGCCGGCGTGCTCGGTATCGGGCTGAGCTGGATTGCCACGCGCGCGCTGGTCACATGGGGAGCGGGCCAGATCCCGCAGGGAATCCCGATCGGATTGGACCTGCGCGTGTTGCTGTTTACAGTCGCGGTTTCGATCGTGACAGGAATCGTCTTTGGGATCTTCCCTGCCCTCCAGCTTTCGCGCACCGAAATTCACCTGACCTTGCGCGAGGAGGGTCGAGGCAGCTCGGCCGGACAAGGGCGCGCACGCGTGAATAATATGCTGGTCTCGGGGCAGGTGGCCCTGTCCTTGCTGCTGTTGATTGGCGCGGCGCTGCTGCTGAGGAGTTACTCGCGGCTGCTGCGCGTCGATGCCGGGTTTGATCCACAGAACGTGATCACGATGAACCTCTCGCTGCCGACGGTGAAGTATGCCAAGCCGGAGCAGCAGATTGCGTTCTTCGACGAGTTGTTGCGGCGAATTGCGGAGGTGCCGGGAGTAAAGAGCGCGGCGATTTCCGCGGCACTGCCGCTGAGCTCGAAACGAATCACGCCAATGCTGCCGGAGGGGCAGCCAAATGTGCCTTTGGCGCAACGGCCGTTCATCGATATTGAAGCGATCAGCCCTCAGTGGCTGCGTACGATGCGCGTGCCGTTGCGCGCCGGGCGCGAGTTTACCGCGGTGGACAATGCGCAGGCCCCGAAGGTCGTGATCGTAAATGAAAGCTTCGCGCGTCAGTTCTGGCCGAACCAGAATCCGATCGGCAAGCATGTGATCGTCGGGCGCGGGACGCAAGCAGCTGAAGTCGTCGGCGTCGCAGCAGACGTCAAAAACCGAGGGCTGGCGCTGGATCCGCAGCCGCAGGTGTACATAGCGTTCCCGCAGTTGCCGTGGAGCAATATGAATCTGCTGGTGCGGACTGCGGTGGCACCGTTGAGCTTATTGTCGGCATTGCGAGCGCAGATTGCGAGCGTTGATCCCGATCAGCCGATCACAAACATCGAGACAGTCGATGGTCTAATGGAGAGCTCGCTGACACAGCCGCGGTTCACGATGCTGCTGTTGGGGATTTTCTCCGTGACGGCATTGATGCTGGCGGTCATCGGAATCTACGGCGTGCTGGCGTACTCGGTGGCACAGCGGCGCCACGAGTTGGGCATCCGGCTGGCGCTTGGGGCGGAAGCGGGGGACATTCTGCGGCTCGTGGTGCGCCAGGGAATGATTCTTGCCGGAGTTGGGATTGCAATTGGGCTGGTCGCAGCGCTGCTTCTTACCCAGTTGATGTCGAGCTTGTTGTACAAGGTTAGCTCTCGCGATGTGGCGACGTTTGTTGTTGCTCCTTTGTTGTTCCTGACGATTGCGCTGCTGACGAGTTATGTGCCGGCACGGCGCGCGACCAAGGTGGACCCGATGGAAGCCATGCGGGGATAGGGGCCGTGGTTCGCCGTTCGCCATTCGCTGTTCGTCTGGCGTGTCGCCGCTACGCGGCTCTGAGTTTCTCGCGCGGCATACCCGGGTCTTACGACCCGGGCTAACTTCATGCTGCCGCTGCGCGGCTGGTTCGGCTGGTTCATTCTTTCCTTTTGTGTCATCCCGAACGAGGTCGCCGCGGCGACCGAGTGGAGGGACCTGCTTTATGCCCGCAGTGATACCACGCGACGGACAGCAGGTCCTTCGACTGCGCTCAGGATGATAAATCCATCGGAGACGCGAGCTAGGAGCGACAGGTGAATAGCGAATGGCGAATGGTGGAAATCTAAAGACGCATCCGACAAGCGAAGCCAGAACGGCAAGAAGCGAAGAGCGAATGGCGAAGAGCGAATAGCGAAAGGCGCAAAGCGACGTCTACGCCTCCAGCGTATATCGCTCTGCGGCAAGGCGGTACATCCTCCGCCATACCAGGCGGTTCACCGTCACAACGACCATCGCCATCACGATGGTTGAGCCGAGAAGCAATGCGAAGTTGCCGGACTCGGTCGCGCGCGAAATGGTGGCACCTAAACCGACCGTTGCATAGGTGTGATCTTTGAGGCGGAAGTATTCAGCCAGGATTGTCGCGTTCCAGGCGCCGCCGGAAGCCGTTACCAGGCCAGTAATGAGGTAGGGGAAGATTCCGGGAAGAATGACTTTGGTCCAGCGCTGCGTCTGTGTGAACTTGAAGAGCGCGGCGGCTTCTTTCAAATCCGTGGGAATCGCCATTGCGCCGGCGATGACGTTAAAGAGGATGTACCACTGCGTTCCGAGCAGCAGCAGCACGATGGATCCCACGCCCAGCCCGCCGCCAACGCGGATGATCACCAGCAACACAATCGGAAATAAGGCCGTCGCCGGAACGGACGCGGCAATCTGCGCCAGCGGTTGCGCGATGCGCGCAAGTTTGGGGCTGAAGCCGATCGCGACTCCCACCGGAATTGTCCAGGCGGCACCGATGAGCAGCGCTGCGAGCACACGGCCGAAGGTTGCGCCCGCGCCTTCAAGAATTTGGCGGAGATCGCCGGAGTTCAGCTCACTCAGCATCCCGGCCGCGCGCACCAGGGCGTAGAAGACCGCCAGCACCGCGAGGGCGGCAATCGCCCGACCCACCCAGACCTTCCATGCCGGCGGAGCGATCTCTTCCTCAGCCCCGTCGTAGGTGCGCGCAAAGTGAAGCGCGAGCCGCTCCCGCAGCGGATGAGTGACCCGCTTGCGCAGCTTCGCAAACAGTCGCGAGCGTCCGATCAAATCGAGGAACCACGACTGCGGTACATCGCTGCTTTCGACCTGCTCGATCTTGAACTTCTCCGCCCAGGCAATCACCGGCCTCCAGACAATCTGGTCGACCAGCACGATCACCGCGATCATCGTGCCGAGGCCCCAGAGGATCGCTTGCGTGTCACCGGCATTCGCGGCCGTCTGCAGATACGAACCAAGACCGGGCAAGCGAAAGTCGTTCGAGCCGAGCACGAACATCTCGCAGACCATCAGGAAGAACCAGCCGCCGGCGACCGACATCATCGAGTTCCACACCAGCCCGATGGCCGCGTAGGGCAGCTCGAATTGCGTGAAGCGCTGATACCAGTTGAAGCGGTAGATCTTTGCGGCCTCGCGCATGTCGCGCGGGATGCTCTTCAGTGACGAGTAGAAGCTAAACGCCATATTCCAAACCTGCCCGGTGAAGATGAGCAGGATGGCTCCCATCTCCACTCCGAGCTGGCGGTGCGGAAAGAGCGCAACCATCGCCAGCATGACGCCGGGCAGAAAGCTGAGCACGGGAATCGACTGCAGGATGTCGAGCAGCGGAATCATGATGCGCTCAGCGCGCGGGTTGTACGCGGCGATGTAGCCATACATCAGCGTGAAGGCCAGCGAGAGGATGTAGGCGATGGTAATCCGCAGCAACGAGTACGCGGCGTAAAGCGGCAGGTGCGACGGATCGCGCGAAATCTCGACGTGCGGGTTGAACGGTCCGAACCAGCTCCGCGCCAGGACCAGGATCAGATAGAAGAACGACAGGCCGGCGGCGAAGAGGAAAAAGTCGGTGACCACCGACCAGGTCTGCGACGGTAACAACGACCAGGGACCTTTGCCCAGGATGCGGACCGGCTGCCACGACTTCCAGCGCGCCATCAGGCCTCTTCCGCCACCGGCAGAACGTCGGCGTCTTCGCGATGGAAGAGACGGCCGTTCTCCGAGTCGTAGTCGAAGATCTCGGCGTAGCGGCCCCAGTTGAGCGCGGTTTCAAACTGGCGCTCAACTTCGTCGGAGCTGAAGTGCTCGTCGAGGATGTCGCGAAAGAACTCTTCGCCGATAGCGTGATCGCGCTTGGCGTGGAGCGTGTTCTCGATGAGGCGCAGGATGGCGACGTGCTTGAGCGCGGCGTCGCGGAAGAGTTCCTTCTGCATCTGGATGTCGGCCTCACCGAACTTGCGGCCCTCGGGCGTGATCTCGACGTCGCCCTCGCGCAGGACGGAGAAGCCGAGCATTGCCGAAGATTCGACGATGGGCAGCAGATCGTCGACGTCCATGGACAGCTCGTCGGCGAGCTTGTAGAGATCGTCGCGCCCGCCGCGGTCGGCAAGCAGTTCCAGAAAGCCGGCAATGCCACCCGGACGCGCGTGCGGCAGCATCTGGAACTTGCTGCGCTCGCGTGGACGACCATCGCCGGCGGCGGCCGAAGGCTTTCCCGGCGCAGTCGCTTCTTCCTGCGGACGGGTGAGCGTCTTATAGATGTAGTCGACGTAGGCCAGAAAGCGCGGCGACTTGCGATCGCGATACTGCGGAATATCGATCTCGAAATCGGAGCGAATGCGCGCGGGATTGCGGCCGAGCACGATCACGCGGTCAGCCAGCAGTACGGCTTCTTCAATGTTGTGCGTGACGATGAAGATCGACTTCGTCGGCATTTTCTTGTTGATCCAGAGCTCGAGGAGCTCGGAGCGCAGGTTTTCAGCAGTGAGGACGTCGAGCGCGGAAAACGGCTCGTCCATGAAGAGCACTTCGGGTTCAACCACCAGCGCCCGCGCAAAGCCGACGCGCTGCTTCATGCCGCCGGAGAGTTCCTTCGGGTACGCCGTCTCAAAGCCGTCGAGGCCAACCGTGTCGATCATCTTCAACGCACGCTTGTGACGCTCGATCGCGCCGGTAGCGCGGGCGATGAGCGGCGCTTCCACGTTTTCCAGTACGGTGAGCCACGGGAACAGCGCGAAGCTCTGAAAGACGATCGAGACGTTGGGGATCTGCCCGTCCATTGCCTTGCCGTGCCATAGCACCTGGCCGGAGGACGGTTTCGACAAGCCGGTCAACATTCGCAGAAGCGTGGATTTTCCTGACCCGGACGGGCCGAGCAGCCCGACGATCTTCCCCGGAGCGATGTCGAGATCGGTCGGTGCAATAACCTCGATGCGATTGCCGTCGGACTGTGGATAATACTTCTCGACCGCGCGGGCTTGGATGATGGCTTCGGGCAGTGTTCTCTCCTCAATTCCAGTTTTATCAGTCTAGGTGGACTTGCGTTCGCGAACAATGGCCAAGCCGCCGTTGATGTGAACGGGAGGTTAATTTGACGTTCGACGTGTCGGACGGACCTGGGGTTCATGAGGCAAAAAATGGCGAATCCACGTCTATGTGTGGTCCGCCTGCAACGGACTCTTGCCGCAGCCTTTTCGTTAGGAAGGTTTCCCGCTTGGTTTCGCGACGGCCAGATTGTTGGTCACTGACAAGACCCCCGGTACCTGGTTGGCACGCATCGTCACTAGGCCCTTATCGGTCTCGTTGTCCACCACGCCCTCCAGCGTTACTCGCGCGCCTTTGACGATGATACGAATCGGCGGATTGGGCTGATTCGCATATTTGAGAAACGGGCCGTAGTTGTAGATGGCGCGATAGACTTGCTGACGAATGCTGTCATCGATCCCGCCGGGAGGCAGCACCTGGATGTCGTTGACGACCTTATCGACACCTTCCACCTTCTTCACCGCTGCCGCAGCGTCGGGTTTCAGGCTGGAAGTCGCCACCTGGCCTTCGAGGATCACGGTACGGCCCTGCAGGCGGAAGGCGAGATTGTCGAACACACCGTAGTACGGAAGCATGATCAGCGCTTTGCGCACGCCGTTGATGAGCTTCGCCTGCTCCTGACCTGTGATCGCCTGCGACTGCATCTCGCCACCCTGCTGGTTCGCAGCCGGGGGCTGCCCCGACTGCTGCGCCGCCGCGGACCCCGTCAACAGCATTGCCAAAACCACTGCAATCCCATTTCTCCGCATATTGCCTTTCCTCCGCCTGGCCGCCTTGCAGCCAGATGTTTAGCTAAGATGCAAAGCCATAAAGGGCGGCGAGCCTCGAATAACGTCTTCCCATGCCGTGTCGAAAATGATTTAATGCTTGCCCGAGACAAAAGACAAGCTAACCGCCTTCCTGAGCGGCCGTCCTGCACTTTTTGGGCATTTCCATGCATCGACTTGCCGGAACTGTCATTTTCGTACTCATCTTTGTGGCCAGCATGGTCGCAACTCCTGCTCCGCAGGCGGCAATCCAAGATGCTACTTCTTCAAGCCTGGAGCTGCTCACAGCCGACCAAGCCGTCAAGTTGGCTCTGGCGAACAACCGCGACCTGAAGATCGTCGCGCTAAACCTGGACAGTTCAAAAGACAAGGTGGCGGCTGCCAAGACGCGTCGCCTGCCGTCGTTCAATATTTACACCTTCGCATCGCAATTGCTGGCGCCCATCAGCTTTGATGTTCCCGCAGGACAATTCGGCACATTCCCGGGGATCGGCCCCATCCCCGCTGTGAACACTCCTATTACAACCCCCAGCCAGCCCACGGCGTACATCTTCGGCACTGCCTCGCAGCCGCTGCTGACACTCTACAAGATCAACCTGCACGTGCATGGCGAAGAGCTCTCGATGCAGCAGGCGGTGCAGGAACTGCGCGAGGAGCGCAACAGCATCGTGAATGAAGTGCTGCAGGCGTACTACTCGGTGGTCGAGATCCAGAACGTGATCGAGGCGAAGCAGGCCAGCATAAAACAGTACGAAGAGCTCGACCGGATCACGCTGGAGTATGTGTCGGAGAAAGTCGTCCTCCAGTCTGACAGCCTCGAGGTGAAAGCGAAGCTGGCCGACGAAAAGCTGCAACTTTTGCAGGCCCAGGACAAACTCGCAACCGCCAAGGAAACACTGAACAACCTGCTGGGACGGGACATCACCATCGACTTCCGCGCCACCGAAGACACGCAACTTTCACCGCTGGAGCAGGACCTGAAGGCCGCGCAGGCCACGGCGTTGGATAAGAATCCCAAGGTCAAAGAAGCGGAAATCAAGATCCAGCAGGCGGACACGGTCAGACGCCTGGCGAAGTCGGAGTATATTCCCGACATCGGCGCCTCCTTCCACTATCTTTCGCCCTTCGGAGTGAATTTTGTTCCGACGAACGTCATGGGGCTCGGCTTTGAGCTCAGCTGGGAGCCCTTCGATTGGGGACGCCGACGCGACACGGTAAACGAGAAGACGATCGCCGTCGAGCAGAGCAAGCTGAACCTGGCCGAGACGCAGTCGCAAGTCCTGATCAACGTTAATAAGCAATTCCGCTCCCTGCAGGAAGCACGTGCCGCCGTCGAGGTGGCCAGCGCGCAACAGGAGGCTTCGCGCGAGAAGCTGCGCGAGGTCACCGACAAGTACGGACAGAAGACGGTACTGCTGCGCGACGTCCTGCAGCAACAGGCGGCGGTAGAAAAGGCCAACTCCGATTACAACGAAGCGATCGCGACCTTCTGGACGGCCAAGGCCAACTTCCAGAAGGCCATTGGCGAGGATTAGCCATGAGCGAGAAAAATATCACGACAACGTGGGTAGCCGGCGCATGCTTACTGGCTACATTCGCTGCCCTCGCGGGCACACAGCCGGCATGCGAAAAAGCTTCTAGCGATGACCACACCGTGCCGGTGCGAACTGCGCTGGTGCGGAACATCGACACCGGCACCAGCAACGTGTATTCGGCGAATATCCAGCCGTACCAGCAGGTTGACCTCTCATTCCAATCGAATGGCTACCTGGTCAGCATTCGCCAGGTGCGTGACGCCAACGGCCACACGCGTAACATCGATCAGGGCGATTACGTGGCTGCGGGAACGGTGCTTGCTGTCGTGCAGAAGGATAACTATGAGCAAAAGCTCGATCAGGCGAAGGCTTCACTGGCCAAGTCCCAGGCGGAGCAGGAACGCGCCAAGCTGTCTTTTGAGCGGATGTCCGTACTTTACAAAGCCGGCGCGGCTACGCAGCCTGACTACGACGACAGTCGCGCACAAGCGGAGAGCACGCAAGCCGCGGTCGATAATGCTCAGGCACAGATCGCCGAAGCGAAGCTTGCGCTCAGCTATTGCGATTTGAAAGCGCCATTCGACTCCTGGGTGCTCAAGCGCAACGTCGACGTGGGCACACTCGTCGGCCCTGCAACCAACGGCTTCACGCTGGCCGATACGCGAACTGTAAAAGCGGTGTTTGGCGTTCCTGACACGGCCATTGGGAGCATCAGGCTCGGCAGTCCGCAGACAGTGAGGACGGAAGCCCTGCCCAATGCTTTCTCCGGTCACGTTACTGCGATGTCGGCATCCGCCGATCCGAAGAGCCGTGTGTACTCGGTCGAGGTGCGGATCGACAATCCGGAAAATCTGCTGAAGGCAGGGATGATCGCCTCAATTACGATCGGTACGCCTTCGCCACCGGGCGGCGTGATGGCCATTCCGATTTCCGCCGTCATACGCAGTCCTTCAAACCAGAATGGCTTCGCGGTGTTTCTCACCGACGGCAGCGGCGATATGGTGAAAGTGCACACGCAGGATGTGACGCTGGGCAGCACCTACGGGAACATGATCGCGGTGCACAGCGGGCTGACGTTGCAGGACCGCGTTGTGACCTCGGGCACGAACATGATCAAGAACGGGGACCAAGTGCGGGTGATCCCGGACTAGAAACGGAGCAGGGGCGCCGCGGCTTCAGCCGCACCGAAAGGTAGAGCTGACCTTCAGGCCCCTCTGCCAAGATGTAGGTCTAACAAAAGTCAATGTCGATCCATCACAAATCCGACACCGAGATCGTCGCGACCACGCACAACACCGCGCGCTTCTTCACGGAACACCGGCAAGTCGGACTCATCCTGCTGCTAGCGACCTTCGTCTGGGGCTTGTACGGCTATCACAACATGCCCAAGCGCAAGGACCCCGACATTCCCGTGCGCGTAGCGCAGGCGCAGTGCTCGTGGCCCGGCGCAACGGCAGAGCAGGTCGAGCAATTGGTCACGCGCCCACTCGAACAGGCCGCGGCGCAGAACACCACCATCCGCCCGCCCAGCCCATCGAACTTCGGCATACGCTCGCTCAGCTTCCCCGGCCTCTCAGTTGTCTACATCCAGCTCGACGACAACGTCAAAGACAAGCAGAAGGAATTCAGCGATATCAACCTGAAGATGAATCAGGTGAACCTGCCGCGCGGCGCAGGGCCAATTCAGTTCAACAGTAACTTCGGCAACACCGCCGCGCTCATGTTGACTGTCGCCAGTCCGATCGTGGGCCCTACGGAGATTGCGCTGCGCGCTAATGAAATCCGCAAGGCCATTGCGCAAACGCGAGCGGCGCTCCCGAAGAGTTCACCGCAACTGCGCATCAGCATCATCTACGCGTTTCCGCTCTCGGTCGCGGCTGGCCCGGTGCGGACGAACTTCGAGAACATCGCCCGCATCGCCGAGCGCAACGGCACTCTGAAGGATCTGCACTTTTTCCAGGGACCCGGCTATGTCGGGCTCGATGCCAGCTCAACTCTCGACAACGAGACCATACGCCAACGCGGTCACCAGCTCATCGAGAACAATCTTCAGACCGACGAGATCTATCCCGACGCCTGGCAGCCCGCGATCATTCGCGATCCCGCAGAAACTGAGCCGGAGCTGGCCAGAGTTGCGGGCGCAAAATACTCGTACCAACAGCTCAATAACTACACCGACTTGATTCAGCGCACGTTGCAAGGCGTGCCTGAGACCTCAACTGTTTCCCGCTCCGGCGTCTTGTCCGAGCAGATCTATCTCGACTACTCGCAGCAGCGCCTGGCGCAGTACGGATACGACCCGTCCAAGCTGAAGGACATCCTCAACGCGCAGAACATCACGCTGCCTGCGGGCTCGCTGCAAGTCGGACCGCAGGACCTGATCGTGAATCCTTCGGGCCTCTTCCCCGATGCGCAGGCCATCGGCAACGTCATCATTGGCGTATCGTCGTCGAACAGCCCCGTGTATCTGCGCGATTTGGTGGACATCTCGCGTACCTACCAGAGCCCGCCGACGTACCTGAACTACCTCACCTGGCTGGACGCCAATGGCAACTGGGTGCGCAGCCGCGCGATCTCGCTCGGCATCAACATGCGCTCCGGCCAGCAGATCGATCTCTTCGGTCAGCATGTTAACGAGAAGCTGGCTAGCCTGAAGCCATATCTGCCGGATGATCTTGTCATCGTGCCCACCTCTAGCCAGCCGCTTCAGGTGAAAGAGCAGATCGACCTCTTCATGGACGCGCTATACGAAGCCATCGGCCTGGTCGTGATCGTTTCGCTGATCGGCTTCTGGGAGTGGCGTTCGGCGGTGCTGATGGCTATCTCCATCCCGATCACGCTTGCGATGACCTTCGGCATCATCTACGTGCTTGGCATCGACATTCAGCAGGTCTCGGTCGCGTCTCTGATCATCGCCTTAGGACTGCTGGTCGACGATCCCGTGGTCGCAGGCGATTCCATCAAGCGCATGCTGGCCGAGGGCCATCCTCGCATTGTCGCGCCGTGGCTTGGGCCAACGAAGATTGCCACGGCGATCATGTACGCGACTGTAACTAACATCGTCGCCTATCTGCCCTTCCTGATGATCACCGGCACGACCGGCGAGTTCATCTACAGCCTGCCCGTGGTGATGACGGTCGCCCTTGTCTCCTCGCGTCTGGCATCGATGACCTTCATTCCGCTCCTGGGCTATTACTTGTTACGCCCAGGCGAGCCCGAGCCGCCGATCGAAGACCGCCGCAGCAAAGGTTTCACCGGCTGGTATGCGCGCGTCGCCAAGTTCGCCATCGAGCATCGTTGGAAGGTCGCCATCGGATCGCTCGTATTTTTGATCCTCGGTGCGTTCCTCTTCTCGCAGCTGAAAACCTCGTTCTTCCCCGACGACGTGCAGTACTGGTCGTACATCGATGTCTGGCTCCCGAACGACGCCAACTTCGATGCCACCAATCGCGCCGCGCAGGAAGTAGAGCAGATCGTCCGTGAGCAGGCGGCGGTGTATGGCAAGCAGCATCCGGAGAAAGACGGCTCTGCTTCGCAGATTCTGCGATACGTGAGCACATGGGTCGGCGGCGGGAGCACACGGTTCTGGTTTTCCGTA
Organism: Terriglobales bacterium; assembly: GCA_035262645.1. Taxonomy (GTDB): domain Bacteria; phylum Acidobacteriota; class Terriglobia; order Terriglobales; family Acidobacteriaceae; genus Bog-257. The sequence continues at coordinate 16,531 of DATFSK010000090.1, forward strand.
TCTCCACAGCCCAAGCAGCTCAACTATGCACAGGTGCTGGTGCAGCTGACCGACAAGGACGTCACGCCGAAATTCGTAGACCAGGTGCAGCCGGTTCTCTCGGCGAAGCTGCCGGGCATCCGCTGCGATTATCGCCAGCTGCAGACGAATCCTATCAACTATCCGGTGGAGATTCGCGTCGTCAGCGAGGCTGATGTGAGCTCGAACCCGGTGCAAAGCGCCAAGGACATCGCGACCATGCGCAGGATCGCCTCGCAGGTGGGAGACATCGTGCGCTCGGCCGCCGAGGCCCGCCGCGTGCGCAACGAGTGGGAGAAGGACAGCTTCCAGGTGATGCTGGCCATCGATCCCGATCGCGCGAACCTGGCCGGCATCACCAACATGGATGTGGCCAACTCTGCCACCAGCGCCATGAGCGGCACCACGGTCACCACGTTGCAGGATGGCGACAACAACATCCCGGTCGTGGCGCGCCTGAAGATGAATGAGCGGGCGCGGCTCTCCGACATCCAGAACCTTTACGTCTACTCCGGTTCCTCGCAGGACAATACGAAGATCCCTCTGGTGCAGATCTCCGACATCCAGAACAGCATGGCGACGAACCGCATCATCCGCATCGATCACTTCCGCGAGATGTCGATCTACGCCTTCCCTGCCCAGGGTCATCTGTCGTCGGAGATCACCAGCGTCGTGATACCGAAGCTAAAGGAGTTCGAGAAGACGATGCCACCGGGCTACAAGGTCACCATCGGCGGCGAGTACAACAAGCAACAGGACGGCTTCCGCAATCTGTCGATGGTGCTGGTCATTTCCGTGATGGCGATTTACCTGGCGCTGCTCTTCCAATTCAACAACGCCATCAAGCCGCTGCTGGTCTTCGCTGCTGCGCCGTACGGCGTGGCTGGCGCAATCTATGGCCTCGCCGTGATGCGGACGTCGTTCGGCTTCATGGCCTTCCTTGGCATCGCCAGCCTCATCGGCGTCATCGTCAGCCACGTCATCGTGCTCTTCGACTTCATCGAGGAGATGCACGCCAAGGGCGAACCCTTCGAAGAAGCGGTGATCGACGCCGGCATCATCCGCCTGCGTCCGGTGATGATCACCGTCAGCGCAACCGTGCTGGCCCTATTCCCCCTCGCGATGCACGGCGGTCCGTTGTGGCAGCCGCTCTGCTATGCCCAGATCGGCGGCCTGACGGTGGCGACGTTCATCACGCTGCTGATGGTTCCGGTACTTTACTCGATCTTCGTGCTGGATCTGAAGGTCCTCACGTGGGACGCGAAGGAAACCGCAGAAGTGCCAGAAAACGCGAAGCTTGCATCAGCTACACCGGCCACATCAAACGACTGATCCCAACTCTCCACCGTTGCCTTCTAGGATGGTAACTGCAGGTCTGTAGCGCCAATCTCCACATCGGCGCTATAGAGCTGCCTGCGTTATACTGCCCCCAAGCGGAACTTCTTCGCAGCCAAGCGCATCTCTAGTCTGTGCGGTTGTCCCCCTGAACTGAATGGCAGACACGCTCCAATTCGTCGTGCAGTACGGGTATGCCCTGCTCTTCCTCTGGGTGCTGGTTGAGCAAGGTGGTCTGCCCGTTCCCGCGACGCCGCTGATATTGGCGGCAGGCGCGCTGGCTGGACAGAAGCGAATGAGTTTCGCGCTCGTCATCGTGGCCGCGACGGCTGCGTGCGTTGCCGCGGACTTCTTCTGGTACTCCATCGGCAAGCGCCGTGGCGCTATCGTGCTGAACATCCTCTGCCGCATCGCACTGGAACCCGACTCCTGTGTCCGCCGGACCGAGACGCGATTTGCCAAGTGGGGCGCGCGCACCCTGCTCATCTGCAAATTCGTTCCCGGCCTCAATACCGCCGCGCCGGCGCTGGCGGGCATGGTGAACATCTCGTACTCGCGCTTCGTCCTCTTCGACCTGCTTGGCGCCTTATTGTGGACGCTGGCATATGCCTTGCTCGGCTTCCTCTTCAGCAAGCAGCTCGATCGTATCGCGAAAGATGCCCACCTTCTCGGTGGCGGCCTGCTGGTGCTTTTCCTCACCGGCGTCGTTGCATATGTTCTCTATCGCTGGCGGGAGCGTGAGCGTTTTCTACAGCAGGTGAAGGGTGATCGCATCACGCCTGACGAACTGAAGCACCAGCTTGAGGCCGGCGAGCGCCTCGTGATCATCGACCTTCGCCACCCACTCGACGTGCTGACTGACCCGCGCACGTTGCCGGGAGCTCTGCAGATTTCGCCCGACGACCTGCCCTCGCGGCGCGCAGATATCACGCGCGACGGCGAGATCATCCTGTTTTGTACTTGACCGAACGAAGCGACCAGCGCCCGGGTGGCGCTGCAACTCCGCAAAATAGGCATCCGCCGTGTTCGGCCGCTGCTGGGAGGCTTTCACGAGTGGAAGCGGCTCGGCTTTCCGCTGGTAGACATTCCTGAGCCGGTTGCGCCGCCGGGGCTGCCTCGCGACCTGGCGGCGGAACGGCCGGCGTAGCCCGCGGCATTCCGCTGCCCCGCGTTACACTCTACTGCTTCCGCTTCCGGATCAGCAGATCGAAACTCACCACGCCATTCTCATCGCGTAGCCCTTGCAGCGTGTATTCGCTGTTGATGTTGTACTCGAACTGAATAATCTCCTGCGCCGAGCGCGCAAGGTCGGTAACGATCGTAAACGTCACGTTATTGGTCACCTGCTGTTCAATCGTCAGCCGCGCGTTGGGGTCGTTTTCCGGGCCGCTAAACGCGGGGTTGATGCGGATCGTACTGCCTCCAAACAGCTTTGAAACTCGATTGGTAACAGCCTGGCTGAGAGCCGCGCTCAGCAGCGCACCGGAGGCACTCTCCGAAATACCTGGTGAGGTTGAAGCGCCCACGGCCGCCTCAGTCTGTGTCCTGCCAAAGGCCAGCAGCGAAATGATGTCGTCGCTGGAGAGCGGCGGATCGGAGCGATAGGTCGTATTCAGCCTTTCCATCGTGCCGTGCAATCCGATGGTGATGTCGTAGTCACGCACGCGGGTTGTCGCTTCCACATCCAGCACAGGATCGATACGCACAGGATTCAGGAAAGTAACGTCACCGCGTTCCAGATGATACTTTGTGCCCCCAAGCCGGATATCGCCTTCGGCAATGCTGACGCGTCCCAGCAGCACCGGTCTGGCCGCAGTCCCGCGCAAACGAAGATCGATGTCGCCGGAAAGCTTTGCCAGCGAGGTCTGTACCGTCAGCTCGGGCGTGGAGAGGACACGGACTTCAAGATGCAGATTATTAAGCGGCGACTTGGGGTTGGGAATGCTGGGCGGTGCGGCGGCTTCGGCCAGGAAGAATTGGAGATCGGCGCTTGGGATCTGCGCAAAACGTGTGACCGTAATATTGCCGGTGAGGGAGGCGTTCTGCAGCGTACCCGTCAGACGCAGCTCCTGATCGGAAGTAAGGCTTATTCCCGAGTAACGGAAGCGAATGTCACTGCCGGACGCCGTCAGATTAAAGCCGATCGTTCGCGCATAGGTGATGAAGCCTCCGAACTTCACATGGCCGCCGCCCATGCGGCCCGTCAGGTTCTCTACTTCCAGCCGGTCCCGATTGAAGACAAGAGAGCCGTTAACATCGCCCAGTGCGACAGGCAAGTTAATCGTCGACATCCCGGCATGCACCACCTCGGCGCGTCCCGACATGATGGGATCGGCTGCCGTGCCGGTAATCCTCAGGTTGATGTTCGAGCTGCCATAAGCATCCAGATCAGGGTTGATACTGGTTGCCAGCTTGAGGTTGAGCGAGCCGTCAGCGCGCAGATTGAGCGGACGATCCCCGCTCAGCCTTGCCGTCCCTTGCAGTGTGAAATGCGTGTCCTGGCTGATGACGGTGCAGCGCTGCACGTTTAAGGTCTGGTCAGCGAGGCTCAACTCTATAGGACCGTCGCTTCTCACGGCGATATGCTCGATCTCGACGAAAAACTGCTGGATGCTTACGTTGCCATGCAGGAGCCGGGGCTGCTTCAGCGGGCCGGACACTTGGGCCTGACCGTCGAGCGAGGCATGTTTGGTGACTTGCGATCGCATTCCCTCCGGGAGAAAAGGATTGACGTCAAGATTGGTGAATCGCAGCGTTGCGTTGCCCGGCATGTCGCCTTGCAGCTGCACGCTGCCGTCGAGCGTGAAGGTCGCCCTGGGAAAGCTGGATCGCGCGGTCAAGGTCATCTGCCGCCCGTGGGTTACGGCATCGGCAGTGAGATTTCCAACGATTTCCCCGTTGAGCACCAGTTTGTCAACTCGAAGATGCGCGTTGATGACGGGCTGGTCCCGCGTTCCCGATCCTTTCACCGTGAAGTCGACAATTCCGGCGGTTTGCAAGCGAGGCGTCTGGAGCTCGGGAACATCCGTCAGATCGATGCTTCTCCCCGTCAGGTCAAGCTTTACCTCTTTGCTGCGCAGGTTGTACGCTGCTGAACCATCGACCGTCCCGTGTTCCGCCTCTAGGTGAATGTTCTCGAGTTGAGCCGCATGGTTGGCAAACGTGATCTTGGAACTCAGTACGTGGATTGGCCGCTCATACGCCTTTCCATTCGTTAGAGAGATATCTCCCGCCCCATGCGGATCGTTGGCGGTGCCTGCAGCGTGCAAGGTGAAATTCAGGCTGCCGCTGACTGGATAATCCAAACTAAGCGATCGCTGCAACTCGGCCACATCGGCATTGTGTACGGAGGCTTCGACCTGAAACTGCGAGTTGGGCGTGAAATCGCCGCGATCGAGAGCAGTCGAGCCGTCGATGTTAAATTGCGCACTTCCCTCCTGCACAACGGCGTGATGCAAAGCCACTCCGGATTGCGAATACTGCACGTCAGCGTTCAAGCTATCGATATGGATACGCCGAGTCTGCGGCTCGGGCGGCGGGGATGGAAGCGTCGGACTTGAAGTGAAGTTAAAAAGAGATCTGTGCTTCGCCGGAGTGGGGACGGGCAATGGACTTGGCGTTTTGGGATTGGAGGCATACAGGTACGTGAAGTTCGTGGCCTGCAGATGGCCCGCAATCTGAGGAGCGCGCCATTTGCCGTCGACGGTTCCTGTGAAGCTCGCATTTCCATCCAACTCTAGCGCCAGAGGAGTTGTATTCATTGCGGCAATCAGGGGTTGAAACTCGGCGAGGCTGGTGGTGTTTGCATCCAGCTTGAGGTCCGCTGTGAGGGCAGAGAGCGCACCGCTTGCCTCGACGTGGCTGCGGGGCGTGGTCAAGTCAAGGGCGGACAGGTCGGTGCGGCCTGACCTCAGGCTATATCGACCGCGCATACTGCCGCCGACCGGCAACTGGTTCGCCGAGGGCTGAGGCGGCGGCGCGACGTCGAGCGCCAGATCGGCGATGGCATCAGCCATGGTTTGCTTCCAGCTCAGATTGACCGAGCCTCCCACACTGCCGGCGGCATTAAGCTTGTCGAGAGGCATCGATCTGGACGACATCATTCGCACCAGCTCGTTCAGCGATAGACCGCTCACACGCAGCCGGGCCGAGCCTTCCTGCGGAGCGGCGCTGTTCGAAGATGCGCGAAGCGCTTGCGGCTGTGCCCTGCCGCTGCCCTTGTTCCTGGTGGCCGTAACGATCTCACTCCTGGATGTCGCCTCGACGCTGCCTGCCAGAAGATTTCTGATGTCGGCATCGCCCGTCACCTGTCCGCCAAAAAAACGCGCGGCTATCTGCGTGAGCTGCAGGCGATTGTTCGCGAGCGAGAAATTAGAATTCAGATTCGCTCTGCGAAGGGCAATTCCATCGTCCACATAATCCAGATCGCGAACCGCAATTCGTCCCGTCGAAAAGTACCCGGCGGCTTCCGCGTAGCTGCCCGATCCATTGAGCTCCAGCGTCCCTCCGCGAAGTTGTTTTTTGCGAGCTATCGCTCCCAGCTGGCTGACATTGATCGTGCTGGCATAGGTCAGCTGAATCTTCGGACTTTGAAAATCGCTGAGTTTTCCGCTGATTTGCGCTGAAGACTTTTCCGATGTCAGCCTGAGTGACTTGATCTCCGCCATGGATTGCCAGAGGCTGAACTGGAGGTCGGCCCACGCCGACACATCGCGATAACCCGCGACCTGCGCATCCATCTTGCCGACCTGAACGCTTCCGTCATAGCGTTCGGCTGAGGGGTCATAAGTCATCGCTGCAACGAGATCGTTGACCGTGAAGTCCAGGGGCAGCTTGCGCTCATTCAAGAGGAGCACGCCATCGCGCAAATCGGCGCGGTTAATTGCCAGATCAAAGAGCTCCTGAACTGGTGTTTTGTTCCTCTGTATCTTGACCTTCGGCTCGGGAGCGTTGGTCTTTCCGTCCGGATAAACAATGAGGTGAATAACAGGGCGTCGCAGGTCGACCTGCTCGAGATTGAATTGCCGCGAGAAGAACGAGATAACGTGCAGGCGCACCAGCAAGCGATCGACGTGAGCATATGGCAACTGGTCCGGCGGTTCCAATCCATGAATGGTCAGGTCTCTGGCTTCGAAGGCAAGCTGCGACAAGTTCCAGTTGAATGAAGCCATCTCAACCCGGCCCCCGGTCGCATCCTCCAGGGTCGCGATCAGCTTCCTGCGCACGAAGTCCTCGAAGTGCGCGCTCCGCAAGTACCACGTCAGCGACACGACCGCGGCGATCAGCACCACGCCTATGAGCGCGCTGATCCAGATGCGTTTCCGCCTTGGCCGCCTTGTTGCTTCTTCCGCCATGATTAGTTGACGCCGGCCGCCCTTGCTCCTTCCTCCGGAGCGTTGATCCCAGGAATCGCTATGGTGCTGCGGATCGTCGCCTGCTGTCGCAGGTTATGCAGCCAGTTATCAAGCAGCTCGTCGATGCTCTGCTCGGTGAGCAGCTCGCGAATTCGCGATGCAACATCGTTCAGCGGAACGGCCTTTGCGCCACTGGCCTGCAGGTCCGGCAACAGTTGCTTGTTGTAGTAGGACTCGACTTCGTCCTGATCGATGTGAACATTGGGGCGCAGCCGCACTTCCACAAAGTTCATCACCTGCACTTCCGTGCGCAGGTGCTCGCGGACCTTTTCCTCGTTCAGACTGTAGCTCGAGAGCAGCTTCTGCCAGGTGGCTTCGTCCTTGCCGTTTGGGACTTGCTCGCGCAGCTTGGCAAGGTCCTGCTGCAGGGCCTGGTCGGAAGGTTGCAGATACTTCTCGTCACCCATCTGCGCCTTCAGCAACTGACGGTCGATGAGGTGTTGCAGCGCGAGCACGCGCTCGGCCTCGGCCACCTGACTGAGCGGCTTCTGCCGCATGAAGGCTTCGAAGGCAATGGCCTCGCCCCAATCGCTGCGCAGAATCGGCCTCCGGTTCACACTGGCGACAACGCCGTCCAGCAGTTCACCGGCGAAAGCGGGGACAGCCGCAGTAAGGAGGACGAAGATAAAAGAAATCGCAAATTGCAAAAGTCGTTTCATTAGAAAGTTTGTCCAATACTAAAAAATACGTTAATGCGTCGCAGCGAAACGGTCTGGTCCGTTTCCTGAATGGGATAGCGCGTCGGATTCAACGCGTAACCCAAGTCGAAGCGCACCGGGCCGACCGGCGTTTTGTAGCGAATCCCCATGCCAATGGCCTGGGCGTTGTAACTGAAGTTGCAAGGGATATTGCTGTTGGGCGGCGCACAATTGGCGATCGAAGGCTGATGCAGACGCAGCATGCCGCTGATGATGTGGTTGGCTGTGTCGAAGACGTTGCCCATGTCATGAAAGAAGACAAAACCAAGATTGTTGCCGACAAAGGGCAGCAGTACCGGCGGCGTCCGCAGCTCGAAATTGTTGACGAAGAGTCCCTGACCGCCGATGGGATAGCCGGTTTGCGTGTCACGCGGACCCGCCTGGTTAATGGAGAAGCCGCGCAACGAGTTGCTGCCACCGGCAAAGAACAGCTCTGGTAGCGGGATTTGCGTGGCCTCCACCGGAATGGAATTGGGCGGGAGCATACTTAAGTCGAGAAAATCATTCGTGCCGTAAGGCTTCTCGATACCGATCTGCGTCCTGCGCGCGAATACCCAATTCTTGCCCAGGGTGTAGTACGTAGAGTTGTCCAACAATACGCGCCCGAAGTTGGTCTGCGACCCCAGGGCGCTGGTTGCGAGTCCAAGGTTCAGCGCATTGTAAGAGCCTTTCGTCGGATTGATGGGATCGTCACGTTTGTCACGCGCGGCAGTAAATGTCGGCATTGCAATGAAGACCGGGTTCGAATACAAAGCGATCAATGTCGGATCGATGACCAGGCTGTTGGGGTCGATGGCTACACGCTGAAACGTCAGGCCGTAGAGAAACGTTGTGTAACGGTTGTAGCGTTGTTCCGCCTGCACCGCGCCTTCCAGACGCTCTGAGGCGAAGGTGTTCACGTCGGCGGTGTTGTCGTACAAACCGCTGACGATGATTCTCCAGTTCTCACGGTGAAACAGGCGCGGCGCGTCATAGGTGACCAGACCGCGGCGCGTGAGCAAGCCTAACCTGCCGCGTACGCTGAACGTCTGGTCGCGCCCGAACATGTTCAAACGGGTGATTTCGATCACGCCATTAGGGCTGATACCGGTCTTGCCTTGGGGATTGCTGGTGGTCGGAATGTTGCCGGTAGCGAACTCGATTCCTCCGCCGTAGCGGAAGGTCCAACGCTTGGCTTCCTGGAGTTTGAACAGCACATCCTTCGAGGGCTCCTGACCGTCGGGGTTTTGCACTGCCATATCCACTTCGGTGAACAGACCCAAGGAGTAAAGCCGTCGTTGCGAGTCAACCATCCGGCTCTGGCTTAAGGGATCATCGTCGTGAATGCGCATCTGGCGGTTCACGATGTAAGGCCGCGTGTGATTCAAGCCGGTGACGAGCACGCGATCGACGAAGACGCGCTGGCCTTCGGTGACCTTGTATACGACATTCATGCGCGGCGGATTGCTGCCCGGCACAGGCGTGGTAGACGATTCAAACTGCACATTGGGGAAACCGCGGTCGTAATAAAAATAGGTGACGGCGTCCCGATCGGCGACAACGTTCGCTTCGCTGAACGGCTGGCCATTCAGGTTACTGATCTTGGCTTCCAGTTGATTGTTACTGTAGCTGTGAGCGCCTTCCAGGGTCAGTTCGCCGACTATGGTCTGTGGCCCCTCGTCAACCTTGATGACTACCTCCATCTCGTTCTGCTTGCCCTGATAGTTGTCAACCAGATTGCCGTTTACCTTCACCTCCAGGAAGCCGTTCGCCTGGTAGAGGTTCTTGATGGAGTCCACATCCGCGGTGAGCAGCCGCTGGCTGAAATGGCCGTTGGGCAGCAGAAGGCTCGCGGGCTGCACATTCATACGCTCGCGAATCGTCTCGTCGTCGAAATACTTGTTGCCTTCCAGTTTTAGGGCGGCCAGCTTATGTCGAATGCCGGGATCGATGACGTAAAGGATGTTGAGGTGGTTCTGTTCCGGGACGGGATGGCGCTCAACCTCGACCGTGGCATCGAAGTAGCCCCGTGTCTGCAAATAGTCGCGAATGTTGCGACGTCCCTCATTTAGCAGGTCGTCATCGACGGAGTTCTCCTGGTACACCGGGACGAGCTTTTTCAGCTGTCCCTTGCTGACCCCGTCGCCTTCGGTCGTGACCGCAACGGTTGGACCCTGATCGACCTCGAAAACGTAATCCAGCCGATCGCTGTCGGGATGATATTCGCGATTGACGAGCGAAACCTGGGCTTCGAGATGAGCGTTTTTCTGGTAATGCTTGCGCAACCGCGTGAGCGCACGGGTGACATGGTCCGCGTCAACTTTGGCACCCGCCTTCAGCTTGGTGAGGCTGCGGACCTTCTCGTCCGGAATGCCCGCGTCGCCCTGAATGCTGACATCGCCTACTCGCGCCAGCGGACCAGCAGTGGCGTGGAAACGAATCGCCATCTGGCTGTCAGCCGGATTAGGCTCGAGGGCGTAGGTGATCCTGGCTTCATAGTAGCCGTTATCGGCGAAGATCTTCTTCATCCGTTCGATCGAGTTCACGACCTTGTCTTCGGTGAAGAGCTCTCCGAGATCAATCTGTCCGGCAGCAAGCAACTGGTGGGGCCTGGGATTGCCCTTTTTCGGCGTGCCATCGATACTCACGACGCCATTGAAGTAATTTTGCGTAACCACAAAGACGAGCTTGAGCCCTTGCCGTGGTCCGGGCTCGCCTTCAACATCCAAGGTGGCAAACCGGCCGGTGGCGTAGAGGGCCTGGATGCTTGCGCGCAACTTGCCGCGATCGAGCGGCTCGTTGATCTTCTGCACAAGCAGCGAAGCCAGCATCTCATAGTTGCTGCCGGTCAGCCCGCGAAAGTCGATCGCGGTTACGGTCTGGCCTTCGTAGTTGGCCAGGGCGCCGGTTTCGTTTTCGGTTTTGGATTGGGCGACCGAAGACGAATCGGGAGGGGTAGCTTGCGCCTGCGCCGGAGCCGTCATGAGGGCGCAGAAAACTGCAAGCGTGCACAACAATGGCGTGATCGGCGTCCTCAAACTCTGCCCTTCGACACATCCGCTGACTGCCGGATTTTACTTTGCAGCGGGTGTACCCCTTACTATCTGCGCACTTGCGTCTAAAGGTCTTGCAACTGCAGCGATCTTGCCGTTTAAAACCCCGGAAGGGCGCAACTGATGTGGATTACCTATAATAATCAATGAGAGCCTTCCCTGAGCAAAGATCGTCACTCAGAGGATCAGACGTTGAATTTCAAGGAGCGGTATTCGCGCCAGGTGCTGTTCGCCCCGATTGGCGAAGAAGGGCAGCAGAAACTAGGCAAGACCAGGATGGCTGTGGTCGGCTGCGGCGCGACCGGCTCGGCACTGGTATCTTTGCTGGCGCGCGCGGGAGTTGGCTATCTCCGGGTCATCGATCGTGACTACGTTGAGCCGAGCAATCTGCAGCGGCAGGTGCTCTTCGACGAAACCGACGCCGCTGAATCGTTGCCCAAGGCGATTGCGGCAGCGCGCAAGATCGCCGCCTTCAATTCGGAAATTGCGGTCGAGCCGCATGCAGCCGATCTGACACCCGACAATATCGAGGAACTGCTCGCCGATGTCGAGATCATCCTCGACGGCACAGACAATTTCGAGACCCGATACCTGATCAACGACTTTGCGGTGAGTGAGGGCGTGCCGTGGATCTACGCCGCGGGCGTTGCCAGTTACGCGGTAACGATGAACGTTCTGCCCGGCGAAACAGCCTGCCTGGCTTGCATGTTCCCAGATTCACCGCGTGGCATTGTCGAAACGTGCGATACCTCGGGCATTCTTAACTCGGCGGTAAATTTCGTTGCCGCGGTCTCCGCGACTGAGGCGTTGAAACTTGCCATTGGCGCGCGCGATAAGGTCCGCCGGACACTGCTGTCGTGCGATGTCTGGACGAACCATTACGCTGAGGTGCGCGCGGATACGCCTCGCGATGGCTGCCGCGCCTGCCGGCAGCGCGATTTCGTCCACCTTGCCGGTGAAGGGCGTCCCCACATTTCGCTCTGTGGCCGCAACTCGGTACAGATTCATGAGCGCGAGCGGCCGCTGGATTTCGCCGAAGTCTCACGCCGACTCTCACCCCATGGCGAAGTGCGGCACAACGATTTCATTCTGAAATTCTGGCATGAGCCGTATGAGATGACGCTGTTCCCTGATGGCCGCGCGATCATCAAGGGGACGACCGACACTGCCATCGCGCGCAGCCTCTACGCGCGATACGTGGGTTCGTAAGACTTTCCGGGAACGCCGGGCTCTCGCGTCGGCAGTGTTAGCGCGTGGCTTTCTCCAGCAGATACATGTACGAGCGGTAGATCTGACCCGTGGCGCGCGTCATGCCGATCTCGCAGGTTCGGCTGCTGGAGTAGCACTCCTCCACATGCTTCGCCTTGACCTCGGCGGCTTCGTACTTCGTCGCTGACTGCGTAAGCTCGGGGAAAAGGAATCCGCGGTCGCCGGCGAAGGCGCAGCACCCTGCACTGAGCGGAACCGTGACCTCATCGCTGCAGGCGCGAGCAATCGCTTCCAATTTCGCGCCAATCCCCATCTTCGTAACCGAGCACACCGGATGCAGCGCAACAGAGCGCGACTTCGAGCGAATCGGCAGCCTGGGCAACAGTTCGTCATGCACAAACTCGATGGCATCGAGAAATTTCATCTTGTCGAAGCGCACCTGGTTCTCAGGCGTGAGATATGGACGCGCGCCTTTGAAGGCATATGTGCAGGGGCTGGTGTCGACGACGATGGGAAGTCTTCCCTGCTCCGACCAGCGCCAGAAACGCTCAACCGAGGCGTTAATCGCGATCGAATGCGCGCGCGTGAAGCCCTTCGAGGAGAACGGCGTCCCGCAGCAGGTGCCCTGTACGTCAGGCGGAATGTAGACCGGAACATTTGCGCGGTTCGCCAGGTCAACGGTCACTTCCATCAACGAGCGGTCTTGCGGCTCGCCGGGCAGATGTCCCATCACGCGCGCAATGCAGGCGGGGAAATATACGGCCTGCGCGCGCGTCTTCTGCGTCTTCGGTACGGGCCCGGCGGCGTGCGGAGTGTCCGGCATCCACTCGCTCAGGTTGTCGCCGAAAATGCGCTTCATGGAGCGCGTCAGCGAGCGCATGCCTTCGATGCCAACAATGCTCTGGGTCAAATGGCCGAGTCGCAGTGCCAGCCGCAACGCGCGCTCCGTTACCGCAAAGTTGTTGGCGATACGCGACGCCCAGCGATGCGCGTTAGCCGAAGCGCGGATATTGCGGAATCGTTTCACCAGTTGCCCGGTGTCGATGCTCACCGGACATGCTATGGCGCACAGACCATCGGTGGCGCAAGTGTCGATGGCCATGTAGGGGAACTCGCGGTCGAGGCTGCTGTACAGCTGGCCATCGGTCGAGGTTTGCTGCAGGCGAGTCATTTCGCGGCGCACTGCTATGCGCTGGCGCGGGGTGAGCGTCAGGTCGCGGCTGGCGCACTTGGGCTCGCAATAGCCGCACTCGATGCACTTGTCGATCTCCGGCTCTACCGAGGGAAGCTGCTTGAGATTGGCCAGGTGCGCGGCGCGATCGGGATTGATGATGACGCCCGGGTTCAGCAGATTGTCGGGATCGGCTAGCTCCTTCAGCCGCCGCATCACTTCGTACCCTTCGGGCCCCCATTCGGTTTCGACAAAGGGCGCCATGTTGCGGCCGGTTCCGTGCTCGGCCTTCAGCGCGCCATCGTAGCGATCGACTACCAGCTTCACGACATCGTCGATGAAGTATGAATACTGATCGACCGCCTGCTGCGTGTTGAAGCTCTGCGTAATGACGAAGTGCAGATTGCCGTCTTTCGCATGGCCGAAGATGATCGCGTTGTCATAACCGTGGACTCCGAAGAGCTTCGTCAGACCATGGGCTGCATCAGCGAGCGACTCGATCGGGAACGCTACGTCCTCGATAATGACTGTTGTGCCGCTCTGCCGCACCGATCCCACTGATGGGAACATGCCCGCACGAATCTGCCAGAGCAGCGCCTGTTCTCTTGCGACGTGCGTAAACTGCGCCGGCTCGCACAAGGTGAGACCTGCGACGCTCTCGCCTGCGAGCTTCTCTAACTCAGGACGCGCGCACTCGTCGGCCGATTGAAACTCCACTAGCAATCCGGCGGCAGCTTCCGACAGCGAGCGGATGGATGAAGGGATGCCCGGCTTGTCCTCGACCGAGCGCAAAGACGCGCGATCCATGATCTCCAGCGCCTTCGCACCGGCCTGACGCAAGGGAACAATCGATGCGGCCGCGGCGTAGAGGTCGGGGAACAACAGCAGGCCGGTGTACTTTACCGGCAGGTCGGGGACGGTGTTCAGTACCGCCTCGGCGATGAAGGCCAGCGTGCCTTCGGCGCCGATCAGCACGTGCTGGAACATGTCGATGGCACGATCAAAGTCGAGAAAAGCATTCAGCGAATACCCGGTCGTGTTCTTCATCCGGTACTTGTTGCGAATGCGATCGCGAAGTGCCGGATTCCCCTCCAGCTTCCCCTTGAGCTCCAGAATTCCCCGGGCCAGCTTCGGCTCGCGTGCGAGAAATTCCTCGTCCGCGCTGGGCAGCGCCGTGTCGATAAGCGTGCCCGAGGGCAGCAGGAACTTCATGGAGGCGAGGGTGTGGTAGGCGTTCTGCTCGACACCGCAGCACATGCCGCTGGAATTGTTGGAAAGAATTCCGCCAAGAGTGCACGTGGCGATCGACGCCGGATCCGGTCCAATTTTTGCGCGGTATGGCAGCAGGGCCTGGTTGGCACGCGCGCCGATCACTCCCGGCTGCACCCGGATTTTCTTGCCCTCTTCTTCCACCTGGAGCTCGCGCCAGCTGCGTGCCACCTCCACCAGCAAGCCGTCGGAGATGGACTGGCCGGAAAGGCTGGTGCCACCCGAGCGGAAGGTCATTGGTATGCGCGTCTGCTGGCTGAAGGCGAACAGCGCGCGGACCTCGTCGACGTCCCGGGCTTGGATCACCGCTTTCGGGATGAGACGATAAAAGCTGGCGTCAGAGGCCCATGCTATCCGCTCGATTGGCCGGATGAGGACGCGCTCGCGAGGAACAAATCCAATAAGTGCGCTTCTGATTTCTTCGGAGGACAGCTCGCTGGGAGGGACAAGGGTTGCAGCCACTGTATTCCTTTCGATGGCGGTGGCATCGTCGGACGTACGATGCCTACTGGCACGGTTTGCGCCTAGGGCCAATCTACGGCAGGGGATAAGGTTACGACGCTGAGGTGGGTCACATGGAGGTGTGACGAAGGGCACAAATGAAAGCTACGGAATAACATCCAGCGACTTTGGGACATCGCCGGTCGAAACTCACGAGGGGACTTTCAATTCGTCGTTACCGTCTTCCCTCCGGACGAATCTACGCGAAGAAGCCAGCCGCTGCCGCCCTGAATGCGGATATCGCTATTCGAGGTGAACTCGATTGCGCCAACCGGGTCGGTTTCTCCCGTGTGCGCAACCTTCAACCCGGTGAAGCCGTACGTTCCGCACGCCCAGGGCGAAAACACCCATAGCGCCTGCTCGCGGTCGCTACTGTTGGCACATCCTCGGGCAGGAGCGGCGATGAGTTTGGCGGTGACCGCGCCATAATCGGTGGCGCGGCCCACGATCTCACCATCGTGGACCACCTCACCATTGCCGCGATAGACACCTGCGCCACCTATCTGCACGGTGTTCCAGTCGCTGGTCGAGGTCCCGTAGTCAGCGAAAGAATTCGTCGGCAGCTTCGCCTGAAAGACCTCGAAGGTAGAAGCCAGGGCGCGCACGTGGGCAGCGATTGGAACGTTCCATCCGTTCCCGGTGATGCGGTCGAAGCTGACGGTTAGACTTGAGCCGGAAGTCGATGTTGCTCGGCTCGCGCTGATGATTTGCCCCACAACCTTGCTTCCACGCGGGATCAATTTGCCGTTGGGCAAGGAGACATCCTGCATGATTTTTGCGCTGATGGCCTGTCCGGGGTGATTGCGGCCGGCGTCGAGAGAGGAGTTCAGCATTACGGGAAGAATGGTGCCCTCGGGGATCTCTTGCGCGAACGAAGCGAGCGACAGAACTGTAAGCAGGATCGCCATAGAAACGGCACTGATCTTCATATGCGGCCTCAACAGACTAGATGCCGATGCTTGCAGGCCGGACGCAACAAAGCCCTGATGCGCTACAGGATTCGGCACGCACCAGGGCTTTGCGAATTAAATGCTTATTGCGAGTCGGCGACAGCTGGCAAATCGCGCGATTGCATCCGCAGCAGCCAGCCGGTTCCGGCATGCAGCTGGAAGTTCTTCTGCGAGCCGAGAATGATGTTTCCGACCGGTTCGTTGACGCCATCCTTCACCACCGCCAAACCCTTGCCGAAGCCGTAAACGCCGCATGCATAGGGAGAGAAGACCCAAAGCGCGCCGGTGCTGCCTTCCTGGTCGACACGGCCGCCGCAGCCCGGGGGCAGCTCGCCGCTGAACCGCACGAATTTCTTGTAGGACTTTTCCGGATTATCAGGGCGGAAAGCCGGATCGCCGCCGACGGGCGCCAGCATCACAGCGCTACGAGGCGTGGTATCGGGCTCGAAGAAGGGCACCTGCGCGTCATAGACGGCCATCATGCTGGCAAGCGCGCGGAGGCTGGCCTTCACCGGCAGCTCGCGACCCCGCACGACAACCTGATCGAACTCGATCGCAATCCAGGAGGGATCGTTGCCCTTAGCCGGCATCACATTGTCGACATGAGCGATCACCTTCGAGCCCTGCGGAATGCGGCCGCCGTCGGGCAACGGAACCGTCTCCATCACCTTGCCTAGGATGGGGTCACCGGGATGCGCTTTTCCGGAATCGACGGTAGAGGTCAGCATGACGGGCACAACCGTCCCCGCGGGAATTTCCTGCGCAAGCAGCAAAGGGGCAAGGGCTAATACAGCCAGCGCGAGCAATCTGATGCACCGCATGTTGGTCTCTCCTAGAACCAATAGCAGAGCAGGTGACCGGTACGCAATGACACCGAGTCATGCTAACGGACCTGCCTGGTTAATCTCTCTGGTAGTTGCTGCTACCCCACAAAACAGACACAGATTCGATTCAAGGGAACCATGAGCAGTCGCCTGGGCGCGGCAAATGTCATGCGTTTGGCGGGATTATAGCTCTAAAGCAGCCGAGGGACCCAACGAAATGAAAGAAAAAAGCTGCCGGATTTTATTCCGGCAGCTCAGTGTTGCGATTCGCAACAGTTGTTTGGCGACGAAGATTACGGCAGGTAATAACGGATCGAGGTCAA
Source organism: Terriglobales bacterium (assembly GCA_035262645.1). Taxonomy (GTDB): domain Bacteria; phylum Acidobacteriota; class Terriglobia; order Terriglobales; family Acidobacteriaceae; genus Bog-257. Next base: position 33,275 of record DATFSK010000090.1, read on the forward strand.
GCCGACGATCTCGCTACCCGACGGGGCTCCGCCGACTCCCGAGTAGGCGTTGCGCCAGACGTACTCGAACTGCGCGCCATACTGCAGGGTGCCGAAGGGCCCTTTGTAGATGCGATACCAGAAGCCGGTCGTGCCATCGCCCAGATTCTTGTTCTGCGCGCCGCAGCCGGGCTTGCCGGAGGGAACCACCTCATAACCACAGTAAGTGTTGTTGACCAGATAGGAGCCGTAGCCGGCCGCGATGGTCTTGCCTTCTGCGTTGACCGTGCTGTACCGCTGCGACTCGACATACTCGTCGCCGCCGTAGATATACACGTCAAGCTTCGGCTTCGGATGCAGTTCGAATCCAGCCAGAGCGTGGATCGCTGGCAGAGGCTCGATCTGTCCCTTCGGAGTGATCGTGACATCGGGCTGGTTGGCTGCGCCGTAGCGGCCGATGCCCTTTCCGGCCAGACCTTCAAACACGAAATCGACTTTCTTGGCTTTGACCGGCAGGATGGCCGCCCATCCGATACCGCCGCCGACGCTGTAGTTGGTGCTGCCGTCGTAGCGATCACGGAAAGTGCGGAGCAGGCCCTTGATCTCATAGTGTCCAAAGCCGGGCTCGAAGGCTACTTTGCCGATGAAGTCCGGTGCAAGGTTGGTGGAGAAGCCGGCAGCGCCCGTGGGGGCAATCACCGTCGTGCTTACGCCGTTGATGGTGACGTTAACCGGAGTACCGTAGGTCACCGTGCTGCCGTTGGGCGACAGCGCGTTATTGCTGTTCTCGAATCCGAAAGTGTTCGGCGGCGTGTAGCTGGCGGCGTAAGTGGTTTCCGAGTTGGCGATTTCAAACGCTGCCCACGCCTTGTTGCTGAAGTTCTTGTTGAAGCGGACGGTGTTCTGGCGGGCATAGGTATAGCCCACAACGTAGCTGCCGTCGATGGTGGTAGGAATGAATTCCGCGCGGGTCGCGATGCCTTTGCGGTCGGTGGTCATCAGGCTCCAGAACTGGCCGGCCGTGAAGGTCCAGCCGCTCTTGATCTCGGCTTGCATCCACAGTTGACGTTGACGCGGGCTGAAGCTGTTGGTCTCGATCTGGTTGGCCGTGTTCGGCTGGCCGAGGAAGTCAAGTTCCATATAACCGGTCAGCTTGGTGCTGCCGGCCATGCCTTCCGCAACCAGGATGGCGCGGGAGCCACGGGCCGAAGCGCGGAACTCAGTCAAGTTCGAGTTGGCTACGCCGTTGAAAGGAGCTGCGCCAAAGTTGGTGGTGATGTCAGCATTTTCGTTGCGGCCACGGGCGAAGAACGTGGACTCGAGCCAGCCACCGGGGGTGATAGTGACGCCCTTGTAGTGGATCGCCAGCGGATTCTCCAGCGCCTGCACGCCCTTCTTGTTCTCGAGCAGCGCGTTGGCGGTAGCTTGCGTGGTGCTTTGCAGGTCGGTGACGGTAGTGTGCAGGCTCTTCACGCCTTCCTGCGCCGCCGCTGCTTCCTGCGAGGCCTGTTTCACGGAACTCTGAAAGTCGGTCGTTTGCTGCTGCACCTGCTTCTGCAGATCGGTATTGGTTTGCTGTAGCTGCTGGATCTGATTTTGCTGCTGCTGGATTTGCGCCTGCTGTTCGGTGAGTTTATTGGATAGCTGCTGCAGCTGCTCGTCAACGGTGGGCTTCTTCGCTGGAGCCTTTTTTGCCGTCGAGGTTGAGACTTTCTTCTCAGGGGTTGGAGATGTACCGCTCTGGCCTGCAGCGCTGAGCGCTGTACTCAGGCAAACGGTGGCTGCCAGGAACAGAACAATCGCACGGAAGGAAAATCGCATCGTCGCCTCCAAAATAACGGCGCAATTCCATTCCAGATGGGAGAGCCTGGAGTCACCGGGATTAAGTATTAATCCCACCTGTGAATTGGCCTTACGCCGCACTTTAAGAGAGGAGAAGAGTTAGGCTGGCGGACGTGGCTCACGATCCGTTGTGATGAATGCAACACCGGATTGTGACAAAGAAAGCTATAGAACATGACTTGAAGCTGAAACTACAGTGATTGCCGGCAATTACGCTAATTGCCTGTGTTGTGAAGAGTTAATTACAACTTTTGTGGGAATATCGAGCTGAAACCGGGGTAGGGTCAAGATATCGGCTCTGGCGGAAACTCTACTCAAACCACCTCACCGGCGAGTTGGTTCTTCATCACAGCACTGAAGGACATCACAACTATCCGTGACGCACGTCGCTAACTTTCTCTTCCCGCCTGTGCTACATGTGGTGTCCATCGCGGCCCATATTATTTCCAGGAGTTTAAATATGGCGGAGCAGCAGCTTGCGAAACAAACCAAGATGGCCATGATGTCCCAGTTCCTGGGATTCATGCTCGATGCCTATGACATGGCTTTGGTGCTTGTCATGGCTCCCATTCTGGTCAAGGTCTTCGTATCTCCCAAAGGTAGCGCGGCTTGGCAGTATATTGTCATCGTATTTACCTATTCCATAACCATGGCGGCAAGACCCATCGGCTCGGCCGTCTTCGGGCGTTTTGCCGACAAAATCGGGCGGCGTTTCCTTCTTATCTTCACCATCGGCGGCGTAGGCGTCATGTCGCTGCTTGGCGGCTTCCTGCCAACCTACGCGCAGGTTGGCGTCTGGTCTTATGTCATTTTCTGCGTTCTCCGGTTGTTTATGGGTATCTTCTTCGGCGGCGAGTACGCTGTAGGTCATACCTTCGCTATCGAGTACGCTCCCCAGAAGAAGCGTGGCACCATCGGCGGGTTCATCCAGTCGGGATTTCCTCTGGGATATGTCTTCGGCTCCCTCGTATTTGCGCTGGTCTCCTACTTAACAACAAAAGATCAGATGATGGCCTATGGCTGGCGAATTGTTTTTGTTACCGGCGTAGTGCCCGTTTTCCTCGCCCTTTATATCCGGAAGAACCTGCAAGAGTCGCCCGAGTTCGAGAAGGCGAAGGCCAAAGGGGCAATTGAGAAGGCGCCCTTCCTTAGCCTCTTTAAGCCGCCTCAATTATTTGATTTTCTCCAGGTCTTCTTCTTCATGACTGGCCTGTTCCTTACCGACTACTCGGTCTACGGCTTCCTGCCGAATATTCTCACCCTGAAAGGCCGCGGCTTCGACACCACCACCTATAGCCTGATCTATGGCTTCGCTCTCTTCATGGCGTTCCTGGGCTATAACTTCTACGGCTGGCTTTCGGACCGCACGGGAAGGAAGATCCTGACGCAGTGGTACTGCGCTTTCCTTGTAGTCTTCGGTATTCCCGTCTTTTACGTTCTGTACCATGCAGCCATCCAGCGCAACCTGTGGATGGCGGTGCTGGGTACTGTTATGGCAGCCATGCTGAAGCTGGCGTGGGGCGTGGTCCCGGCTTATCTGTGCGAGCGCTTCCCCACCAGCCGGCGCGCTGCCGGCGTCGGCTTCGGATACTCTTCTGGCGCGCTGCTGGGAGCGTGGTTCAGCGTCTACGTATGGTGGGCGCACAAGATCCCCTTCATCGCGGCCGTCGAAAAGCAGGACATGTGGCTGTCGCCCGCTGTCATTCTGACGATTGGTTCCATCATGACCTTCGCCAGCCTGCTGTACTCGCCTGAGACGAAAGACCTGCACCTGGACGAAGTGGGCCAGAAGAAGCAGGCAAGGCCAGCGGTAAATGAAGAGGAAGCGGTGTTGGTGAGCTAAAGCACAACCCCTTTCGTGCAAATTAGCCAACGAACGCCACGGCGCAAGCCGTGGCGTTTCCTATAGCGCCAGTTTGTCTCTGTAGCGCCGGTCTCCAGACTCACGCTCTGCTTCTCCGCTAAGAGAGGCCGCGTGCGCCGAAGCAGGGTGGCGCCGGGACCGTCGCCACCACAGCCGATATCGAGGCTCCGTTACTCAGAGCCGTCCGGGGGTTCTTCCCTGCCATCAGGAAGCGTCACCTTGCGCTCTTTCCTCGCTGTGAGCACGTGTTCGGCAGTTGGGCGGACCAATCGCTCTACCTCCAGAATGCTACTTCCCATGCGATCCGCGCGATGTTCCCTCACACCAAGCTTTCGCAGTGCCTTGTTCAGCAGCCACAAAAGTAGACAGACGCCCGCTATTGCGCCGATCAGAATCAGCCAGGCAACGCCCGATTGTTGTGGATCAAGATAATCCATACCTTCGCGCGGAACTTTTCCTGCTATCCCCTGGAATAGTTTACAGATCGCGGTGGAGTCGTTTTCCCTTTCGATCACCGGATTTCACAAAACTTTACCGGCACGTTACCAGACTTTACCGACAAAGCTTAGACGGCAGGGTTTCAACAGTTGCAAGGACGAAGGGTCCTAAAGGAGAAGAAAGAGATGAAGACGAAACTGTGGAGCGTAGCGATTGCGTTGCTGGCGCTGGTCCTTTGCGGAACAGCGATGCTGTCGTACGCCCAGCAAAGTGACGAGAACGGCGGTGCCGCCGCGTGGGCCGGTCATCGCCATGAACACATGGGCAAGCTGGCCAAAGAGCTGAATCTGACCGATGCCCAGAAGCAGCAGATCAAGAGCATGATGCAGTCGCAGCGCACGACCATGCGCCCGCTGTTCCAGCAGATGGCTCAGAACCGACTGGCCATGCTGAATGCAACCGCAGGGGGCAATTTCGACCAGGCCAAGGTGCAGGCTATCGCCAATCAGCAGGCGCAAATCATGGCTCAGTTGGCAGTGCAGAAAGCTTCGTTGCGCAGCCAGATCTACAACCAGGTGCTGACCACCGATCAGAAGGCCAAGGCCGATCAGCTGCGGCAGAATCAGATCGCACGCATCAATCAGCGGCTGGAGAAGCTGTCGCAGTCGAGCGGCGGAGAAGCAACAGCACAATAACGGTTCAGGAATGAGGTCCCGCGTTCGCGAGCCGCGGTGAGTGGAGGCTGAGGACAGCTGATCTCAGCCTCTAAGCTTTTCTATTTCCCTCACAGAAAGCATCTAGGACATCACCTGCTGGCGGCTAACTGCTCCGCCGTCCCGGGTCCGGCCGTCTCTCTTTCTTCCTCCGAGATCTTCCCGCCCTCGGCCTTCTGCTGATCGACGTATGCCTTGGCCACACCGACCGCCAGCGCTCGGATGCGCGCGATCACGCCGACGCGTTCGGTCACGCTGATTGCCCCGCGCGCGTCGAGAATATTGAATAGATGTGAGCATTTCAGGCAAAGATCAAACGCTGCGAGCACAGGAAAACGGTGCACGTCAGCCGGGCGTTTGGCGCTACTGGCCTTTCGCTCTTCGCCGGAACCGCCGTCACGCTGATCGCTCGTCGCTTGCCGCTTTTCGCCCGGCGCAGGCTTCTCAGCTTTGGTCAGGCTTGCGTACTCATCCAGCAGCGCCTGGCATTCTGCCTCATAAAGCTCGAGGTGTTTCCACGTCTTCTCAATGTCGGCGCGTTCGAAGTTATACACGGAGAACTGCAGTTCGTCCTGTAAGCGGATCTCGCCGTACTTCACTGGCCGGCCATCCGGATCGACTACCCACGTAATGTGGTAGATGCTGTCCACGTCCTGGAGAAACGCCGCGATGCGCTCCAGCCCGTAGGTCAGCTCGGCTGAGATCGGGTCGAGGTCGATGCCGCCGCACTGCTGGAAGTAGGTGAATTGCGTGATCTCCAGGCCGTCGAGCATCACCTGCCAACCGATGCCCCAGGCGCCCAGCGTAGGCGACTCCCAGTTGTCCTCTTCGAACTTAATGTCGTGCTTGCGAAGATCGATTCCGAGCGCCTGCAAGGATTGGAGATACAGATCCTGCACGTTCTCCGGCGGTGGCTTCAGGATCACCTGAAACTGCATGTGCTTGAACAGGCGATTCGGATTCTCGCCGTAGCGGCCGTCGGCGGGGCGTCGCGACGGCTGCACATAGCCGACGCGATATGGTTTAGGACCGAGCACGCGCAGAAAGGTCTCGGGCGCCATCGTTCCCGCGCCGACCTCGACGTCGTACGGTTGTTGCAGGACGCAGCCGTTCTCAGCCCAGAAGGTCTGGAGGCGCAGGATGAGTTCCTGATAGGTCAGCGGATTTGGCGAAGAGTTCATCTCTTAACGTGCGGCGGGAATGAAGCCCCGCCATTGTGGCGTCCCCGAGAGACTCGAGTCTTATTATCGCAGTTTACCCCAGGCTTCCGCCCGTCACAGCTTCGCCAGCATTGTTGCCGTCACCAGTTTCTTCTCGATGTGCCGCTCGATAATCTGCGTCAGAAATTTTCGCAAGTCCGCGTATTGCGACGCAGCGCCATCTGAGGACGACTCGGCAAAACTTTCCACCGGCGCACGAAACATCTGCGCTGCTATGGCGCGCGACTCAGGCGTCAGCTGCGAGGACGCCAGTCGCTTATGCTGCACACACATCAGCCCATCGGCAAGTGCGTGGTAAAACGCCTTGCTGCCGTTCAGCACTGCGCCGCATGCGAGGCATTCATTCAACTCAGGCAGGAATCCAACCAGCCGCACCAGCCAAAGTTGGAAGTACGTGAGCGGCAGCCAAATCGGCCCCGAGCGCAACTGGTGCAGCACGGAAACTGTTAGCCGAAAGATCGCGTCGTTAGGCTCGCGGTCAGGCAGAAGCTCGTCGAGCAGCTCCGCCACGTGCTCCAGCGCAACCACGCGCGGATAGTCGACCGTTGCCGACAGAGGTGACTCCAGGATGTCGCAGGAATCGAGCCGCGCCAGTTCCTTGCGTTCGCGATCGTCGTAGTAGAGCCGGACAAGAGTCAATGGCTCCAGTGCGCCACCGAAGCGCCGTTTCGACCGCTTGGCCGAGCGCGCGACGCCTTTGATCTTGCCTTCCGCACGCGTGAACAGCGTCACCAGCAGATCCGCTTCGCGCAGCGGATAGCTTCGCAACACGATCGCTTCCGACTGCTTCAGTGACATGGTTCACACAAGTGGCGGCAAAAGCTGATTCTAACGGGCAGGATTGCGATCGTGCAAAACGGATGTATCGATAAGTCCGTTATTGTGGATCGGCTTTTCTTCTAACCAACAGAAAGGCTAGCAGGCAGAATGCAGCGGCGGAAACAATCGCGAGCCACCAGGGCCTGACAACAATCGCAAATAGCACCGCAAAAACAATGAAGATGGCCCATCGCCACGAGGATATTTTCTTCATTATGCCAGCTCTTTCCGCCCACCCTGGCTGACGATGTGCGAATCGTGCAGGCACAAGCGGCAATCAGCTCTCATGCGTCCGCGACGTCGACTTCTTGTGCTTGGCGCTGGCTGACTTGAGTGTCGCCGCACGCCGGCGATGATGGCGGTAAGGGTGGACCTGCGCACGAACTTTGCGCTCGGCCGACGCGGGATCGTTGGCGTACTCGGCATCGAACATGGCAATCACCGAGATCGCACGCGTGCTGTATCGCCGCGCCCAGTCACTCTGAATCAACATACTTTGCACGTTCTTCCAATGCTGAGCATCGCTTTCTGTTTCACCGGGCAATAACGACGCATCGCGATATTCCGGATCGTTGTTGATGGCACCCAGGAAATGCGTGAACTCCTCCAGGTTTACGCCCATCTGGAAGACAAGCTGACTGAGCGCCATCTGCTGATACCCAGTGAACTGATCGAATCCGCGGCAATACGCGCGCGCATTGTGCACCGCCTGGATCGTCGAAATGCGCAGCAGCTGCGTGGCTTCGGCTTCCGTGAGCTGCGGTTCGAGCGCGTGTTGACGGACCTTGCGCTGGAAATTCCGCTTCTTCCATTTCGCCAGGTCCTCATCGTACTGATCGAGAATGCTCTGCAGCCGTATGCCGTCGAGCCCTGCCGCCTGCCACAGCTGCGCGCTTGACGGCTCAAGGAACTGGTTGGGATTAAGTGGGTCGCTCTGGGGATGATCGCGCGCCGAAACATCCAGACTGAATCCGGCGCCGATCAGCGGGCGGCTCGTCTTGGGATCGGGATAAGCCGCAAGCACCCAGCCCTCATGACGGGTGTCGCGAAGATTGCTCATCAGTTCGCCCAGATTGAACTTGATGTCCGAGTCGCGGAAGTCGAGGAGCGGTTGGATCGGCGAAGACAACGTCGGCGATACGACCATGTAGGGAATCGGGCGTTGCAGAGGCAAGTTGAGCGGCGTGACGGTTGCCGAGGATGGCATTTGAGCAGCGGTCGCCTGCCCCGCCGCATCCATCGCAGCAAGAGTTACCGCCAAAATAACCGCCAGCGTCAGAATGTGATTTCGCCTGCTCATCTCCGCCCCACAGCTCACCGGCTGCGATGCAGACACAATAACCGAAAATCCGGCGTAGATGAATAGATATCTTGGTGCGATGCACTCCCCGAGTGCGGCATGGGCAAGACTCCCGAAGCGGGACCCAGGTTAGCGCGCGACCGATCGGGCGCGAGCCTGGAGCACGAGTCTTCTCCCTTTTCCTCCGACACCGACCAAGCTTCGGATTGTCGAGAAGACCCGCCTCATGATTCCCATGGATTGATCAAGCTAATGCCGCAAGCTTCAAAGTGCGAGATATTGCGGGTGGCAAGCGGCGCCTTGTGGATGTAAGCGATGGCCGCAATCTGCGCGTCGGCGTGTGCGATTGGTTTTCCGATGCGGCGGCAATGCGCCAGGATCTGTGCGTAAGCTTGGGCGGCGGAGCTGTCGAAACCCAGGACACGATTGGCGAACGTCTCATTGAACAGTGCCTCTGCCGCCGACAAAAGTCCGTCGCGCCGCTTTCCCTTGCTCACCAGTTCAATGCCATAGAAGATTTCCGCTTCGGTGATTGCGGTAGTAAAGAGCTCGGCGGCGGCTTGGCGGGCGGCCCATGCGGAGACCTGAGCAGACGGCGCGGGCCGCATCAGCTCGGAGAGGACGTTGGTGTCGAGTACAATCACCGGCCAAAATCCGGGGGCCGGCGCGGTGAGTCACGCTCAACGGCCGGGAGCTCGACTCCGCCGAAGCGCGCAAAGCGACGGCGAATTGCCTCGGCAATGTTCTCCTGAGGCGCTTTCGACTGCGATAGCGCGGAACGCAGGATCTCCCGCGCTTCCTCTTCCATGGAGCGGCCGTGCTGTGCTGCGCGCACGCGCAGACGCGACTTGATACGGTCGTCCAGCTTGCGAATCACCAGGCTAGCCATGCTAGCAATGATATCATTCCTGAAGAATACGCAGAAGTCCATACCGATCGGACGAAAGATGAATGCGAGGGACTACGGATGTCCACTCGCGGGAGGTTCATAGTTGTCGCCGCTGAAGGGGCTCGGGCTCTGCGAGGGATACTTTCCCAGGGCTTACGCCCTGGGCTAAGTTTGTTTCGCCCGGCGGGCTTAGATGACCGAATGTCGCATGCTGAATGCTGAACGCCTCGGTACGGAATGCCGAGTACCTACAACGACCCCATATTCTGCAGGAACTCGCCGTTCGCGCGTGCCTTGCCCAGCTTGTCGATCAGCAACTCCATCGCTTCCACCGGCGATAGCGGGTTGAGGATCTTGCGCAGCACCCAGATGCGCGCCAGGTCTTCCTTGGGGATCAGCAGCTCCTCCTTACGCGTGCCCGAGCGCTGAATGTCGATGGCCGGGAAGGTACGCTTGTCGACCAGCTTGCGATCGAGAATGATTTCCATGTTGCCGGTACCCTTGAACTCTTCGAAGATCACGTCGTCCATGCGGGAGCCGGTTTCGATCAGCGCCGTAGCGATGATGGTCAGCGAGCCGCCCTCTTCGATGTTGCGGGCTGCACCGAAGAAGCGCTTCGGACGCTGTAGCGCGTTGGAATCGACACCGCCTGACAGGACCTTGCCTGAGGGCGGAACGATGGTGTTGTAAGCGCGCGCCAGACGCGTGATCGAATCGAGCAGAATGACGACATCGCGCTTGTGCTCGACCAGGCGCTTGGCCTTCTCGATCACCATTTCCGCTACCTGCACGTGGCGGGCTGCCGGCTCGTCGAACGTCGACGAGATCACTTCGCCCTTCACCGAACGCTGCATGTCCGTAACTTCTTCCGGACGCTCGTCGATGAGCAGTACGATCAGCACGATCTCGGGATGATTGGTGGTGATGGAGTTCGCCAGGTTCTGCAAGAGCATGGTCTTGCCGGTACGCGGCGGAGCGACGATAAGGCCGCGCTGTCCCTTGCCGACCGGGGTAAGCAGATCCATGACGCGGGCGCTGATGTTTTCGCGCACCGTCTCCAGCTTGATCCGCTCCTGGGGATACAGCGGCGTCAGGTTATCGAAGAGGATCTTGTTGCGCGCCTCTTCGGGCGACTCGAAGTTGACCGCTTCGATCTTGACCAACGCGAAGTACTTCTCGCCCTCATGCGGAGGACGGACCTGGCCGCTGATGGTGTCGCCGGTCTTCAGGTCGAATTTGCGAATCTGCGACGGAGAAACGTAAATGTCATCCGGACCGGGCAGGTAGTTGTAGTCGGGCGAGCGGAGAAAACCGTAACCATCAGGCAGGATTTCCAGCACGCCTTCGGCGAAGATGTGTCCTTCCTTTTCGCTTTGGGCTTGCAGGATCTTGAAGATGAGGTCCTGCTTGCGCAGGCCGCTGGCGCCGGGTAGCTCGAGAGACCGAGCTATGCGGGTCAACTCGGTGATGTTCTTTTCTTTCAGTTCTGAGATTGTCATTAGTCACCTACGGGGATTTTGCAGAAGGGCGGGCCGGAGGAACTTGGAGGGCAGCGCCAGAAGGCGCGGCGCGCTTATGCGGCGCGCCGCTGCGCTTCGGCAGCCATCTCCGGTTCGAGAATCACCATCTGCCGATCGGAATCGGCGATGCGATGCAGGACCTCATTCGTAGTGTCCTGAATTCGCGTGTTCGGCTTGTGGAACTTGCGCGTCGCCTTCGACGCCAGCTGGCACAAGGTGTAACGGTTGCGCAGAGTATGGATTGCCTCGAATACCAGTTCAGACCTCATCGATATATTTCTCCTGTGTGTATGAATGAGTGTTCTGGAGCCCGACCAGGTAGAACAACCACTCCTGGCGCGAAATTCAAGCGTTGGACCGAGGTGACCTTCACAGCGCGACAGAAGCTAGTCTTTGGATGCCCAAGTCGCACCGTGGGTTCGGTTATTTTTCGCCTGAATGTCTTGACTCCGCCAATACAAACCTAGCCTGTACAGCGACCTGTTTCCCTGGACGTTGTGGCGCGTCGGGAGAAGCTTCCCCTTCCCTGATTATGGCGTTCAGTGGGGGCCGGTTCAGGCAGGACGTCGTAGACTGGACCTACTGGGCGACGCCTCAGTGCAAAAACAGTAAGGTAGTCGTCCGCGCCCTCGCAGTCAAGCAAAATTTTCTGCCTGGACACTTTTCGGAAACTCGTCCGGATCGCCGGACTGTCGCTTAGACGAAATAGCCTGCCAAAGGTCGCCACATTTTGTAACCCACTGTTGATCAATAAGTTGCTACCCTCGATCGAGGTCATTTTTGCACAGGTTAGGAGGTCCGGATAGCACCCCCTAAGTTGCTGATATATGAGCAGGCGCCCCACTGTGGAAATCTCTTGTTCTGCTTTTCAAAACCACCTTAGGGCCCCATTCTGGTCATCGCTCGGCCCAGGTGGGCTAAAGCCAGTCGTTTTGCCAGCTGCCCCGTCCCGGCGGCAAAGAACACTAGAACTGGGCACGCAGATCTGAGCAGGTGCCCCCGACGGTGCGACTGAGCAATCGCTACGCCCAGAACGTCCGGTCCAGCGTCCTGTACTGGATTGCCTCCGCAATATGTCCGGATTCAATCACTTCGCTGCCCACCAGATCAGCGACCGTCCGAGCCACCTTCAGAATGCGGTCATGCGCTCGCGCACTGAGCCCCTGCTTAACCATGGCCCGCTCGAGCAGGTGTTCGGCATCGCTACCTAATTCGCAGTATTTCCGTATTTCGCGCGAGCCCATCTGCGCATTGGCATAGATCCGCTCACCTCCCCCCTGGAAGCGCGCGAGCTGTACGTCTCTGGCTCGAATCACGCGCTGGCGAATGTCGGCGGAGCTCTCCGGCGCCGCGCCTCCGCGCAGCTCGCGATAGTTCACCGACGGCACGTCGATATGAATGTCGATGCGGTCCAGCAGCGGTCCGGAAATCTTCGAAACATAGCGCTGTATCATCGGCGGCGAGCAATGACACTCGCGCGTGCGGTCATTGAAGTATCCGCACGGACAGGGATTCATCGCCGCCACCAGCATGAATCGCGCTGGGAAGCTTAATGACATCGCTGCTCGCGCGATCGTCACGGTTCCATCCTCCAGCGGCTGTCGCATGACTTCCAGCACATTGCGCGGGAACTCCGGCAACTCATCCAGGAAGAGCACGCCGTTATGAGCAAGCGAGACCTCGCCCGGCCGCGGAATCATGCCACCGCCAATAAGCCCCGCGTCGGAGATGGTGTGATGCGGCGAGCGAAAAGGTCGCGTGCCGACCAGCCCGCTGGTTGCGTCCAGCACGCCTGCGACGCTGTGGATTTTGGTGGTCTCCAGCGCTTCGTTGAACGTCAGCGGCGGAAGCACGGTCGCCATGCGCTTGGCCAGCATCGTCTTGCCGGAGCCGGGTGGGCCGATCATCAGGAGATTGTGGCCGCCGGCCGCCGCTACCTCGATCGCGCGCTTCGCCGTTTGCTGTCCACGCACATCGCGGAAATCGACGGTGAACGCCTGCGAACTGTCCAGCAGGGCTCGGCTATCGACCTTCATCGGCTGAATGCCATTGCCACTGTTCAGCAGCTGCACGACTTCGGTGAGTGAGCGCACGGGATACACATCAACCCCGTCCACCAGCGCCGACTCGCGCGCATTCACCTCCGGCACGATCAGCTTGCGAATGTTGTTGCCGCGTGCGGTCACCGCGATGGGCAGTGCGCCGCGTACGCCGCGCAGGCCGCCATCCAGAGACAACTCGCCGACGAATAGCGTGTCGGCCGGAGGCTTGTTGGCCAGTCCGCCGTATGCCCCGAGAATTCCGAGCGCCATGGGAAGATCGAAACCCGATCCCTCCTTGCGAATATCTGCCGGCGCGAGGTTGATGGTGGTGATGGTAGGCGGAATGTCGTAGCCGCTGTTCTTCAGCGCGGCGCGGATGCGCTCGCGGCTCTCCCGCACCGTCGCGTCAGGCAGGCCGACGGTGACGAAGCTGTCCTTCTCGGCTTTCAGCGGAGAGATGTCGACCTCAACCTCAATGAGGTTGGCGTCGATGCCATAGACGGCGGCGCTAAGAGTTTTGTAGAGCATGCAGGGGAACGCATGCCTACCACATTGTCGCTAGAAATATCAGATGTCGAGGGGAAGGGGTGTGACCGCGCGCACGGGACAGCGTGATTTGAGCTTTCCTCTTGGCGCCCTTCGGGGCAAGCCGTCAAAATTGATGGCGGCAGCCGTACCAGGGCCCAGCGCAAACAAAAAGGGCGGAACCCCGTCCGGAAGCGCAGCGCCCAGTTGCACATCCGATTGCCTAAAGGCCGAGAATTCCGCCAACTCAAGAAGTCAGAACCACGTTAAGGAGGAGTCAAACCAACCTGAAAAACCTTGCTTTTCGCCTTCCCTGAGCACTGACCAAGCAGCGCAGGAAACCTATGCCGGGATTCTCGCACCGCAGGCCGAGAACGCCAATTCCCCATCCGGCGTACGCGCCTACAACTTCAGTTGTAGGTCAGCGCTCTGCACTTACCAATCGGCATTCAGCAGTTGGCTTCCGGCGTTTGGCGTCCAAAGGACATCTCGTACTCAGCCGATGCTGACTGCTGAATCGCTAATTACCAATTGCCCAGTGCCAGTGCTATCTTCAACTCATGCCCCTTTCGCCCAGCATCTGCGGAGTGATTCTTTCCGCCGGCTTCTCCACCCGCATGGGCCGCGACAAAGCCCTGCTGCCCTGGCCGCCCGTCGCCGAGGGAATGCCTGCCGCGAATACTTTTCTGGGTGCAAGCATCGACCTGCTTCAGGCGTATAGCGAGTTGGTCATCGTCGTAGCGGGAAAGAACGCGCCGGTGATCACTCCCGTGGTTTACGCACACGGTGCCTTTCTCACCGTCAATCGCGACCCGGAGAGGGGGCAGTTCAGCTCGTTGCAAACCGCACTGCAGGCTGTGTTGAATCAAGGACGCGATTCGGCCCTCATCGCGCTGGTGGATCGCCCGCCCGTGCTGCCGCGCACCGTGAAAGCGGTACGCCAAGCCTTCCTCGATGCCGACCCCGATGTCTGGGCGGTCGTGCCCGAACTGAAGCAGGGCGAGAAGACGATACACGGGCATCCCATCCTGATTGGCCGCGAGATGATCGAAGCCTTCCTGCGCGCGCCCGCGACCGCGACGGCCCGAGAGATCGAGCATCAACTCCAGCCGCACATGCATTACGTGCCGGTCGACGATCCGCGGTTGGCGATGAACGTGGACACTCCTGAGGACTACGCGCGGCTGGCGAGCGCGGAGATGCTGGCGGCGGAGAAGCTGGTTTGAAGCTCTCCGATCCGCGGCAGTTTGTTGACTCCGTGCTGGCGCTGCGGCCGTCGATTGCCGTGTTCGATTGCGACGGCACACTGTGGAGCGGCGACGCCGGCGCCGACTTTTTCTATTGGGAGATCGAGCGCGGGCTCATAAGTCCGGAGATGGGCGAGTGGGCGCGCGCGCGATATAAAGACTACGAAGCCGGCATCATCGGTGAAGAACGGATGTGCGGCGAGATGGTGACCATCAACCGTGGCGTCGCGCACGAAACGTTGCGCCGCGCGGCAGTTGGGTTCTTCGACGAAGTGGTCAGCCATCGCATCTTTCCTGAGTTGCAGGAGCTGACGCGCAAACTGGCCGAGCAGGGCTGCGAGCTATGGGCCGTTTCCTCGACGAACAGTTGGGTGGTCGAGGTCGGCGCTTCACGGTTCGGCATTCCGACGGAGCGTGTGCTCGCCGCCTGTGTTCACATCGAAGATGGGCGTGCCAGCGACCGTCTCATCCGCGTTCCCACCGATGAACTGAAAGCCGCAGTCATTCGCGATGTCGTCGGCAAGCCCATGGAAGCCGTCTTCGGCAACTCGATGCACGATGTCGCTATGCTGGAGCTCGCGAGGTGGCCCTTCTGCGTAAATCCGAATCCCGACCTGGAGAAGGTTGCAGAGACGCGCGGATGGACGGTGTACTGGCCGGTCGGAACGAGGTTGTGATGAAGTCGAAACTTAGATCGCTCAAAGGAGCGCTGGCGAGCAAGGAGGGGAAAGGAATGTCCTTCCGGAAGGCCCGCCAAGCTGCTGCAGCGGCTGTACGGCGAAAATGCATGATCGCTGCTGCTGTAGCGGAAAATCTGCCCGTGGCGACCTTCGATCAGGACTTCAGGAAATTTCGCGACGTTCGCGTAGCGGGATCGACATGATGCAGGAGGTCGGTAAGTAATGAACCCGCGTAGCACAAAGTTGGCTCAGCGCGTAAGCACTGGGTAAGGTTATAGATTATCCGCGTTGTGTGTGACGATGTCTCGCCCGTTTAATCGAGATCCGCGAAGATCACGGACAGATCGACAGCTATTGGTGAGTTCTCGATCTTGAAGGACTGGGTTTCGATCCAGCTTCCAGTAAAACAATCAAAGCCACGGCGCGTCTGCGGATTCACCACCCAGATGTGCTGGATGCGATAATCGCCGATGCGCTGGGCGTAACGTGAAATGCGGTCTTCCGGCGAAACAATTTCAATGACCGCCAATGGAGGTTGTTGTTTGAGTTCGTTGATCGGATACCTGCGCGAGTACAGCCCGACATCAGCCACGCGAAATCGGGTCGGACTAATCTGGATGCGCGCTTCAGGCAGGGCCCTGATATTCCATTCTTTACCGTGGCCGCGAAACCACTCCACCAGCGCTCCCTGCACTTCCGCGTGTTCTGGATCACCCAAGTTGCGCTCCTGGAGTTCCCCGTCAATGTAATCGCAGTCGGGGTGATACGTGGTTTTCAAATAGTCATCCACGCTAACCGTCGGCTGGGTCGTCGTTGCCATAGCAACTCTCCGGATTCCGCTACGCTTTCTCCAAGTTCAGCGCGCGCTTGAACGAGCCCTGCTCGTTCTTGATCTTCTCCTGCAGCAGCATGATGGCGTAGATCAACTGCTCGGGACGCGGCGGGCAGCCCGGGACGTACACATCCACCGGGATCCACTGATTCACGCCCTGCACCAGCGCGTAGTTGTTGAAGACGCCGCCCGAGGTCGCGCACGCACCCATCGAGATTACCCACTTGGGTTCGGGCATCTGCAAATAAAGCTCGCGGATGACGGGCGCCATCTTCTGCGAGACGCGGCCGGCGATGATCATCAGGTCCGACTGCCGGGGCGAGGGCCGAAACACCTCAGCGCCGAAACGCGCGATATCGAAGCGCGAGGCGCCCATCGACATCATCTCGATAGCGCAGCAGGCGAGGCCGAAGGTCATCGGCCAGATGGAATTGCGGCGCACCCAGTTCACCACCGCGTCGAGCGAAGCGAGAACCACGCCTTCGTGCTGCTGCTCGCCGAAGGTGGCTCGCAGGATGCCGTGGCGGCTGTGGTCGGAGCCAACCAGATTGTCGAAACGCTCGTGGCCGCTGGGATGGTTGTCCAGCCGCAAGGCATCGGGTTGAGAAGTATCAGCCATAAGTCGCCTTAATTATACCTATATGGTTGGATGCCCCAGCGGTCAGCCGGACGCAGCCTGAGCCAAGTTCAGGCTTTATGGGATAGCGTCTTGACCATTTGCACGGCAGGCAGCGTTTCACCCGAGGGCAAGGGGATTGCGGTCTGCTCAGCTTCGACGAAGCCGTGTGCCCGATACAGGGGAATTCCCGTCAGAGTCGCGCGCAGCTCCAGGCGGGTAAAGCCTTCGTCGATAGCCGCAGCCTCGGCTGCTCGCATGATGGCGCTGCCGATACCGCGACGCTCAAATCCAGGTCGCACGAAGAAAGCCCGAATTCTTGCGGCATCGCGCGAGGGATCGAGCATGGCGTCTTCGCGACCGCCTCGACGGTCGCTGCCGAACAGGGCCTTGCGCCGGCTCCAGCCTCCGCAACCGACGATTGCATCGCCGACTTCCACCACAAAGTATGTGCCGTCACGGATCAACTGGCGGTCGACACCGAAGACCGTTCCGATGGCGGCGTTCCGCTGGCCGGCGGTGTAGTCATGCGCCTGCAGGACCTGAACCGACTCCGCGATGAGGGACTCGAGGGCCGGAACGTCGTCAAGTGTTGCCAGCCTGAGTTTAAAGTCGGGCATTTATATCAACTCCTTCAAAGGCGAGCATCATCCTTCGAAGATGAGTCGTCGTGATTTTGGCGACCTCAGCGCAGCTCTTGACGAACGCCGTCTTGAACTCCAGGCGCGGGAATGCGTCGCGCAAGTCCTCAGCAGGTGAGCACGACCTTGCCAAACATTTCGCTCTTGGCAAGGTACTCGTGCGCCGCGCGCGCTTCGCTCAGGGGAAAGGTGCGGTCGACGACCGGTTTCAGCTTACCCGCGAAGACATGCTTCAGCACCTCGTGCAACTCTCCCATGCTGCCCATGTAGGAGCCGAGCAGCGTTAGTTGTTTCGCAAACAACACGCGCAGATCGAGGTTGCCTTCGTAGCCGGTAGTTGCGCCGCAGGTCACGAGCGTTCCGCCCGGCTTCAGCGAGCGAATGCTGTCAGGCCAGGTTGCCTGCCCAACGTGCTCAAAGACGACATCGACGCCGGCCTTGTTGGTTATGCGACGGACCTCATCGGCAATCTTCTGCTTGTAGTGATTGATGGTGTGGTCGGCGCCCAGCCGGCGCCCCTTTTCGAGTTTGCGCTCGTCTCCTGCCGTGGTGATTACCTCCGCGCCCAGCATCTTTGCGATCTGAATTGCAGCCGATCCCACGCCCGAGCCTGCGCCCAACACCAGCACCGTCTGTCCGGCGCGTATGTGCGCTCGCCCGACGAGCATGTGCCATGCCGTGAGAAAGACCAGGGGAACGCTGGCGGCCTTCACGAAGTCCAGAAAGTCAGGAATGGGGATGACGTTCACCTGCGGCACGGAGATCAGCTCGCAGTTGCCGCCGTCGACGGTGTTGCCCAGCACGGCGAATTGCGGGCAGAAGTTATGACGTCCGCTGGTGCAATGCTCGCAATGATTGCAGAAGACCATCGGCGCCAGCAGCACGCGCGTGCCTTTCTTGATGCCGGTAATGTACTCACCAACTTCAAGCACTTCGCCGGCGACATCGCTCCCGAGAATGTGTGGCAGCGTCACACCGCGCAGGCCGGCGCGCACCCACAGGTCGAGATGATTCAGCGCGCAGGTGCGCACGCGGACCAGAACGTGGTCCTTACGCAGGACGGGGTCGGGCGCATCTTCGTACTTCAGAACTTCGGGACCACCGAATTCATGTATGCGAACGGCTTTCATCAGGACTAACCTCGTTCGGCAACTGTTTTAATAGTGGATGCCCTGCTAAGCATCACTGAAGTCGCTCCAGCAGACGGAAGAAGTCTAGCATCAGATTCCGCCTCCATTGACCTGTGGGCGTTCCGGAAAACCAACAACGAAACGGAACGGAATCTAGCGGACAAATAGAACACTGAGGACTTTCGTGCCAGATCTCGTCCACTCCGTCGTCGTCCTCGCCGTCGCCTTTGTCGCGGCGACACTGGCGGCCGTCACCGGCTTCGGCGGAGCGGCGGTGCTGCTGCCGGTCCTCGTCTGGTCGTTCGGGATGCGCGAGGCAATCCCGATTCTGACTGTCGCGCAGCTCGTCGGCAACGGCAGCCGTGTGTGGTTCAACCGGCGCGAACTGAACCTGCGGGTCGTGGGATGGTTCTCATTGGGTGGCGTGCCTATGGCGCTTGTCGGAGGAATGCTCTTCGCCAAGGCGCCACTGGCTGCGTTGACGAGAGTGCTCGGCGTATTCCTGATCCTGGTTGTGGTTTGGCGCCACTCGCCTTCGCGTGGACCGCGCAGTCCCTCGCTGCGTGGATTTGCCCTGCTGGGAGCCGTGGCCAGCTTCTTGTCGGCCCTGGTGGGCAGCGTTGGTCCGTTGATGGTGCCATTCTTCCTGGCTTACGGCCTGGTGAAGGGCGCATTCATCGGGACTGAGGCCTTTTGCACGGTCATTATGCATGTCACCAAACTCGTTGCTTATCGTCGAGCGGCGGTGCTCCCGGTGCACGCCATCGTAAACGGACTGATCTTGGGACCGCTGATGATACTCGGCTCGTTCACCGGCAAGCGGATTGTCGACAAGCTGCCGGAAAAGGTCTTCATCCTCATCATCGAGGTGACGCTGCTAGCGGCTGGATTGCTCTTCCTGTTCAAGGGCTGACCGGCTGCCGCTGAGGCGCAAAGACCCGCGCGGATAGATTTCCGGTGCTCGAGTTCTGTCTTCTACTCGTGCTGCGAGATGGTAAGCATTTTGCCATCGGAACTGCAGGTCCACAGCTTGCCTTTGACGATAGCGCCGCAGGTGGGAGGCGCGTCGCCGGTCACCGGCACAGACTTAGCTGTTATGAGGTCCCACACCAGCGCCTGAGGAGGTTTGCCGCCAGCATTGTCGAAGTAAACGGCCAGTGCCCGGTTTTGATCGCCTAGAAGGCCGATGTAGAAGATGGACGAGCCCGTCTCAGGAGGCAGTTGGCTAACCTGCTTTCCTGAGGCCGCGTCGAACACACTGATTCGCGAGTCCGCGCCGCCCGCCAATACCGACTTCCCGTCCGGCGTAAACGTCAGCGCGAAGGTTTCCAGCAGAAAATCACGATACTCGCGAGTCTTCTGCCAGGTAGCCGTGGCGTACCAACGGAGGACGGTATCGTCACCGGCAGCGACCATTAGTTTGCCGTCAGGGCTGACGGCGCAAACGGAGATTCCGCCAAAGTCTGCCGGCAAAGTAGCAAGCAGGGCCGGAGTTTCGCTTAGCTCCCACACCGTACCGGGACTATCGACTGGGCCGACGAAGAGCCTCTTGCCATCAGGGAAGAAATAGAGCGTGTCGATGCGATGCGGGCCGGCCTTCCATTGCCGGGAGGCCGTGCTGTCATGGGCCGAAATCACTTCCACCGTGCCATCGGAAAATCCAGCGGCAAGCCAGCGGCCATCCTGCGAGTAAACATGTGTATTGGGCGGGTGATCGGAGGTAAGAACCTTCCGTCCCGCTCCGTCCGAAACCTCAACCAGGTACACGCTGTTGTCCTTGCAGGTCACCGCGAGTTGGGTGCCAGTGGGCGAGAGGTCCTGGGAGTGCGATTCGCAGGGCAATTGCACCTTGGCGACAGGTTGCGCTGCCGTCGCAGAGACTGCCAGCAATATTGCGAGGGCGGGTATCACAGCCTCTCCAGCACGAGATCAAAGTTCACGGCAGCAGTGATCTGCTTGGGATCCCCTTTGATGACGACCGGGCGCACCAGCTCGCTGCTGGTGATGAGCGGATCGCGCGTGTAGTTCTTGTCGGGGTCGCCATCAAACACCGGATCGGTGGCGAAGTACAGCTGTGTGATCAGCGGCTTGTGTCCGGGCGCCGTAACCAGATAGTGCACGTGCTGACAGACCCGCGTGGGGTAGTGTCCCGGCATGACGCTCTCGATGGCGTAGCTGCCTTCGGCTCCCGGCTCCAACAGGGTGCGATAGCGATAGCCTTCGATGTCGTAGTGGCCGTCGTTGTCGGTCTGCCAGATCTCGATTTTTGCCTCGGGAACAATCTGGCCGCGCACGTCGTAGACCTTGCCCGAAAGAGCCAGCGGCATTCCCGCGTCGCCAGGCGCTCGCAGCATTGATGTGTTCGGAGCCTTCCGCTTGTAGAAGGGACCCAACTCGCAAAAGGGAGTGGGCGTACGTTTTTTCTCGGCCTCGTCCCATGCTGACGCGAGCGCGGAAAGTGGAATCGATGAAGCCAGCGTAATAGCGCCAAACGCGGCGCAGCGTTCTAACAGCTCCCGCCGAGTGAAGGTCATGCCATCTCCTGAGAGTGTGGGTGGACTATAGCGTGATTTGGCGCTGGTGTCTAAGTAAATCGCGCAAGGTTTTACCCAGGGCTTCCGCCCTGGGGTAATCACTTTCGGCCTGAGAGAGATGAAATCTGCGTTTTGACTTCGGCTGCCGGCATCTCAATAATGAAAGCTAATGGCTAACAGCTAATTGCTAATTGCTGCCTTTCCCATGGACATCTACGAACAAATCGTGCAGCTTCG
Source organism: Terriglobales bacterium (assembly GCA_035262645.1). Classification (GTDB taxonomy): domain Bacteria; phylum Acidobacteriota; class Terriglobia; order Terriglobales; family Acidobacteriaceae; genus Bog-257. Next base: position 54,343 of record DATFSK010000090.1, read on the forward strand.
CCGCGAAGGCCGGCGCGGAGCGGTTGCAACCATCACGACCGCTCGCGGATCGATTCCATCGTTCCAGACCGCGAAGATGCTGGTGCGTGACGACGGCTCGATTGCAGGCACGATCGGGGGCGGCTGTGTGGAAGCTGAGGTTTGGCAGGCCGCTCGCGAGGTGATGGAGTCGGAGAAGCCGCGCTCGCTCACCTTCAATCTCAACAACAATCCCAAATACGATACGGGCCTGGTCTGCGGCGGCACGCTTGAGGTGTTCATCGAGCCGGTGCTTCCGCCGGCGCTCTTGTACATCTTCGGCGCGGGGCATGTTGCCTACAACTTGTACAAGATCGCGACCACGGCCGGTTTCGAAGTCACCGTCATCGACGATCGCGAGTCGTATGCCAATCGCGAGCGCTTTCCCGAAGCCCGCGAGGTGATCGCAGGCGACTTCGACGCTGTTACAGCGCGGCTGAATCCACCCGAGGGATCGTATATGGTGATCGTGACGCGCGGACATCGCGACGACATGCGTATCCTGCGCTGGGCGGTGAACGCGCGCACGCGGTATCTGGGGATGATCGGCTCAAAGCGCAAGACCATCTCGATTTACAAGGAACTGGAGAAGGAAGGAATTCCAGCTGCCCAATTCGCGAATGTTCACGCGCCGGTGGGACTGGAGATCGGCGCAGTCACGCCGGAAGAGATCGCCGTCGCGATTGTCGCGGAGATGATCGCCGAACGCCGCCACGCATCGCCCAACGTCGCCAGCAAGATGTACGTCTACACGTCTGATCGGGAAGAGCAGGACGCCGTGGAAGAAGAGACGGCGCGCGAGCCGTAGATCGTTGCCCGATCAGTGGATTTGCTTTGTATCAGGGCCCAGCTTTAGCTGTGCCGCCGGGGCAAGAATGAAATCGGGCCTTAGCTCCTGCTCGACCGTTGGCAGGGGCTAAAGCCCGAACTGCTATTGGCGCGATTCCGGCACGACTCGTGCCCTGACACAAAGCTAAATGAATCCGGGCGGACAAAAGATTCGATCTACTTCTTCGTGCCGCCAGCCTTGCTTTTTAGTTCGCGCATCTTTCCGCGCTTCTTCTCGCGCTGTTTGCGCAGGCGATGTTCGCGCGACTTGTCTCCATTGCGAAAGGACATGATTTCTCCTCTTGGCATAGTACAGGAAGTGGTTTAATAACCACCAACTACCAGCCACTAGCCACTTCCTCAGTTCACCCAATCGGCAATGAAGATGTTGGTCTCGTGCGGCTCTTTGCCGTTGCGGTTCGAGGCCCACACCAGCCGCTTGCCGTCGGAGCTGAACATGGGGAAGGCGTCGAAGTCGGGAAAATAGGTGACGCGCTCTAGGCCGGTGCCGTCCTCGTTGATGATGTAGAGGTCGAAGGCGCGGCCGCTCTTCGGGTCGGCCATGTTGGACGCAAAGATGATGCGCTTGCCATCGGGATGGAAGAACGGCGCGAAGTTTGCGGCGCCGTTATGCGTGACCTGGCGCTTGTGGCTGCCGTCAGCGTCCATCACCCAGATTTCGAGATTGCCGGGACGAATCAGCCCCTGCGCGTAGAGGGCTTTGTAGTCGGCAATCTCCTGCGGCGTCTTCGGGTGCTCGGCGCGGTAAACGATCTTCTTACCGTCGGCTGACCAGAACGGCCCGCCGTCGTAGCCGAGCTCGTGCGTCAACTGCTTCACGCCGGTGCCGTCGATGTTCATCGTGTAAATGTCGAGATCGCCGTTGCGCGTTGAGGTGAAGACAATCTTCTTGCCATCGCGGCTGATCGTCGATTCGGCGTTGTAGCCGGGCGCGTCGGTCAGCAGCTTTTTGTCCGAGCCGTCGAGCTTGGCGGTGTAGATCTTGTAGCTCGAGTAGATCGGCCAGACGTACCCGTGCGAGTAGTCGGGCTTGGGCGGGCATTCGGGGCTGGACGCCTCGGTCGAGGAGTAGAGAATGCGATCGCCGGATGGATAGATGTAGCTGCACGTGGTGCGGCCTTTGCCGGAGCTGATGAGGTTGGGCGTCGCGGGCTTGCCGTCGGGAGTGTCGACCGGGATGGTGTAGATCTGGTCGCACGGCACTCCTTCGCCCTGATGCTGGAAACTGAGCATCTTGTCGTCGGCGGAGAAGTAAGCTTCGGCATTCTGGCCGCCGAAGGTGAGCTGGCGGATATTGCTCAGGTGCTTCTCCTCGCCGGGGTAGAGGAGGCTGGAAGGTGCGGCGGTCGCTCTGGATTGCGCGGCAAGAAACGCAGCGGTTGCAAGTAAGAGAGCGCAGATCAGCTTTCGCGACAAAGAGAAAAGCATCAGGAGAATTTACCGCAATGGGCGCACAGCGGACTAGAGCCAACGCAGCGAGTCATCCAGCCATCACCGGATTCTTCGTTCACACGGGCTCTGTGACTCTGTGTCTCTGTGGTGAAAATTATTTTCTTTGTTCCAGGGTTACATTCACAGTTAGCGGCTGACCATCGCGGATTACCTTCACCTCCACCGTCTGACCGACTTTGCTGCGGCGTAACGCGTCGGTGAAGTCGTAGAGGTTGTGGATCGGCTTATCGCCATACTGCACCAGAATGTCGCCGGCCTTCAGTCCTGCCTTCGCCGCGGGCGAACCTGGGCGCACATCGGAGAAACGCACTCCATCTTTCACTTCGCCGAAATCGGGAACGGAGCCGAAGTATGGTCCGTAGCCGCCTGTGCCGGAGAGGCCGCCCATCGGTTTGTCTTCGGCGACGGTCACAAACTGCGGCGGCTGCGGCGCGGAAGAAAGCTGGAGCGCCACATCGGAAACCATGTTCAGCAGCTGCGCGGCCGAGGGCGCGTTGATTTTGTCCCAGGTGTCGGAGGGCTTGTGATAGTCGCCATGTAGCCCGGAGAAGAAGAACAGCACGGGAATCTTGCGGCTGACAAACGATGTGTGATCGCTCGCTGCATAACCGCCCGGCGAGTATTCGATTTTGAATGGCGTTGCCTTCTGCGCCTGCTCCAGAATCGTCCTGAACGTCGAACCTGTGCCAACACCGCCGATGTAAATCTTGTTGTCACGGATGCGCCCGATCATGTCCATGTTGATCATCGCGACGCAGTGGTCGAGCGGCATCGTCGGATTTTTCACCCAGTATGCCGATCCCAGCAGTCCGAGTTCCTCGCCCGAGAAGTTCATGAAGAGGATGCCGCGATCGAGTTTGCCCTTCAGCGGCGCGAACATCCTCGCCAGCTCCAGCACGCCTGCCGTGCCGGAAGCGTTGTCATCGGCGCCGGGATGGATCTGTCCCACCTGCGAGGGCGCAAGCGAATTTGCGTCGCCGCGGCCGAGATGGTCGAAGTGCGCGCCGATGACGATGTACTCGCCCGTCTTTCCCGGGAGATACGCCAGCACGTTGTCCACCTGCGCGTGCGTCTGCTCGATGTCGATCTTTAGCGATAGCTGGAGATTTTCAGGAAACGCGAATGAGGACGGCTTGCCGCTGCTGTTGATCTGCTCCTGCACTTCCGCAAGCGACTTCCCTGCCGACTTGAACCAGCTGTCGGCGATTGCGTTCTTCACCTGCAGCAGCATGATGCCCACGTCTTCCGGCCCGCTGATGCCGCCGAAACGCATCAGCGAATCTTCTTCACCATCGCCGAGTTTGCCGTTCACCAGGATCACAGCCTTCGCGCCGTGGTTGCGAGCGTTGATGGCTTTGGTAACGAGCTGCGAATGTTGCGTGAGTCCCTGATGTCCGGTCTTCGCGGCGAAGGTGTCCGGTTCGTATCGCAGCACAACGACAATTTTGTCCTTTACGTCGATGCCGGAGTAGTCGTCGTACTGGAACTCATCGGCCGACGCGCCGTAGCCGACGAAAACGAGCGAGCTCGTCAGCGATCCTGAGGAGGAGAAGCTGATGGGCTCGAAATCCTGGTTAACCGCCAGCGGCTGCTTGTTCGCGCCGTCGGTCACAACCAGCGCGTTGTCACTCTTCAGTTCTGCACCGGTCGTTAGCGTGAAGGGCTGAAGATAGCCTTCGCTTCCAGCGGGCTGGAGATGCAGCGCCTTGTAGCGATGCTCGATGTACTTGGAAGCAAGCGTCAGGCCGGCAGTTCCCGCGCCGCGGCCTTCCATGTTGGGCGAGGCGAGTGTTTTGACATCAGCGAGGTAGCGATTGGGGTCGGCAGGAGCAACCGACGCCGGCGGCGCCGAGGCCCCCAGGAGGGTGAGCGCCAGAACGAAGTAAATCGAAGTTCGACGAAGTTTGGACATGTCGGTCACAAACCAACCGCGAGCTAAAAGCCAAGAAGCGTTGTTACGAATTTCCGATGAGTATACCCGTAGCAAACACCAGCGCTCCGCCGAAGGCCACTTGCACGGCCGCCGAGAACGGCGGCGTGTCCATGAAGCGATGGCGCACCCAGGTGATGGTCGCCAATTCAATCAGAACAACGATGATCGCCACGGTCGTGGCAACGTTAAAGTTGTGGATGAGGTATGGCAAGGTATGCCCAATACCACCAAGGGCAGTCATGGCGCCACAGATGAGCCCGCGAAGCCACGGAGTTCCGCGCCCGGTGAGGCTGCCATCGTCGGAGAGCGCCTCGGCAAATCCCATGCTGATGCCGGCGCCCAATGATGCCGCGAGGCCGACGGCAAAAGCGTCCCAGGTGTTCTTGGTCGCGAATGCCGCGGCGAAAACCGGCGCGAGCGTCGATACCGAGCCGTCCATCAATCCCGCGAGCCCGGGCTGCACAATCTGCAGGACGAAGAGCCGGCGCTTGGCTTTGTCTTCTTCTTCGCGGACCTCAGGCTTCAGCTCTTCCTTCTCGAGCTCAGCGGCGCGCTCGACGTGATAGGTCTCGGCGGCAGCGAGATCGTCGAGCAACTGGCGGATGCTCGCGTCCTGCGCGCGCTGTGCCGCGTGCTGGTAAAAGCGGCGCGTCTCCGCTTCCATAGCCCCAAACTGCGCGCGGATCTGCTCCAGCCGCAGCGGCGTGTTCAGCCAGATCGGCTTGCGCTGCACGAAGCCGCGAACATCGTTGCGGCGGACCAGCGGGATGTGCTCGCCGAACTTCTGTTTGTAAATCTCGATGAGTTTGCGGCGATGCTCGATTTCTTCCTGCCGCATTTCTTCGAATACCTGCGCCGTGCCGGGAAAGTTTTCGCGCAGGCTCTCGCCGAAGTCGGAGTAGATGCGTTCGTCCTCTTCCTCCAGTGAGATGGCTAGAGCAAGGATTTCTTTTTGCGACAAGCTGTTGAAGTCTCGCACGTAGTTCTCCTGAACAATGAAGCGCTCAACATAGCAGCTTATGCTTGCCACGTTGCAGAGCAAAGCCGCCGTGCCGGGGCTCCCCTGTGTTCGGCTCTAAAGGTTATCAGCCGAAAGCGTCCTCACCGCGTCACGATCATCACCGGCTGCTGGAGCGCGCAGACCGTGCAATTCGGTATCTGCGAAGGCGCGGGGATGTTGAGCGTAATGGTGTTGTTCAAGGTCTGGATGATGGTCGTCTGGCTGAGGCCTTTGTCGGCGACATAGACTTTGCTGGAGGTGGGATCGGAGGCGATGAAAACCGGATCGGCGCCCGAAGGCAGCGCCACCGTGGTCAAGGCGCTGAAGCTGTTCGCGCTCACCACGGTCACATTGTTGGAGCCCGCGTTCAGCACATAGAACAAGCTTCCATTCGCCAGCGGGGTGAGGCCGATTGGCATCGTCCCTACAGACGCGGTACCCAGCAAAGGCATTGGAGGCATGTTGGAAACATTCACGTTGGAGGAATCGAAGACGCTGACAGTGTTATCGCCCGTATTGACGACGTAGAGGCGATTGAGATTGGAATCGATCAGCGAGAACGTTGGACCGACTCCGAGTGGCACTGATGCGGCCACCGTCGTCCCAGTCGAGGAAATAATGTCGAGCGCCGGAGGATTGGCGGTGTCGCCCTGGGTAACCACGAAGATCCAATTCCCATCCAGGCTTGCCGTCACGGATATGGGGTTCGGACCCAGGCCGTTGGCGGTCGTGATGGTACCGACGATCGATGGGCCGGCAGGATTAAACACGCTGACGCTGCTATCTCCCTGGTTGATCACATAGACATAGCCGCTGGGCGGGGCTTGCGCCAGCGCAATGGGATTATGTCCCACGCAATTGGTGCTGCTGACGGCCAGGCTTGACGTCTTGATGGCGCTGATGGAGCCGGTATTCGGGCAGGCGGAGTTGCTCCCCGAGTTGACCACGAACATGGCCGTATTCTGCGCCGAACCGAGCGCCACGGGATGCGATCCGGGCAGGAGATTGATGGTCGTTACGGCTGTCGACAAGGTCGGGATAAATTCACTGACGCTGTCCGCGCCGTTGTTAGCGACGAACAAGGCAAGGGAATTGGGCGGGAAGGCCTCCGCAATGGTACCAACACCCATGGTGTTGACCGCGGTGTTGGTGTCACCCGAGACGTCGATCTGGGTAGTGGTTCCAGCGCCGCTTGGATTGTAGTTCAGTACCCAGGCATAGTGGACCGTCTGCGGCTGGCCGCCAGGGCTGATGATGGGATTGGCCACGGGACGGTATTGATTGCCGCAGCCGAGTTCGAACAGCAAAAGCAACGCCGCCAGACAAAGGTTCTTACGCGACAACTTCATCCACACTCCCAAGGTGGCTTTGCCAAATCACAGGAATTGGCGATCAGGATTCTACATTGTACTAGGGTAGAGAAGCTCGGGCATAGGGCCGCGCCGGACAACCGCGTTTTCCCGGTATCCTTGAGGGTGGCGGCCACATTCCCTTCCCTCACCGCTTTATCCCTGGTCGCTGCGCTATCATTACCGGTTCTCTCGCCTCAGTTTTCCTAACACGGTTGCGCCGGAGATTACTCGTATGAAATGTCTAGTCCTTATGTCGCTCGTCCTTATTCTTGGCTCCGCCATTGTTTCTGCGCAGGAGCTTGCCACCAAGGTTCCCGACCTCGCCCAGTTGCAAACAATGTCGGCCCGCTTTATACCGACAGAATTGAATGTCGATATAAGCACCCTTTCCGCAGGCGACCGGAAGGCATTGGCGAAGTTGATTGAAGCCGCGCGGCTGATCGACGACATCTTCATGATGCAGTACTGGAGCGGCGATCTCGCACTTTATGACAAGCTGCGAAAGGACACGTCGCCGCTGGGCAAAGCGCGCCTCCACTACTTCTGGATCAACAAGTGCCCATGGTCGGAGCTCGACGGCAACACTGCGTTTATTCCCGGCGTGCCCGAGCACAAGCTCCCTGGAGCGAATTTTTATCCTGAGTCGATGACCAAGGAGCAGTTCGAGAGCTGGGTGAAGACACTGCCGGAGGAGCAGCAGAAGCAGGCGACGGGATTCTTCACCGTGATTCGCTCCGACGGCAAGAGCGGATTCAAAATCGTTCCCTACAGCGAAGCTTACAAAGACGACCTGACGAAGGCGGCAAAGCTGCTGAACGAAGCCGCCTCCCTGACGGACAATGCCACGCTGAAGCGATTCCTCACCACCCGCGCGGCGGCATTCCTCTCGAACGACTATTACGAGAGCGACGTCGCGTGGATGGACCTGGACGCGCCGCTGGACATCACCATCGGCCCGTATGAGACCTACAACGATGAGCTCTTCGGATATAAGGCGTCGTATGAAGCGTACGTCAACGTGCGCGATGAGCAGGAGAGCGCCAAGCTGGGGGCTTTCGCGCGCGATTTGCAGGAGATCGAGAACAACCTGCCGATCGATCCGAAGTATCGCAATCCGAAGATCGGCGGGCAGGCGCCGATACGCGTCGTCAATGAAGTGATGAGCGCGGGTGATGGCAATCATGCCGTCCAGACGGCCGCTTACAACCTGCCGAACGATGAGCGCGTGGTCGCCGAGAAGGGTAGCAAGCGCGTCATGCTGAAGAATGTGCAGCAGGCAAAATTTCAGCAGGTGCTGGTGCCGATCTCGAAGCGCGTGCTGGTTGCCGATGAGCAGGCAGACGTGAACTTCGACTCGTTCTTCACGCACATCCTGACGCACGAGCTATGCCACGGGCTTGGACCGCACCAGATCACGGTAAGCGGCAAGCCGACGACGCCGCGCGAGCAGCTGAAGGAGCTCTACAGCGCGATCGAGGAAGCGAAGGCCGACGCGACCGGGCTGTTCGCCCTGCAGTACATGATTGAGCACGCGCAGACGATGGGTCTGGCGGACATCCTGAAGCCCGACGCAAACTCGGAGAAGCGGCTCTACACGACGTTCCTCGCGTCATCGTTTCGCACACTGCGCTTCGGGGTGAGCGAGGCGCATGGCAAGGGCATGGCGGTGCAGGTCAACTATCTCATCGACAAAGGCGGCTTTGTGGCCCGGCCGGATGGGACGTTCGCGGTGGAGTATACGAAGATCAAGGAGGCGGTGCGCGACCTGACGCATGACCTGCTGACACTGGAGGCGGAAGGCAATTACGCCGGCGCCAAGCAGATGCTGGATACACTTGGCGTGCTGCGACCGGAGTTCAAGCGCGCGCTGGATAAGCTGGGCGACATTCCGGTGGACATTGAACCCGTGTTCGTGACGGCGAACCAGGTCGCGCCGGAGAGGTAGCGCCGATCTCCCGGACCCGCCCTTGCCGAACGGGTCTCCAGCCTCTTGCAGGTTCCTCGCTCAAGCGGCTGGACCTGAGACGGCTTTCCTTATCCAGCCATGCCTTCGTCCATCCACTGCTTGAAGCGGGCTATCTGTTCCTGGGGCCAGGGATCATCGCAGGGCATGGTGCCGTCTTCCAGGCGCGAGTAGATTGCCTGAGCTTGCATTTTGACGTCGTCGTGGGAAGACAGGTCGAGACCGAAGCCCTTCATCGACTCGATATCGAAGTCGCGGAACAGAGGACGAATATCGGCGGCAAAGCTCAAAGCCATGGAGCACCTCAGTCGGGAATGTCGCCGCGATTAGTGTAGAAGGCGTCGCGGGCGATCTTCTACCTTCCCATTACGGCCGAACTGCCGTCAACACGCCGCCGTATCGTCGTCAAGTTCCGCCACTCCTGGCCCGGCGCAGCACGCTCTGAACACCGCATTTCCGTTAGTAGCGCCACAACTACGTAATCACAGACTGTGGGTACGTACGTCACAGTCACTTTACATTTTGTTCTGTGATGATTACTTGCGGGTGTCGTAGAATCTCGCTACCGGCCACCTATACAAAACAGGTATCGCTCCCGATTTCGCAAGCCTGTTCGGAGTGTGATGCGTCGCTGTCAGTTGTCTCGGAGTGAATTAAGGCCCCACAGCTTTTCAAGACCCGCCTACAGAGCAGCCAAAGCTGCAGTCCTCCCGTTGCTGTTCGCAAGTTTGTCCTGCCTGCTGGCGGCGCAGCAGATGGTCCCGATTTCGCAGCTGCCGCGTGCCGTGCAGAACGGCGCGGCGCAGTATCTCGGCCCCTATAACCCACAGCAAATGTTGCGTCTGGCGATCACACTCAAGCCACCTCATATGGAGGAGGAAGAGGAGTTCCTGCGCGAGCTTGAGAACCCCGCATCGCCGATCTTCCATCAGTACCTGAGCGAGGAGGAGTGGAACGCACGCTTTGCGCCGTCGGCTAAGGATGAGCAGGCGCTCGTCGATTGGGCCGGGAGCCAGGGGCTGAGCGTGACGCAGCGTTTTGCCAACCGCCTGGTGGTGGACGTGGAAGCGCCAGTGGCCACGATCCAGAAAGCGCTGGCGGTCAACATCAATTCGTATCAGGTAGGCGCGCAGACGTATTTCTCGAACGATCGCGACCCCTCGGTTCCTGCCGTATTCGGCGGCAAGCTCGAGGCGGTTCTGGGGCTTAACAACATCGAGGTCATGCACACCGCTTCCTGGCAAAGACATCAGCACCCTCAGCCGGTTTATTCGCCGGGCCCGGCTTATTCGCTGGGGACGCGGGTAGAAGGAGATGGCGATTACACGAAACTCCAGGAGGCCATGGCGGCGCGGAGGACGCGCGGAGGATCTGGCTTATACACCTATGGGGCCTACGATCCGGCGGACCTGTACAGCTCGTACGCCTACAATTACGTTGCGCTGCAGAATCTCGGCCACTGCTGCAATCCGCTGAACAACCCCAATAATTCGCCGCCGCAATCGTCGATAGCTATCGCCATTTGGGGTGATTTCCGCGATTCGGACTTAACCGGTTTCCTTTCCGCTTATCCGTATCTCGCGCACAACGTGCAAAGGCACCACGTCGACGGGACGCCGCGGTGTTGCGAAGTTGAGACCACGCTGGATGTCCAGTGGGCGACCGCGATGTCGAACAGCTTCGCGTCATCCGCCAATACGGCGCAAATTCATGTCTACGAGGGAGTCAATAACTACTATTCGACTTTGCTTGACGTGGTGAATCATGTGCTGAATGACGGGCATGCGCGCGTGCTCAGCATCAGCTGGGGACAGGCAGAAAATATCGAAGGCTCGACTGACATCAACAGCTTTCACAACGTCTTCAATCAGATGGCGGGGCAAGGCTGGTCAATCGCCGCGGCTGCGGGAGATGGTGGCGCAAGCGACGACTGCCGGACTCTATCCGTCGATTATCCGGGCACGGATCCCGGAATAACGGCTGTTGGGGGAACGACGCTCGATACCAGCACACAGGGCTTTGCGCAGGAAACCGCCTGGACAGGCGGGCCGTATGGATGTTCCTCCAATGACGGCGGCACCGGCGGCGGCTGCAGCATTCATTTCGGCGCTCCCGGATATCAGGGCAGCGCAGCGTGCAGTGGCAACAAGCGCAGCATGCCCGACATCGCGCTCAACGCCGATCCCGTGTACGAACCGCAGAATTTCTTCTTTGACGGCTACTTACAGGGTGTCGGGGGAACCAGTATTGCTGCACCTGAGATGGCAGGCTTTTACGCCCAGGAGAATGCCTACCTGCTCTACGTAGGCAGTCTGGTGGGCAATACTTGCGGCCCATCGTTATCGGCGGCTTGCGCCCCGCTTGGCAACGGCAATACGTACCTCTACCAGGAAGGACTGCATCCCTTTGCGCCGCATTATCCCTTCTATGACATCACGCAAGGATGCAATAACAACGACATCACGCAGCGTTATCACCTGGGCTATTACTGCGCGACCCACGGCTATGACCGCGTCACCGGCTGGGGCTCAGCCAATATGCTGCAACTGGCGTGGATGATCAATTCTTACCTCGCGGGCGACGGCGGTGGGCCTGCTATCACGATCACTGGCCCGCCAACAAATCTCTGGTACAACACCGACCAGAGTGTGTCCTGGACATCCAGCGACATCACACGGAATGGACATCGCGCCAACGGCGTGGCCGGGACAAGCGCCTCTTGGGATGCCGATCCCGGCGATCCCAGCCGGCAATCGACACCCGGTTCCGGCAGCAGTTACTACGGGCCGCAGTTTTACACCGCGAGTGGTTCGGTGAACGGTCTTGCCAATCTTTCGCAAGGCTGTCACAACGCCTACGTGAGAGGCTGGGACAATGCGGGAAACTCCGCGCTCTCACACTATGGCCCGCTGTGCTTCGATAACATCCCGCCAGCCACCAGCATCGTGCCCAGCGGAAACGGGCAGAACGGACAATATACCGGCCCGGTACTGGTCTCGCTCAGCGCCACAGACAACGCCAGTGGGGTGGCGGCAACGTATTACGTCGTCGACAGCGGATTGTTCGAGCCCTACACCGGGCCGTTTTACGTTTACCTGCCGGGATGGCACCAGGTGACGGCTTATAGTGTGGACGTTGCCGGCAATATCGAGCAGTTGGAATTCATAGCTTTCACCATCCAGCAAAACCAGCAGTTCGCCGTCGCCATATCGAAGACCGGCACGGGTGGGGGCACCGTGACCAGCGCCGATGGCAGCATTAACTGCGGCAGCCGCTGCATGGCGAACTTTTGGGACGAGGAACCGGTGACGCTCAATGCGATGCCTGCGGCAGGCTCGGTGTTCATCGGCTGGCGAAATTGCGATTTGAGCTACGGCCTGAGTTGCACGCTGACGGTGACGCAGGCGCGCACGGTGAGCGCGGTCTTCAATCATCCGGTTGCCCTTCAGTTCGTGCCTGTCACCCCTTGCCGCGTGGTTGACACTCGCGGACCGAATGGCCCGTTTGGCGGTCCTGCGTTCGGCGCCGGCGAGCAGCGAAATTACGCCATTCCGTCGGGCCCCTGCCCCGGAATCCCGAGTTCCGCAGCCGCATACTCGCTGAATGTGACCGTCGTCCCTCACCACAGTTTGAATTTCCTGACCACCTGGCCCACCGGACTGACACAGCCGGCCATCTCGACACTGAATTCCTATGACGCGCGCATCAAGGCCAATGCCGCGATCGTTCCCGCGGGCGATAGCGCGTCGGTCACGGTTTATACCACCGACGCGACTGATGTCATCCTCGACATCGACGGCTACTTCACACAGCCGGGCAGTTCCACGCTGGCCTTCTTCGCCCTGCCGCCGTGCCGGGTCGTCGATACCCGAAATCCCGTCGGGCCGCTCGGAGGCCCTTATCTGCTGAACCAACAGCCTCGCGACTTCCCTGTGCTGCAGTCCAATTGCAACATCCCGCCGGCGGCGCAGGCATACTCGTTCAACTACACGGTGATTCCGCGAAATTACAGGCCGCTGCTATTTCTGGAAACCTGGCCGACGGGCCAGATGCAGCCTGACGTTTCCACCTTGAATGCGAACACCGGTACGGTCACGGCGAATGCCGCCATCGTTTCTGCAGGTCAGGGCGGCGACGTAGAAGTGTATCCCTCCGGTAATGACACCGACCTCATCATCGACGTCAACGGATACTTCGCGCCGCCTGCTTCTGCGCCGAATCCGCTGTCCCTGTATGTATTTTCTCCCTGTCGCGTGCTGGACACGCGCCAGAGCAGTGGACTGTTCAGCCAGGAGCTGACAGTGAATATTGTGGGCAGCCCATGCGAAGTACCGAGCGCCGCGCAGGGCTACGTGTTCAATGCGACCGTGGTGCCGTCGGGCTCGCTCGATTACCTGACGCTCTACCCCGACGGCTTGCCGGAACCGGCGGCCTCGACCCTGAACGCCTGGGATGGCGCAGTGACCTCGAACATGGCGATCGTGCCCACGAACAACGGCTCCATCGATGCTTTCGCCGATGGAACCACGCAGCTGATCCTGGATATCTCAAGTTATTTCGCGCCTTAGGGCGATGCGAAAGGCGACGGCTCAGATGATCCGCAAGAACATAACTGGGCAAGGGAGTGCCGTGCGGCGTTGCAGCGGCTGGCGCCATGGGCTGCTGGTTTGCATGCTGATCGTATCGAGCTCGCTTTTGCTGGCGCAGTCTCTCGGCTTTCAGATCACGCCGGATCACCAGGGGCAACTGTATTTTCCCGGCATGAATCCGCCGCTGTCACAGCGTTGGGCGGTGGTCATTGGAAGTATAGCTTCCTATCCCATAGTTCTGGGCAACAGGGTCTTCGTCATCGCCGGGTATCCCACTAGCCTCTTGGCTCTGGACGCGCAAACAGGGACGGTCCTGTGGTCTCAGACTGTACCTCAGGACAGTCGAGCCTGGTCTGGAGTTGCCTATGAGAACGGCGTGCTCTTTGTAGATTCGCAGCAGGCCTATTACCGGTCATTGTCCGCCTTCTCAGCCATTGATGGTCATCAACTCTGGAGCACTAGCCTTCCTGGACAATACTCTTTCTGGGGCGCGCCAACTGCCTCCAATGGTGTCGTCTACGTGGACGGATCCAGCTACGGCGGCACACTGTACGCGGTGCGAGAGTACGATGGCACGCTGCTATGGACCGCTTCTTCCGACGGCAACTCGACACCCGCCATAACCTCCGAGGGGGTCTACGTTTCCTACAGTTGTGACACCATGAAGTTCGCTCCAGCAACTGGCCAGCAAATCTGGCGAGAAAACTACAACTGTTACGGAGGATACGGGGTAGCTCCTCCAGTTTACCGGGGCCGCGCGTACGCATTTGCTTCCGACTTTTACCTCCCCGGGGGCATTATCCTCAGTACGGCGAACGGTTCTTACTTAGGCGAGTTCAACAGCGCCTACGTTCCTACTTTCTGGCAGAACACAATTTTCTATACCCAGCCACAGTTCGTAGCGGCTATTGATCTAACCACATCATTTCCTTTGTGGGTTGCAGTGGTCGCGAACGATGCCTATACCTGTCCTCCGCTTGCGGTGAACGGAATACTCTATGCCGCGACGTACCGTGGAAACGTTTACGGCTACACGACGGATACAGGCAATCAGATTTTTTCGGCCAATGCCGGACAGGGAATCTCCTGCCCCGAGCGTCAGCTTGCCGCACCGATTGGCATGACCGCCGGCGATGGCTTACTGGTTGTCCCCGCCGGCAGCAAACTTGTCGCGTATCAGTTCACCAATTTCGGTCACTGGCAATTCGTCCCTGTCTCGCCTTGTCGCCTGGTCGACACGCGCCAGACGCACAATCCCATTCAGGGCGGCACAACGCAGAACTACAATGTTCCCCAACTGGGCGGGTGCAACATCCCCGGCAGCGCCACCGCGTACTCGCTCAATGTCACCGTCGTGCCTCGACGAACGTTGGGATACCTGACCGTCTGGCCCACCGGCGAGCAGCAGCCCTCGGTTTCGACGATGAACTCCTACGACGGCCGCGTGAAGGCCAACGCCGCCGTTGTCCCCGCCGGCTATCAGGACAACGTCAGCGTCTACGCCACCGACACGACGGACGTCATCCTTGACGTCAACGGCTACTTCACGCCGCCCGCGTCGGGAACCTATCAGTTCTATCCCCTGACACCATGCCGCGTGATCGACACGCGCAATCCCGTCGGCCCCCTCGGCGGTCCGCGTTTGGAAGCCAACAGCATGCGCGATTTTCCCGTGCGCATGAGCAGCTGCATCCCCTCGGGAGCCAGCCCCATCGCCTATTCGTTCAACGTAACCGTGGTACCGAATCCTTCAGGCCAGCCATTGAACTATCTGACGGTGTATCCCGCCGGACAATCGCAAGTGCCGGTGGCCTCGACCCTCAACAATCCCAAGGCGACGGTGGTAGCCAACGCGGCCATCGTACCGGCGGGCACGGGCGGCGACATCGAAGCCTATGCCTACAACAGCACCGACATGATCGTCGACATCAACGGATACTTTGCTGCCCCAGGAACCGGCGGGCTGTCGTTGTATCCCGCGTCGCCCTGTCGTGTGCTGGACACGCGCAACGGCAGCGGGGCATTCCATGGCGACTTGAATCCCCCGGTCAACGTCGTCAACAGCGCCTGCGCTCCGCCGCCACAGGCGCAAGCCTACGTGCTGAACGCCACCGTCGTCCCCTCGGGCGTGCTCGATTACCTGACGCTCTGGCCCGACGGAGAGAACGAACCCAGCGCATCTACACTCAACGCGTGGGATGGAGCTGTGACCTCTAACATGGCCATCGTGCCGACAAACAACGGCATCATCGACGCCTTTGCCGACGGTACGACGCAGTTGATCCTGGACATCTCCAGTTACTTCGCACCATAAGCGAGAATTAATCACAGAGACACCGTGGCAAAGAGCCATCTCGAAAAATCCGCATTTCTTAGCTTTCAAGTTCAGCGCTCCGCCATTTCCTTTTCTCTGTGTCTCTGTGTCTCTGTGGTTAAATCCCCCTCCTCGCCCGAAGCTTAGTCATTTCTAACGTCCTTTAGCCCATCAACTGCTCCTAATCCTCTGTTGTTCTCCGCCCGATGTGTCCTGCGGGGAAAGGCGCGCTCAAGATGAGATTTTTCCTGGTCCGCTGGTTACTGCTATGGAGCTTTCTTCCCGTGTTTGTGCAGGCGCAAGCGATTCCAGGCCCGACGGTTCGCCGTGACCTGCATCACGATATTTCTGCACCTCTCGCTGAGCTCATCCGGACGTCACATCCGGTCACGCATGGCAAGCTCGAGGCCGAGCCCGCACGCCGCATCCCCCGTCCTGAGGGCTTGATGCCGATGTCGGAAGATCCCGTACGCCAGCTGAGCACGACGGGCTATTCCCCGCAGATCGGCTTGAACTTCGAAGGTATCGGCGACGGGCAATACGGCTTCACCGTCGAATACATTCCCGCGGATCCCAACGGTGCAGTGGGCGCCACGCAGTACGTGCAGTGGGTCAACACGTATTTCGCGGTCTTCGATAAAGCCACGGGCACGCTGCTCGCCGGCCCAGCGGCGGGAAACACTTTGTGGAGTGGCTTCGGCAGCGGTTGCGAGTTCAACAATGACGGCGATCCCATCGTGCTCTACGACAAGCTGGCCAATCGCTGGGTCATGAGCCAGTTCTCGGTCACCACAGGGCCGTTTCTCCAGTGCATCGCGATCTCGACGACCTCGGATGCCACCGGCCCATGGCTCCGCTATTCGTTCCAGTACAACTACCTCGACGACTACCCGAAGATGGGCGTCTGGCCCGATGCCTATTACGAAACTTTCAACATGTTTAACGGGTCAAGCTTCGTGGGCTCTGACGTCTGCGCCTACAACCGCACAGCCATGCTCGCCGGGTTGTCTGCGACCCAGATCTGTTTCCAGCAGAACTCCTCCGTCGGCGGATTACTGCCCGCCGATCTTGACGGCACGACTCTGCCGCCATCCGGTTCGCCGAACTACTTGCTCAACTTCGGCGTCAACTCCCTGAACCTCTACAAATTCCATGTCGACTTCAACCATCCATCGAATTCCACCTTCACCGGCCCGACCGTGATCAGCGTCGCTCCCTTTACTCCCCTCTGCAATGGCGGAGACGAATGCGTGCCCCAGCCGCTGGCGCCCAACAAACTCGACTCCCTCGCCGACCGCCTGATGTACCGTCTCGCCTACCGCAAGTTTGCCGACCACGAATCGCTGGTCGTCAACCACACTGTCGCTGTCAGCGGAAGCGGCGGAATTCGCTGGTACGAAATTCAGTCGCCGAACAGCGGGCCGCGCGTAGCGCAGCAGGGCACCTATGCTCCCGACGCGAACTATCGCTGGATGGGAAGCATCGCCATGGATCACATGGGCGACATCGCCCTCGGCTACAGCGTCGCCAGCGCGTCGATGTATCCGTCAATCGCCTTTGCCGGCCGCGCGCCCACCGATCCGCCGGGAACGCTGCAATCGGAGACCCTGGCTATGCTCGGCAGCGGTTCGCAAACTCCCCACGTAACGCGCTGGGGCGATTACAGCTCGATGACGGTCGATCCCATTGACGACTGCACCTTCTGGTACACGCAGCAGTATCAGCTCACCACCGGCGCGTATAACTGGAACACGCGCATCGTCAGCTTCCAGTTCCCTGCCTGCCAGTCCGGCACGTACGTTAGTTTGTACCCCTCCAGCATGACTTACGGACCGCAGGTGGTCGGCAGCGCCAGTCCTGCACAGCAAGTGCAGCTCAGCAATCACCAGGCGGTCCGTCTCACGATTGCGAGTATTTCAGTCAGCGGCGACTTCCAGCAGAACAACAACTGCGGCACATCGCTGGCGCCAAATTCCAGCTGCACCATCAACGTGAGCTTTCATCCCACGGCCACAGGCGCCAGGACAGGAACGCTGAGCGTCACGGACAACGGCCCCGGCAGCCCACAAACCGTTTTGCTTACCGGCCTGGGCTCGCAGCTGACGCAATGCGTCTTCGGCGCCTTGTCGAACGCCGGCTTCGAAAGCGGGGCACTCGATTGTTGGACGGGAGGTGGCTCGCCCATGCCCGCCGTCTCCACCGCGCAGGCTCATGGCGGCAGCTTCAGCGCTCTGCTGGGTTCCACCGGCGCACCCGAGCCCACAGGCAATTCGTGGATCTCACAGCTCGTCACCATCCCCGCCGACGTTCAGAATCCCACGCTGAGCTTCTGGTATTGGCCCGGGACCGACGACAGCCTGATGGACGACTGGCAGGAGGCGCAGATTCGCGACAGCAACAGCAATCCGCTGGCGCAGATTTTCAAGAGTGCCTCGGACGCGGAAAGCTGGCGATTCGTCACCTTCGACCTCACACCCTACAAAGGCCGCACCATACAGCTCTATTTCAACGTGCATGAAGACGGCTACGGCGATCCGACGTACATGTATCTCGACGACCTGGCCATCACGTCGGGGGCGACGCCACAGCGCTTCGTTCCCGTCGCGCCCTGCCGCGTCGCCGATACACGCACCCCGCCCGGCGTCTTTGGCGGCCCGGCGATCAGCGGCGGCACTTCGCGTGATTTTCCCATTACGCAAGGCGGTTGCGGCATTCCGGCTACAGCCACAGCGTACGCCTTTAACGTTACAGTCGTTCCTCACGGCCTGCTGAATTACCTCACCATCTGGCCGACGGGAGCACCTCAGCCCGACGTCTCCACCCTGAATTCCTACGACGCGCGTATCAAGGCGAACGCGGCCATCGTGGGTGCCGGCACCGGCCGCGCTGTCAGCGTCTACGTCACCGATACCACAGACGTCATACTCGACATCACGGGATACTTCACCACCACCGACAACTCCGCGCTGGCTTTCTTTCCATTGCCGCCATGCCGCATCGCCGACACGCGCAGTCCGGCCGGACCGCTGGGTGGCCCGATGCTGCGCAACGGCCAGGCGCGCGACTTCCCTGTGCTGCAATCGGCCTGCGGTATCCCAGGCACGGCTGAGGCCTATTCGCTGAATCTAGCGGCGGTTCCCAGGAACGGCCGCTCCCTGCTTTACATGACCGCGTGGCCTACGGGACAGCCGCAGCCGTCCGCCTCAACTCTAAACGCGCCTACCGGCACTGTCGTAGCCAATGCGGCCATCATTCCCGCGGGAGACGGCGGCGGCGTTACGGTATCTCCCTTCGGCAACGATACGGACCTGGTCATCGACATCAACGGCTACTTCGCGCCGGCAAACAGCGCCCCCAATCCGATGTCGCTATACACGGTCACGCCCTGCCGCGTTCTCGACACCCGCCTGGCACCGCCACGGCGGCCGTTCAGCGGCGAGTTCACTGTCGATGTGGGCGACAGCCCATGTGGCATCGATTCCAGCGCCACCGCTTATGTGTTGAATGCAGGCGTTGTCCCATCCGCCCCGCTCTGGTTCCTGACGCTCTGGCCCGATGACCAGCCTCTGCCCCAGGCATCGACGCTCAATGCCATCGATCGCGCCGTCTCTTCCAATATGGCTATTGTGTCCACGGATGACGGCTCCATCGACGCCTATGCCTCCGCCACCACTCATCTGATTCTTGACATCTCCGCCTATTTCGCGCCGTAACTTGTACCTCGGCAGATCGCTGCCGCGGAGCTCTCCCCAGTCAGAGTCCCGCACTGCAATCCCCGCCATCGCTTCCCAGAACGGAACCCGCGCCTGAACTTACGAGTTTTTTCCTTGACACTGTCTCGATATTTCTATAAACATGGAAATATCGAAGGAGGTCGCGTTGCCCAGGAACACCGATCCCGCCCAGATCACCCGTTGTGCCGACATGCTCTCGGCCATGGGCACCGAGCCCCGTCTTCGTATCGTGCGCCTGCTGCTTTCCGCTCACCCTGAAGGTATGGTGGTCGGCGATATCGGCAGCGAGCTGGAGATTCCCAGCTCCACACTGTCGCATCATCTCGACAAGTTGAAGAACGAGGACCTGGTCTCGGTCCGCCGTGAGGGCACGTTTCTCTGGTACACAGCCAACGCCGGCGCGTTGAAGGAACTGCTCAGCTTCCTCTTCGACGAGTGCTGCACCCGAAACAAAGCTGTCAAACCGGAAGAGGTAATTCAGATCCGCAGATAGGAGAAAAGTTATGACCACCCGAAACATCAAGGACGTAGTGAAAGAAAAATACGGCGAGGCCGCGCTGCGCGTGACCACAGGCGCCGGCAATTCCTGCTGCGGAAGCTCTGTCGCTCTGGAAGGCTGCTGCGATCCCATCACCGCCAACCTGTACGACACGGCCGAAGCGCATCTGGTTCCCGAGGCTGCTCTGAAGGCCTCGCTCGGCTGCGGCAATCCAACTGCGCTGGCCCAACTCAATCCAGGCGAGACCGTTCTCGATCTCGGCTCCGGCGGTGGCATTGACGTGCTGCTATCGGCGCGTCGTGTCGGCGCCACCGGCAAAGCCTACGGCCTCGACATGACCGACGAGATGCTGGCTCTCGCGCGCGAGAACCAGCGCAAGGCCGGCGTCAGCAACGTCGAATTCCTGAAAGGCGAGATCGAGAACATTCCCCTGCCCGACAATTCGGTCGACGTCATCATCTCCAACTGCGTCATCAATCTTTCCGCCGACAAGGACCGCGTGCTGCACGAGGCTTTCCGCGTGCTCAAGCCGGGTGGCCGTTTTGCCGTATCGGACGTTGTGGTACACGGCGAAGTTCCGCCTGAAGTGCGCGAGAGCGTGCTGCTCTGGGTGGGCTGCATCGCCGGCGCCCTGCAGGACACGGAATACGCCGACAAGCTGGCGGCGGCCGGATTCGAAGCCGTCGACATTGAGCCCACGCGCGTGCACAACGTCGAAGACGCGCGCGTATTTCTCACACAGAAAGGTATCGACGCCGACGCCCTCGCTCCGCAAGTCGATGGCAAGTTCTGGAGCGCCTTCATTCGCGCCCGCAAACCGCAGATGCCTGCGAACAAGAGTTAACTGCGATGCCCGCTCATTACAACGTTCTCTTCCTGTGCACCGGCAATTCGGCGCGCTCGATCATGGCGGAGGCAATCCTCAACTTCAAGGGACGTTCGGCTTTCACCGCATACAGTGCAGGCAGCCATCCATCGGGCAGGGTTCGGCCCGAAGCCCTGCGCGAACTGGAGCGTGCACATGTTCCGACGAGCGGCTTGCGCAGCAAGAGCTGGGATGAGTTCGCCGAACCTGGCGCGCCGCAGATAAACTTTGTATTCACCGTTTGCGACAACGCCGCTAAAGAAGTCTGCCCGCTCTGGCCAGGCCAGCCGATGACCGCGCACTGGGGCATCCCCGATCCTGCCGCCGTCGCCGGAACTCCCGGGGAGATCGAGCGCGCTTATCGCGAAGCTTTTTTCCTGCTCGAGCGCAGGATTGAGCTCTTTCTTTCGTTGCCGCTCGCCTCGCTCGACCGGCTGGCAATTCAAGCCGAGATCGAGCGCATTGGCAGCGCGCAGCAGAAGCCGCTGGAGATTGCATGAAAGACACGGCCACCACCCGCCTCGGCGTCGTCGATCGTTATCTCACGCTATGGATCTTCGCCGCCATGACCGTCGGCGTCCTCTCCGGATGGGCGCTTCCCGGCATTGTTCCCTTCTTGAATCGTTTCAGCATCGGCACCACGTCCGTTCCCATCGCCCTGGGCCTCATCCTAATGATGTATCCGCCGCTGGCTAAAGTCCGCTACGAGGAGCTGGGGGAAGTCTTCCGCAACCGGAAAATCCTTCTACTCTCCTTGCTGCAGAATTGGCTGATCGGTCCGGTGCTGATGTTCGCGCTGGCGATTATTTTCCTGCGCGGCTATCCCGCTTACATGGCGGGTCTCATCCTGATCGGGTTAGCACGCTGTATTGCGATGGTGATTGTATGGAATGAACTGGCGAAGGGCGACACGCAGTACGCCGCCGGCCTGGTCGCCTTCAATTCTGTCTTTCAGGTGCTCTTCTACTCGGTCTATGCGTGGATCTTTGTCACCAAACTGCCGCTTTGGTTCGGGCTGAAAGGCATGGTGGTCAACGTCTCGATCCGCGATATTGCGATCAGCGTTTTCATCTATCTCGGCATTCCGTTTCTCGCCGGCATGATCACGCGCTTCTCTCTCGTCTCTGCCAAAGGACGCTCGTGGTACGAGAAGCACTTCATTCCTCGTATCAGCCCGCTCACCCTCATCGCGTTGCTGTTCACCATCGTGGTGATGTTCTCCCTGAAGGGCGAATACATCCTGCGGCTGCCGCTTGATGTCGTCCGCATTGCCGTCCCGCTGCTGATCTATTTCGTCCTGATGTTTCTGGTGTCGTTCTATTTGGGCTACAAGCTGAAGGCTGACTACGCCAAGTCAGCCACGCTCTCCTTCACCGCAGCCAGCAACAATTTTGAGCTCGCGATCGCCGTCGCGGTAGCAGTCTTCGGCATCAACTCCGGCGAAGCCTTCACCGCTGTGATCGGTCCTCTGGTGGAGGTTCCGGCAATGATCGCCCTGGTGAACGTCGCGCTCTACTTCCAGCGCCGATATTACGCACCCGCCTTGAAGAAAGAATCGGTGGAACCAGTAATCAGCTACTAAGACTTGTTGCAATTGCTAATTGCTAATTGCTAATTGCTTCTTCTTCAGCTTTGCCCCGAGATCTTTAGTCTTAAGTCTTCCGGAATGCGCTCGCGAATCTCCTCCGGCAGCTTCTCCAGTCCCATGCGCGCACCGGTAAGCGCCACATCCTTCACCACCAGTGGCGCCGGCGTTACCAGTGCAACCACCAGCCACACCAGCATGGAAAGAAGAAACCCGCCGAGCGCAGCGATCTCGAGCCAAAAGGCATGACTTGGATGGAAGTAGCGGATTACTCCGTAAGCAAGCAGGAAGACCACCATGGACGCCGAGGCCAGCGCCATCAGCCCAATATCGATGCCGCGATGCAGACGCTGCCGCGAGCGGCAGAAGGCGCACTCCGCCAGGTGGGCTTCGTAGTCGCCGCGCATTTCAGGAGCAAGACCGGAGATGTCATAGCGCCAGCCGGCCAGGATCTTGCCGACGACTGGGTCAGTGCATTTTGCCATCGATGAAGTTCGAATGCCGCCGCGCGCCCTGGGAGGTGCAATCGTGCGGCACTCACTACAGCTGAACCACCGGCAGCGGTTGGTCCTGGGCCGCCAGCAGCAGACGATTTCGCAGAAGGTTACGCTGCGCGCCCAGAGCACGTTCCGCTGTCATGCGCGCAATCTCCGGATGGTTGTTCTGCTCCGAAAGATGCGCCAGGATCAGGAACTCTGCTCCACCATCATAGTCGGTCGTCAGGAAATCCGCGAGCGCGTCATTGGACAGGTGTCCCACCCGGCTCATCACCCGCTGCTTCACGCTCCAGGGATACGGTCCGCCGCGCAGCAGCTCCAGGTCATGGTTCGACTCGATCATCAGCAGATGGCAGCCGCGCAGGTGATTACGAACGCTGGCGGGCATGTAACCAAGGTCGGTGCAGATGCCGACCTTGATGCCATCGCAGTGAAAGGTGAATCCCACCGGATCGATCGCATCATGCGGGATCGTAAACGGCGTCACCGTAATGTCGCCGATCTGGAAACTTGTGCCCGAGCTGAAGGGCTCGCGCCGGTCAAGATGCACACGATGCCCGTGCGCATCCCTCGCACACTTTTGATACTCCTGATAGGTCGGCGCGGAAATGTAAACCGGGATCTTCAGCTTGCGGGCCAGCACGCGCAATCCGCCAATGTGGTCGGCATGCTCGTGCGTGATCAGGATGGCATCGATGCCGCGCGCGTCGTACCCGCTCAGCACCATCCGCCGCAGGATCTCACGGCAGGAGAGGCCCGCATCGATCAGCAGCCGTGTGCCGGAGCTCGATACCAGAGTGCAATTCCCCTTGCTCCCGCTCGCCAGTACCGTGACCGATACAGCCATAAGCGCGAGCATAAATAAAAGCCAAAACCTGTGGGAGTGACAAACTGATTAACCCATTGCAAAACTCTGGAGGGCGCTAATCGCCGCCAAAATTGGGGTTCCGCGCGAGTTTTGCACAGGTTTTCAGCAGCTTGCACAGGAATTACACAAAAGAGCTATTTTTCTGCTTGAGAGTTTGACGAATTTCAGGCATCCTTTCACGAATCGAGGCACAAGCTAATAAGCGTGCCGCTTCCAGGTTGACGAGGACCGTAGGCGATGAGAGGCGGTCCGGGTCGGCGCGAGGGGCCCCTGAGGCGTGCCTTTGCACGTTTGAGGGCGCAGAAAGCGAGTTTGATCCGGTCCTTTCCGAGTAACTACTTCCGTTGCTTGGAACTTTGCCACCAAGCGCGTCGTCGCAACCGATAAGGCTGTTTGGGCCTGGCGTGGCTTTGTACGGACTACACTCGGGCTGCATAGGCCACGAGCGCGTTCCTCCGAGTCCGTACCTCCGAAAGCGGCGCAACTGCGCAACACGCTAGCGTTCATCGCCATTTGCTCTGGGCTGAGCGAAGGAAGCCGCGCTCGCGTCAGATCGACGCCATGCTATGTGTCTCAATCGCGGCGCGAGGTGGCTGGCCTCACGCCGCTCGTTTTTTGTAGCGCTTCCACCGCCGCTCTCGAGACCTTCTTGTATCTTCACCAATTGTTTGTCCTCCAAGTGATTCAGCCCGCGCGTAGGGAGTCTGCGTTCGCCCGCGCAACTAGGTCTTCTTTCCAGCAACCGGGTCTTGCACAACCCTGCGAACTTTTCCATCGGAAATTCACCGAATAGTTTTCCCTGAACCTCTCTCGGTATTGCTCATCCCCGCGCCCACTGTCTAAAGTGGAACTCACGCGGATGGCAACCACCGACTACAGTCTCGAACGCGGACTCCCCGTAAGCCTCGACGCCGAACGCTCTATCCTCGGCGCCATCCTCCTCGACAACTCGCTCTACGACCAGGCCGCCGAGCACATCCTCGCCGACCACTTCTCGCTCGACGCGCATCGCCGCATTTACTCGCGCATGCGCGACCTGCAGGAGACGGGCCGCCCGGTCGACATGATCACGCTCGTCGAGGAGCTCGACCGCCACAAGGAAGTGGAAGCCATCGGCGGCGTCGCCTATCTCTCTTCGCTCATCGACGGCGTGCCTGAGCGTCCGTCCATCGAACACTACGTCCGCATCGTCAAGAACAAGGCGCTGCTTCGCGGCCTCATCAACATCGCGCAGAACGCGATCGCCCAGGCGATCGAACATTCCGACGAAGCGGAAGACGTTCTGAATCAGGCCGAGCAAGCCATCTTCAGCCTCTCGGAAAACCGCATTGAACAGGGATTCATGAGCATCCCTGGCATCATCCAGACTTCGTTCGGCTCACTGGAAGAGCTCTACGCCCGCGGCCAGGAGATCACTGGCCTGGCGACGCACTACACCCTGCTGGACAAGCTGACCAGCGGCCTGCAGCCATCGGACCTGATCATCATTGCCGCGCGCCCGTCGATGGGCAAGACGTCATTTGCGATGAACATCGCGGAAAACGCGGCGCTCATTGACGGCAAGACGGTCGGCGTCTTCTCGCTGGAAATGTCGCGCGAAGCCCTGCTGATGCGCATGCTCGCCTCGACCGCGCAAGTCGATTCGAAAAACCTGCGCCAGGGATTTCTGACGAAGGACGACATGCGCAAGCTGACCTTTGCTGTCGAGCAGCTCACCCAATCAAAGCTTTTCATCGACGACACGCCCGGCATCTCGGTCAGCGAGATGCGCGCCAAGGCTCGCCGACTGAAGCGTCAGGAAGGACTCGACCTGTTGATCGTGGATTATCTCCAGCTGATGTCGGCGGTACCCATCGGCGGCAAGCGCTTCGAGAACCGCACCCAGGAAGTGTCTGCGATTTCACGGGGATTGAAGGCACTGGCTAAGGAGCTGAGGGTTCCGGTGGTCGCGCTCTCGCAGTTAAGCCGCGCGCCCGAGAGCCGTGGTGGCGATCATCGCCCGCAACTCTCCGATCTGCGCGAGTCGGGCTCGATCGAACAGGACGCAGACGTCGTCGCCTTCATCTTCCGCGAAGAGGTCTACAAGAAAGACGATCCCGACCTCGACGGCATCGCCGAAATCATCGTCGCCAAACAACGCAACGGCCCCACCGATGTCCTCAGAATGGCGTTCGTGAAGCGGTATACCCGCTTCGAAAATCTCGCAGCCGAGGCAGATTATCAGTAGACGGACTACGCTACTTGACGGCTCGCGCCCGACGGCAATTCTCAAGCATCCCGTCTACGATCCGCCGAAGCAATTCGGCAAGCGTTATTCTCCGCTGGCGCGCTTCGGCTTCCAGGAGTTTCCTCAACTCCGGCTAATGCGCCAACTGCCTTGCTGTCATTGCCATGACTAAATCGTAAGCGCGACGATTCACGCGAGACAAGCGTCACGCGGACACAAATGCACCTGCATGGCTGGGTATTGAATCGCGATAGATTGCTAAACGGCCAGGGGAGCGATACGTCCCTGCTACGCCCCCACTGCCCTCGCCTGCGGCGCCGCCGCCGGCCCAACGTACTTCGCGCTGCCAAAACCGAGAATCAAAAAACCAATCCCCGCCAGCAGAAACAGCAGCACGATCCCAAACGCGGCGCTCTGCCCGAACGACTTTGCCAGATCAATGGCAACGACCAGGGCTACGATGAAGTTCACGACAGGAATGAGGTAAAGGATCAGCCACCACGCCGGCCGACCCACAATCTTCAACAGGATGTAGATGTTGAAGAACGGAATGATGATCGCCCAGCCGGGCTCTCCGGCCTTGGCAAACACCTTCCATCCCCCGGCGATCACGACCACGACAATCGCCAGCCAGACCAACATCATGGTGCTTCCAAAAAGAGCGCCCAGCGCGCCAGCGCCATTGTCATTCTGTAACAACGCCAACCCAAGTCCCGTCATATCTCCTCCGCACGCAAGTTGATTTGTGACGCGAAATCAGCTTCAGGCGGAGCCAGCATACACGCTCCCGCGTGCCTTGCAAGTAGTTTTTCGCTTGGATCACGCTGCAGCGTGACTTATAGGGTGAGTTGCCGCATGCGTCTGTGGAAAACACATCTTTAGTGCCTGACTGACCCGCCAAACAGTGCGTAACAGTTACTTCTTCACCAGCCCGGCAAACACCTTCTCGTACTTCTCCGCGATGGCTTCCCAGCGATAGAGCACGTCGGCCCTCTGCTTGGCACGGATCGCCAGCTCCTCGCGTGCTCCAGCATCGTCGAGCAAGCGCTGCAGCTTCGCCGTGAGTTCCGCTTCCGACTTTTCGTATGGAACCGCGGCGTCAGCCGCTGTCTCGGCGTTCTCCGGCGTGTCGAGATAGAGCGTCGGATTGCCCGCCGCCATCGATTCAATCAGCGCCGGATGCACGCCGCCAATTTCGCACGCAAACACGAACACTCCAGCATGCTTTTGAAGCGCCCAATAGCCATCGCCGTAGATCGCTCCCGTGAAGCGCACGCGCTCATCGCCCAGCGCCTTCAGCCGCGCGATGTAACCCGTATCGTAGGGATTGTCCCCGACCATCACCAACGGCCACTGGGTACGCACGTTTCGCCAGCTGCGCAGCACGAGATCGGGATTGTTCTCCGGCTCCAGCCGGCTGACGTAAAGCACGTAGCGTCCCGCGTCGAGATTGAAGCCGTTCAGGTTGTAATTGCCCGCCGGCATCTCCGAACCGTAGCCGATCACCGCCGAATCACTGCCGTACTTCGCCAGGTAGTAATCGTGAATGGCCTTCGCATCGGTGACAAGTTGATTCGAGCTGAACGACGACATCCACTCGCAGAAATGCAGCACCTGCGCGCCCAGCCCCGCCCACTTCTCGCGCTTGCGATCCAGCCCATCGACGTTCAGCACCACCGGTTTTCCGAACAACCGCGGAATATACGCAAATGGCGCATTGGCGACATTGCACAGCAGCACAATATCGTTGTCGCTGAGCGCCACACGCACGGCAGCGAGAAACGTGCTGACCCAGGTGTCGAGATGTTTCTGATGAAGGCTGGGGACGATCACGCGACGTACGCGGCGGTCGTATACGTCGTCCGGACTGGTGAAGGCCCGCCGGCAGTACACGGTCACGCGATGGCCGTGGTCGGCAAAGCGCGAGCTGATCTGCTCGGCAAAGCGCTCAAAGCCGCCATAGCGATTAGGAATGCCGCGTGTTCCGACAATGGCGATGTTCATAAGGAAGCAATCAGCAATCAGCAATCAGCCCTTACCGCCCGGGTCTTTCGAGACTAGACGAGAACGCCGTTAGCGGGATTTGTGCAGGCGGTCGCTCTTTATCGCGAACAATCATGAATGGCTGAATGCTGACTGCTGACTGCTGACTACTGATCTGCGTCGATCGCCCTCGGCGTATTGCTGAACCACCATACTAACTCTCGATCGGAAACGCGGCGCTTCGCTTGAATGATCGCACGCTTTCGACGGATGCTGTCGCGTACCTGCCACCAGTAGATGGTCGCGGAAAACAATCGCCGATCGCGCACGATCGCATACCCAAACGTCATCATGTCACGCCACAGCACAGGAAAGAACAGCCGGCGGCACAACCATCCTGAAGCATTCTTGGCGCGCATCAGAAAACGGTTCTTCACCGAATGCCAATTCACCAGCAGCGGCAGCTTTTCGCGCCGCTCCGGCGTGACGCGCCGCACGTGCCATCCGACGGCTTTGGGCGTGTACACGCATTTCCACCCCATCAACTGCGCACGCCACGCCAGGTCCGCATCTTCGCGCCACGTGAAAAAATCCTCGTCGAAGAACTGGCCCTCGACCGACACATCATTGATGAAGTCTCGACGATAGAAGACCGCCGCGCCGCTCGCCCCAAACACGTATTGCGCGCGATCGTACTGCCCGCGATCAATCTCCTCTGCGCCTCGATCGAGGTGCCGCATGTTCGGGGTGAAGTACATCCCTGTGGAGTCGATAACGTTGGTCTTGCGCGGCTCGTGGTCGGGATCCCAGCGCAGCAACTTCCCGCAGATCGTCCCCGCATGCGGATACTGCTGCGCCGCCGCAAGCAGCTGGCTGACGAAATCGGGACTGATGATCAGGTCCGGATTCAGGCACAGCACCCAATCGCCCTTCGAAGCCGCAATTGCCCGGTTCTGCCCGCCCGCAAAACCAATGTTCTTGTCGTGGTAGATCACCCGCCACTTGCTCTCGACCCGGCGCAGGATCTCGCGCGTCTGATCGTCGGAGCCGTTGTCAAAGATCACGACCTCCATGTCGCGATAGTCCTGCGCCTCGACCGCAGCGAAGCACTCTTGCAAATACCGCGCCGAATTGCAGGTGACGATTGTGATGGATACCATTAGGACTAGAGCGGGCCTTCAGGCCCGCGTTAAGCGGCTTCTACTTAGACGCCGCTGTCGCGACCCACCGACGGCGATGACAGAGGCTCCTTCAATCATTGCTCCGAGGCAGGCGTACAGGACGTGCTCTTCTTAGTACGCTCCCCGTCCCGACAGCACAATCGGTATCGTCCGCAGGAAGATCTTCGCATCCAGCCACAGCGACCAGTTATCGATGTACTTCAGATCAAGCTGCATCCAGCGATTGAAGTCCACATGGCTGCGCCCTTCCAGCACCCACGTGCACGTCAGGCCGGGCCGCATGCGCAGCCGACGCCGCTGCCAATCCTCGTACTGATCGACTTCTTCTGGCACTGCCGGACGCGGGCCGACGAACGACATATCGCCGCGAAAGACGTTCCACAACTGCGGCAGCTCGTCGAAACTGAATCGCCGCAACCATCGTCCCACGGGGGTGATGCGGGGATCCTCGCTGATCTTGAACACCGGTCCGTCGAGCTCATTCAGCTGATGCAGCTCTGCGCGCAGCTGCTCGGCGTTATTGATCATGGAGCGGAATTTGTACAGGGTGAAGCGCCGCCCGCCAAGGCCGCAACGTGTCTGTTGAAAGAGCACGGGGCCCGGCGAGGTAATGCGGATCATGGCCGCAATCGCCGCCAGTAGCGGCGACAGCACAACCAGCGACGCAAAGGAGAGTGCGACGTCAATCACGCGCTTGAAGAATAGACGCAACTCGCTGTCGGGCGCGCTCGACAGGCTGAGTAGCTGAACATCGCGAAAGTTCTCCAGGTAAATCCGCGAGTACGCCGGCGGTAAAAATTCCAACTGCACACGCGTACGGATACCGATGTCGGCGCAGTGTTGCATTACCGGCTCCAGACGCGCCAGCTCCTGGAGATTCACAGCAAACACCACCTCATCGACCACGTGCCTCTGCAGAATTCCGCCCACTGACGCCAGGGGGAAGACGTTGTACCCGCCCAGCTTCGCCTCCGTCACTGCGGATTCCGGATCCACAAAACCCACCAGCCGCAGTCCCATGCCGCGGCCTTCTTCGATCAGTGTGGCCATCTCTCGCGCGCGCGGTCCGCAGCCCACAATCAACAGATAGTGATAACGGCGAAGGCGCTCGCGCATCAGCGATACGCCCCAATACGACAATGAGCGACCCACCAGCAGCAGCACGAAATCCACTGCACCCACAAACAGCACATAGCTGCGGCTGATGTCGCCACGCCGGAACAGATACAGCCCGGCATAAATGACCACCAGCACAGTCGCCAGCTGGCTGACGATGTTCAGAACAAGGTGAATGGGATTGCTAAGCTCAAGGTCGCGATAGAAGCTGGAGAAGTATCCGACAATCGCCCACACCACCAGGAACGCCGTCATCAGCGGCATGTAATGCGTGAAGGGATAAATTGCCGGGTGCTGGCTGAAGAATCCGAACTGTACCAGGTATGTGCGCAGCAGATAAGCGACCACAAACGCCACGCAGGTCACTCCCAGGTCATGCAGCAGGGTGACTGTACTCAGCAGTTTGGATCGTCGATCGAACACAATAATGCCGCTTACCGCAGGATGATCGGGCGGCCAATGTGGCAGCCGCACGAGGGAAAGACGTCAGCGAAGCAGGCGCAGAAGGAACGGAGATGGCCCTGACGTCGCAATGCGCACTTCGAAGCTTAACTTTAGCAGGATTTCTCGCCTCCATGCCAGTGGTGTAGGCTACTGAGTAACGTTGAAGTTATCGATGCTGACCCAACCGCAAGCGTCCGGACCGGAAGCGCAATCACCCGCCAAACCGGATCCGGTTGCAACCACTCCACAACGCAAATCGCCGCCTCTCGCGACATTTCTTGATGGGGCAATCTTTTTTTTCTTATACCTCTTCGCCATCCTGTTGCCGCACTCCATCAAAGGCTCGCAGCACTCGTGGCAGATAGCGTTTCTCCTCTGGCTGTTGAAGCTGGCGGTGGAGCGAAAACGGCCCTTTCCGCAACCGCTGACGGCGCCGCTGCTCGCCTATATCGTTTTCAGTGGAATATCAACCGCGCTCAGTCCCGATCCTTATTTGAGCTGGGACCGCATGAAGATCGCTTGCCTGTTACTGGCCGGTATCGTCGTCGCGCAGACTCTGTCCCGCCTCAAGCAAGTGCGCACACTGGTAATCCTGCTCGTGCTCTCCGGGCTTGCTGCCGCGGCCTTCACCGCCTGGCAATACACGTACGGTGTGGGAGTACGCGTCTCCTACATCCTCAGGGTCGCTCCTCTTTACCAGGCGCACATCCATCACGATGACATCATCACGCATATCGACGGCGTAGCCGTGCACACACCTGCACAGCTTGAGCGACTGGTGCAACAGAGCCCGCCGGGCAGCCTCCTCCACATCGACTACGTCCGCGGATTTCCTTTCCATAAGAAAGAGACATTCGTCACCCGTGAGCAGTTGATGAAGAGCGGCTTCGGCTCGCAGTGGCTTCAGTTCGCCCGAGGAAGGCCGTTCAAGGCCCAGGGCGCATTGGGACACTACGTCGTCTTTGCGGAAATTCTGATGCAGATCGCATGCTTGTGCTGGGCCATGCTTCTAGCCACTGACCCGCGTAAGCGAGGATTGCTTCTGCTCTTCGCAGTTACCCTTCTTGCACTCACAGCGACTCTGTTCCTCACCGAAACGCGGGCCGCTCTCGGCGGGCTCGCCGTCGGAGCCTTCGTCGCGTTGCTGATGCTCGCCGGCAAGCGTTCGCGAAGATGGGCCACCATTGTGCTTCTCGCGCTTATGCTGGCTTCTGTGGCCTGGATACGCCACACTCGAGGGCCGCAGTGGCTGGGCACCAGCGATCCCGGCACGCACTTCCGCACCATGATGTGGGAAGACGGTCTGCGGCTCATTCGCGAACATCCGCTCTTCGGCGTCGGCATGGAGACCATTCGCAACCACTGGGCCTCGTGGAATATCCGGGCATTCACCTTCTTCCACGATGAGAGCCACTTCCACAACGACGTGATCCAGATCGCCGTCGAACGTGGCTTGCCGGCTGCCGCAGCGTGGCTATGGTTCGTCATCGCCTACATCGTCTTTCTGTTTCGCCTGGTCCGCCGTTGGCGCGAACGCAGCCGTTTCGCTGCGGGCGCAGCTGCCGGAATCCTGGCCAGCTTTCTCGCCTATCAGACGACCGCACTGGTTCACTATGACCTGGGAATAGAATCGGTGGCGATGATTCTCTACTTCTACTTCGGGCTGGCGATCGCGCTGGATCGCATGTTTCAGGATCCCGCCGCGGTCGACGTGCCGTAGGTACGCGCGTGGACGCCACTGCCCTTCCGACAGCCACGGAGCCGGTCGCTGAGAAATCTGCACACTGGCTGATTCGCCTCTGTATCCCCACTCTGCTGCTGGCCGCATTCGCCGCACAGTCGCTCTGGTTCATCAAGACACAATCTCTCACCTATGACGAACCTGGCCACATCATCGCCGGACTCGAAGCATGGCATCAGGGGCGCTTCCAGATGTGGACCGACCATCCGCCGCTGGGACGTTTCTGGCTCACGCTTCCCATCGCGCGCTCGCAGGTCGAGATCACGCAGCAGCCACTTGCTCGCGGCTATCGCGTGACCGCAATCCAGCCTGGCGCGGAATGGATCGCGCGGCACACGCGTCCCATGAACACATTGTTGGGCCTGGCGCTCGGACTTACGTTGTGGTTCGCGACTCGGCGTATCTTCTCCGAAGGCGCGGCCAATGTCGCACTCGCGCTATTCGCGTTCACGCCGTCGCTCATTGCAAACTTTTCCGTAGCTACCACCGACGGCATTGGTGCGCTCTTCGTTTTCCTCACAGCCTGGCAACTTGTTCGTTGGCGGCAAAACCCCAGTCGCCTTCAAACCGCGCTCATGGGCCTCGTTCTCGGCGGCCTGATGCTATCGAAGCTCTACACGCCTCCCGAGCTGCTGCTGGCATTAGTGTTGATGTTGTTCATTCACAGCGGCAGGTACGGTGACGTTTCGCCGTGGAGACCTGTGCTGGCGGCGCTCGTCGTCGCATTGCTTATCTGGTGGGCCGGATATCTGTTCCACGTCTCGCATGTGAAAGTTGGAAATGGACAGGTGGTCGCGAGCTTTCCCAAGCGCGAGACAAAAACCTGGGCGACGAAATCGAAGCTGAAGCTCGACCTGTACGTTCCCGCGGGCGAATACTTCGAGGGCCTGCGCGAAGTAGCGCTGAGCAGTCACCGCGGTCGCGAAGCATGGTTCCTGGGGAGCGTCTACCGGGCGGGGGCGCCCAAACTTTACTATCCGGTCGTCATCGGGCTGAAGTGGCCGACGATTCTTCTGCTGCTCTTCGCCCTTAGTTTTCTCTTTGGGCTCGGCAGAAGCGTGCGCGCCTCCAACGATCTGTTCATCTTCTGGACCTTCGCACTGGTGTTCTTCGTCTTCGCTTTTCAGTCACACTTTGGTATTGGCGAACGCCACATCCTGCCGCTTTATCCTTTCGCGCTGATGATCGCCGGGGGCATCTGGGAGCACGCTCGTCAACATCGCGCAGCTATGGCCGCGCTCATCCTGCTGGTCTGCCTCAACGCGGCCGATTGCCTGCGCTACGCGCCCGACTACCTGGCCTACTTCAATATCTTCGTGAAGCCGGAAACGAGTTGGCGTCTGCTCACCGACAGCAACCTGGACTGGGGACAGGGACTCATCGCGCTGCGCGAGTATGAACAACAGCATCCCGCTGAAGATCTGAGACTGGCCTACTTCGGCTCGGTCGATCCCAAGCTATACGGCATTAAGGCGAAGCCGCTTGCGCCATTTGAGCAGGTGCGCGGCAAGGTCGTCATCGGCGGAAGCTGCCTGTCGGGACAAGTGTTCGACGATGCCGAAAGCTACCGCTGGCTGTGGGCGTACCGACCGCAGCGCGCAATCGATCATTCCATGTGGCTCTTCAACACAGCTGAAAACAGACCGCAGCGCTAATCTGCGTGAGCCGTAGCGCCGACGACATATGGGCTGTGCCGCGGATCTCCAGATCGGCAGGCGCTCGCAATCTCATGAGCAACGCTACACTGCTACTTTCCTGCCCCGATCGCCTTCCACTGAAATTCCATAACCTCCCCGAAATGCCGCACCACGAACTCCACGTCGTGCCGTCCGGGGTAAATATGAAACTCATGCGGAATGTCCCGCGACTTCAGCAGCCGATCGAGTTGCTGTGCGCCCTGCTCGAAGCCGTAATCGTCGTTGTTTCCCACGTCGAAGTAGATCTTCATCCGCTTCAGGGCGGCGGCGCTGTCCGAGCGCGCGAAGTAAAAAACATTATTGCGATCGAAGTACGAACGATTGAATGGCGCACCATAGACCTGCGCCAGCGCCGCTCCGGGCGAATCCGGAGAGCTTTCGGCCATGTCCTTAGGCAGGTCGGTAATCAGCGCCGGCATCTGCGCACTCACCGCGGCAAAATCGTCGGGATGCTTGAAGGCAAGCCGCAACGCTCCGTAACCTCCCATCGACACGCCGGTAACGCCGCGCGATGCTCGGGTCCCTTCGGCGCGGTACTTCTTCTCCATCTCCGGCATAAACTCTTTCGTCAAGAAGTCTTCGTAACGGACCTTGCCATCCTCGGAGTTGACGTAGAAGGTATGTCCCGCGCCGGGCGCGAGGATGACGAAATCGCCGATCTTCCCCTTGCTGCGCAAGTCGGAAACGATGTCCCATCCACCGGAATTGAGCAGCGACTGCTCGTTGTCGCCGAGTCCGTGGAAGAAGTACAGCACCGGGTAGCGCCGCGTCTTGTCCTGATCAAAGCTGGGTGGCAGGAACGCGCAGTAGCGGATAGGACGTGCCAGTACTTGCGATTTGATAATCGAACACTCGGCTCGGCCTTGCGCTCGCAAGAACGGGGCAAACGCCATTACCGCGAGCAGCATGCCAAAGGGGAAACAGGTTCGCGCTATCGGCAGGAATCTATTTACCACGCGCATTCTCATTTCTTGATTCTCGGATCGAAGGGATACGGAACAGCAGATTGGATGCGGATGCGTGCCGCATCGGGATGAAGCGGGTTCAAGAGTACGTTGAATGTGGCGGGAACCAGCGCGCTTGGGACACGAAACAGCGCAGAACGCGCATCGCGCAACCAGGCTGAACCAATCTCCCGTGTTACCTCCTGGCGCTCGATCCAATTCTTCGGCAATGTGCCCGCATTCAGATGCGAGGCCGCAACCCGCGCCCCAACCTCCAACGTCAGCAGTGTGTAGCGGGGAGGAACATCATTGGCGCTGGTGTGAACGCAGACTTCCAGCAGCGCTCCTGCCGGGCTTTCGGCGAGATACACAACCGGCTGGCCGCGCTCATGCCAGCGTCCTGGAGCACGCAGCCCGCCTGCGCCGTTGAGGTCGCGATGCCGGCTGACGCGCCACAGCTTTGTCAAACGAACATGCCCTCGTCGATCTGGACGAGCAGTTCTTCGACGATGCGGCTGCCGGTGTCCGTCTTCGCCATTTCCAGAGGGGTGCGGTTGCGCAGCCGCGGATGCGTGCGTCGAAGCCAGGCGAGCGCCCGCTCGCGCGAACCGTAGACCGATTCTGCCTGCGAGAGCAGGCGGGCGACCCGAAAAACGCGGTCCGACTCCTCGACCGTGAGCTTTTCGCGGCGCGAGCGGCGATGCTGCAATGTGCGCAGCGGAATCACCAGCCCATCGATTTCGGCCCGAGTTATGCCCAGTGCAACGATCCGGTTGATGGCCGAGGTCGGAAGCTGATGCTCAACGATCTCCAGCATCTGCTGCTCGGTCTTGGGGACCGGCACGCCTAACCACTGACCGATCTGCTGATGAAGGACTGACATTCGTCTCTACCTAACCTACATTATGCCATAAATAATGCGGCAAAATGTAGCCCTAATTCATTCGTACTTCAACGTCTGCACCGGATCCAGCCGGGCCGCGCGGCTGGCGGGATACAGTCCCGCCAAAAGACTGACCAGAATCGAAAAGGCAATCGCCGCCCCGATCAGCCATGTCGGCAGGATCCAGACCGGTTCGGCCGGCAATTGATGATTGCGGAGATAAATTCCCGTGCCCACGTTAATCGCCTTGCCGATTGCAAAGCCGAGCCCGATTCCGAGCAGCCCGCCGAAGAAGCCCATGGCGCCGGCTTCGGCGAAGAACAGCCGCTTCACATCGCTGTCACTTGCGCCAATGGCCTTCATAACTCCGATCTCACGCCGCCGCTCCAGCACCGCCATCACCAGGGTATTGATAATCGCAAGTGTTGCGACAGCGAGGGCCAGCGAGCCAAATATGCCGAGAAACAGGTCGAGTACGGTGAAGAAGCGCCGCAGGCTCTTGGTTGCATCCAGGATGGAAAAGGTGCGAAAGCCCATCTGCTTGATCGCGTCCTGCACCTGCGCGACCTTTGCCGGATCTTTCACGCGCACCGTCAGCGTCATGTAATTCTTGCCGCCGCCGCGCAGCGAGCTACGCATGTCGGTGAACTGCGCCATATTCAGCTTTTCGGTAAGGTCGACCGGCAGGAAAATTCGCCCGCGCGATACTGTGCGCATACCGCCGTAAGGTTCTTCGTCGACAATTCCGACTACCTTCAGCGATTGCGTCTTGCGAACGACGGAGAAACCGTAATTGTCGCTCGCGGAGTCGCTGCC
The DNA here is from genome assembly GCA_035262645.1 of Terriglobales bacterium. Taxonomy (GTDB): domain Bacteria; phylum Acidobacteriota; class Terriglobia; order Terriglobales; family Acidobacteriaceae; genus Bog-257. The sequence goes on from DATFSK010000090.1 coordinate 90,893, forward strand.
ACTGGCTTCGCCCGAGAGCTGTGGCCGCCCCGCGCCATCCGAATCCGCCGCCAGCTGTTGATGTTCTCCGTAACGAAGCGTCACTTCGTGACCGATCAGCGCCGACGGATTACCAGGCTCAAGTTCCTTCGCGAAATCTTTGAGCAGGATGACTTGGTTCGCATCGGAGCTGGAGAAAAACTCGCCTTGCATGTTGTCGAAGGCTTCGTTCTCGCGCGCCGACATGGGCAGGCCGGTAACGAACCCGAAATGACTTTGGCCGTTGCAAACGATCTCGCCCATGACGCGAATCTCCGGCTCAACTTCCGTTACATACTTCAGCTGCGCCATCTTTACGCGCGCAGGCTCGTCGAGCACAGGAGCGTTCTCCGGGTGCTGGTCCTTCTTCTCTTCATCGCGATCGAAGTCGCGAAAATCCTGTTTCGAGGTAACAAACACCGTGTCGAACATTCCTGAGCCTGCAAGCCGACGGGTCGCCAGCTGCTGCAGCCCCACGCCGAGTGACAGCATGGCCACCAGCGACGCCACTCCGACGGAAATGCCGACGGTGGTCAGCCCGTTGCGCAGCTTCGACTGCCGCAGGTTGCGCACTGCCAGATCGAGGAGGTCGTAACCCTTCATGCCAACGCCTCCTGCGAGATGAGCTTACCGTCGCCCAGGAAGATCAGCCGCTGCGCAAAGCGTTCAGCCAGGGCGCGCTCGTGCGTCACCATCACCACCGTCATGCCCAGCGAAAGACTTACATCGCGAATTAGATTCAGGATGTCCTCCCCGGTGCGGCTGTCGAGGTTCCCCGTCGGCTCGTCGGCGAGCAGGATCGATGGCCGATTTGCCAGAGCGCGGGCCAACGAGACGCGCTGCTGCTCGCCACCCGAGAGCTCAGAAGGCCGGTGCTCGAGCCGCTTTCCCAACCCCACGCGTTCCAGTGATTCCCGAACTCGCTGAGCGCGCTCGGATCGGTCCACCTCGGCAAAGCGCATCGGCAGCTCGACATTCTCCGTAATGGTCATTGTCGGAATGAGGTGGAATGCCTGGAAGACCATGCCGACATCATTTCGCCGATACTGCGCCAGCTCCTCGGGAGACATCTTCGCCAGATCGCGACCCTGCACGACGACGGAACCGGACGTCGGCCGATCCAGTCCGGCAAGCAGATTCAACAGCGTCGATTTTCCCGATCCGGACTGTCCAAGCAAGGCGACAAACTCGCCCCGTTCGATGCTGACGGAGATCCCGTCGACCGCGCGGATCGTGCTGTTGCCCATTGTGTAGTAGCGACAGACGTTCTCTGTATGTATGGCTTCGGATCCTGAGGATGAGCTCATGTGTATTGAATTCGATGCGCCACTTTCCACGACAGGCGCAAGCACTCTAGTTGAAGATACGAAGCAGCCGGGCAATTCGCCGCATCCTGTGTGTAACGATTTGTAAACCGGCCGGGTGGGATCTTGAGCCATGCATTTTGAGCTGACTCCATTGCGATCAGCTTGCACTCTGTACTCGCAGTTTCGTCCGCGACCGGTTGTTAGCCGCAAGAAGTCAGAGGGCCATCACAGCGTATAATCAAGGTTTGCGCACTTGATACTAGCCCCATCAGGAACACGCCCGTGAGCTCTCATACGCATCCCCACATGCCGGGACAGCAGCCTGAACCGCAGGCTCTGCCCGGCGTCAGCAGCATCATAGCCGTCGGCTCTGGCAAGGGCGGCGTCGGTAAAACCACACTGGCGGTGAACCTTGGGATCGCACTCGCTCGCATGGGCAACAAGGTCGGACTACTCGATGCCGATGTTTACGGTCCGAATGTTCCCCTGATGCTTGGCTCAAGCGAACCTCCAAGTGTCGCGGGCGAGAACCGTATTATTCCGCCGGAACGCTACGGCATGAAGGTCATCTCTGTCGGCTTCCTCAGCCCAGGCGACAAGCCGCTGGTTTGGCGTGGACCGATGCTTCACTCCATCATTAAGCAGTTTCTCGGCCAGGTAGAGTGGGGCCAACTTGACTACCTTGTGGTCGATCTGCCGCCAGGTACTGGCGATGTAGTCATCTCCCTGGTGCAGACAGTCCCGCTGACCGGCGCCGTCGTTGTCACCACGCCCAGCGACGTCTCGCTGCAAGACGCACGCAAGGCTATCGAGATGTTCAAGCAGGTCAAGGTCGACATTCTCGGTATTGTCGAAAACATGAGCTACTTCGTTTGCCCGCACTGCGGTCACGAGATCGATGTCTTCTCCAAGGGTGGGGGCGAGCGCACGGCGCAGCAGTTCAGCGTTCCCTTCCTGGGATCCATAGAACTCGACCCTGACATCCGCAAAGGCGGCGATGCTGGTCATCCTATCGTCCTCGAAGGCGACCAATCACCACATGCAAAATCGATGTTCGCCTTCACGCGCCGGGTGATCGAGCGCACGAGGGAGGTCCAGGAGTCGGCGGGCGGAAGCGTGATTGAGATTCGATAGACGCCGTCCCGGTTTCAGTGTGGCTCTTACTCTGTGGGATATCCTACAGACAAGCAGGTCGGTTACTTCGTGGTTACTCGATATTAAAGAGACGTAAACTATTGGCAATAGGAGTGCATCTACCGCAAATGCTGCCCAAACTTCAACCTATTTCCGAATAGGCCATAGCCTGAAACTACCACTTCGCCAGACACATTAGTCCTTGTTACCAAAGAGATAGGCTCTTTCGTCCTATAAGTTTTCTCCGAAAGTTCTATAGACTTCCCGAAAAAAGCTGCCTACACTTCCCGCATTGATATTTAGGATGGCCTCTCCCAGGTCAGCTAATTAACCCAAGTAAAGCTGGGAATTGAGTCCGCCCTGATCCGCGGCTTTGTCAACTCCTGTCGTGGGGCAGTGGTCAGTTTGACAAATCCTCGGAGCCGCGCTTCCGGCCAGGCACGTTGAGCCGGGCGAATGCGGAAAAGCGTAAGTACCGGCTGTCTCCCGATGACGTAAATCCTGACGTGAGCGGATTTGTGTCACGCTCCCCCTGGCTCATTCGGACGAATGATGTGGCTTTGTGCGCGTAGCTTTCCGCCCTGGCTGCTTGCGGTTCTGTGCGCAAAACAAATCGATGATTTTTCTTGGAGGCGATATGAAAGGGGCCAAAAAAACCTTGTTTGTCGTATTAATTGTGGTGGTGGCGTTGGGGATGGTAACCCCGGCGCTCGCACAAAACCAACTTAACCTCAACGATGGAATCGTCAATTCGTTCTTCTTCGGTGGAGGAAGTAACCACATCAGTTTGACGATGCCCGGCCCTCCCTTTCCCAATTGTTCCGGCGGCACCTGTAACCTGGCGATAGCAACCGCCAACGGTACGGGAGATTTGTCATCGAGCGGAAATTACTCGATTAGCGCCCCGGCCACAATTCCGGTGCAGGGCGGCTTTGCCGGTCCTTTTTCTTTGACGGTGCAGGCAGACGGAAGCTCTGCCGTCAATCAGACAGCGCCCATCACCTTTACCTACAGCTCGCCACAAGGCACGCTGACCGGCTTGATGACGTTTACGACCGTATCACCAACGGTGGGATTCACTTCGACCATGGCGGGTGCGTTCACTGCAACCGGGGGCACCTTTGCTCAATTCTTCCCCTTCGGCGGCACGGTTAGCCTCACCCTCGGGGTTACCGGCCTTCCATTGCAGAAGTTCCCCACGGTTCCCCATGCTTTCTCGCCAATGGAAATCCAGGGCGGAACGATTGTTGCCGATACAGGTGTCTGCGGGCAGACACTTCCTCTCCGCCTGAAGAGGTATGAAGAAGGCTTGCCGAGATTCGTTCCACACTCGCTCAATGACCTTCTCGTCTCTTTCACCCAGAGCAATAGTCCCGGTCTAATTCCATGTTCCACGCTGAATCCTTGCGGATCGTTGGATGTGGCGCTGGGCTCGGGCAGTTTCACGGGCGACCTGGTTGTCACCGTGCAGTTGTCGGGTGCCGGAGCGGATTTCCAGATTGACCGCATGGGCTTCAACAGCGATGTCAACAACGGGTTCTTCCTGAGCTGTTTCAACTTCGGCACAGGTTGTAGCTCCGGGGTGGGTGGCGCGTCGCTCGGCGGATCACAGCAGGAAGACGGCTTTGGCACGTTTGCCAACACGTTGTTCACCGGCCTGAACGGCGGCAGCGGCTGCGCCGAGGACGGGACCGGATGTCAGACGACGTTCACGGCTGTCATCGGCAATTCCAATGGTTCACTTGGGCTGTCGGACTTTAACTCGTTCGTCGCAGCACACGTTGCCAACGGAACCTGCACCGGATACATCGCAACTCCCAACGTTATGCGGTAAGCGGCAGTTTACACTCTGGCTTCGCGGCCTTGTCCTTTGGGGCAAGGCCGCTTTTTTGCGCACCGCTTACAACTTTTCCGCCTCCGGCTGCCGGCACTCTTCAAACCCATAGGTTCGCGAGCAACTGTGTGACTGAGACTGCTTGTCTATAATGAAGTTTCATGACGAATTCTGCCCGCATTTGCAGATTGTCCTATCGCATGAAGTAGCTTTCGCCTGGCGCAACGGACGCATTCATGATTCAAACCCTGTTCGGCAGCACCGAAGAAAAGCCAAGTTTTCTGCAGCGCATGAAAGAGGCAGTCACGCGCACGCGCGAAAGCCTCAGCGAGCGCATCGACGACGTTGTTGCTTTCCGTAAGGAAATCGATCGCGAAACTCTGGACGATCTGGAAGCGACATTGATCTCTGCCGACCTCGGCACCGCGACGACGGCAACCGTCCTTGAAGCTTTGCGGGAGAAAGTCGATCGCCGTCAGGTCGCCAATGTCGAAGAACTCAAGCTCGTTCTGAAGAACGAATTGCTGGCGATCCTGAATGCCGCCGACAAACAGCCAGTGCAGAAGGTTGACGGCGAACCCGAAGTGGTCCTGGTCGTGGGCGTGAATGGTACCGGCAAGACCACGTCCATTGGCAAGCTCGCGCACCTGTTGCGTGCTCAAGGAAAAACCGTCTTACTCGCCGCCGCCGATACTTTCCGCGCCGCCGCCATCGAGCAGCTCGAAGTATGGGGCGATCGCACCGGGACAGAAGTCATCAAGAACAAGCCCGGCGGCGATCCCGCGGCGGTGTTGTTTGACGCGCTACAGGCGGCCAAGGCCCGCAATACAGATTACGTGATCGTCGATACCGCAGGGCGCCTGCATACCAAGAGCAGCCTCATGGAAGAGCTCGCGAAGATGCGCCGCACGGCGCAGCGCTTCAGCGCCAGTGCTCCGCACGAGACGCTGCTGGTGATGGACGCGACGACCGGTCAAAACGGTTTGCAGCAGGCGCGACTGTTCACGCAATCGGCGGGCGTGACGGGCATCGTCCTCACCAAACTCGATGGCACGGCAAAAGGCGGCGTCGTAGTCGCCATCTGCAAGGAGCTGGGACTGCCGGTGCGCTACGTAGGCGTGGGCGAGAAGGTGGGCGACCTGCTGCCATTCAATCCGCAGGATTTTGTGGACTCGCTATTCAATTGATGAACACTGAGCCAACTGACGAGCAGTTCATGCAGCAGGCATTGGAGCTGGCCAGGGAAGGCATCGCGCTGGCATCCCCCAATCCCTGCGTTGGCGCGATAGTGGTCGCGCGCAAGGGCGAGATAGTTGGCCGCGGGACGCACACCTACAGCGGCCGCAAACATGCTGAGGCGCTTGCCATCGAGCAAGCTGGCGACAGTGCGAAAGGTGCAACGTTGTATCTGAACCTCGAGCCCTGCTCGCATCATGGCCGCACCGGTCCTTGTGCGGACGCTGTGATTGCCGCGGCGGTTAAGCGGGTGGTTTGCGCGATGCGCGACCCGAATCCGCTCGTTGCCGGCCAGGGACTCGCCAGGCTGCGCGATGCAGGCGTTGAAGTCTGCGAAGGCGTCTGCCAAGCCGAAGCAAGAAAGCTGAATGAGGCCTTTGCCAGTTACATTCGGCGGAAGGTCCCCTTTGTCACGTTGAAAACGGCAATGACGCTGGACGGCAAGATCGCGCCACCGCCGGCCGAGCTCGATGATGCCGGCTCCTCGTCTCTAACGCCCAGCGGCGGATGGATCACCAGCGAGGCGGCGCGCGCCCATGTGCAGCAACTGCGGCATGCCAGCGATGCGATCATGGTTGGCG